>NZ_JAGL01000010.1 GCF_000526635.1 Aminobacter sp. J41
AAGTCGATCACCGCGTCGATCTTGCGCAGCAGGTGATCTGCTGGAACAAGGCTCTCGAGCGTCACCATCTCGATCGCCGTCTGAACTGGAGCAGGTTTCTTCAACATGCCNCACTGAATCAAAAACCTCCGGCCGAAGCCAGAGGTTTGTCAGCAGTCTGAAGGCAGCGAATTCGCTGCCTTTTTGTTTTCCGGGGCGTGGTGTTCCGTCAGTTCTTCTCGGTCGGGAAGCGCGCCACCGACATGAAGGTGACAGCCTTGCCGGTGAACCGGTTGGGATTGACGTCCGGGTTCTGCTGGAAGCCAACGGTGTAGACGGTCTCCGGAGCGCTCCAGACGACATTGTAGGCTTCGCCGTTGGTGGTGCCGCCGGCCGAGTTGACGTCGACGTCGCGGCGGAAGGCCCAGCGGACCAGAGTCTGGTCGAGCGGAACGACCTTTGCCTGCGAGTTCTGCTTCGTGCTGCCCGGCTGCGGACGCGGCGCCTTGGCAGTGGTGCGAACTCCGGAGTCAAGCTCGCGGCCAATCGGGGCAACGCGCGGCTTCTCGGAGAGAGCTGCCATGCGCTCGTCCGGCTGCGGTGCCGGCGGAATCTCAACTGCCGGCTGGCCAAGAGCTGCCGAACGGGTCTCGGGCAGGGCAGCCAGCGCGAACACGTCGCCATCGGTCGAAGCCGCGGCTACCTGCGTCACCGAGGCAACCTGATCCGTGTCGAGCGCCGGACGCCTGGTCGGGATCGGGACGTTGCTGATCACGACGCCAGCGCGAGCATCGGCTGCGGACATGGCGAGCATCTCGGCGATTGCCTCCGAGCCACCCGTCGGGGCGCGTTCTGCGGCGATTGCCGAAATCGGCAGGTCGGACGCAGCGGCGACCTGAACCTCAGGTGCGTACTCCGGACGGCGGGTCGGAACCGGGACATTGGCGAGAACCGGGCCGACTTCGGCCTGCGGCTCAGGCGCAGCGGCCGTGGCGCCAACCGCGATGCCCGGAACGATCGGCTGTGCGGGCTTCGCGCCGACGTCCAGCATCGGACGCGGAGCAGCACCCGGAACCGGGGCGTTGCGCTCAGGCAGAGCGGCGATGATCGTCTCCTGCTGCGGTGCAGGCGTTGCGACCGGGGCCGGGGCGGCCTCGCGGACCGGAGCGGCCGGAGCCGGCTTGCGGGCCGGAGCAGCAGCGCGCTCCTCGTTGTTGTTGCGGTTGCCGCCGCCGAACAGCGCACTCAGCAGGCCATTGCCCGAGCCGGCAGAAGCGCGCGACGAACCGGTGTCGGTGCTGGCCAGCTGGATATTGGCGGGCGCCTTCTTGCGCGACTTGTACTCGGCGAGCGCCTGCTGGTAGCCGGGCAGCGGCTTGCCGTCCGCCGGCAGATGCAGCGTCCTGCCGTCCGGGAACAGGGCCATCAGTTCCTGGCGGCTCATGCGCGGCCAAGAGCGGACGTTGCCGGTATCAAGATGGACGAACGGTGCACCGGACTTCGGATAGTAGCCGACGCCGCCGACCTGGGCCTTGAAGCCCGCCGCACGCAGCGTCGAGAGCTTCACGCCCGGAATGTAGAAGTCCATCGCCTTGCCCTTCATGTGCTGGCTGTTTTCAGCCACGCCGGACGAGCGGCTGCGAAGGGAGGCGTTGGTGGTAGGGGAGCGATAGGCGGATACGACGTGGATGTAATCACGCGCGCCGACGGCCTGATAGACTTCCCAGACGAGGTCCAGGAGCTTGGGATCCATCTGAGCCGGCTCATTTCGACGCCAGTCGCGCAGGAAGCGGTTGATCTGTTCGAGACCCTTCTTGTCGTAGCGCCCGTTGCGCTTGAAGGTGATCTCCGCTCGTTCCTTCGTGTGAATGAAGAAGAGCTTGAGGGTTCGGGTCTCTGCAGCGGCGTTCGAAACGGCACCGAAGGAGATCAGGATGGCGACCGCCAATCCTCCCAGCTTGTTAAGCCGGGATTTCCCCTTGTTCGAACGCAGATCCTCAGGTCGGTCAAGAATGCTCAAAACGCGTCGCCTATCGGCTGTTGACTGGTCCCCGGAAAAATCGCGGGCTCGGTATGGTTAAGCCCGACTATCATCCTTAATGGTTAATCACTGCTTAGTGTAGCATGATTGCGGACAGACAGTGGCGATATCGTGGCGAGCGTCCACAAGCGATGTTATGGTAAACAGACCCTAAACGGGTGAAAAGCCAGTCAGGCGCTGCGTCAGTTCGGCCCTTTCAGGCGACGCGCTCGCTGCGTTCCTCCTCGGGTGCAATGCCCATTTCCTTCAACTTGCGATAGAGCGTCGAACGGCCGATGCCGAGCCGGCGGGCCACTTCGCTCATCTGACCGTTGTAGTGGTCGATGGCGCGGCGGACCATCTCATGCTCCACTTCCTCAAGGGTTCTGAGGTGGCCGCGGGCGTCGAGGATGCGCATGAAGCCGAAGGGTGCGTCAGCTGCTGCGTCATCTGACGAAGGCTGCGGTGCCACTTCCGGTTGTGCGTGTGGCTGGGTTGGAGAACGTACCTCAGGGGCATGAGAACGGACTTCCGGCGCGGGGGCAGGGGCCGTTTCGTAAGCCGAGACGTCGATACCGTCGACCTGCGCCCTGATCTGCGGAAATTCGTTTTCCGTCAGCAGTTCGCCCTCGGCCAGCACGACCGCGCGGAAGATCGCATTCTCCAGCTGGCGGATGTTGCCCGGCCAGTCATAGGCCTTGAGCATGGAGAGCGCTCCCGGAGTGATGCCGGTGATGCGCCCACGCGCCTCAGCGGGGCCAACGCGCGAAATGAAATGCTGCACCAGCGCCGGGATGTCCTCGCGCCGTTCGCGCAGCGGGGGCACGTAGATCGGGAAGACGTTGAGGCGGTAGAACAGGTCCTCGCGGAACTTACCTTCCTCGACGCGCTGCATGAGATTGCGGTGCGTTGCCGAGATGAGGCGGATATCGACCTTGACGGTTTGGCGCGCGCCAACGGGATCGACCTCGCCTTCCTGCACCGCGCGCAGAAGCTTGACCTGCACGTCGAGCGGCAGGTCGCCGATTTCGTCCAAGAACAGCGTGCCGCCGTTCGCCTCGACGAACTTGCCGACGTGCTTCTCGGTCGCGCCGGTGAACGAGCCCTTCTCGTGGCCAAACAGGATGCTCTCGACCAGGTTGTCCGGGATCGCGCCGCAGTTGACGGTAACAAAGGCCTTCGAGCGGCGGTCGCTTTCGGCCTGGATCGCGCGGGCGATCACTTCCTTGCCCGAGCCGGATTCGCCTTCGATCAGGATCGGGATGTTGGAGCCGGCTGCCTTGCGGGCGAGTGAAATCACTCGCTGCATCGCGGGGCTGCCGGTGACGATGTCGTTGAAGGTCAGCGTCCCGGCGGCACTTTTGCGCGCGCGCTTCGCCTCGCCGCCGAGGCTGTCGACCTTCAATGCGTTGCTGACGGCAACCTGAAGCCGCTCTGGCGAGGCGGGCTTGACCACGAAGTCGAACGCGCCGGCGCGCATTGCCGACACCGCTGTGTCGATGCTGCCCTTGGCGGTCTGGACGATGACCGGAAGCTCGATGTCGCGCTCGCGCATCCGCTTGATGACCTCGAGACCATCCATGCCGGGCATGACGAGGTCGAGGATGACGACGCCGATGTCGGCGCCGCGTTCAAACGCCGCAAGCGCTGCCTCGCCGCTGTCCGCTGTCACTGCCTGATAGCCAGCTTTCGTAACGGCAGCTTCGAGGAGCCGTCGCTGCACGGGATCGTCATCGACTATCAATACGGATCGGGCCATGGAACTTTCGTAGAATATCGCTAGGCTGAAACGAACGAGTTGGCTCAACATGGCACAGAGGTCTGAACACCGGCTCAAGAAACCCGGTGAACGGCTGGTTGCCGGCCTGACTAAAATTCGAATCATGCGAGCGGATTGAATGCTGCATCTCAACGACTACTCACTGGCCCGCGGCGCTGCCGCACCCTCCACCTCGGCTGCTGCGACAAGCGAAGCGACCGAGGGGCTGCCGGAATGGAACCTCGCCGACCTCTACTCCGGCATCGACGCGCCGGAGTTGGAGGAAGACCTGCGCCGCGCGGCCGACGAGTCGGCTGCCTTCGAGGCACGGTGGAAGGGCAAGCTGAAGGAAGCGGCCGAGAATGCGGCCTCCGGCGGTCTCGGCCAGGCGCTGAAGGAGTATGAGGCGCTGGACGATCTGCTCGGCCGCATTGGCTCCTATGCCGGCCTTCTTTACACGGCCGACACCTCGGATCCCGTCCGCGCCAAGTTCTACGGCGACGTGCAGGAGAAGCTCACCGACGCGAGCGCCAAGCTGCTGTTCTTCACGCTCGAGCTTAACCAGATCGACGACGCGCTGGTGGATGCCGCGTTTGAGGCCGATGCGACCTTCGCGCACTACAAGCCGTGGGTCGTCGATCTGCGCAAGGACAAGCCGTACCAGCTCGAGGACCGCATCGAGCAGCTGTTCCACGAAAAGTCGATTACCGGGCGTGGCGCCTTCAATCGCCTGTTCGACGAGACGATGAGCAGTCTGCGCTTCGACATCGGCGGAGAAAAGCTCGCGCTGGAGCCTACGCTCAACCGGATGCAGGACCCGGACGAGGCGGTGCGCCGGGAGGCGGCGGAAGCACTCGCCACGACCTTCCGCGAGAACATCCGCCTGTTCACGCTGATCACCAATACGCTCGCCAAGGACAAGGAAATCTCCGACCGCTGGCGCGGTTTCCAGGACATCGCGGACTCGCGGCACCTCGCCAATCGCGTCGAGCGCGAAGTGGTCGACGCGCTGGCGGAGGCGGTGAAGAGCGCCTATCCGAAGCTGTCGCACCGCTACTACGCGATGAAGGCGAAGTGGCTCGGCATGGAGCAGATGAACCACTGGGACCGCAATGCGCCGCTGCCGGAGACGCCCAAGGCGACGATCAGCTGGAACGACGCGCGCGAGACGGTGCTGTCGGCCTACGGCAAATTCGACCCGCGCATGGCGGAGATTGCCCAGCGCTTTTTTGACAAGAACTGGATCGACGCGCCGGTGCGCCCGGGCAAGGCTCCGGGTGCCTTCGCGCATCCGACCGTACCGTCGGCGCATCCCTATGTGCTGCTCAACTATCAAGGCAAGCCGCGCGACGTGATGACGCTCGCGCACGAGCTCGGCCATGGTGTCCACCAGGTCCTGGCCGCCGAGCAGGGCGCACTAATGGCCTCGACGCCGCTAACGCTTGCCGAGACTGCTTCGGTGTTCGGCGAGATGCTGACCTTCCGCTCTATGCTCGACCGCACGACCGATAAGCGCGAGCGCAAGGCGATGCTCGCGCAGAAGGTGGAGGACATGATCAATACGGTCGTGCGCCAGATCGCCTTCTACGAGTTCGAGCGTCGCATCCACACCGAGCGCCGTAGCGGCGAGCTGACGAGCGAGCGGATCGGCCAGCACTGGCTCGACGTCCAGGCAGAGAGCCTCGGGCCGGCAATCGCGTTGCGCGACGGCTACGAGACCTTCTGGGCCTACATTCCGCACTTCATCCACTCGCCGTTCTACGTCTACGCGTACGCGTTCGGCGACTGTCTTGTGAACTCGCTCTTTGCTGTATACATGCAGGCAGACAAAGGCTTTCAGGACAAGTATTTCGACATGCTGAAGGCTGGCGGCACCAAGCACCATTCCGAGCTTCTGGCTCCTTTCGGTCTTGATGCGTCGGACCCCGCGTTCTGGGGCAGGGGCCTTTCCATGATCGAAGGGCTGATCGACGAACTTGAGGCGATGGACCAGCAGCCGGCCTGAATTCGGACTGCGCTCATGTATCCCAGACGATCGATTGCCTGCTTCCGGAATGATCTGGATGGCAGCGAGCTGCTGTTTGCCAAGCCGCAAGAGGTGATCGTCGCCTGGGAGCCCGAGGAGTTCCTGCCGGCGCTGGCGCGCGTCGAAGAAGCCCGCAATTCTGGAAAGTGGGCAGCGGGGTATCTGTCCTACGAGGCGGGCTACCTGCTCGACCCAGCGCTGCTGTCGTCGATGCCGGAAAAGCGCAACGCGCCGCTGTTGTGCTTCGGCGTGTTCGACGGGCCTGCCGAGCCCACGGACGTCGCAGACCTCAACCTCGACGAGCCGACCAACGCGTCGATCGCCAATCCGCGCGCGACCTGGTCCCGGGCCAAGTACACCGAGCGATTTAAGCGTCTGCACCAGCATCTCGCGCAGGGCGACTGCTACCAGGGCAACCTGACCTTCCCGGTGGAAGCCTCTTGGGAGGGCGATCCGCTCGCCATCTTCGGCGCGCTGCGCCAGAAGCAGCCGGTGCGCCATTCGGCCTTCATCGACCTCGACGGGCCGGTGGTGCTGTCGCGCTCGCCGGAGCTGTTCTTCCAGGTCTCGCGCGACCGCTGGATCGAGACGCTGCCGATGAAGGGCACCGCTCCGCGCGGCAAGACGCCGGAGGAAGACGAGGCGCTGCGCGAATTTCTGCGCAACGATCCGAAGAACCAGGCCGAAAACCGGATGATCGTTGACCTCCTGCGCAACGACATCTCGCGCATCAGCGAGGTCGGGACGCTCGACGTGCCGGAGCTGTTCCGGGTCGAGAGCTACGCGACGGTGCACACAATGGTCAGCCTCGTGAAGGCGCGGCTCATCGAGGGGCTGGAGTTCCGCGACATCCTCGCGGCGCTGTTCCCGTGCGGGTCGATCACCGGCGCGCCGAAGATCAGCGCCATGAAGATCCTGCGCGCGCTTGAGGACGGGCCGCGCGACGTCTATTGCGGGGCGATCGGCTGGCTGGCACCAGACGGGCGGATGCAGTTCAACGTCGCCATCCGGACCATCTCGCTCTACCCCGAGGGACGAGCCGTCTACAATGTCGGCGGCGGCGTGGTGTTCGATTCCACCGCCGAAGGAGAATATGAAGAATGCCTGCTGAAGGGCCGGTTCGCGACGGGGGAAAAGCCCGCTTCCATCTGATCGAGACGCTGCGCTTCGAGCCTAAAGAGGGCCTCGTCCGCAAGGATCTCCATCTCGCGCGCCTCGCGCGGTCGGCGCGGGCGCTTGGCTTTGCCTTCTCCCCGGATGAGATTGAGGCGGCGCTTGCGGCGGAACTGCGCGATGCCGATGCCCCTAAGCGGGTGCGGGTCGGCCTCGAAGCCGACGGAAGCTTCACGATTGAGGCAAAGCCGTTCGCGCCGTTGGCGGAAGGCACTGTCTGGAAGCTGCGCATTGCTTCGACAAGGCTTGCCTCCTCCGATGAACTACTGCGGCACAAGACGTCGCTGCGCTCTGCCTACGAGGCGGCGCGGGCGGAATTTGCCGCCGATGAGGCCGACGACGTCCTGCTCCTGAACGAGAAGGGCGAGGTGTGCGAAGGCACGATAACCAGCGTGTTCGTTGAGCTGGATGACGGCAGGCTGGCAACACCGCCGCTCGCATGCGGGCTGCTGCAGGGCGTGATGCGTGAGGCGCTGTTGCTGGAAGGCCGGACCGTCGAGCAGGTCCTTCGCCCGGACGACCTGCGGCATCGCAAGCTCTTTGTCGGCAACTCGCTGCGTGGTCTGATAGAGGCTCGACTGGTTGGATAAGCAGGAAATGACGCTCGCGTACACGCCCTATGACGGTTCGGGCCCTCTTTTCAGGATCGGACTGAAGCCGCTGGAACTCGATACCTGGATCGAAATCGACGACCTCCTCGGGCCGTATCTTTCCGAAAAGAACAGGCTCTACGACACCATCCCGGACAAGATCTTCGCCGCCGAGGAAGGAACCGAAGAGGCGCAGGCAGAAGTTCTCGATCTGCTTGTCGAGCACCTGCTGGCGAAATTTCCGCAGACGTACCAGCGCGACGGCAGCGCGATCGTGCTGCCCGAACTCGGCAGACGGGTGGAACTTGAAGGCGTCAACCCGCTGAAGGCTGCTTCGTTCCTCGTGCAGGAGGACCTGGTCATCATGCGCCGTGGCGATGATGGCTGGCGGTTGGCGGCAGCGGCGCTGTGCTTTCCATCATCCTGGCGGCTCGACGAAAAGTTCCGCAAGCCGATCGACAAGATCCACACGCCTGTTCCCGGCTTCGGCACTGGTACGCGCAACGCGACGGTGATCGAGCGCATCTTCGACAAGCTCGCGGTCGAGCTGCCTGTCGAGCGGATGAACTGGTCGCTGCAGCTCAACTCTGAGCTCTACCATCCGCTGTCGGACATGGAGCGTGATGAGCGCGCGGCCAACCGGCCGTCGCGGTTCACCGACGAGGATCTCGCCGCATCGCTCTTCATCCGCGTCGAGCGGCAGACGCTGCGCAAGCTGCCCAAGACCGGCGACATCCTGTTCACGATCCGCATCTACCTCGACCCGATGACCCGGCTGCAGGCGCATCCCGAGCGGGCGCGAATCGCCGCGGGCTTTGCCGAGCAGCTGATGGCGCTCGGCGAAGCGCAGCTCGACTACAAGGGCTTCACCGCCGACAGGGACAGGCTGGTTGCGGAACTCAGGAAGATGGCGGAAGCCTGAGCCAACTTATTCCTGCGTTGCAAGACTGCAACGATCTTGCATCCTGAACGTTATCAACCGGGGCGCTTTCTACGCTGCCTTGCGTTCGCCTGCAAAAACGGCGAAGGACGAGTTAATCGTACCGAGGAGAGGACAATCGGGATGATGAATGCGGGAATGATTCGCGTTACCGCCGCAGCGGCAATGGCGGTGGCGCTGGCGGCTTGCCAGAGCGCCGGGCCTCCCCCCATGCGTGGCGGGCCGGCTGGTCCGTCGACGATGCCGGGCAGCGGCTTTGAAGGCGAATGGATCAGCACGGATGGTGTGGCGATTTCGCGCTTCTCGGGAGGTCGTTTTGAAACCATTGCGACCGATACCGGAAATAAACTCGCTGACGGTAATTACACGCAGACGGACGCGGATACCGTCTCCATCACCGTGAATTCGCTGGTTCGAGGTGGGACGACCCTCGTGAACTGCAGATTGGCAACGCAGACGATGCTGAACTGCACGGCTACGAGCGGCTCGCAGTTTCAGTTGATCCGCCAGTCTAGCGGAATTTCCTGAGAACCGGCCTGGCTCCCCCTTGCCTCCGCTGCAGGGCCGCTGCGATAGTGCCCTGACAGGTGCCGGAGGCCAGGGAGGAACAATGGCGGCCAGTTACGACGAGGCAGAGCGACGCCCGCAAGAGGCGCGCGAGGCCGATCTCTTTGCACGTCTTCCGCAGTTTGTTGCCTCGGCGATCAAATATGCGCCGGGGCTGGCAGAGTGGCTCAAGGGTGTTGATCCTGCCAGCCTGACGTCGCGCGAGGCGCTGCAGCGTCTGCCCATCCTGCACAAATCGGACCTGATGGAATTCCAGGCAAAGGCGCCGCCCTTTGCCGGGTTCGCCAATCCCGAGCAACTGCGCGGCGGGCGCATCTTCATGTCGCCCGGCCCAATCTGGGAGCCGCAGGGGCTTGCCGACGATCCGGCGCAGGCAGCGCGCGCTTTCTATGCGGTTGGTGTGCGGGCAGGGGACATCGTCCACAATTCCTTCTCCTACCACATGACGCCTGGCGCCTTCATGATGGATCACGGCGCGCGGGCGCTGGGTTGCGCGGTCTTTCCGGCAGGCACCGGCAACACCGACATGCAGGTCGAGGCAGCTGCGGCGCTGAAGCCGACCGTCTACTGCGGCACACCGGACTTCCTGAAGGTTTTGCTCGACCGCGCCGCCGAGACCGGCAAGGACCTGTCTTCGTTCAAGATCGGCCTCGTCAGCGGTGGAGCGCTGTTCCCGTCTCTGCGCTCCGAATATTTCGAGCGCGGCGTGCGGGTTTATCAGTGTTATGCAACTGCCGAGTTCGGCGTCATCGCTTATGAAAGCGCGGCCGAAGACGGCTCGCCGAACCCCGGCATGATCGTCAACGAGAACCTGATCGTCGAGATCGTCCGCCCCGGCACCGGCGATCCGGTGCCGGAGGGCGAGGTGGGCGAGCTGGTCGTGACCAGCCTCAACCCGGCCTATCCGCTGGTGCGGCTTTCGACCGGCGACCTTTCGGCTGTGCTGCCGGGTCGCTCGCCGTGCGGGCGCACCGGCATGAGGATCAAGGGCTGGATGGGCCGCGCCGACCAGCGCACCAAGGTCAAGGGCATGTTCGTCGACCCGAAGCAGATCGCCGAGGTGCTGGCACGTCATCCCGAGCTCAAGCGTGGCAGGCTGGTCGTCGGGCGCGAGGGGGCGCGCGATGTCATGACTTTTCTGGTCGAACCCGGCGAGGGTGCGAATGTCGATGCGTCGGCGGTGGAGGCTACGCTGCGTGACGTGACCAAGCTGGGCGGCAAGGTGAGACCCGTCGATCCGGGCTCCCTGCCGAACGATGGCAAGGTGATATCCGACGAGCGGGACTACGCCGCGTAAGAGCTCGGCGCACTTCTGCCATTCCGGAATCGCAGGGCTCCAGTAAGTCGTTGATCTGGCGCAGGGCGGGCGGCAGCCGCGGGTGCAGATTCTTTGGAATGTCTCTAAGGTGTGGCAAGCTGCACCCTTGCATTGAGCAAGGATCGGCCTAGTTTCCGGCGACTTGCTAGGAGAACGCAGATGAACTCTCTCGCGGCACCGGCCGACGACAGGACACGCACGACAGGACCGCTGCCGGAAGGCCATCCGCCCGTTCGCCAGGGCAGGATCGGCGTCCTTCTCAGTAATCTCGGAACGCCGGACGGAACCGACTACTGGTCGGTGCGCCGTTACCTGCGCGAATTTCTGTCGGATCCGCGCATCATCGAGGCGCCGCGCGCGGTATGGCTGCCGATCCTTCACGGCATCGTGCTGACCACGCGCCCGCAGAAGGCCGGGAAGAACTACGAGTCGATCTGGAACAAGGAACGCAACGAGTCGCCGCTGCGCACGATCAGCCGCGCGCAGGCCGAAAAGCTCGCCGAGGCGTTCAAGGACGACGATCGCATCGTCGTGGACTGGGGCATGCGCTATGGCACTCCCTCGATCCGCAGCGCCGTCGACAACCTGATGAAGCAGGGCTGCGACCGGATCGTCATGTTCCCTCTCTATCCGCAGTTCTCGGCAACGACGACCGCGACGGCCAACGACCAGCTCTACCGCGCGCTGATGAAGATCCGGCACATGCCGACCGCGCGCTCGGTGCCGCCCTACTTTGACGAGCCGGTCTATATCGAGGCGCTAGCCCGCTCGATCGAGAACCACCTCGCCAAGATCGATTTCGAGCCGGAGGTCATCATCACCTCCTACCACGGCATTCCGAAGAGCTACTTCGAGAAGGGCGATCCCTATCACTGCCACTGCCTGAAGACGACGCGCCTGCTGCGCGAGCGCCTGAAGCTTTCGGACAAGCAGATGATCACGACCTTCCAGTCGCTGTTCGGCAAGGCCGAGTGGATCAAGCCCTACACCGACAAGACGGTGGAGAAGCTGGCGAGCGAAGGCGTGAAGCGCATTGCCATTGTCAATCCGGGCTTCTCGGCGGACTGCATCGAGACGCTGGAAGAGATCGACGGTGAGGTGCGCGAGGTCTTCATGCATGCCGGCGGTGAAAAGTTCACGCACATTCCGTGCCTGAACGATACGCCGGAAGGCATGGAAGTGATCGAGACGCTGGTGCGGCGCGAGCTGCAGGGCTGGATCTGACGGCTCTCGCCTTCTGATTGTAACGCGGCGAAAACGGCCTTACATCTGATCGCGGGGCCCGTGACGGGTCATGACCGCCTGATGCTGGTCTGGCGATTGGAGGTATTGATGCCGTTTTCGGGTTTCGACGTTCTTGTTCCGGTGCTGGTCGTTCTCGTCCTGCTCGTCATTTTTGCGGGCATCAAGACCGTCCCGCAGGGTTACAACTACACCGTCGAGCGCTTCGGCCGGTACACGAAGACGCTGACGCCAGGCCTCAACATCATCGTCCCGTTCATCGACCGCATCGGTGCGCGGATGAACATGATGGAGCAGGTGCTCGACGTTCCGACCCAGGAAGTCATCACGAAGGACAATGCGACGGTGTCGGTGGATGGCGTGGCCTTCTATCAGGTGCTGAACGCGGCGCAGGCTGCGTATCAGGTGGCGGGGCTGCAGAACGCGATCCTGAACCTCACCATGACCAACATTCGCTCGGTCATGGGCTCGATGGACCTCGACGAGCTGCTTTCCAACCGCGATGCGATCAACGACCGGCTGCTGCACATCGTCGATGATGCGGCGCAGGCCTGGGGCATCAAGATCACTCGCGTCGAGATCAAGGACATCAACCCGCCGAAGAACCTGGTCGACTCTATGGCCCGCCAGATGATGGCCGAACGCGACCGTCGCGCCGAAATCCTCGTTGCCGAGGGCCGCAAGCAGGCGCAGATTCTCGAGGCCGAAGGCCGGCGCGAAGCTGCGTTCCGCGACGCCGAGGCGCGTGAGCGCGCCGCCGAGGCGGAAGCCCGCGCAACTCAGATGGTTTCGGAAGCGATCGCCAAGGGCGACATGCAGGCGCTGAACTACTTCATCGCGCAGAAATACACCGAGGCGATGGCGCAGATCGGCACGGCACCAAACAGCAAGATCGTGCTGATGCCGCTGGAGGCCTCGTCGCTGATCGGCTCTCTCGGCGGCATCGGCCAGATCGCCAAGGAACTGTTCAGCAATGACGCGCCGGCCGCGCAGCGACCGCAGGTGACGCGACCGGCTGCCCGGCCGCCAGTGGTCAATCCCGAGCAGGGTCAATAAGGCGGCAAGCCGCGCGGGGGAGGTTCACATGATCGCGCAGTGGTTCAGCGACATAGGGCCGTGGAGCTGGATGGTGATTGGCGTCGCGCTGCTCGCGCTTGAGGTGATGTCGCCCGGCGTCTACCTGCTCTGGTTCGGCGTCGCCGCGATCCTCACCGGGCTGCTCTCGTTCCAGCTCTGGGACTTTGCTTTCTGGGGCTGGCAGATGCAGGTGCTGGCCTTCCTGATCCTGTCGCTCGCTTCAGTGCTGATCGGGCGTCGGCTGTTTCCGGCCACCGGCGCCGATGATACCGACCAGCCGCTTCTCAACCAGCGCGACCGCCAGCTCGTCGGCCGGCTTGCGACGCTGACGGAGCCGATCGTCAACGGCCACGGCCGGGTGCGCATCGGCGATACGCTCTGGCGTGTCACTGGTGAGGACATGGCAGAGGGAACGCGCGTGCGCGTCGTTGCCGCGGAAAACGGAGAGCTCAGGGTCGAGGCGGCCTAGGCCGCGCCAATTCGCAACAGGTCGTGCAGATGGACAAGGCCGATCGGCTTGTCGTCTTCGACGACGAAAACGGTCGTGATCGACGACGAATTCACCAGCTGCAGCGCCTTGCCGGCCAGCGTGTCCCGGTCGACGCGCTTAGGATTGCGGGTCATCACCTCGTCGACCGTCTGCGTTAGCAGGTTCGGGCCGAGGTGACGGCGAAGGTCACCGTCGGTGATGATGCCGGTCAGGCGGCCGTCTTCAGAGACGATGCCGACGCAGCCGAAGCCCTTGCCCGAAATTTCCGAGACAGCTTCAATCATCAGCGTGCCGGACTTTACCAGCGGCAGGCTGTCGCCGACATGCATGATCTCGCTGACCTTGACGAGGCTCGCGCCGAGCTTGCCGCCGGGATGGAAGGTGCGGAACTGGTCAGGAGTGAAGCCGCGCGCTTCGAGCAGCGCGATCGCCAGCGCATCGCCCAGCACCAGTTGCATCGCGGTCGAGGTCGTCGGTGCCAGGCCGTGCGGGCAGGCTTCCGCCGTCTTCGGCAGTGCCAGCAGAACGGTCGACTCGCGGCCGAGTGTGGAGTCGACGCCCGAAGTGATGGCGATGATCGGAATGTTGAAGCGGCGCGCATAGGTGACAATGCCCTTCAGCTCCGCCGTCTCGCCCGACCAGGAGATGGCGAGGATCGCATCATCGAGGTCGATCATACCGAGGTCGCCGTGGTTGGCTTCGGCCGGGTGGACGAAGAAGGCTGGCGTGCCGGTCGAGGCCATGGTCGCCGCGATCTTCGAGCCGATGTGTCCGCTCTTTCCAACGCCGGTGACGATCAGGCGGCCGGTGATCTTGCTGATGAGTTCGACCGCTTCCGCGAAGGGCTCGGCAAGGCCGTTGTTAAGGGCACTTGCCAGCGCAGCCAAGCCTTCTGCTTCCGTGTTCACGGTGCGGATGGCGGACTGGGCGGCGGCCTTGCGATCGATCGGGGTCGAAAGAGTGTTTCTGCGCATGAAATGCGCTTAACGCCTCCGCAAAAGGATGTCCAACGCTGCGTTGAGCGTGCGTCGCCGCACGCATCAATTCTCCATTAACCATCGCTGTTTACGGTCCGGTAAAGCTTCGGCGCGGGGTGCGCCACATGACCGGGCGACGATGGCACCAACTCCTTGTGACAGGACAGGCTTGCGGGCGGCTGCACTGACGATAGCGGCCGGTGTCGCGTTCGCCTGCGTGCCCGCTGCCGCGCAGGACCTGCCGACACTGCGCGGAGCCGTCGCCGAGGAAGACATCAACAATGAGCTATTGGGCGGTGCAGCCTCTCAATCGCCATTCGGTGACGAGGAAGAGGCCCGGCCGCGACAAAGTCGCCAGCAGCGGCGGGCCGCCGCAGCGCAGGCTGCCGAGGCGGAGGAGGTATCCGCCGCCACGCGTACGCCCACCGCTACCTCCGAGGATCCGGAACGCAACCAGCGCGCGGCAGCCGATGCGATCCGCACTGGCGCGATCGAGGGCAGAGGCGCTGGGCCGGAAGAGAACCCGTTCGACCCGGTTGGCCTTCGCCTGGGAACCTTTACCGTGCGGCCGCGGCTCGATCAGGGTATCGGCTGGACGTCGAACGCCAATTCGTCAGAGGACGGCAAGAGCTCGACCTACTCCGAGACGGCGCTGCGCCTCAATGCCATCTCCGACTGGTCGCGGCACAGCGCGACCGTCGATGCCGGCCTCAACTGGCGCAAGTCCATCTCGGGCAAGAAGATCGATGAGCCGGAAGGCGGCATCAATGGTGAGCTGCGGCTGGATCTCGGCGGCGACATCAACGCGGTAGCCGGTGCCGGCTATCGCGTGCGCGAGGACTCTGCGTCGTCGCCGTCGCTGGTCGCCGGCGTTGCTGACCGGCCGCTGCGCCACACGCTGACGGGGATCGTGGGCGTGACGCGCGACATCGCGCGCTTCCGCTTCGGGCTGACGGGCGACGTTTCCCGCAATTTCTATGGCGACGCGAAGCTCGACGACGGGTCGGTCGTCTCACAGGCGGAGCGTGATTCGACACTGGCGACGGCCAAGCTGCGGCTGGGCTATGAGATTTTTCCGGCGATCCGGCCGTTCATTGAGGCCGAGGCCGGCCGGCGCTTCTATGACGAGACGCGCGACAGCGCGGGCTACGAGCGCTCGGCCGACCGTTACGCTCTGCGTACAGGTGTCGAACTGGACCTGCGTGAAAAGCTGACCGGCGAGATTTCAGGTGGCTGGCTGACAGAGCGGCCAGATGACGACCGGCTCGCCTCCATTTCAGGCTTTGTCACTGCTGGCCGGCTGTCGTGGTCGCCGGTCCGCGGCACGAGGGTCGACCTTAACGCCGCAACCGAAGTCGAAGGCACGACCAGTGCGGGCGAGACCGGTTCGCTGCTCTATACGGGCAGCGTAGAGGTGAATCATCAGCTGCGTTCGAACCTGACCGGCCGCGCGGCCGTCGGGCTCGAATACCGCGACTACGCGGCTTCGGATGCGCGTGACACGGTACTGTGGGGCGAGGCGGGTCTGACCTGGTGGCTGAACCGCTATGCCGGAATCACCGGCCGCGCGCGGCATGAGGTCCAGCGCAGCAATTTGCCTGGCCGAGACTACGACGAGACAAGCGTCTATCTCGGCACGACTTTCCAGCGCTGAGCGGCGGTCAGGCCGTCAGACTTGCGGACAGCAGCATTACACCCAGCAGGAAGACGAAGGCAGCGCCGGCGATCTCGATCGCCGCATGGACGCGATTGCCGGTGCGGCCATCGCCTGCAACTGCGACCGCCCAGTTCTTGGCGGTCACCGCAAGGATCGCGAGGACCGACACGGTGATCGCCGTGCCAAGGCCCATCGCGAGCACTGACAGCACGCCCGCCACATAAAGCCCGTTGAGGAAGGCAAAGGACAGGACGATCAGTGCGCCGGTGCAGGGGCGCAGGCCCACCGCAATGATCGCCGTCCATGCCGTCTTCCAGTCGAAGCGTTCGCCGCCGATGAGTTTCGGATCCGGCGCGTGCGAGTGGCCGCAGCTTGGGCAGACATCGTCATGATGGTGATGGCCATGATGTTGGTGATGATCGTGCGCATGGTCATGGTGATGATGACCATGGCTGCAGGCGTGATGATCGTGATGGTGGTGATGCTCGTGGTGGCTTGCCGCCGAGAGGCTGTGCGCAGGCTGGCCCACGAACAGGGCGCGCAGGCGCGGCCATGCCTTCTGCCACAGCAACCAGGCGCCGAACGCCGTCACCAGCACGTAGGAAGCAACTTCCAGGAAGCGCGTCGCGTCGGTCATCGATACCGACGTGCCGCGCAGGATCAGGAACACGGCCGCCATGATGATGATCGCCGTCAGTGACTGCAGCAGCGCCGACAGGAACGACAGCAGGATGCCGCGCCGCAACGCCACCTCGTTCGCCAGCATGTAGGAGGAGATCACCGCCTTGCCGTGGCCGGGCCCCGCGGCATGGAAGACGCCGTAGGCAAAGGAGAGGCCGACAAGCAGCCATGCCCCGCCGCCGCCATCACGCATCGAGCGCAGCGCGCCGGTCAGCGAGCGATAAAAGTTCTGTTGGTGGACGTTGATCCAGTTGAGCAGCCCCGCGAACATGCCGGTCGCGGGTAGCGTCGCCTCGTTCGAGCCGATGCCGAGCGAGCTTTGCGAATGGCCGGCCGAGACGAGCGTGGCAAGCAGGCCGGTGGCGGCGATCAGGAGGAAGGCGGCGCGCGTCGCGGGCTTCTGCATGAGGCTCGCAATTCCCTTATGAGCAGGTCAGTTCAAGGCGGGTGGCGAACAGCTTCGACATGTCGTTGCTGGACGGGTCCTCGAAGAACGCTTCCGTGAGCTTGTCCTGGTTCATCGCGATCGCCTCGTCGGGATCAGGGCGGACCACCGTCTTCTTGCAGCTCGCCGGCAGAGGGGCAACGGACATGTTGTCGTCTTCTGAAAAATCGATCGCCGTGTAGAAGGTCGGGTCATAGACACCGAAGGAGAGCGTGCCTTGCAGGGCCAGCTTCTCGACGGGCTTCGATTCAAAGAAGACGATCAGCTGGTTGTCCTGGTAGTTGGCGAGGATCGCCTCCGGCGGTGTCATCTTCACCGCTTTTCCCGCGTTTTCGACGAACTGGAAATAGTCGAACTCGGCAAGCGATTCGTGGATGACCTTGCCGACCTCTTCGAGTTCGTCGTCGTCGAGGGTCAGATCGGAATTCTTGTCGAATTCCAACAGGACGGTCGAGGAGAACAGGTCATCGAAGCGCCAGACATGGCGCAGTGCCTCGACCGCGCCATCGCCAGTGAGCGCCACTTCGAGATTCGCTTCGGCAAATACGTGAGGATGGGACAGGGCATTAGGCGTGGTCGCCAGGAGCAGGGCGGCCGCGGCCGAAATGATTGACCGTGTCGTCTTCACGTCCGTTCCGTTCCTTTTGGATCTTGCGCCAGCATCGTCAGAAACCCGGCGAAATTGGGACCTGCGAGCTCAACCCTCATGCTGCTTGAACCATTGCGCGAGGTAATCGACGAACACCCGGATCTTGGCCGGCAGGTAGCGCCGATGCGGATAGACGGCAAAGATGCCGCCGCCACGCGGTGTCCATTCATCGAGCACCGAGACAAGTTCACCGCTCGCAAGCGCCGGTTTGGCGATGAAGTCGGGCAGGGGCGCAAAGCCCAGCCCGGAGATTGCGGCAGCTCGTGTGGTCAATGGGCTGTTGACCTCGATAGGACCTGATACCGGAACCGAGAAGAGCTCACCATTCTCGCGCATGAATGGCCAATTCGCCAGCCAGCGGCCGTTGGTGTCGACAAGGCAGGGCAGCTTGACGAGGTCCTGCGGCTTTTCGGGCCTGCCAACGCGTTTGATGAGATCGGGCGAACCGCAAATCTTCAGCGAAAACGGCGCCAGCCGGCGCGCGATCATCGACGAATCTTCGAGCCGCGTGATGCGGATGGCGACGTCGAAACCTTCCTCAACGAGGTCGACGAAGCGGTCGTCGAGCTGGATGTCGAGGACAATGTCCGGATGTTCCTTCGCAAAGTCGATCAGCGACTGGCCGATAGGTGCGTCGGAGAAGGTCCGAGGTGCAGTCAGCTTGATGCGGCCGCGCACGTCGCCCGCCGAGTTGCGCACGCTCTCGGCCAGGCTGTCGATCTCCTGGATCAGCTCGGACGCGCGCTTGTAGTAGATGTGGCCGGCTTCGGTGAGCGAGAACTGGCGTGTGGTGCGGTTGAGCAGCAGGGCGCCAAGCTCGTCCTCCAGCTCACGGACATACTTTGACAGCAATGCCTTCGAACGCCCGATCTTGCGCGCGGCCGCCGAAAATCCCTCTGCCTCCACCACATCGACGAAGGCACGCATGCGTGTCAGCGTGTCCATATAACTCCCGCAAATCGTCCAAACTGGAACGAGGCGCGAAGCTTTGTTCATTTGGCGCGGCAGATCAAGGGCGGCCTTAGGAAATGGTAACTGTTGCAGGCGGGACTCACCCTTGCGCGAAGCTGTGAGAGACGTGAATTAGCCATTGATTGTGAAAAGCGATTTCCCTATATGCCCGCTTGCCCAAAGTCGCACGTGCCTGTGGGTGTCCGCCGTAACCTCGTTTGGTGAGGGAAATCGGTAAGGTACCTGGAGCCAACCACTCCAGTCGGTCAGACGGCCAACCGCTGATCCGAGGACACCTTGAAGCAACGACGGTGCGGGCCTTTCTGGTGCTTGCCGGTTGTCCATAGACCGGGGTTACTGAAGAGGCACACCTTCATTGCCGGCAGTGCGGAGGGTTCTCCAAGCCAAGGCAGACAAAAGAACGAATCTTCGCCGCAAGGCGCAGGTTCATAGCCGCGCGTGAAGCGTCTCAGGTTCGGTGTCCTCCACCGGCCGAACCTCGATTCACCCAACGCGTTCCTTTGTCCGTGCAGGACCATGGTCTGAGGGCCGGAACATCCTGCAGCTTGCTCGATGCGGAGAACCACGATGGCAACCCAGCGTATCCTCGACTTCCTTGCCACCCGACGACCGGCTGGTCCGTGCCTTGTTGTCGACCTCGACGTGGTCCAGGAGAACTACCGCGCCTTCGAGCGCGCGCTGCCCTATTCTAAGATCTACTACGCCGTGAAGGCCAACCCGGCGCCGGAGATCCTGCGCCTGCTGGCTTCGCTCGGCTCCTGCTTCGACACCGCATCGGTCAACGAGATCGAGATGGCGCTCGACGCCGGCGCGACCGCTGACCGCATCAGCTACGGCAACACCATCAAGAAGGAGCGCGACGTCGCGCGCGCCTACGAACTCGGCATTCGCCTGTTCGCCGTCGACTCCGTCGAGGAGGTCGAGAAGATCGCGCGCGCTGCTCCGGGCAGCCGCGTCTTCTGCCGCGTCCTCACCGATGGCGAAGGTGCCGAGTGGCCGCTGTCGCGCAAGTTCGGCTGCGTCCCGGCGATGGCCGTCGACGTGCTGCGTCATGCGCGCTCCCTCGGCCTCGACGCCTACGGCGTGTCGTTCCACGTTGGCTCGCAGCAGACCAACCTGGACGCCTGGGACCGCGCGCTCGGCGACGCCAAGATGGTGTTCGACACGCTCGCGAACGAGGGCATCGTCCTGCGCATGGTCAACATGGGCGGCGGCTTCCCGACCCGCTACCTGCGCGATGTGCCGGCGGCTTCGGCCTACGGCGAGGCGATCTTCGAGGCGCTGTCGCGTCACTTCGGCAATCGTCTGCCGGAGACGATCATCGAGCCGGGCCGCGGCATGGTGGGCAATGCCGGCGTCATCAAGTCGGAAGTCGTGCTGATCTCCAAAAAGGCTGACAACGACAACGTGCGCTGGGTCTACCTCGACATCGGCAAGTTCGGCGGTCTCGCCGAGACGATGGACGAGGCGATCCGCTACCCGATTGCAACGCCGCACGACGGCGATGCGACCGCGCCCTGCATCCTCGCCGGCCCGACCTGCGACTCGGCGGACGTTCTGTACGAGAAGACCCCGTATCCGCTGCCGCTGTCGCTGAGCATCGGTGACGAGGTGCTGATCGCCGGCACCGGCGCCTACACGACGACCTACTCGGCGGTCGCGTTCAACGGGTTCGAGCCGCTGCGCGCCTACGTCATCTGACGCAGGGCTTTCAGGCGATCCGAACAAGCGCCAGGCGGGCCATCCGCCTGGCGAAGCTCACCCTGAAATCAGGCCTATTCTTCAAGGACGCTGAAAGATGTCCACGCAGGCTGCCGTCATCTCCGTTCCCTCTATCGCGATCGCTGCCGAAAGCGCGCAGGATGTTGCCGCGCGCGAGGCGCTGCTCGACCGCGCGATGGGGCGCATGCGCAAGCGCAAGTCGTCGGAAAAGTTGCGCCGCGGCCGGCTGCCGGCTGAGGGCCTCGCCTTCTCTGCGAAGGACGAGAATGGCATGCTGGTCGGCACCGTGCGCCTCTGGAACGTTCAGGCAGGCGAGGGCGGACCGGCGGCGCTGCTGCTCGGACCGCTTGCGGTCGATCCGTCGCTGAAGGGCGCGGGCATCGGCTCGGCTCTGATGCAGCACGCGATTGCGGAGGCTGCGCGGCTTGGCCACGGCGCGATCCTGCTGGTCGGCGATGCGCCTTATTACGCGCGCTTCGGCTTCAGCGCGGATCGCACCGGCAAACTGTCGATGCCTGGACCTTATGAGCGTCACCGTTTCCTCGCGCTCGAGCTGCGTGCTGGTGCGCTTGACGGTGCGCGCGGCGTGCTGCGCGCCTCTGGCAGAAAAGCAAAGCCCGCGCACGAGGCGCGGGCTGCCTGACTTCCAAAACTGTCCGACGATCAGTCGGTGACGGTGTAGGATGCCGTCTCGCAAAGGTCGGTGGTGTCCTCGATAGCGTCGCCATCGTCGAACACGATGCGCAGGTCGTACTCGCAGGCGCGGCGGCCGTCGGCGATGGTCACGTTGACGGTCTCGCCCGATCCGAGGACGTCCGTGCCGAGGATGTCCTCCTCCCAGCTCTTGACGTTCGACGGCGACGCATAGAGCTCGGTGATGACAAAGCTGCTCTTGTTGATCAGCTTGAACACCATGTCCTCAGCCATCGCCGAAGTCGGCAGAATTGCCAGCGCCGCAAGAGCCGGCAGGTACCTCAGAAAACGCATTAGATGCTCCCCAAAAGAAATTTACGCTGGGTCACTTACGACCTTCGCGTGTGCCGTGAAAGGGGAGCTCAAGTAAAAAAGCGGCCGGTTGGCCGCCTTTCCCGAAAAATTCCTGGATCAGATCACCTGGCTCAGCTGCATGGCGATCGACATGTCGCCAGCGACCTTGATCTTACCGGTCATGAAAGCCATCGTCGGGTTCAGTTCGCCCGCGATCAGGTCCTCAAAATTGTCCTTCGAGATGGTGATCGTGCAGTCGGCATCAGCATCAGTGGTGGTGACGTTCTGACCGTCGATGACGATCACGCCGTCGCTGCCGAGATCGAACTTCACCGACTTGCTGAAGCCGGAGCCGGAAACCTTTTCGCGGATCTTCTCTGCAATAGCATCAAGGCTCATCGTGTACTCCCATCCGGGCCTTCCGGCCTCCCAATTGAACGATGGGAACACATAACAAGTAATTGACGTTTACGTCAACGTGAAGATGTGGACTTGTGTTCGGTATCGAGCAGACGATCAAGAAGCTCTATGAGCTTGTCGCGGGCTTCCCTGCCGCCGAGGCGGTCAACGAAACGCTGCTCGTGTGTCTTCCAGATGGCGAGCATCCTCTCCGCGAACCGATGGCCTTCCGGCGTCAGATGCAGCGAATGAGAGCGCTTGTCGTTGGCCGACTTGCGCCGCTCCGCGAGGCCGCGGCGTTCCAGTCCGTCCATCAGCGCAACGAAATTGGCGCGCTTGATGCCGAGCCGCTCGGCGACTTCAGTCTGCTTGAGGCCCGGTGAGCGGGCGATCAGCACGAGAACGGAAAATTCAGCGGGGCGGAGCCGCAGCTCGGAAAATGTCTCCAGGAAGTCCTGGAATACGAGCAGCTGCGCGAGGCGCAGCTTGTAGCCGATGATGTCCTCAATATCGGGAACCGACAGCTTGCGTAATGCCTCCGCCTCGTCGGATTGGCTGTCGGAAGGTGGACTGCTTTCTGCGCTCGTCATGTGTCTCCGGCACCTCGACTATGCGTCTGCAGATCGGAAGCTACGCCCGCCCGAATCGCGGCTCCCACATGCTGTGTTTCACCGCTATCACAACTGGTGGCCGATCAACAGTAATCGTCAAGTGTGCCGCACTAACGAGGTGCTTCTGACGCCGCCGTCTTGGTTTGACTGGTGCCGACCTGGTCCTTGGGCAGATAGTCGATCTGTTCGACCAGAATCTCTCGGATCAGATCTTCGCCGATCCTCTCATTGAGACCTGCGCGCAGCGTCTCGCGGAAGCTGTCGACGTCGAAGTTCTTGCGCGAGGTGAAGTCGATTTCCGGATGGCCGTAGAGGTGCGTGTAGACGAGGTCGCTAAGCAGCGCCTCGGCCGGCAGCTTCAGCTGTGCCAGCCTCTTCCCCTCGGCGGTGTAGACGAGGCGGGCAAGGAAGTAACCGTGAACCTTGCCGTTCTCGAAGATGGGTACCGAGATGATGCCGGTCCGCACGTAGTCCAGGCCGGCGAACGCGGTCGCCTGGGCCTCTTCTTCCGTGTCATCCTTCGTAGCCGACTGGAAGGAGAAGATCAGCGCGCCCGTCGTGGCGATGCTGATCCACAGTGCGGCCGCCATCAGTTTGATCATTGAGTCGATGCCATGTGGCCGAATTCGCTTGCGGAGTAGGTGCCGTCAGCCTCGGCGCGCTGAATGGCATCCTGCATCAGTTCGGCAACCTCGTTCACCGCATTGAGGTGGGCGAGGATGGCGCGCTCGTTGAGGGCGAGCTTTTCGCGCAGCCGCTTGATATCGTCGTAGTGCTGCGCCTGCAACGTGGCGGCACCAAGAGACGAGATTGCCTTGTTCAGTTCGTAGAGATAGCGGCTCTTGCGAGCATTCGAGCCCTTGATGTCGAAGCGGATGTCGGTGCGGATGGCAGCGGTTTCGGCTTCGACCGTTTCCTCGATGCGACTCAAAATTGCAGACAGGTTCATGAGCGCAGCTCCAGCCTCAGCGCTGGGAGCTCCTGTTCGCATGAAATCTGGTGCGTCCTGCATATAGCTTTTCTCATCTGACTCAAATTGTTGGGGGCTCAAATTTCGGCGGTTGCAGTTGCAGAACGGTCCTGGCTGACCGCTTGCGCAATCGTCCGCTGAATCTCATCGAGGAGGGCTGCCGACTTCAGCGCCTGAATGTCGGTGTCGGTCTCGCTGGTGGTCTCAGCGGCGGATGCGCCCTGCTGGTCATCCTTGTTGTAGTAGTTGTTCAGGATGCGCTCGGCGATGCCGATGCCGCCGGTCTCGGCGAGTTGATTAGCGAGCTGTTCGGCCATCATGGAGTGCCACATCTCGCCCGCCAGTCCCTCGCCGTAGACCGACTCCGTATCCTTCGGCAGCATGGACTGCAGGAATGTCTGCAGCACCAGGGCCTCGAACTTCATGAAGGCATCAGAACGGGGATTCCTGGCGGGCGCAGAGGACTGGATGTCGCCGGCCCCGGCGATGCTGAACTCTGCTCCGGCATTCCGTGCTGCCGCATGTGCAGCGAGCTTCTCGCGCGCCGCGTCGGCTGCAGCCGGATCGGCAGCACGCACGACATCGAGCACTAGATCGCTCTGCAAGGGAACGGCCAAGGGTTATCTCCCGCTTGATCTGATGTCGCTAATATGGCGCGACAAGCTTGTGGCAGGCTTACTTTGGGGTACCCAAGCTGCGCTCAATAATTTCGAGACGCGCCTTCTCTTCTTCTTCACGTTCCTCCAACTGGGCGGCCTCCCGCCACGCTTCCTCGACGCGCTTGGTGCGGGCGGTCGCAGCGGCAACGAGCTTCGCTTCCTCCTGTGCCAGCACTTTTTCATGCTCTTCGCGGGCAACCGCCGCACCAATGCGGCGGTTGTAGATGTCCGGGAAAAGGCCGGGCATCGGCGACGCTCGGTTCAGCGAATCCAGAAGTTCCGCTGCGTCCTGCCTTGCCTTCTGCGCTTCCGTCAGATGCTGGGCGTGGCGGGTCTCGTGGAGACCCTTGATCTGCTTTTGCAGCCGGATGAGCCGTTTCAAGCGGCCGGCACGCGATTCCATGGCATCAACCTCCCAAGGTTGTTGGCAGGAAGCCGTCGGCAAACAGCGACAGCATGATGCCGATACCGAAGTAAAGCATGATGAGGCCGCCCGCGACGGTGAAGGGCAGGGACACGAAGTATACGGGGATGTGCGGCGCCAGCTTGTTGATGAGGCCGATCGTCAGGTTCGCAAGGATCGCGTAGGCGATGAAGGGGCTCGCAAGGCGCAGCGTCAGGTAGAAGGATTGCGCAAGCGTATCGGTGAGATCGATCAGCGCGCCCTGGGCGTCGAACAGATTTCCAACCGGTGCGACCTGGTAGGAGATGATCAGCGCCTTCACGACCTCGTGGTGAAAGTCGAAGGCGAAGAGCACGATCAGGGCGCAGAGCGTGATAATGGCCGCGAGTGCCGGCTGCGGCTCGGCTTCTTCCACAATCGTGCCCGGAATGCCGCCGAGGCCTATCGCGTTCGCGATGACCGACCCGGCAAACTGCAGGGCGAGAACATAGAAGCGGGTTACGAGGCCCATTGTGGCGCCGATCAGCAGCTCGGAGCCCACCAGCAGAACCTTGGACGAGGCCTGACCGCCGGTATGCGGCAGGATCGCGTCCCACAGATGCGCCAGCATGGCCCAAGTAATCGCGAGAGCCGCGAACAGCCGTATGTGTGGTGCAACTCTCGCGCTGGAGAGGCCCGGCATCAGCATGAAGCAGGCCCCGATCCGGCAGAATGCGAGGAAGGCCGAGAACGCGATAGCGTCGAGCGGCAGGCTTGGCAGCATTCTCCCGCCTTACGAGATCGAGCCGAGCACGCGAACCTCCACGCCGCGTGCGATCTCGACGTGAGACAGGACGGGCAGAGTCGGGAACAGGCGCTCGACGATCATGCGGACGTAAGGCCGCGCATCCGGTGCCGTGACGAGGACAAAGCGCTCGCCGGCGTCGAGATGCTGGCGCACCGCCTTGGTCATTTCGTTGCCGAACTCCTCGAGAAGGCGCGGGTCGATGTCGAACTCGCGAATCTCGCCCTTCTGGTCGCGCTTCAGGGCTTGATGGAATGCCAGGTCCCAGCGATTGCCGAGACGCAGGACCTTTAGCACGCCGCCTTCGGTGAGGTCGCCGCAAATCTGCTGCGCCATGCGGATGCGCACATGTTCGACGATCTGCTCGGTGCGGCGAACATGCGGCGCAATCTCGGCGATCGCCTCGATGATGAGGTGCAGGTTGCGGATCGAGATGCGCTCGGCAAGCAGCAGCTTCAATACGGCCTGCAGGCCCGGATAGGAAATGTGCGAGGTGCAGATCTCGTCGATCAGCTTGCGGTATTCCTGGTCCTGCCGCTCGATCAGCGCCTTCATGTCCTTGTAGGACAGGAGCTGCGGCAGGTTGTTGCGGATTACTTCCGACAGATGCGTGAGCAGCACCGACAAGTTGTCGGCGAAGGTGTAGCGCTCGCGCTTCAGATCTTCAGCGAAGGCTTCCGACACCGAGTAGGCGCGCATGCCGAAGGCCGGCTCCCGGACTTCCTCGCCGGGGATCTGCGGCAGCGGACCGTTGCCGAGCAGGACCATGACCTCGCCGACGCGCATGTGGTATTCGGCAACCACGGTGCCGTGGATCTTGATCTGGTAGGCCTTCGGCGGGATCGTGAAGTCGTCGGTGAGCTTTACCTCCGGCACGACGAAGCCGTACTGCGTCGCGAACTTCTTGCGCATCTTGCCCATGCGGAACGCCAGTTCCTGCTGGGAGGTCAGAAGGCGCGTGGACAGCTGCTTGCCGACGAGGAGCTCAATCTCCGGGGTCTTCAGCGACGCCTTGATCGACTGCTTCTCCTCTTCGACCTTTGCCTGTGCCGTCTGACGTTCGGCGGCAGCGGCAGCTTCAGCCTGCTTCTTCCGCTGAAGCGGAATGAAGTAGGCAACCGCGCCCATGGCCAGCGCCAGGGCGAAGAACGGGATCGCCGGCAGGCCCGGCATCAGGCCAAGCGCGCCGATCAGCACAGCGGCGACCGAGAGTGCGCGGGGGTAGGCACCGAGCTGACCGAACACGGCCTCGTCGGTCGCACCACGTGTACCGCCCTTGGAAACGACGAGGCCGGCGGAGAGCGAGACGATCAGCGCCGGGATCTGAGTCGCCAGACCGTCACCGACCGACAGCTTGACGAAGACATCGGCGGATTCGGACATCGCCATGCCGTGGCGCGTGTAGCCGATCGCGATGCCGCCGATGATGTTGATGGCGGTAATGATGAGGCCGGCGATCGCATCGCCGCGCACGAACTTCGACGCGCCGTCCATCGCGCCGAAGAAGGAGGATTCCTCTTCCAGTTCGCGACGGCGCTTCTGCGCTTCCTTGTCGTCGATGATGCCGGCCGAAAGGTCGGCATCGATGGACATCTGCTTGCCGGGGATCGCGTCGAGGGTGAAACGGGCGCCGACTTCCGCGATACGGGTGGCGCCCTTGGTGATCACGATGAAGTTCACCACGATCAGGATCATGAACACGATCAGGCCGATGACGAAGTCGCCGGCCATCACGAGATTGGAGAAACCGCCGATGACGTAACCCGCGGCGTTCACACCGTCATTGCCGTGGGACAGGATCGCGCGGGTGGTCGCGATCGACAGCGCCAGGCGCAGCATGGTGACGATCAGCAGGACGGTCGGGAACGAGGTGAAGTCGAGCGGCTTCTGCATCCACAGCGCGACCATCAGGATCAGCACCGATACCGCCAGCGACAGGGCAAGGCCGAAGTCGATCAGGAAGGCCGGGATAGGAAGAAAGAGGATCGAAAGGATCGTGATGACGCCCATGGCGAGCGCAATGTCACGACCGTGAGTGCGAGCCAGGGGCAGGGGAGCCGAATCGATAAGCGCCATGAACTTCCGCCGTCATCCATCTTTCGCGCGCACGGAGCGCACACGTTGCAGGACACTAGAAGGTCAAGCTTGCGCGAAGGATGTGATGCCGGAAGCCGGTGCTGGGAAGCAGCCAGATAACCGGTCAGAAACCGGTTTCGATGCGCTGGAACATCACGTTGGTGAAGGAGGCAATCTGCGCGCCGATGAAGGGTGCGGAGAAGGCGACGGCCAGGAGGATCGCGACGATCTTCGGGACGAAGGTGAGCGTGATTTCCTGGATCTGCGTCAGCGCCTGGACGAAAGCGATACCGACGCCAACGAACATGGCCACAGCAACCGCCGGCCCGGATCCGGTCAAAACCGTCCAGATGGCGAATTGCGCGATGTCGAGAGCGTCGGCCTCATTCATGCTTCGGACTGGTCCGTATCGGAATCTGCAGGAGCGTCAGGAGCGGCAGCCGTCGCCTCGCGGACGGTGAAGCTTGCGCCCATCGGAACCTTGGTGCCGTTGTCGAGGACAAGAACGGTTCCGTCGGAGTAGACTTCGACCTGCTTTACAATGCCGCTCGCCTTGCCGTCCATGGTTTCGACGTGGCGGCCGATCAGATCAGAGGCTTGCGTCAGGGTATTGCCCAGCAGCATCGACTGCAGCTTGTTGTTCATCTGGATCGACTGCTCGACCTGCGAAAACGTCGCAAGCTGGGCGACATAGTCCGTCGATTCCATCGGAGCCGTCGGATCCTGGTTCTTCATCTGGGCGACGAGCAGCTTGAGGAACGACTGGTAGTCGACCGTCTGGGCGCTAAGGGCGCTGGCCGACGACGTTGCGGTTGCGCTCGTCGTGGAACTGACTGCAGACACTGTCATCGTCGCTACTCCGCGGCTGTGAGGAGGGTTGGCTGCTTTGCGCCGGCCTGGTTGAGGATCTCCGCTTCGAGCACATACAGACCACGAATTGCCTTCAGGGCTTCGTAGACGTGACCCTCGTTGACGAGGCGATCAATATGCTTGAGCGTCGACAGGATGTGCTCGTCGGAGAAGCAGGCGAGAAGCAGCGGCATCGACTTGCGCAGCATTTCGCGTGCCTCCGGAGCGCCGTCCGGATTCATCAGGATCATCTGGACGATGAAGTAGAGTTGGCGTAGCGGCGTTGTTGCCTGGTCCGGCTGCAGAACATGTCCCTCAAGCAGGAAATGGACGTCGTTGAGGAATTCGAGCGAAACCTTACGGTCGGTGCGGATCACCGCGCCGTTGACGTAGATCTTCTCGTTCGCCTTCAGGGTGATCTTGAGGGTGTTCTTCATTGGATGCCATCACGGATGATCTGAGAGACCTCGATCAGCCCATCGAAATTGTCGGATTTGCCCTGCCGGATCGCCTCGGCTTCGCGAAGCAGCCACAGGCCGATGGAAATGAGGTTGGCACGCAGCTCCTGCGGCAGGCCGTTGTCCTCGCTTCCAAGGTCCTCAATGAACGTGGTCCAGACACGGTTCAGGAAGTGGATGGCATGCACCGCCTCGATCGAGAGCGGGCCCTTGTCCTTGGCAGCGATCAGCATGTCGATGGAGCGCGAGAGAATTTGCTTCTCGCGGTCCTTGGCGTCCGCCACGGAGTCGGACTGAATTTCAGCATAAGCAAACTGGTACATGCGGTATCCGTGCTTGTGGCAACGTTCAAATTGATCAGGACAGGTACTTCAGCAGGCTCATTTGCTGCATCCTGGCCGTTAGCGAGTATGAAATCTCAAGTTGGGTCATCAGACCCGTGACCTTTGTGGAGGCTTCGTATGGATCGATGCCCTCGAGGTCATTGATGCTCAGTTCGAAGAGGTCGATTTGCATGTTCATGCGCTCGTTTGCCTCCTCGATACGCTTCTGGGTGACGCCGACATAGCCCTGCTGCTTCGCGAACTCGCTGACAGCGACGCCGGTCGAGGCAAGGGCCCGCTCAAGAAGCACCTGGCGAGCTTCGCCAGTGAGCGACGCCTGCGAGAGCGCGGCGACCGTAGCCGCTGCCTTCGCCAGTTCCTTGATCGCGGTGATGTTTGCGGAAACGGAAGTCTTCGCGGTTTCGGTCAGGGTGATCCGCGAGGTGATTTCCTCATCGGTCGCTTTGGACCACGCGTCCCAATTGGTGCCCGTGAACATCGGCTCGATGGAGTCGAGGAAGGTCTCCATTTCGGCTCCGGTCATCGGGTTCGAGGCGGAGAAGTTGGCCAAGGCGGTTTCGAACGCCTGCCGATTGGGCGAGTTTGGGTCGAGGAAGTCGTTGAACGGCTTCACATCCGTGTTGATGCCGGCGAAGATGTACTCACCGTTGAGGTTTGTGTTCAGGATAGCCGTCATGGCGGACAGGACGGACTCTGCCTGGTTCTGGATGATCCGGCTGTCGCCGACATCGGACGCCGCGGTGGTCAGTGCCGCCATTAGTTCGTTGGAGAGTTCGGTCAGGTCCTTCAGAGCTACCTGCGTCGAATCCAAGCGCGACCCGGCGAGCTGATTGGTGTCGATGAGGCCGCTGAGTCGGCTGACTTCCCGGTGCAGCGATGCGGAGATGCCGGCACGCGCGCCGAGCGCGAGTCCTACGTCCGCGACGCGAAGGGTCTGCACTTCCTTCTGTGCCTTGGTCAGATCAGACGTCATTTTCTGCGTCTGGTACTGTAGGGCCTTGGAAATGGCCTGCGAGGAGACGAAGGATACCTTCATGGGCCTATCTCACCACACTAAGTAGGGTCTCGAGCATTTCGTCGATCATCTGCAACAGCTTTGCGGAGGCTGCGTAGGACTGTTCCAGCTCAAGCATCAACGCCATTTCTTCGTCGACGTTGACGTTAGTTACATTCGACAGCGCCTCCGCGGTGCGCACCAGTAGGGCGCTCTTGGTTTCGGCGCCGTAGTCGGCGTTCTTGCGCGCATCTTCGAGCCAACTGATCGCGCCGGTCGAGTAGTTCATCAGGCTCATCTCGTAGGATGAACCGTCGGCGCCGACGAACGTCTGGTGCGCGTCCATGGCGGTGCTGAACTTGTTCAGAAGGCCAGTGAAGTTGGCGTGACGCTCCGCCGGAAGGCCCGGATTGATGTCGTAGTTGATGCCGTCGCGCAGCTTGATTGGATCGACATCCGGGTTGATCGCGATCTTCCCGGCGAGCCCCGTCTTCCTGTCGGCCGTTGTGAGGTCGACCGAGGGGTCGACCGAGACGAACAGACCTGCGCTGAAGCTGCCGGGGGTGTTCGGGTCTTCTTCGGAGAAGGCCAGGATGAGACCACGCGCAACCTCATCAAGTTGAGCCTGGAGACCGCCAGCGTAGTCATCGCGCAGCTGAAGCATCGCAGCCAGCGTGCCGCCGGCATTCGTATTTGCACCGTTACCAGGCGACAGAGGTACACCATCCACCAGGATCTGACTGCCGACCGTGTCGCTGGCAAAGATCGGCGTCGCGGTGAACTGAATTGACCGCGGAGTTGACTCGAACAACGTCATGCCGTCGGCCGTCACGATCATCATGTCGTTGTTGGCCCTGGTAATCGTCGAGATCGGCACAAGCTCGGCAATGCGGCTGAGCAGCTCGTCGCGCTGGTCGTATGCGTCGAGGGCCTCACGTCCAGAAGTGGTCGCGAGCTTGATCTCGTCATTAACCTTCTGAAACTGGGCAAGCAGCGTGTTGAGTTCAGCTACTCCGAGCGCGATCTGGCTATCCATTTCGGCACGGAATTTCTGGATCTGGCTCGTGCCGTCATTGAGGGAGCGCACGAGGCTGCGCGCTGCCTCGATCGCATTCTCACCAAGCGTACGGTTGGAGGGCGTTGACGAATAAAGCTGGATCGCTTCCTGCATCTTGCCAAGAAGCGTCGCCGGCGACGTGGCATTGTCGACGCCGTTAACTGCAAGATTCAGCCTGTCGAGACCGTTGACGATCGTGCTCTGAGCCGTCCATCCCGAAAGCGCGTTCAGGTTCTGCCTGAAGAGTGCTTCGTCGGTCGCCCGCCGCACTTCGGCAATCCGGTTCCCAGGCGCGAGACTCGAGACGATAGAGGTTCGCCTCGAGTAGTTCTCGTTATACGCGTTCGCGATGTTCTTGGAGACGACCGTGGTCTGTCGCTGGGAGTTAAGGAGCGAGTTCTGCGCGATATTCAGTGCAGTTGAAAGTGACATTATTCCCCAGTTCCCTTACCCCAGCTGATCACCTATCGCTTCAGGTTGACCAGAACATCCATGAGATCGCCGCCGGTCTGGAAGACCTTCGAGTTTGCGGTGTAGTTGCGTTGGGACTCGATCATGTTGGTGAGTTCCTCAGCGATATCGACGTTGGAGTTCTCGACGGCACCGGACTTGACGGCGCCAAGAGAAATCTCATTCGGCTTGCCGAACTTCACCTGTCCCGACTGGAGACCTTCCTGGAACACGTTGCCGGGCAGCACTGACAGCTGATCCGGGCTCTGCACATAGGCAAGGTCGAGGCGATAGAGTTTCTCCATCGCGCCGTTTGCGTACTGAACCGACAAGATGCCGTCTTCGTCGATAACGATGCGATCGATCGCCGACGGACGAGACCCGTTCATTTCGGCTGCCAGCGGCGTATAGTCTGTCGCCAGCTGGCGCATGTCGCTCAGGTCGACCGAAATTCTTTCGCCGTTGAGATCCTTACCAGCAGGAGCCGGCCGCAGATCAAGGACGAGTTCGGTGCTGGATCCTGCGACTAGATTTCCGGTAGTCGGATCAAAAGTCAGGTCCATCTTTTCGAGAGGGGCCGTCGCAGGGGCGCCTGTGACAGGGTCAATGTATGGAAACGCCGTGGCCGTGGATGCGTCGGGTTGGTAAAAGACAGCGACTTCCCACTGATTGTCTGCAATCTTCGTGAAGTAAATGTCCAGTCGAATTGCTTCGCCGGCGTATCCGATTGCAGTCAAGCCAGACTTGAAGATCGAGCCGGCCTCCATGCCCGCGCGAATGTCGGCATCATTGGCAGGGTTGGCCGAGGGCAACTTGGTAACGTCGCCGGGCGCAGGTAGCATGGGCGCGTACACCGGCGCATCAAACGGAAGATTTGATGCCAATTTGCCCATTGTGGAAGCTACTCGTTCCAAACCCGTCGTTGGAATGGTAACCCGTTCATAGTCGCCGTATGTGGTGGTCGTTCCGGGCTCGCCGAGCGCATAGCTGCGGCCCATGAGGTAGTAGCCGGCGGCATTCACCAGGTTGCCGTTGCCGTCAGGGATGAAAGAGGCGGCACGCGAGAGGAAGGGCTTTCCTGCTGCGTCCTGGACGACGAAGAAGCCGTTTCCATCGATGGCAAGGTCGGTGACGGAGGTCGTATACTGCAGGTTACCAGCGCTCATGTCGTAGCGGACCTGCGTGGAGATGCCGCCCGAGACGTAGCTCGTGCCGGTATTCGGCACGACCAGCGAGGAGAACGCCACGCTTGCCTTCTTGTAGCCGTGGGTGCCGGAGTTGGCGATGTTATCCGCAACGGTTGCAAGGCGGGTGGCCTGTGCGTTCATGCCAGACACGCCGGTGCGCATCATGCCATACAAGCTCATGGGTTCTTCTCCTGAAGATTCAGACAGCTTGGAGTGAGACTAGCTGTTCTGTCTTGCGTGAAGCTGGCCAGCGCCTGCGTCCTCGTGATCGCAGGCGCCAGGGATGATCACGCTACGAGCCGGTAGCCGAGGAAACGCTTCGAATCGATCGGGTCGTATCCGAGGCGCTCACGCAGCTTCTTGCGCAGCTTGCTGATGTGGCTTTCGACGACGTTCTCTTCGACGTCCTCGTCGAAGATGCCGTAGATCGCGCCGAAGACCTGGCTCTTGGTTACGCGACGGCCCGCGTTCATCGCCAGATACTCGAGGATGCAGCGTTCGCGGCGCGGCAGCGGCAGCGGCTGGCCCTCGATTTCCGGATCGCGGCCGTCCATGAAGATGCGCAGCGGTCCGAACTCTGAGTAAGGCTTCTCCTCCTGAACGCGGCGGCGGATTGCCGTGATGCGCGCCAGGATTTCGCGAATGTGAACCGGCTTACGGACCACGTCGTCGACGCCGGCCTCGAACAGCTTCAGCGTCTGCTCGAGCGACTGCTGCTCGAGAAGCGCGATCACCGGAGCCGTGGTGCGGTCGCGGATCTGGCGCGGCGAGACGATGCTGCTCGACGCCTCCCCGATCAGGAATGCGTGCACTGCCTTGAGGTCGTCATCCGAAACGCTGGAGACCCACTCTCCAAACTCGTCGGGGCCAAACCCCGCGCTCGCGACACCCTCGCGATCAAAAAGTGATTGATAACCGTCCTTAACGAGCTCGCGCTCGTCGACAATCACTATCATCGGCCCGCCTCCGAATCAGTTGCCCAAAATTGTTCACAAAGGGTTACTCGCACGGGTGAATCCCCCACAATGGTCAGATTTTGTGGGGTGGTTTTTGGGAGTCTGAGGGGTCTCGGAACGACAGCGAAAAGCAACTATGAGTTGCAGAACTTTCGTGCTTCGGGCGTCCAATTTCCGAAGCCCGTGGTGACCAGATTCGTGATCACCCGACAGATGTAGCGCTGCTGTGCAGGGTCGTTGTTGGGGCCCGCATGATAGCGGGCAACAGCCATCGCCCATGAGTCGTGACGCTTCTTCAGGTCGGCCAGGAAGCGGGCCGCGTAGTCGACGTTCCGCGCAGGATCCAGCATTTGCCTGACGCCGGAAAACTGTTGGGAATGATAGTGATAGTTGATCTGCATGCAGCCGAGATCGATCAGCTTCTTGCCTTCTCTCCGCGCGCTTTCAAACGTGCGGACGGCGTCCTGCGGTGAGCGCGGATAGACGGCGCGTCCCTCGATGTTGAGCGCCCAGGCGTAGAGGCTGCCCTTTCGGCCGGTCTCCGTCAGCCCCACGGCGTAGAGAACGCCGACCGGCACCTTGTGCCGCACGGCGGCACGCAGGATTTCCGCCTCGCAGCGCGCCGTGCTTGCAACTGCGGCTGTGGTGAAAACGCTAGATGTAAATGCCGCCAGAAGAACGATCAGCCACCTGGTCGCTCTGGGCAATGCCTTCCGCATTTCCACCTGCCGTCCTGCCTCTTTCCTGGCCGTTGCCTGCATGGTCACCCTGCTTTGCCGCCTGGTCGAAAGCATCGCTGCCGCGGCTGTCGGTATTGGCCTGCTGGTTGCTCGCATTCGCGCTCGACGGAGACTGCTGGATGGTCACCCGGTCGACGTCGTAGCCAACAGCGCGCAGCGCCTTCACGATGGCGTCATGATCGCTTGAGAGGCGTCTGTGGGCCTCGCTCGACTGGACCTGGATTTCAATCGCAAGTTGTTCTCCGGTGGCCGTCAAGCGGGCCGTCACCATCCCAAGTTCCAGGGGGTTCAGCTGGATCTTGAGGGTGCTCGTTCCGGACTGGGCGGCGGTGCCCGGAGTGGCTCCAAGGGAAGCTGTACCAACGAGTGCCTGACGCCATGTCGGCTCGGCATCGATGGCCGCCACGACACCTGCGGAGGTTACGCTGAGGGTCTGGCCCGGAGACGGAGCCATGGCCGCGCTGAAGCCGACGACATCAACCTTTCCGGCGAGTTGTGCCGACTGCCCCTGCAGAGGCAGCGTCGTCTTGGGACGCGTTGACGATGCGTCGTCCGATGAATTGTTGGCGACCTGCGTCGGAGATGCGTTGCCCTGCTTGACCGGCTCGTCTGCGGCCGCCGGTTGTGCTTGCCCGGGCCGTTCGGCGGTCGCGACCGTCTTCTGCTGACCGCGATTGCCAGCGCCGCGCTCCCCGCTTCGCTGCTGGTCCTGCGACGCGTTGTTCGCAATTTGCACGACCGAGGATGCGGTCTGCGTCATGGCAGGCTTTTCGCCAGTGCTCGCCCTCGGCTCGGAAACAGGTTCTCCCGCATCAACGGCTTGTTGCTCGACGTCCGGGGCAGCGACACTCTCCTTCGCGGCCTGCTCGGCGCGTTCGCTCACCCTCGCCAGCGCATCAAGCAGCTTGCGCGCGGGGTCCGGCTTGCCGGACAGCCCGTCATCGCCAGCGTCGGCCTGAACGGGCGGCACATCCCCGTCGAGCGACGGCTGAGGCTTGTTGGCGGGATCTGGTGCGTCGGTCAGCAGCAACGCGAGTGCAGCTTCGGCATCTGATTCTGTTTCCTCGTCGAGCGCAGGGGCACCGTCCAGTACGGGGGCATCCCCCTCAGACTCCTGCGCGGCAGCCGTCGACGAGTTCGACCAGGTCGGCTTTGCCTCGGCGGCCTCGGCTTTCCTGCGGTTGCCCTGCGACGGGCGGTCTTCTGCGGCTGCCGGCGCGAGGAGATTATCGAAGCTCTTCGCGTCCTCATCTCCCTGCGAGCCGCGGGCAGCTGGCTGACCGGCGGTGGCAACGGCTAGACCGGGGAGGGCAACGGTCATGTTCATTGTGCTGTCTCCTCAAGGAGCTTGTCGATCGCCTGAAGCCGGGCACGCGTCGTCTCGACGATGCCGCTCGTATCCTCAGGTGCATCTTCCGCCTCCGGCTGTTCGAAGGCGGGCAATGCTGTTGGCTTCACGGGCGCCACGACTTCATTTGCGACCGTCTTGGCAGCCTTGAGCAGCGCGCGATCCTTCTGGGTCAGGCCGCTGCCATCAAGGCCTTCAAGACGGTTGAGCGTCTCTGTGACGGCGTCGGACGTCACCGTGGAGATGCTGGAGTACAGTTCGGCACGCGGGTCGCTTTCTGCCTCCGAAGGCGGGTACTCGCTCGCGCGTTTCGAAGCATAGGCCAGAAGCTGCTTGTCGCCGTCGATTGCGGCCCGGCGCGCGAGTCGCAGATAGATCGTGCGTGCCTGCTCGCCGGTCATCCAGGCGATCGTCTGGTCGAGGCCGTTGAGGTCGAGTTCGCTGCGGAGTTCGACGACGCCGGCGATGAAAGCCTCGGCAAACTGCGCCGCATAGGGCGAGCGCAGGAACCGCCGGGCGTACTGCTCCGACACGGCGAGAAATCGCGTTGCATCGCGCTTTGCGACGGCCAGGGACACCGTGCGGCGCAGAGCGGCCTCCTCGATCAGCGTGCCGGGGCCGAGTAGCCGAGCACGGTCGAGATGCGAAATCGCCGCGTCATACTCCTCCGACGCAAGGACAGAGCCCTTAATCAGCGACAGGAAGGCGGAGATCTCGTCCGGATATTTGACCGGATCGATCGAATCCAGCGCAGCGCGCGCCTGGTTTACGTCGCCGACCAGATAGGCGAGGATCCCAGCGCCGGCGTCGCGATCGGCATCAGGCAGCTCCGGCCGGGCGAGGCTGGTCGCAACGGTCGACGGGTTGCCGCCGCTCATCGCGTAGATCATCAGCGCCTGAACGTTGCGGCTATCCTTGAAATCTTCCTCGCCTGCCGTGCGCAGACGCAGGTCGATCAGCTCCAGCAGCTTCTTCTGCATCGGCAGCGAGGCGTGATCGCCGCTGGCGATGCGGTCCTGCACCAGCTGGAGCGAGCGCACCATCTGGTATGGCTGGAGTCCCGTATTTTGGGTGTCCGCCGTCCCATGCCCCACCCAGCAGATGCCGAGGGCAAGAGCCCGCAGGATCTGGCAGGAGCGCCTCATCATCCATCGGTCTCCAGCAGGATCTCGATGCGGCGATTGCGGTCGGAGAACGGGTTTTCCGGATCCTTGAGCTGGCGGTCGGCAAAGCCCGCGACTTCCTTCACACGAGCCTCGTCGAGGCCGCCGCGCACCAGCATGTAGTAGGCCGTATGCGCACGCGCGGTCGACAGGCGCCAGTTGTCATAGGACTGGCTGCGGAACGGGCGCGCGTCGGTGTGGCCATTGATGCGGATCTTGCCGGGATGCTCGTTGAGCGTCTTGGCGATGCGCTCCATCGCGCGCACGAGTTCGCCCTTCGGCACGGCCGAGCCGATCTCGAACATGCCGTAGTTGAGCTCGTCGGTGACGGAGATCGCGACGCCCTTGTCGGTCGCGACCACGTTCAGAGCCTTGTTCAGTTCGGAATCCTTGCCGAAAGCCTCACGCAGCTCGCGGCTGATCTGCTCCGCCTGCTTCACCACTTCCTGGCTCGGCATGGCTTCGGCGGCCTGTTCGGCCTGCGCGGCAGCAGCTTCGCCGACCGGCTCGTTCACCGGTAGCTCGTCGGATGACTCGGCTGTAGCAGTTTCTTCCTGAGGCTGTTTATCCTCGTCGCGCTCACGGAAGGCCTCGATCTCTTCTTCGTCGAGGGGTTCGCCGATCTCCTTGGACCAGAAATCAGGTGCAAACGGGTCGCGGTAGGACTCGCCGCCCTGCGCGCCGGTTGCCGGGCCGGAAGTCTGCGCGCCGCCGTCGCCCTTGGCCGACACGTTCTGCAGCATTGCCGTCTGTGTCGCGATCTCGGCAAGGACGGCGTAGGGATCGGAGAACAGGTGTTCGTCGGACGTCTGGCGCGTTTCCGCCATGTCCTTCGAATTCGCGAATTTGGCCGGGCCGGCCTTCTGGTCGAAGGTATCGAGCGGATCCGTCGCGGCCTTCTCCAGATCGGTGCTGACCTCTTCGCGCGCAGGTGTGGTTTCGTCCGGCTCTTCCAGGCCCTTGCTGCTCGGCGCGGTGTCGGTCAGCGCCATTGGGTTGAAATAGCTGGCAATCGACGCCTTGGTTTCCTCATTGGTGGCGTTGATCAGCCACATGACGAGGAACAGGCACATCAGTGCCGTCATGAAGTCAGCGAACGCGATCTTCCACGCGCCGCCGTGATGACCATGATCATCGTGTCCGCCACGACGAACGATGACGATCTCGCCGTGCCGCTGGTCCTGGTCCGCCCCGCTCATTCGATCGCCTCCGCGAGGGCGGCGGACCACTCGGCGAGCCGCGTCTCGAACATGCTGTCGTCAATGGTGACGGAGAGATCCATGCCGATGCTTTCGGTAAAGTCGAACTGCGACGCGTAATTGGGCAGCTTTTCCTTGAGCGCCTCGAATAGGGGTGCACTGCCCGACACCTTGATGCGGACGGACTCCTCGTCATGCAGCGCTTCGGTGATGAGGGAGGCCAGCCGCTCCAGCGAGCGCTCGCGCACGTCCTCGGTAAGCACTGTGCCGAGGATGCGCGCCGTAACGGCCGCCGTCAGGTCGACGACCCGCTTTTCCATGTCCGCGATGGCGGTCTGGATTTGAGCTGCCGTCTCCTCGGCGAGCCGGCGCTCCAGCACCTCGAGTTCCTCGGCATGCCGGTCGCGCTCGAGCTGGAGCGCGTCCTGATGTTCCCTGATCAGGCGTTCGGTAAGCTCCGCCTCCGCCTTGGCGACGGCCTCGGCGATCAGGGCCTCGGTGTCGACCTCCGGGACCGGCGGCAACTCGGGGAAGTCCGGAACTTCGGGTGCCTCGAATGCGGGCGCGGCGAAGTCGATGGGCTCGGGAAACGCAGCCGGCATCGAGAACGGCTCGGCCGCCGCTCGTCGCGGCGCGCCGAAGTCCTTCAGGGCTGCTGCGAGAGCTGGCGAGGCCGTCACGCTGCAAGCTCCTCGCTAGCCCACTTGCGCAGGATCATTGCAGAGCGTTCCTCGTTGAGGTCGACCATCTGCGCCAGGCGATCCTGCGGCGCCGGCTTCAGCTTGAAGCGGATGTCATCCGCCATGTTATCCGGGAACGGGCTGCCGCCATAGCCGATGCCCATACCCAGGCCATCCGCGTCTGCGAGCGGATCCGGCAGCTGCAGGTTGTCCAGCGGGTTCGGCAGCGACAGCTGGAGATCGTCGAAGTTCATGGCATCTGCACCTTCCTTCTTGGTCACGGCGGCGACCAGCGGACGCAGGCCGAACCAGGAGAGGAGGAACACGACGACGATGAAGGCGGTCGCGTTGATGATGGTGCCGAGGTGGCGGCTGAGCGTCTCCATGATGCCCGGCTCGGTCGCCTCGACGCCGGCAAGGCCTTCCATGAACTCGACGGAAGAGACGTTGATCACGTCGCCGCGGTTCGCATCGAAGCCGGTGGCGGACGCCACGACCTTCTCGATCTCGGCAATGCGGTCGGCGACCTGTTCGGGCGTTGCATTCTCGCCGAGGACTGCAAGCAGGCGTTCGCGGTTGACCACGACGGCGATCGACAGGCGCTCGACGGTGTAGCCATTGCTGACGGTGGCGACGCGCTTGGAGTTGAGCTCGTAGTTGGTGGTCTCTTCGCGGCGCTCGCGCTGTTCTGACGAAGCCGGACCCTCGGTCGCCGCCAGATCCTCTTCCGGCAGGTTCTGCTGCACGGTGGTCGGCGGTGCGGACTGGCGCTGGTTCGACTGGTCGTTGGCGCGGACGATCTGGACCGAACGCTCGACGCGCGATTCAGGATCGAAGATCGTTTCCTCGATCTGGCGCATGTCGGTGTTGACGTCGGCCTTGACGCTGGCGCGGAAGTTTTCCGGGCCAAGGTACGGCGCCAGCGCGCGACGGATATTTTCCTCGATCTGGGTCTCGACGGTGCGCTCGACCGTAAGGGAGCGCGCGACGCTGGAGTTGTTCGGATCGTCGCCGGCGGCAAGCAACTCGCCCGTCGCGTCGAGGACGGTGACCTTGTCGGCCTGCAGGCGCGGAACTGCAGCCGCCACGAGGTGACGGATGGCAAGCGCTGCCTTCATGCCTTCGGCGCGGTCGGCGCGGATGACGACCGAAGCGGTCGGCGCCTGCTCCTCGCGGCGAAACGAGGCGCGCTCCGGCATTACGATATGGACGCGGGCGGATTTGATGCCCGTGATCGACTGGATGGTGCGGGCGATCTCGCCCTCGAGCGCACGCACGCGGGTCACCTCCTGCATGAAGGAGGTGAGGCCGAACGAGCCGACATTGTCGAAGAGCTCGTAGCCTGCGTTCGAGCTGGTCGGCAGGCCGCGCTCGGCCAGCAGCATGCGCGCCTGGCCGGTCTTGCCGGCCGCTACCATCACGGACGTGCCGTCGCTCGACACGTCATAACGGATCCCCGCCTCGCTCAGGACGGCGCCGATCTGACCGACATCGTTGCGGTCGAGGCCGACATAGAGCGTCTCGTAGGCGGGACGGTTGAGATAGATCGCAGCCGTCAGCACGACGGCCATGATGATCGCGGCGGCCCCGCCCATCATGGCGAGGCGCTTGGGACCGAGGCCGCGAAGGTTGTCGATGATGGACTTGATCTGCTCAGGCAAAGCTTCATGCTCCGGAAACACCCAGCGGCAACCTAAGCAATGAAGCTTGTGCGAAAATGATTTCGGGCCGCCACGAGGACGGCCCGGGGAAGGGGCGGCTGAAAGCCCAGGTCAGCCCTTGAACAGCGACAGGATGCTCTGGGCGTGCGAATTGGCGATCTGCAGCGCCTGGATGCCCAGCTGCTGCTGAACCTGCAGGGCCTGAAGGCGGGTGGACTCTTCCTCCATGTCGGCATCAACGAGCTGACCGACGCCACGGTCGATCGAGTCCATCAGACTTGAGGCGAACTCCTTTTGCATGTCGATGCGCTTCTTCGCGGCGCCGACATGGGTTGCGGCGTTGGTGAGGTCGACCAGCGTTTCATCGATGACCGTCAGCATCTGCTGCAATTGCGCATCGGTGTAGCCGACGACCGTCAAGCTCGAGACCGCATATCCGTCGTTGGCACCCAGCGTAGCGCCGCCGGCCGGCATAGACGCGGCGTTGGCTCTAATGCCGGTTGTTCCGAGACGCAGGCCTTCGAGTATCCCCTTCGTCTCGTTGGTCGTGGCCGCAGCGTCGTATAGCTTGATGGTGTCGACCTTGATGGTGATCTTGCCGAGGAGGATCGCGCCACTGTTGTCGCGTGAGTAGGAAGACACGATCTCGGTGTCGCGGTGAACGCCGGCTGCCGGATGCCCGTCGGCTACGGCAGAATTGACCGCGAGCCAATTTTGGCCGGAAAAGCTTGCGTTCTCGGCCATCGATTTCAGGAGAGACTTAAAACTCTCAATCTCCGACTGGATCTTTGCCTTGTCGCCTTCGCTTGCCCCAACAGCGGACAGAACCTTTTGCTTAATCTCGTCAACCGTATCGATGATCTTGTTGATCGCTGTGTAGGCCGTGTCGACACGGCTAGCGCCCAGCCCCAGCGAGTCCTGGACCGTGGATAGCACCTTATTGTCCGACCGCATGGTCGTCGCAATGGACCAGTAGGCGGCATTGTCCTTGGCCTCAGCGACGCGAAAGCCGGTGGAAATGCGATTCTGGACCGTCGCAAGCTGCTTGTTGACGGCGGTGAGTGACTGAAGAGCCGTCATTGCGGACGGGTTCGTAATAATGCTCGACACGTTGTGCCCTTCCAGAAATGCAAACCGGTATGGTTAACCATTTCTATGCAGGCATGGTTAAGCAGGCGTTAATCAGTGGTCGGTGCCCCAACGCCAAAAGCCGCGCCCGAGGGCGCGGCCATTCAAATCGCTGTTGCGGGTGAGTTTAGTTCTTGAACAGCGCGAGGATGTTCTGGCTGTTGGAGTTGGCGATCGACAGCGCCTGAATGCCGAGCTGCTGCTGCACCTGAAGGGCGGACAACTTGGCGGATTCCTTCTCCATATCGGCGTCGACGAGTTGGCCCACGCCGCGGTCGATGGCGTCCTGGAGCGCAGAAACAAACTCCATCTGCATATCGATGCGCTTCTTTGCGGCACCGAGTTCCGATGCACCCGTGGAGAGGTCTGCCAGAACCTTTTCCACATGGGTCAACAGGTTGTCGAACTGGGTTGCCTCGTCGCCGCCGCTGACGCCCGCAAGGTTCGTTACGTTCAGAGCGGTCAAGGCGATATTGGAGGTGGTGTTTGTACCGTCCAGTATGCCAGCGGGAGTGGCGTTCGTGTCGAGGAGGCGCACATTGCTCAACGCAATCTCGATTTTTCCCGTCGTAACTGCGCCGCCGGCATCGCGAGTGTAGGATGAGAGGATTGTCAACTTTGCATTCGCGGTGCCGGAATTCGTCTTAAGGATATTCGAACCGGCATAGTTCGCGCCGCTGATATTATCCTCGAGCTGAGCGATGTAAGTCGAAATCTCGCTCTGGATCTTGGCCCGGTCCTCGGCGCTGGCCGTCTTTGCCATCAGGACCTTTTCCTTGATCTGGTCCACGATCTCGATGGCCTTGTTCATCGCCGTGTAAGCAACGTCGACTTTACCGGCGCCGAGGCCAAGATTGTCCTGCAGGACAGAGTTGGCTTTGTTGTCGGAACGCATAGTCGTCGCAATGGACCAGTAAGCGGCATTGTCCTTTGCTTCCGAGACGCGGAACCCGGTGGAAATACGGTTCTGAACGGTAGCGAGGTTTTTGTTGGTAGCAGAAAGGGTCTGCAGCGCCGTCATTGCGGCGGCATTCGTGTTCAAGCTCGACATGGATTGTACGCCCTGTACTTCGTACTCATAAACTACATGCCGGCTAGCCGGCAGATCGGACAGGCGTCATGCCTCCGGAACGAAATTGCGATCGTTCTGTGAGGAAGAGTATGAACAGGAATGGTTAGCGGCTGGCAAAGAAGTATGGTTAACGATTGAATAACGGGCTCCAAAACGAGAAAAGCCGCACCCCGGGGAGTGCGGCTCTTTGTTCTTAGGCTTTACGGTCGTGAGAACGACCGCTTAGCGGAACAGCGACAGGATGTTCTGCGTGTTGGAGTTGGCAATCGACAGCGCCTGGATGCCCAGCTGCTGCTGAACCTGCAGAGCTGAGAGACGAGCCGACTCCTTCTCCATGTCTGCATCTACGAGCTGGCCAACGCCGCGGTCAATCGCGTCGGTTAGGGCCGAGACGAAGTCCTTCTGCAGGTCGATCCGAGCCTTTGCAGCGCCAAGCTCTGCGGCGCCAGTTGCGAGTTTGGAGAGAGCAGTTTCGATGTCAGTAAGAAGGTTATCAAACTTGACGGCGTCCGTTGCACCGGTAGCAGCGGTAAAACCGGCGCCGTCAACTGCGATATTAAGGATCGAGCGCCCAGAAGCGGTGCCGTTAGCGTCCAAGATGCCTGTGTCAGCACCGCTATCGATTAGGCGAACATCCGCAAATGAGACCTCGATGGTCCCCGTCTGTACTGCCCCATTGGTGCCGGTGCGTCCGTACGACGTTAGTACCGACAGCTTCGTGTTTGCCGTATCGGTCGAGCTGGTCTGGATAAGGTTGGAGCCCGCGTAGTTTGCGCCGGCGATGTTGTCTTCCAGCTGCTTAATGTAAGTATTGATCTCGCTTTGGATTTTCTTTCGATCTTCCGCGCCTGCGGTCTTGGCAAGCAGGACCTTTTCCTTGATCTGGTCGACGACTTCGATCGCCTTGTTCACCGCGGTGTAGGCAACGTCGACCTTACCAGCACCGAGACCGAGGCCGTCCTGGAGGACAGAGTTCGCCTTGTTGTCTGAGCGCATGGTAGTTGCGATCGACCAGTACGCAGCGTTGTCCTTGGCTTCGGAGACCCGGAAGCCGGTGGAAATGCGGCTCTGCGTCGTCGACAGGTTCTTGTTGGTAAGCGAGAGGGTCTGCAGTGCCGTCATTGCGGACGCATTGGTATTCAAGCTGGACATGTGTGTACGCCTTTAACTCGATACTCGAACAGCATGCCGGTCAACCCCGGCGAAGTGGCGTGGCATCATGCCAGATCAGTCAGGAAATTATGTCTGTTCCGATCTGCCCCTTATTCGCACTCTGCAATAGAAATATTTACACCGCCGCTAACAAGCATGGTAAACGTCTGATTAATTACTCGCCTGGACTGGTAATATAAAAACAAACCATGACGAAAAACGGCGTCGCGCTCGTGAAAAGCGCGACGCCGCACGTGCTGGTGCTTTGTTATGTCGCTTCCATTAACGGAAGAGCGACAAGATATTCTGCGTGTTGGAGTTTGCGATCGACAGAGCCTGAATGCCCAGCTGCTGCTGAACCTGCAGAGCCGAGAGACGAGCCGACTCCTTCTCCATGTCAGCATCGACGAGCTGGCCAACGCCGCGGTCGATCGCGTCGGTGAGGGCCGAGACGAAGTCCTTCTGGAGGTCGATGCGCGCTTTCGCGGCACCGAGTTCAGCGGCGCCGGTCGCCAATTTCGACAGAGCCGTCTCGATGTCAGTCAAAATGGCGTCGAACGATGCCGCTTCATCGTCTGCATCGTAGTTAGTCAGGCCGCTGAGGTCCGTGACGTCAATATCAAGAATGCTGATACCTTCTGCGCCCTGCTTGTCGAGGATACCCTCCGCGTCCGCACCGGTCTGCACGTCGATAAGCCGGATAGTAGAGTAGTCGACTTCGATGGTGCCGGTCTTCACCGCACCATTTGTGCCGGTACGAGCGTACGATGACAACACCGTGAGCTTCGTATCAGTCGTACTATCGGAGTCGGTCTGAATAAGATTCGAACCAGCGTAGTTTGCGCCCGCGATGTTGTCCTTCAACTGCGCAATGTAGGTGTCGATTTCGCTCTGGATTTTTGCGCGATCTTCGGCCCCTGCAGTCTTTGCCAGAAGGACCTTTTCCTTGATCTGATCGACGACTTCGATAGCCTTATTTACAGCCGTATAGGCAACATCGACCTTACCAGATCCAAGGCCCAGACCGTCCTGGAGGACCGAGTTCGCCTTGTTGTCGGAACGCATCGTGGTCGCGATCGACCAGTAAGCGGCATTGTCCTTTGCTTCGGCAACACGGAAGCCGGTCGAAATGCGGCTCTGGGTGGTCGCGAGGTTCTTATTAGTGAGCGAGAGGGTCTGCAGCGCCGTCATTGCGGACGCATTGGTGTTCAAGCTGGACATGTGTACGCCTTGAAACTCGATACTCGAACAACATGCCGGACCCAGCCGGCGAAGTGGCGTGGCATCATGCCAGATCAGTCAGGAATATCCGTGAGTTCCGATCTGCCCCTTAGCCACGAGTTCTAGGCGCCAAACCCTGCTAAAAGGGTAAGGGATATGGTAAATCTTTAACGAAATTATATGGTTAATAGATGGTGATTCGCGTCACGCAAACGATCGGACCAGGCTGCCCACCAGCAGGTTCCAGCCGTCGATCAGCACGAAGAACAAGATCTTGAAGGGCAGGGACACCACGACCGGTGACAGCATCATCATGCCCATCGACATGGTGATCGTCGCGACGATCAGGTCGATGACAAGGAAGGGCAGGACGATGAGGAAGCCGATCTCGAATCCGCGGCGGATTTCGGAGATCATGAAGGCCGGGATGAGAACGCGCAGGTCGGCGTTCTCGACCGAAATGTCGGTCTGGCCGCGCTCGCGGGCGAGGTCGACGAACAGGTCGAAATCCTTGTCGCGGACATTGGCGACCATGAAGTCGCGGAACGGGTCGGAGATGCGCTGGAGCGCTTCGGCCTCGCCGATCTGGTTGTTGACCAGCGGCTGGACGCCCTCGTTCCAGGCGCGGTCGAAGGTCGGCGCCATGACGTAGAACGTCATGAACAGCGACAGGCTGATCAGGATAAGGTTTGCTGGGGTGGAAGGCAGACCCATGCCCGAGCGCAGGATCGAAAAGACGATGATGAAGCGCGTGAAGCTCGTCACCATGATCAGGATGCCCGGCGCCAGCGACAGCACCGTCAGCAGGCCGAACATCTGAATGATCGTGCCGATGGTCTGCCCCTCGAGCTGCTCGGTGATGCCGCCGAGATTGAGCTGCTGGGCAGCAGCCGGCGTTGCAGCCGCAATGAGAAGCGCGAGCGTCGTGAGGGCGTGACGGATCATTCGAAAAGCAGTGTCCGGATGAGAAGCTGCTTCACCCTGCCGCCGCTGCGGATGGAGGCACGCTCTTCGAGGTCAGTTTTCAGGTGCTGGAAGCCGCTCGCTCCCTCGACCTGGTGGGCCTTGAGGGTGCGCAGGTAGGCGAGGATGTCCTGCTGCACGATCTGCGCGATCTTCGCGTCCGGCTTGCCCTCGAAGACGAGTGCCGCTTCCATGCGCACCCACATGCCGGACGGTCCGGAGAGGTTCGTCATGATGGGCTCGAGATGGACGAGACCGAGCGCGCCGGCTTCTTCCGCGAGCTTGATTCCCTCGGGCGCAGGCGCGGGCTCGATCGCGGCGGGCGCCTGTGGCGCCTTGCTGGACAGGTAGAGCCCCGATCCCCAGCCGATCGCCAAAGCAACAACGGTCAGGCCGGCGAGGACGCCGATCTGCACAATGCGCGAAGGCTCCTTCTTTTCTGGCTGGGTATCGTCGACGATCGCCATTTCGCGTTTCCGTCAGAAGGGCAGGACGTTGTCGAGGAATTGCTGGCCGTAAGGCGGCTGCTGGACCTCGGAGATACGGCCGCGGCCGCCATAGGAGATTCGGGCTTCGGCGATCCGCTCATAGGACACTGTGTTCGCCGCGCCAATATCCGACGGGCGCACGATGCCGGTGATCGTAAGGACACGCATCTCCTCATTCACAAGAACTTCCTGCGTGCCGCTGATGACGAGGTTGCCGTTCGGCAGGACGTCGGTGACGACCGCCGCAATCTGCAGGCGGATGTTCTCCGACCGGGCAATGGCGCCCGAGCCCTTCGAATCGGTCGACGAGTCGACGTCCGCCGACGCACTGCCCGCGGTGCCGAGACCAAGCCAGGTGAAATCGGCGCCAAAGCCGAGGCCGCGTGCAGCCGTGCGCTTGCGCTGCGATTCATTGCTGACGCGGGCGCGGTCGTTGATGCTGATGTCGACGGTCAGGATGTCGCCGGCGCGCAGGGCGCGTGCATCGGTGAAGAACTTCGACTGGCGGTCGTCCCACAGCGAATAGCGGCGGCTGTGGGCCTTGGCAGGTTCCGGATAGGTGTAGACCGACTTCGGGTCGCCGACGCCGTAGCCGACCGGCGACAGCTGAGGCGCGCGGTTGATCTCCTGCGGCGGCGTCGTGTTGCAGCCGGCGATGGCCAGGACCGTCGACAAGGCCAGGAGGTTGAAAAGCGAACGGGTTCCGGTTGTCATGACGGGTCCTGCCTGCGGGTGGCGCTGGCCATAATGGAGGTCAGCGACGCAGCCGCCTTGCTGTCCATTTCATTGAGGATGACGCCTGCCTTGCGCGTCTCGAGTTTCATCAGGATGGCGGCAGCGAGTTCGACCTGCACCTCGGCGAGCCGTTCGGCTGCGGCGTCGGGGCGCATGCGCGAGTAGATCTCGACGAGGTTGTTCTCGGCTTTCTCGAGGAAGTCGTTGCGGCGCTTGAGCCACTCTTCATATTCGGCGCGACGCTCCTCAAGCACCTTGATGCGCTCGTCGACTTCCTTCTGAAGCGTCTCGAGTTCTGCGCGCTGGAGCGCGTAGCGGCGGTCGCGCGCAGCATCGGCGATGTTCGAGCAGAACCGGCGAACGTCGTCATCCATTTCTGTGGTGACCGGGTTGCCGACCAGTGGATCGGAGGTTTCGGCGCCGGCAGGGATAGTGGCGAAGGTGACAACGCCGGCGAGGGCGGCCGTGGCCAGCGCGCCCCTGATCGAGTTGCGGCCCGTGGGGATGAGGGGCATCTTCATCGCCATCTCCTTACTGAACGACCAGTTCGGCCTGCAGCGCGCCTGCGGTCTTGATGCCCTGCAGGATCGCGATGATGCCTTCCGGCTTCACGCCCAGCTTGTTGAGACCGGATACCAGCGTGTCGAGGTCCGGGCCGTTGAGCATGGCAACGCGAGCATCAGGCTGATCAACGTCGATTTCGGTGAAGGGCTCTACAGCCGTCTCACCCTTCGAGAACGGATCGGGCTGCACGACGCGCGGCATCTCGGTGACGCGGACCGTCATCGTGCCGTGGCTGATCGCTACGCGCGAGATGCGAACCTGCGAACCGATAACGATGGTGCCGGTCCGCTCGTCCACGACCACGCGGGCCGGCGCGTCGGCCTCGACCACGATGTTCTCGAGTTCGGCGTAGAAGCGCGCCGTGGTGATGCCCTTCGGACGCTGGATCAACACGGTGCGTGAATCCTGCTCCTGCGCCACGCGCTTCCCGAAGCGGCTCCTAGAATAGTTGTTGATCGCGTCGGTGACGCGCACGGCGGTCGAATAGTCCGGGTTGAAGAGCTGGAGCGTCAGCGTCGTGTCGTTATTGAAGGTCGCCGGGACCTCGCGCTCGATGATCGCGCCGTTCGGGACGCGGCCGGAAGTCGGGACGCCCTGCGTGACGGACTCGGCCTGGCCCTGGGCGTTGAAGCCTGTGACGATCAGCGGGCCTTGCGCAACGGCGTAGATCTCGCCGTCCGGTGCGCGCAGTGGGGTCATGACAAGCGTGCCGCCCTTGAGCGAAGTCGCATCGCCCATCGAGGAGACGGTCACGTCGATGCGGGCGCCGGGGCGAACGAAAGGCGGCATGCTGGCGGTGACGATCACCGCCGCGACGTTTTTGGAGCGCGACTGGCCGCCCTCGGTCGAAATGCCGAGGTTTTCCAGCATCGCGCGCATTGACTGCTCGGTGAACGGCGAATTGCGCAGGCCGTCGCCCGTGCCCTGCAGGCCGATCACGAGGCCGTAGCCGACGAGCTGGTTGTCGCGCGAGCTCTGCAGGGAGGCGATGTCCTTGAGGCGCGTCTTGACGAAGTTTTGGCCGGACAGGCTGTCGAAGCTGCGCACACCGCCATAGGCGGCACCGCCATAAAGCTCGCCTTCAGGCGCCTGGCCGTTGACCGCCTGTTCGTCGGCACTGACCGGAGCCGCGAGGGCCAGAGCAAGGGCAACGATTGCTGCGAATGCACGCTTCATGATGCGGAAACCCTCACGGAACCGTCTTCCATGACGATGCCGGTGAAGACCACTCCGGTATCGACGTTACGCAGGCGGATCAGGTCACCCGCGGAGCCGGACTCGAGCGTGACCCCCGAAACGGTGATCTCGAGCGGGCCGTGGCGGAACTCAACCTGCACGGTGGCGCCGCGCTCGACCAGCCAGGCCTCGCGCACGGACCCGACAGGGATCAGGCGTCCAGGCAGCAGCGTGCGCCGTGCGATCTTGCCGGCAAGCTCCTTGGGCCGATAGACAATGGCGTTTGGATCGCGCAGCTTGCGGCGCAGCGGCACCTCGTCGAGAGACTCCGGCGTGATGACGTCGCCCGGATAGATGATCCGGCTCGGCACCACCACCATCTGCTGCTGCGCATGCGCCAGGGAACCAGCGGCTGCGACGACCAGCAGTGCGGTGGCGACAACTTGCTTCCACTTGGCGCGGCGCATCTTCAATGCCTATCGAATGCTCTGCGTGATCACCGATGCCATCTCATCGGCGGCCTTGATGACCTTGGAGTTCATCTCATAGGCGCGCTGCGCGGTGATCATCTCGGTGATTTCCTTCACCGGGTCGACGTTGGACGACTCAAGATAGCCCTGCTCGATCAGGCCGAAGCCTGCATCACCGGCAAAACCCTGGTTGGCTTCGCCTGATGCGGTGGTCGCACGGAACAGGTTGTCGCCGAGCGGCTCCAGGCCCGCGTCGTTGACGAAGGTCGCGAGCGCAAGCTGGCCGATCAGGATTTCCTGTTCTGCGCCATCGTCGCCGGCAAGCGTCTGGTAGACTTGGCCGGACTGGTTGATGGTGACCTTGATCGCGTTTTCGTCGATGACGATCTCGCCGGCGTCGCTTAGGACGGTGTAGCCACTCGGCGTGACAAGCACGCCCTCGGCGTTGGTGTTGAATGCGCCGGAGCGGGTGTAGAGCTCTTCACCATCAGCACCCTGGATGCGGAACCAGCCGCTGCCCGTGAGGGCAACGTCGTAGGCGCTGCCAGTCTGGTTCAGCGTGCCCTGGGTGTGAACGCTGCGCACGGCGGTCAGCTTGACGCCGAGGCCGATATGGGCGCCTTCCGGCACCATGTTCTGGTTCGCGCGGCTCGGCACGCCCTGCGAGCGCTCAACCTGGTAGAGCAGGTCAGAGAACTCGACCCGGGTGCGCTTGTAGCCGGTCGTGTTGATGTTGGCGATGTTGTTCGCAATGACCTCAAGATTGGTCTGCTGCGCATTCATGCCGGTCGCGGCAATGGCGAGTGCTTTCATGGATCAGGTTCCTCAGATCGCCATGCGGCTGATGTCGAGATACGAGCTGACGATCTTGTCACGGATCGCGATGGCAGCCTGGAGCGTCTGCTCCGCGCTCATCACGGCATCGACAACCTCGCGGGTATCCGCCTCGCCCTGAAGCGCCTTCAGCGACAGGGTCTCTGCACCGCGCAGGGTGGACACCGCGTTTTCGGTTACATTGACGAGTGCCGCTGCGAAGGTGTTTTCAGGCGCGACGTTCGGCGTCCTGACGGCGGGACCAGCAATGTTCGCCAGCCCGTCGAGGGAGGAAGCTGCACCAGTCTTTTCGACTGCACCAAGTGCCGGGATCATTACTGGTTCCTCATCAGGTCGATGGTCATGGAGATCAGCTCGCGGGCCTGCTTGATCGACTGCAGGTTGGCCTCGTAGCTGCGATTGGCTTCGCGCATGTCGGCCATTTCGATGAGCATGTTGACGTTCGGCATCTTCACGTAGCCGTTTTCGTCAGCCGCCTCGTGGCCGGGCATGTACTCGATGCGAAATGGCGACTTGTCGGTCGAGATCGAGGAAACTTCCACGGCGCGTGCGCCGGTGACGCGATCGAGCTCGGCGGTGAAGGTGATGGTCTTGCGCCGGTACGGGTCGGCGCCGGGCGTGTTGCCGGTCGACTGGGCGTTCGCCATGTTTTCCGTGACGACGCGCAGGCGTTCAGACTGGGCGCTGAGGCCAGACGCGGCGACCTTGAGGGAGGAGATGAGCGGATCCACCATTGCGATCAACCTTTCGTCGTCATCAGCAGCATTCGGTGAAATGCCTTCACGATGGCGGTGTTGAGTTCCATGTCGCGCTGGACCTCGCCCTGCTTCATGAGCTCGTTTTCCAGCGTGACCGTATTGCCGGAGGGCATGATCGGGACCGAGTCATTGGACTGGCGAACCGGGAAGCCGGTGCTCGAATCAGCGGACGCGAGATGGCGCTCATGCGTTGCGCGCAGGGAGACGGTCTTCTGATCCAGCACTGCCTCAAACGGCTGCACGTCCACCGCGGCGTAGCCGGGCGTATTTGCGTTGGCGATATTGCTTGAGACGGCGGTCTGGCGAACCGCGAGCCACTTGGCCTTCTGGGACGCCAGTTCGAACAGATTAACGGGCTGCATCGCTACTCCTTCGACGAGTAGCGCCACATTAGAAGGGCAGTCTTGCGCGTACCTTGCGCAAGACGCCAGGTCCGTCAGTGGGTCATTTCGATGGTGGCGTCGTTGGAGTTGACCAGGACCCACTTGCCGCCGCGCTTCTCAATCTTCACGACCTTGCTGGAGTCAGGAAGGCGCGATCCACGCTGAACCACCCACAGGCCGTCCTCGTCCTGGATCAGCGCACGACCATTGGCGACGAAAACGAGTTCGTAGCTGGGCTTCTCGGCAGGGTAGGGCTGGTCCGCGAGGGGCACCGGTGCCGGCTTCTTCCGCTCGGGCCGCACTGTCGCTGTGGGGAAGAAGTCGAGATTCATCTTCGGCAGTTCTGCCGCCGTGAATGGTGCACCGATCGGCGCGAACGCAGTTTCCGGCGCAGCAAAGCTCGAGCCGGTCCCCTTGTTGCTGAAGGAAAATTCGCGGACGCCGAACTTTTCCTGGTTGAAGAAGATGTACCAGGGGAAGGTCGCGCAGGTGATGCCAAGGCCGATGCCGAACGCGCCGATCATGATATCAACTCGGTCGTATTTCGACTTGGACAGCAGGGCGAGACCGACCGTGGCGGCCGTTGCGGAGCCCGCTGCGCCTGCGGCGCGACCCTTCCGAGAGAGCCGCGGCAACTTCAGCTTATTCATCAGGCTCTTCACCGGCTCTCTCCCTGCTCTTCAGATAGCGCGCCAGATCGGCGAACGGATCGGCCGAAGGGCCATCCTGCGGCGACTGCGTCAGGGCCTCGTAGATAAGGGGCACTTGCTTCACCGCGAGGTCGAGATCCGGATCTGCACCAGGCTGGTAGGCGCCAAGAAGCCGAATGTCGCGCGTATCCTCGAAACGCGCTATGAGGCTGCGGAGCTTGATCACCAGCGCGCGCTGTTCCTTCGTCCATGCTTTCGGTGCAAGGCGCGAGATCGACGCCAGCGGATCGACCGCCGGAAAGCGGCCCTGCTCGCCGATCTTGCGACTCAGCACGATGTGACCGTCGAGAATGCCGCGGATGGAGTCCGCGACCGGGTCGTTATGGTCGTCACCGTCAACGAGCACCGAAAGGATTGCCGTGATGGAGCCGCGGCCATCCGTGCCGGGACCTGCGCGCTCAAGCAGCTTCGGCAGGTCCGTGAATACGGACGCCGGATAGCCGCGCGCGACCGGCGGCTCACCAATGCCGATGGCCACCTCGCGCAGCGCATGCGCGAAACGCGTGATCGAGTCGATGACAAGAAGCACGCGGTGGCCCTGATCGCGAAAATATTCCGCGACGCGCATGGACATTTCCGGCGCGCGCTTGCGCATCATCGCGCTCTCGTCGCTGGTGGCGACCACGGCGACGGTTTTGGCAAGGCTCTTGGGGCCGATCGTGTCTTCAAGAAATTCGCGCACTTCGCGGCCGCGCTCGCCGACAAGGCCGACGACGACAGTGTCGAAGGCTTCGGCGGCGGCGAGCATCGCCAGCAGCGTCGACTTGCCGACGCCAGAACCTGCGAAGATGCCGAGACGCTGACCGAAGCAGATCGGCGTGAAGATGTCGATCACGCGCACGCCGGTGCGGAAGCCAGTCTCCACACGCTGGCGGGCGAGGGCAGGGGGCGGAGTGCCAGGGCTGACTTCCTCGCCGGTGACCAGCGGACCCTTGCCGTCAACCGGTTTGCCAAGCGCGTTGATGACGCGCCCACGCCAGGACAGGTGCGGGGCAGCGCCGCTCGACGTGCGAATGAAGACCGGATCGCCGATGCCAGCATCCGGATTGGTCTCGTAAGGCGCCACCAGCACGTCATCCGGGCCGATGCGGACGATCTCGCCCGACCGCGGGCCGGCGCTGGAGCGATGCTCGACCACGTCGCCGAGCCGCGCCGCAGCCGAAATGCCACGCACGCGGTAATGGCTCGGCGAGATCTCGTCGATGCGGCCGCCGTTGCGCAGGAGCTTGCGGTCATTGCTGAAGCGCGAAAGCGTGCGCTCGAGCGCGTGCAACGGCGTGTCGCGCTCCGTGGGCTCCAGCAAATGAGCGTCGGCGGCTGCCATTCAGGTTACCTTGGGCCGAGGGTGGAGATGGCCTGCTCAAGCGCGGATTCGCTGTCGCGCATCAGCGCAGACACCTGCTCGAACGCACGCTGGACCTGGATGAGGCGCGTGATTTCCATCACGGGGTTCACGTTGGAATCCTCGACAAAGCCCTGTGCGACGCCGATGTCGACCCGGTCGACGATCGGTTCAGGCGCGCCGTAAGGCACGACACCGGAATTGCCGAACCGGGTGAAGTTGAGACCTGGCTGGAAGTCGAACAGGCCGAGCGTCGCGACCGGCTCCCCGTTCTGGTAGAGCGTGCCGTCTGCGCTGGCTTCCGGCGCACCGCCCTGCGCGTTGAGCTGGATGGGGGCGCCGCCCGCGTCGAGGACGGGATAGCCTTCGATCGTCACCAGCTCGCCGGTCGGCAGCATCGTGAAGCGGCCGTCGCGGGTCATGATCGGACCATCGGGACCCTGGAAAGCGAACCAGGCATCGCCCTGGATCGCGAAGTCAAGCGGATTGCCGGTCTTGCGGAGCGCGCCGGCCTGTGTTGACAGGTAAGTGTCGCCGGTCGAGGCAAATGAGACCGACTTGTCGCCGAGGCCGCTAACGATGTCCTCGAACTTCACGCCGGTCGCGCGAAAGCCGACCGTGCTGACGTTGGCGACGTTGTCTGCAATCGTGTTGAGGCGCTTTTCCAGCGCCACCTGCGATGACAGGGCGACGTAGAGACCGTTCTCCAAGGCGAATTCCTATCGTTTGAGCGTCGCGATGGCGAGCATCGTGTCTGGCGAGATGCCGAACGAGTTTGAGTTGTTGAACAGGCTCAGGGTCAGTGACTGAACAGATGTCGTTGGATTTTCGATTTCCCACATCGTTGTGAAGCGGGCGAGGAACTTCTCTACCTTCTTGGGATCCTGGAAGTCCTCGATATCGAATTTCTTCTGGAGCAGTTTAACCTGTTGATCGACGTCGGCATTCGCGATGGCATCTGGCAGGCCGAGCGCGGTGCGCACGACTTTCGACAACGCGCTATCGCCGAGAATAGCGTAGTAGTTCTTTATGTCTGCCGCCTTGCGCTGGAAGTAGAGCGCAAGGCGCACGCCTTCATTTTCGTTTCCTGCGTTTTCTTCTAGGGTCTGGCGCGCATATTTGGAAGCCGTCAGATCCCTGGCCGCAACGTAGGTAGTAGTCTTCTCGCCAAGCGTCGCGAAATCGAATGCCGCCGCGAATTTTTTGACGTTCTCGTTGCTGTGCTTGTTGGCAGGGCTGTCCGGGTCGGTCGTGCCGCCGGAAAGGATGTCGAACAGCTGGGCGCGTGAGAACGTTTCCTTTTCGAGGTTGAAGGCGCGCAGCGCATAGTCAAGCAGGCGAGCGTCATCAAGAAGGTCGTCGATGGACTGAACCTTGCCGATGTTCGTCTCGAAATAGGCGGTCTCCTGCTTCGCGGATTCCGTTGGCGGGAACAGCCCGTCGCCGGTCGCGCGCGACATGTAGTTCTTGACGGTCGCATCGCGCGCGGCAACGTAGGTGGTGGCGTCTTCACCGTATGCGGCGAAGTTGAAGGCTTTGACAAATTCAGCGTAGCGCTTGTCGGTCAGCTTGTTCGCAAAGCTGTCGGGATCGGAAAGGCCCTCGTTCAGAGCCTTCTTCATGAATGCCTTGGCGTAGGCCATGTCCTCGAGGTTGAACGCCTTCATGGCGTATTTGAACAGGCGAGTGTTGCTGACGAACTCGTCAACCGATTTCACGTTGCCGATGTTTGCGAGGAAGTATTCCGTCTCACGCTTGACGGTCGGCTGCTTCTCGACGCGCGAAATGGCCGTGTCGATGTCGCGGGTAATGAGTTTGTAACTCGCATAGGTACTGACCACGCGTGCCCCCAAGCATAGGAATGGACGGTGCAACGCTACATGCAAATGCTTGCGTGAAGCTGAACGCAGCCAGCTGCATTAGAACCGCCCGGGAACAAGCCTCGCGCAAGCCATGGCCGGTAGTGAACAAGGTCACGGAGCAGCAGAGGGTGCGACAGTGGGCATACTTATTGGATTTGTAGTCATGATCGGCTGCGTCCTCGGGGGCTTCATGGCGATGGGCGGCCACCTCGAGGTGCTCATGCAGCCCTGGGAGCTCGTCATCATCGGCGGCGCCGGTGTCGGCGCGTACCTGGTCGCCAACCCGATGGGGGTGGTGAAGGACACGGGCAAGGCCATAAAGGAAGCCTTCGCGCAGGCTGTACCCTCCCAGCAGCACTATCTGGAAACCCTTGGCGTCCTGCACAGCCTGATGCGCGAACTGCGCACCAAGTCGAAGAACGAAGTCGAAGCCCACATCGACAACGCCGAGGAATCCTCGATCTTCCAAGCCTATCCGCTGGTGCTTGCCAACAAGGACCTCACCAACTTCATCTGCGATTACTGCCGCATCATCATCATCGGCAATGCGCGCCCCTTCGAGGTCGAAGCGCTGATGGACGAGGAAATCCACACCATCAAGCACGACAAGCTGAAGTCCTACAATGCGCTCGTCACCATGGCCGACGGTTTCCCGGCGCTCGGCATCTGCGCCGCAGTGCTTGGCGTGATCAAGGCGATGGGCGCAATCGACCAGTCGCCCGAAATCCTCGGCGGACTGGTGGGCGCGGCGCTGGTCGGTACCTTCCTCGGCATCTTCCTCAGCTACGGCATCGTCGCGCCGATCGCGCAGAAGGTGAAGATGGTGCGCGACAAGCAGAACCGGCTCTACATCATCGTCAAGCAGACGCTGCTGGCCTACATGAACGGTTCGCTGCCGCAGGTGGCCCTGGAATTCGGCCGCAAGACAATCTCGGCCCACGACCGTCCGTCGATCGATGCGGTGGAACAGAGCACCCTCCTAGCCCTCGAACATCGTAGCGCTGCCTGATGGACAGCGAAGCGGAAGACGAGACCATGATTACCGGCAACGAAACAGCGGCACCCCGCAATCCGATTGTCGAGCGCCTGATCGGCGCAACCGGTGAACCGGATCATCTGCTCAAGGCTGCCCGCTCGCTCGGGCTGCGCGCCTTGCCGGCGATCCGCGAGAGCCTCAACGAGCAGGTTTCCTACCCGATCGAGATCGAGATGGACGAAGTGTCCATCTCGCGCATGGCGGAGGCAAAGCGTCCGGGCATCGAGAATGATGCGCTGGTGGTCGCTTCGTCCGCGACCTCGCCGGACGCGCTGATCCTCATTGCCGACTCCAATGCCATCGCGCTGCTGGTCAGCGCGCTTTTTGGTGGTGATCCGAACACCCCCGTGATGCCGATCGACCGGCCGCTCACGAGCATCGAACTGGAACTCGCCTCGGTCGTGTTCGAGGCGGCGGCGAAGGCGCTGAACGGCTCGGGGGTTCGCGCCCTCTCGATCAAGTTTCCGATGCAATCGGCCATTTCCGGCAAGGACCTGCGTAAGCTGATCATCCGCGACGGGCCGGCAGTGCGCATCTCCTTCACGATGATTGCGCCCTCGGGCGAAGGCCGCTTCACGGTGATGATGCCGCAGCGCGTCCTTCTCCTGCACCGCGGCGACACCGTGCCCGGTGAAAAGGCGCGGCCGGAGCCGGAGGATACGCCGGGCGAGGTCTGGCGCGAGCGCTTCAGCGAAGAGGTGATGCGCTCGGCGGTCAGGCTGGAGGCGACGGTTCCGCTGGCGCGCATGACGCTCGGCGAGCTGACGAAGCTTTACGTTGGCCAGGTGATTGAAATGCCGGAAACGGCGCCGACCAGCACAAAGCTGTCGGTTCGCCGCAAGCCGCTGTTTACCTGCGAGTTCGGCCGCCTGGGCGAGAAGTACACGGTGCAGATCATCGAGCCTTACGATGCGGGTAAGGAATTCATGGCCGGGCTGGTTCCTGCCAAGCAATAGAACGGCCAGCGGCAGTTAGCCGGAAGGAGACTGAACATGAGCACGACAACTCCAGACTTTGCCAATCTCGGTGACCTGGGAGGTAGCTCGGAGCCCTTCGACTTCGGTTCGCTCGGTGTCGGCGGTGATGCCGATCCGCAGGAGTTGGAGCTCAACAAGGCGATCGAGGAGCTCCGCGGCGTCCTTCATGATGATGATTCTGTGGAAAAGGCGAAGCCATCTGCAGAACCTCAGCACGGCAATGCCAACATCATCATGGACATCCCGGTTGACGTTCAGATTGTGCTTGGCAGCACCGAAATGGCAGTTGCGGAGCTGATGGCGCTGCAAAAAGGTTCTACGGTGGCGCTGAACCGCCGTGTCGGCGAGCCGGTTGATGTCGTCGTCAACGGCCGCAGGATCGCCTGCGGCGAAATCACGGTGCTCGAGCACGACCCGTCCCGCTTCGGCATCAAGCTGACTCAGATCATCGAGGCTGCGAAGCCCGCCTAGCCGATATAAACTTAATAATGACGAATCAGGGACTGGGTCGGGGATGAGCCTTGAGGGCAAGCTGACAAAGGCTCAGAAAGCTGCCGCCGTACTGGTTGCAATGGGCAAGCCTTCGGCGGGACGTTTGCTGCGCTTTTTCAAGCACGAAGAGCTGAAGGCTCTCATCGACGCTGCGCGCCAGCTGCGGACCATCCCGCAGAGCGAGCTGGAAAACATCGTCGCGGAGTTCGAGGAGGAGTTCACCGAGGGCGCCGGCCTGCTGGATTCGGCCGACCAGATGAACACCATCATCAACGAGTCTCTGTCGGCGGAAGAAATCAGCGCGCTGATGGGCTGGGGCAAGCCGTCCCTGATCAGCCAGGAGGCTCCGCCGATCTGGCCGGACCTGGCCGAGCTGGCGCCGGAGCGCCTGCAGGCACTGATCAAGGACGAGCATCCGCAGACGATCGCGATGGTGTTCTCGAACCTGGATTCAGAGGCCGCCGCGAACGTCCTCGTCACCTTCGACAAGAAGACCCGCGCCGAAATCCTGAAGCGCATGCTGGCGATGACGACGGTTCAGCCGGCTGCGAAGCAGCTCGTCGAAAACCAGCTGCGTGCCCGCATGCTTACCGAGTCGCGATCGCGCGACGCGTCGGCAGGTCAGGCGAAGGTCGCCAGCGTCCTCAACGCGCTCGACAAGCAGGTCCTCGATGAAATTGTCTCTGACCTCGAGCAGAGCGGCGTCGATGGCGTCGAAGAGGTCAAGGCGCGGCTGTTCACCTTCGACGATATCGTGCTGCTCGACCAGAAGTCGCGCGTCACGCTGTTCGACGGTATGTCGACGGAAATGATCACCCTCGCGCTCCGCGATGCACCCGCCGAACTCGTCGAGGCAGTGCTTTCGGCACTTGGCGCCCGTGCTCGCCGCCTCATCGAGGCCGAGCTTTCTATCCCGTCGGACGCCGCGACACCTGCGGAAATCTCGCAGGCACGCAAGCGTATTGCCGGTACGGCAATCAGTCTCGCCTCAAATGGCGTGATCGACCTGCCGCAAATGCAAAATGCTGCCTGAATAAGACCCGGAACCGACATCGCTGCCGGTTCCGGAAGAAGTTCCCGATCCGCATAGCAAGACCATCGGCGGTTGCAGCGTAGTTTGAACGTCTGCGTTCATCCACTGACTCACGAGGCCGCACTTGAGCGAAGAGTCGGACGACGACAGCAAAACAGAAGAAGCCACGGAAAAGAAAGTCCGTGACGCTATCGAGAAGGGCCAGCTTCCTTTTGCCAAGGAAGTGCCTGTTGTCGCCTCATTCCTCGCGATCCTGGTCTTCACCATCTTTCTTGCGCAACCGCGCGCGATCGAACTAGCCAACTTCCTGTCGATGTTCCTGGAGCGGCCAGAGGCGTGGTCGCTGGAGACGGAGTACGATGCGATCCTGCTCTACCGCCAGGTCTTCCTGGAGATTGCCAAGCTGCTGGCTGGCCTGATGGCGCTGCTGATCTTTGCAGGTCTCGCCGCGTCGTTCGCCCAGAACCTGCCAAGCATGGTTCTCGACCGCATTCAGCCGAAATTTTCGCGCATTTCGCCTATCGGCGGCTGGAAGCGGCTCTACAGCAAGAAGGGCTTCGTCGAATTCGGCAAGGCCATCGGTAAGCTGATCCTGGCCGGCACGGTCGTCGGCCTCGGCCTCAGTGAGGCGCAGACGCAGCTCCTGTCCGGCATGGGCACGCAGCCGGAGGCCTTCGCTTCGGTGATCCGCGAGATCGCTATTCAGATCCTGGTCTCGATCACGGCCGTGATGGTGGTGATCGCACTTGCCGACCTCGTCTGGTCCCGCTTCAGCTGGCGGCGCGACCTGCGCATGACGAAACAGGAAGTAAAGGACGAGATGAAGCAGGCGGAAGGCGACCCGATCATGAAGTCGCGCCTGCGCTCGCTGCAAAGAGATCGCGCCCGCCAGCGCATGATGGCGGACGTGCCAAAGGCAACTCTCGTCATCGCGAACCCAACCCACTACGCGATTGCGCTGCGATATGTGCGTGACGAGACGCCGGCGCCGGTTGTCGTCGCAAAGGGGCAGGATCTCATCGCCCTGAAGATCCGCGAGATCGCGGAAGCGCACGAAATTCCTGTTTTTGAGGATGTCGCGCTCGCTCGCTCCATGTACGATCAAGTTTCGGTGAGTAGTGTGATCCCAGCACAGTTTTATCAGGCGGTGGCTGAGCTGGTTCGGCTGCTTTACGCAAACAATGGTTCAAGGACTGGTCAGGTGACGCGATGAATCGTCAGCCATACTCTTTAGCCCGGGAAGTGATCGTCGCCGAGGCCATTGCCGACATTGTCAGCGAACTGCGCATGGTCGATGTAGCCGACTACATCGCCTTCATCCGCCTCGAGCGCTTCGCAAGCGTTGCCGATCTCGTCGATGCGGCTGCCGAACTCTATTTCCAGCCGGGTACGCTGACCCTGGGTCATGGCGGCGAGGCGATGGTAACGTGGGAAGATGCGCCGAAGATCGTGCTTGATCTGGAGCTGCGTCCTCTAGGCGCGACCGTCTATTTCCAGCTGACGCTGGCCGACGAGTTTGCGTCAGTCGAGGTTCACTACGTCTGGTTTGAAAACCCGTCGGAAGACCCGGAAGAGAACAACAGGTTCCTCAGGGAAGCCCTTGAACATGCGCGGGTGCGCAAGAGTGCGCCGCTGGCTCCTGCACTCGACTGACGCGCCCGCGACTGAGGGCGGCGGCGCGTCGCGTCTGTAGAGAATTCACGTCTCAGGCGATCATGCCGCTGCGCAGAGCCTTGGCCACTGCGTGGATACGGTTCATCGCGTTCAGCTTCTGCGTCGAATTGGTCAGATACTGGTTCGCCGTGTGCACCGACAGACCCAGTGCGGTCGCGATCTCATCGCTGGTGAGGCCGTTGGCGGTCAGCCGCAGGCACTCGAGTTCACGCTTCGACATCGGCCGTTGCGCATTGCATTCCTGCTCGCGTAGCTTCGCGACCTGAGCGAAGAGGTCGAAGCATTCCGCGTGCGTGTCGCAGAGCAATTCTTCGTCTAGCTTCATCTCGTTGCCGGTAAAGATGATGGCACCAAGCCGGCGGCGGTCATTTGCGACCGGGAATGCTATCCCCGACTGTTTGGTGAGCGACGGCGCCACCTCGCGCGTCCAGACGCGCGCCTGCGCGTCGAGGAATGTCGGCGCACCGTTTCCGCGCCACCATAGCGGGCAGGTCGTCGTGCTGACGAGGCGCACGAAGTCTGTTGTGTCCGGACCAGAAAGCCGGCGTGTCACCGGCGACACGCCCGGGAAGGTTTCGTCGAACACCGGAACCAGCCGGCGGGCCTCGCCGTGAACCGCGGTGAAGAACAGGCTGAAGCTTTCGGCGCCGATACGGCCGGCAATGTTGCGGCACATGCTGACCGCATCGATCAGCGAGCGCGCTTCGCCTTCATCGTTCGACGTTGCCGATGGCTGACTACTGGAAACCAGGCTTAGCATCCCCAAAATCCCCTCGCTCCGTGCCCCCGCAGGGACTCAGATGATGCCGCTCCTGATCGCCGTCGCGATCGCCATAGCCCGGTTGCTGGCGCGGAACTTCTGGATCGCGTGCGCGATGTAACTGTTCACGGTGTTGGACGACACGCCCAGGATCAGCGCGACCTCGTCGGTCGTCTTGCCCTCCGAGACCCACATGAGGCATTCGCGCTCGCGTTCAGACAGCGGATCTGCTGAAGCGCGTCCGCCGGTGGCAGCGAAGAACTGGACCAGCGCGTAGCCACATTTCATGTGCGCGCGCGACAGGGCCGCACCGCTGATCGCGCCGGGAGTTTCGCTGGAAAACAGGGCGTAGACATTGACGCCGTCCGCAACGAGGCGGCGGCAGTGCGTCTCGATATGTCCGTGGTCGCGCAGGGCTCGACGTTCCTCGGCCGTAAGGAAAGTGGCGCTTGCCGCAAGCAGAGGCCGTGCGCGCGCGCCGGCACTAACTGCGACGCCGCTTTCGATGATCCGGGCGATGCCCTCGCTGCCGAGGTCCTCGAGCGCATCGAAGACCCAGTTGGACGTGATGATGCTGACTGACTTCGGGCCTCGCTCGACGGAGGGCTGAACGAGCATGTACCGCTGCGCTCCCATTTCGGCGCAGATGCGACGCATGAATCGCGCGAGCCCGGTACGTGAAGTCACCGGCGCATTCGCGTCCTGGGTCTCAACTATCGGTGCTGCATAAGCCATCTGATCGGTTCCGTAGGCCCAAAGCCGACCTGTTATGCCTTGCCCCAACCGTAAACCGGCTCGGAGCGGTGAATTTCGCACGCACGAATCCAATCGCAGCCACGCGCGAACGCGGGCTGGACAACAGACGCGGATACGGACGAACTAACGGATGGCGACAGGGTAAAGACCTGCAGACGGCAGTCCTGTACAGGCTGCAATCAGACCGAAGCGCACGCTGGAATCTGCAGAAGACACGAAAGTCCTGTTACGACTTTCGACTGCGAATCACCCAAACCGCTCAAGCCCGCCTATAGTTAATTTTGTATGTATCCGATTGATTCGCGTCAAGATTCCTTGTGCGACGCTTACGCAGAAACATCACCCGGAAGTGGTAACGCATCGGCAGGGCCATCCCGAAATGGCGCGATGTGTTTCAATCCGGTTCAGGTGCGATTCCACAGGAAGGGACGCGGGCGCGTTAACGATTGGGGCGGGGCCAAAATCCGGGTTGGCACGCTTCATGCTTGGACAGGATCGGAGGGACGGGGGTCCATCCAAGTTCAGTCGGAGCAGTCATGTCCGGATTTACAACAAAGTCGCAGCGGCGCATCCTAGTGACCGGCGCAGCCGGTTTCCTCGGGTCGCATCTTTGCGACCGGCTTCTCGCATCGGACCCCGATGTAGAGATTGTCGCGGCCGATAGCCTCTTTTCAGGATCGCGCGCCAACATCGAGCATCTGCGCGACCATCCGCGCTTCGAATTTCTTCGTCACGATGTGACCGTGCCGCTGTTCTGCGAGATCGACGAGATCTACAACCTGGCGTGTCCGGCGAGCCCGGTGCACTACCAGTTCGATCCGATCCACACGATCAAGACGTCGGTCAACGGCGCGCTGAACATGCTGGGTCTCGCCAAGCGTACGCGGGCGAAGATCCTGCAGACCTCGACCAGCGAGGTTTACGGCGACCCAACCATCTCGCCGCAGCACGAGGGCTACCTCGGCAACGTCAACACGATGGGACCGCGCGCCTGCTACGACGAGGGCAAGCGCGTTGCCGAGACCCTGTTCTACAGCTACCGCCAGCTTCATGGGGTCGATACGCGCGTCGTCCGCATCTTCAATACCTACGGCCCGCGCATGCTCCCCGAAGACGGGCGTGTCGTCTCGAACTTCATCATGCAGGCGCTGACCGGCCAGCCAATCACCGTCTACGGCGACGGCAACCACACGCGCAGCTTCTGCTACGTCGATGACCTGCTCGACGCGCTGGTGCAGGTGATGGATTTGCCGCAGAGCGATGGCATGCCGGTCAATATCGGCAATCCGCAGGAAGTAACCATCAACGAGCTCGCAAAGCTGGTGATCGAGCTGACCGGCTCGCGTTCCCCGATCGTCTACAAGCCGCTGCCGAAGGACGATCCGATGCAGCGCCGGCCGGACATCTCCAAGGCCAAGGCAATGCTGGACTGGGAGCCCAGCGTCGACCTGCGCGACGGCCTGATGAAGACCATCGAATACTTCGAGGAACTTCTGATGCGCGCAGCCCAGCGCCGCATCGCCGCAGAGTAGGGAAGGGCATATGCCACAAGTCGTCCTCATCACCGGCTCAGCCGGACTGATAGGCTCGGAAGCCGCGCGCTTTTTCTCGGCGCGCGGTTTCCGCGTTGTCGGCATCGACAACGATATGCGCGCGAGGCTGTTCGGCGCCGAGGCCTCCACCGCATGGAACAGGGAGCGTCTGATCCAGGACCTGCCGAATTATGTTCATGCGAACCTCGACATCCGTGATCGCGAACAGCTCGAGGAGGTCTTCCGCACCTATGAGCGCAACATCAGGCTGGTGATCCATACGGCCGCGCAGCCTTCGCACGATTGGGCGGCGCGCGACCCGCATGCGGACTTCACCATCAATGCGAACGGGACGCTCAACCTGCTGGAACTGACGCGGCGCTTTTGCCCGCACGCGCCGTTCGTCTTCACCTCGACCAACAAGGTCTATGGCGACACGCCGAACAGCTTGCCGCTGGTGGAGCTTGAAAAGCGCTGGGAGATCGCGTCAGATCACACTTATTTCGAGCACGGCATCGACGAGACGATGTCGATCGATCGCTCGATGCACTCGCTGTTCGGCGCCTCGAAGGTGGCAGCTGACGTGCTGGTGCAGGAGTACGGCCGCTATTTCGGCATGAAGACCGCCTGCTTCCGCGGCGGCTGCCTGACCGGCCCGTCGCACAGCGGCACGCAGCTGCACGGCTTCCTCGCCTACCTGATGAAGTGCGCCGCTACCGGCACGCCCTATACGGTATTCGGCTACGAGGGAAAGCAGGTCCGCGACAACATCCATAGCGCCGATCTGATCGCGGCGTTCTGGGAGTTCTTCCAGGCCCCGCGCTCAGGCGAGGTCTACAACATGGGCGGCGGGCGCGACTGCAACTGCTCGATGCTCGAAGCGATCGAGATCTGTGAGCAGATCACCGGCAAGAAGCTCGACTGGACCTACAGCGAGCAGAACCGCGCTGGCGACCACATCTGGTGGATTTCCGATACGCGCCGGTTCCGCGAACACTATCCGAACTGGTCGATCCGCCACGACGTCAGCGCGATCCTCGAGGAGATTTACGCCGCCAACCATCAGCGCTGGCGCCAGGCAGGCTAGGTTCGCTGGAGAGCGGAAGATGCGGAAAGGGCGCGGCAGCGATGCCGCGCCCTTCTGCTATTTGGCCGAAGGAAACGGGCTGGCCGTGACCGACTAGCGCGCAGAGGAAACCCGCAGGCCAATGGCAAAGAACAGCAGCATCAGCATCCAGAGCGGGTTCGACGAGATGAAGATGTCCGATTCCAGGTTGTTGTGCAGCAGGACGAAGACGACGATCGTCAGCGACAGCCAGCCGAGCCGCGCATCGCGCCGGGCAAGCCGCCCCGCAGCCGTGAGCGCGGCGAGCAGGAAGGTCACCTTCAGCGCAAAGCCAAACAGGCCGAGATGTAGCAGCATGTCGATGTAGCCGTTATGACCGGTAGGCGCCACGCGGGCAAAGCCCAGCGTCATCCTGTAAGGCAGGCCATCGTAGCCCAGGCCCCACACTGCTTCGTAGCCATAGCCTAGCCAGGGCTGGGCCGCGATCAGCGTCGCCGCGAAGTCCCAGAGGTCGGTGCGGCCGGTTAGCGTCGGATCGCCAAGGAGCTTCTGGCTGAGCCACTTGAAGGTCCAGAGGCCGGCCGATTCGCCGATGAAGTAGACGAGCGCCGCGAGCAGCACCCCGGCTGAGACAACGATGGCCGGCGAGATCAGCATCCGCCGCGCAGGGTAGAGCAGCATCAGGCCCACAACAGGTGCCAGCAGCGACAGGCCGAGCGACGTCTTTGACTGCGACAGGATCAGGAAGACGGGGGCTGCCACGATCATGGCGAGCGCTATGCTGCGCTGGAGGAGGCCGCCGAAGGTCAGGTGGTAGAGCCCTACGAACAGGATGACGCCGGAGACCCAGCCAAACACGTTCTTCTGCGGGTAGATGCCAGTGTGACCGATCGGTCCGGGCGGCTGTGTTGCTACGGAGACGAGATTGAGCGCCATCGCCACGACGACCACGGCGAACAGACCGAGCATCATCACCCGGAACGAATGCGCTGAGTAGACGGATAGGATCAGCGTCGTCGAGATGATGCCGAGCAGCGCGCCGCGCATGAAGGTGAATTGAGGAAACAGGCTCCATGATGCGGAGGCGACCGCAAGGGCGATCACCCCAACAACTGCTGCGATGCCCGGATTGTCGAACGGGAGCCTGCGATAGGAGCCAGTGAAAATACTGGAAATCACCGCCAGCACGAACAGCAGCGGGTAGGCGATCATCTTGAGCGGAGAGCGCTCGCCCGCATCCGGCGGCAGCGGCGCCATCCAGCCCGCCTGGACCTCGATCGGCGAATAGTCGCCACCGCCGAAGACCAGGGGCCAGATGATCATCACATAGCCAAGCATCAACACCGGTATGAGCGACGCAACCGGGCTGCTAAGGCGCGCAAGAGCCAGCTGTAGGGCTTGGGCTTCCGATGAACTGGCTGCGATTACAACATGGCTGGGAAGCAAGAATGTGCGTGCATTCATGAGATCTCAGCCTCCTGAGACGGGTGCAGCAGGGACATCCACTTGGGCGAGGACGATGCAGGGGTGGAGTTCCGGGCAAGGTCCAGCAGAACGGCTGAAATTCGTGCGCCCGCGAGTGAACGGAAGCCGTAGAAGAGCAGCCGCGGGAAGGCCATACCCGCCCGGTACCCACGCCAGAGGGCACCCGTCACCTTCAGCGGATGGCTGAAGATGCTGAGTTCCGAGGCGATGGTGGCGTCGATCAGTGCCTGGCCGCGCACGGTTAGGTGGTTCTGCGCGTAGTCCTGAAAAGCGCGAAAATCCTCGGGGGTGCGGTGGCGCCTGGAGGCTCGGCCAGCCCGGCTATCATCCACGTAGACGGCAAGCAGATCGTCGAGCACTGCCACGGTCTTCGCGGCGCGGACGCAGTCGAAGACAAAAGCCTGGTCCTCGAGCATCCGCATACCGGGCCGGAATCGCGTTACTTCGAATATCCGGCGGCGCACGCACAGGACGTTGATGTTGTAGTACTCGCCGGCGCGGAAGGTGAATTCCTCGATTGGCTCGCCGGGTTCAAGGCTGCGGGTCGGCAGCTCAGACCAGGAGGCTGCGCCTTCCTGCGTCTTAAATAGACGATACTGGCGATGGAGCAGGACGTCGGGATGCCCAATCGCGATGGCGCGCGACAGCACTTCCAACTTGTTGGGCAGGTAGACGTCGTCGGCGTCGAGAAAGACGGCATAGTCGCCGCGTGCCGCTTCCAGCCCGCGGTTGCGGGAGGCCGAGGCGCCGATATTGAAGCCATTGCGCAGGCACACGATGCGTGGATCTGCAAAGCCTTCGCATATCTTGGCAGCGGGCTCCTGAGAGGCATCATCAATGACGATGATCTCGAAGTCACCAAAGGTCTGGTTGAGACAGGAGCGCAGTGCGACCGTCAGTGTCGCGTTGCTGTTGTGGGTCGGGATGATGATCGAGAACATCATGGGCGCGACCCTCCGAGAGGCATCGCCACGTTTCTGAGACCCACAAGCAGGAAGGCGGTGAGCATGGCGAGCTGCACCACGGCCATCGCCACCAGCGCGATGACCAGATCGACATCGAAGGCGAGAGTGGCGAGAAGCCCGGTCGTCGCGGTTGCCGCTGCGATGCCGACCATTGCGATGAGGCGAAAGCGGCGCGTCGCGTTCAGGAAGACGACAAGCGACCAGTTGCTGAGGACGAGCAGGCTGACGAATCCCCATCCGGCGACCAGAGGGCCGATGTCACTGAACTTAGCGAACAGGTGCCGTTCGATTAGCGGCCAGAGCGCGGCGATCGCGCCGCCGCAGAAGGCGGTGGCGGCAACCATCAGGCCGATACCAGCCAGCGTGAGCCAACGGGCGGTTGCAAGGTCGCCGGCTTCGACGAGCCCGGCGATGCGGGGCTGGGCAACGCGTTGCCAGGCCGAGCCCATGAGCTGCAGCGGCGCCCAGAGGATGCGGCCCGCCTCGATCAGACCGACCTGATCCGCGCCACGGACAAGCTGGATGACGAGCACATGCGCGCGCGTCTGAGCCTCGTTCGTTGCGGAATTCAGCAGCGACCAGCCCGCGCCGGGGAAGGTTTGGCGGTAGCGCTGCAGGAGGCCGGTGATGGCTGCATCGTTCCGCTCGTGACGAGCGGGGAAGGCCGCAAGGGCAAGCACGGTCGACAGCGCCGCGGCCATGAGCGCGGCAAGTTCAGAGCGCTCCAGATAGAAAAGGATGGCATAGACGAGCAGGAGCAGCACAAAAGATGTCGCGCCGAAGCGGGCGGCTGACCGGCTGTCTCCCTCGAGATAGAAAAGGTTGCGGCGGGTTTCGCGCGCAAGCCAGGCGACTACGAAAGCCGCCCCAGCCAACGCGGTCGCGATGCTTCCACTGGCCCAGAAGGCGGCCAGCCCCACAACAAGTGCGGCTGCTGCACGGAAGCGCAGGTCGACACTGCGCAGGATCGCCAGCTGCTGCATTCGGTCTGCGGCATGAGCCTGCCGGACATGAACGAGCAGCGGTACCCCGATCGCGCCATAGTGCAGGCTGGCGGCAACCAACGCGCAGGTCGTCACGAAGGCGAAGCGACCGAAGGTGGCTGGATCGGTTCCTGCGATCAGAAATGCAGAAAGGACGAGCGAGCCGAGGCTGTGCAGTCCCTGGTCAACGAACGACAGTACGACCGCGCCGATGCCGAGCGGTGCCTTCGGCCGCGCGATCGATGGTGTCGTGTTGGTGCTCGCCATTTCTCGCCCGCGCCCCAAGGTCAGACGTAGTTCTGGCGGCGGGAGGGCTTCAGGTCGTCCTCCGGCCGGAATACCTCGGGTGACAGCCACTGGCGCGCGAGATTCCAGCAAAAGAGCGGGTTGAGGATGATGTAGCGGCGCCAGAGGCGGCGGGGCTCGCACATCAGCCGGAACAGCCATTCGAGGCCGCGATCCTGCATCCAGCGCGGCGCCTGTGGCTGGGTGCCGGCGTGAAAGTCGAACGCCGCGCCGACTGCAATCACCGCACAGGAAAGTTCTTCTGCGTTCTCGTAGGCAAAAACCTCCTGGCGCGGGCAGCCAAGGCCGACAAAGATGATCTTTGCTCCGGTTTCGCGGATGGAGGCGATGACCTCAGCGTTTTCCTCATCATTTGCCATACGGAAGCGCGAGGTGGCGGTGCCGACGATACGGATGCCGGGAAATTTCCGGCGCAGGTTCTTCTCCAGACGCGACATCACCTCGTGGCGACTGCCGTAGAGAAAGATAGGCACGCACTCGCGGGTTGCTGCCTCGCAGACGCGCAGCATCAGGTTCGGGCCGTAGACGCGGTCCTTCAGGCCTGCGCGGTAGAGGAGGTTCAGTGCCCAGCGCACGGGCTGGCCGTCGGGAACGACAAGGTTCAGCCGGTTGAGGCGATAGCGATGTGTGTGGTCCTGCAGACCCGTCATCACCCCGTGGACAGCAAGAGCGGTGACGGAAAACGGCTTTCCGAGCTTCGCGGCCTCGATGATCCGCTTCACCGCGCCGTCGTAATCGATCGCATTGACGCCGACGCCCAGAATGGGCAGCTTTTCGCCACGTTGCATGATTAGCTCCTGAACCTCGTTCACGAGTTCAAGCAACGACCGTGCCAGCGCCGATGGTCCGATATGAAACGCGTGGGTGCGGTGGCACGCGGCTTGCTGTGGAAGCCATGGAGGCGCCGCTAACGGACTTTTAGGCCGTGTGGTGACACAATCTGGCACAGGACAAAATCGCGATGCGCAGATTCCGGCTGGACAGAGAGGATACTCGACCTCACGAGCAGGTTGAACTGATCACCTATCGGCGCTCCGAGAGCCCCGAGAGGCCGGAGGCTGCTTTCGTTTCCGATGTCCGAACCCTCTGGTCGGCCGTCTCCACACGCGTCCGCCTGATTGGCGGCTGTGTCATCGGAACCCTTCTGCTTACCCTCGCCTACATCTGGATCGTCCCGCCGGTCTACAAGGCCACTGCGGAAGTGCTGATCGACCCGCGCCGGCGTGCCGTGTTTCAGCAGGAAATCGTGCAGAGCGGCATGGGCCAGTCCTCGTTCGGTGCGGACACCTTCCTGCTCGACAGCCAGGTCAACGTGATGACCTCGCAGCTGCTGCTGCGCAAAGTCATCGCTGATTTGAATCTGCTCGATGATCCCGAACTCGTCGAGAGCGCCAGCAGCAGTTCGCCGCTCCAAGATTTCGCCCGGTTGATCCTGCGCGGACCGCGCGCAGCTTCCACGAGCGGCCTCACTCTTGAGGACAGGGTGCTCAAGGCGCTGCAGGAAGATGTCGAGGTCGCGCGCGTCGGCAATACCTATGTGCTTGGCGTCACAGTCAAGTCGAAGGACCCGATCCTTGCTGCCGACATCGCCAATCGCCTGACCGACCTCTACATCGAGGAACTCGCCAACAACACGCGGTCGCAGATCAACCAGGTCGAGGAACAGCTCGGCGGACGCCTTGAGGAACTGCGGCTGGCCGCACTTGAGTCGCAGCGCAAGGTCGAGGAATACCGCGCGCAAAACGGCCTCCTCAACGCGGAACGCATGACCGTCGTCGAGCAGCAGCTGCGCGACCTCAACCAGCAGCTCAGCGTGGTGTCGACCACTGCCAGTGCCGCCCGTGCGCGCTGGGAAGAAGTGTCGCGCCTTCGCGGCCAAACGGTCGAGCGCGTGCTTGCGTCCGGCTCGCTGGACTCCCCGCATCTCGACTCGCTACGCCAGCAGTATTCTTCGCTGACCTCGCGCGAGGCCTCGCTTTCGGCGACCCTCGCTTCGCGGCATCCCTCGCTGCAGGCTCTGCGGGATTCCAAGGCGACAGTACAGGCCGATATCCGGCGCGAGGTTGATCGGCTGATTGCCCGCTACCAGGTCGAGCATGATGTGGCGGCTGCCAACGAACGGGCGGTGCGCGAGCAGATCGCGAGGCTCGAGGAGCAGATGGCGACGAGCAACCAGGCAAGCGTCGAGCTGCGCGACCTGGAGCGGCAGGCCGCGTCTGACGCTGCAATCTACGAACAGTTCCTCGTTCGCTCCAAGGACGCGCGCGAGCAGGTCAATGTCCCGACGGACGTTGCCCGCGTGATCACGACCGCGCGGCCGGACTTCACGCCGAGCTGGCCGTCGCCGTACCTCCTGCTGGCCGTCGCGCTGATTGTCGGTCTCGGCCTGGGAGTTGGACTTGCGCTGTTGTCGAAGCTGTTCGCGGGCTCACCCGCCGGTCCGAGCGAGAGGCCTGAACCAAGGTCAGTTCTGGGCGGGGCGCGCTGATGGTTGAGGTTGTTTCTGAAGAGCGTGCCAGGGGAGTGACTGTCTCTTCCCGGGCCGCCGCGATGTGGGCGCTTGTCGCCACGGTGGCGCTTGCCGCAGTCCTTCTGAGCGTCGTGACCGTGCTACCGATCGGTACCTACTACTGGGACATCTATTTCTTCGTCGACGCGGCGCACAGGATCCGCGTCGGGGAGGTTCCGCATCAGGACTTCTTCCTCTCGGTAGGCGCGCTTCCATACTATCTGTACGAGCTGACGCAACGCATCTGGCCTGACGGTCAGCCGCTTCTGGTAGGGCAGTATTCGCTTCTGCTTGTGACGGCGCCGTTGATGGCAGCCGTCATACTTGCAGCAGATGCGGAGCCCGGGCGTGTGCTGGCGGTTGTGCTGCCCTTTGCGTTCTTCAGCCTTGCCCCGGTCAATTCCAATGAATTCGTGACGGTTCCGGCGGTCGACGGCTATGGGCTCTACAACCGTCAGGCAGGCCTGGTTCTTTATGTGCTGGCATCTGCCCTGGCACTGGTCCGTGTTCCGCTAGCTTTGGGATCGATCGCGGGGCTTGCCGCGGCAGCGCTTTTCTTTCTCAAGATCACCGGTTTTGTCGCTGGCGCGGGCTTCATCCTTTGCGCATTCCTTGCGGGCAGGCTCGGCGCCAAGTTAATGGGCGCCGGTTTGGTCGCGTTTCTCGTGCCAGTTGTTGTCGTGGAAGCGAGCCTCGGCATCGTCTCGATCTATATCTCCGACGTTCTTGCCATGCTCGCGCACAACAGCGGAGGCCTCCTGCGCCGTGTGCTGCGTCTGATCTCGCAAGAGCTGGACCTGCTTGCGCCGCTGGGGATTCTCTGCATCGTGCTGGCATTCGCCGAGCGTGACCGGCTGTTGCATTCGCTCCGGGCACCGGGTCTTAACAAGATCACCGGGATATTCTCGCTGACTGCCGTTCAGCTCGCGCTGATGACTGTCTTTGCGATCAGCTTCGAGATGCAGAACACCGGCTCCCAGGAGTTCATCTATCTGTGGCCGCTGCTGTCCGGCATCCTGTTTTTGGGAAAGAAGCTCGGAGGTCATGTTCGTCTTGCCGTTATCTTGCTTCTGGCCCTCACGGCACTGCCGACATTCAGCAAGGCGGCACACCGGCTTGCTCGCGCTGTGGCGATCATGCCTGCGCAGGTGAGCCTGAACCTTCCCGAGCTTGGCGTCCTCAACAGCGTGTCTTCACGTGAGGAGTACATTCGCCGGGCACGGTTGATGCGGGAGCATTACACCGAGCACTCGGAAACATACCGGACGCTCGTACAGGAGGGCGAGGATCCCTCCTTCCTCTACTACACCATGCCCGATACACAGCTGCTGTACCTGATTGATCTCGTTGAGGGGATGAAGGCTATCCAGCGCCACGAGCAGGAGGCGGGGGTTCGCTACGAGAGCATTGCCGGACTCGACTATGTTGATCCGATGCCGATGCTACTGGGGCGCAAGGGCGCCAAAGGAATGCCAATGGGGCTCGACCCCACGCGAGGATATCCGGCCGGCCGGCATGAATCCTATCGTGCGGGGCTAGCTGAAGTCGACGCGATCGTAGAACCGCTGTGCCCGTTGCTAGACCAGAGGGCAGACATTCGTGCCATTGCCGAACCCGTCCTGGCGGAGCGCCGCGCAGTGCGCATCGATCCTTGCTGGATCCTTTACGTGAAGCAGTAGGTGCAGCTCACCGGCAGGTCGTCCCAGATTGGGACGTCCGCTCAGGATGCAGCCAGCGCCGCCGTGTCAGCCTCGAACGAGGGCTGGCGTAGCTTCAGCCCGCGCTGGCGGACTTCGTCGGCGTAAGCGCGCATGGTGAGCACGCGGTGGCTGCGGGAAAGGTCCGACAGTACCATGTCGACGATGGCAAGCTTGCGCTGCGACGGCAGCTGCATGCCGGGGAAGCGCGCCAGGATGTCGAGGTCGTCGCAGCCAAGGAAGTCGAGCGGGTGCAGGAGCACGGATGGCTCGACGCCGAAGACGCGGCAGGCGGCGAGCGCGGCCTTCCAGTACGCAGTGGCAGCGGCGCCTGAATGGGTTGCCAGAAATGACAGATAGGTCAGATGGAACGGGGCGCGGGCGACCGGAATGGTCGTGACCGGGATCTCGACCATGCTGCCCTTCGGCAGCTTCCACTCATAGGGGCGGATGGGGCGCAGGCCGTCTGCCAGCGAACCGAACAGCAGCGAGCGCTTCCGGCGCTCTTCGGCCGAAAGGTCCGCGCGGGTGAAATAATAGGCGCGGGCGAGCGGCCCGAGGAAGGTTGGCAGCGTGGAGGCGTCGTACTGGTAGGCGCGCTCGAACAGCGTCTCCAGCAGTGGTGTCGACAGGCAGAAGCTCGGACCGCGGAAGCCGATGGTGCGCTGGCCGGTGGCCTCGCCGATGGCCTGTTCCGCAGCTTCGAGCTCGGCGTTCATTGCCTCGCGCGAGCGGCGCGAGAGCCAGGGCTCATGGTGAAACGAGTGGTTGGCGATCTCGTGCCCTGAGTCGGCGATCATGCGCAGCGCCGCCGCATTTTCCTTCAACGCCGCATCCTGCCCGACGATGAAGAAGGTGATCTTCAGCCCGTGGCGGTCGAGGCGCTCGAGGATCCGGGGCGTGACGAGATCGAGATAGGATGGGAAATCCTGCCAGCCCGAGATCCCGGCCGTCTTCATGTAGCTCCAGAGATTGTCGAGATCGAGAGACAGGCTGGCGGGGCGCATGGCTACCTCAGAACGCGTTGCGATAGGCGCGGGCGGAGACGAGCGTCATCAAGAGGATGCGGATGTCGAACCAGAAGGAACGGCGGCGCAGATATTCCAGGTCGTGCAGAACGCGCAGCTGCATCTTCTTGATTGTGTCGGTCTCGCCGCGAAACCCGTTAACCTGTGCCCAGCCCGTGATGCCGGGCCGCACGTCATAACGGTCCCAATAGCGGTCGATCCGCGAACCGAATTGTTCGTCGAGCGCAATCGGGTGGGGCCGAGGTCCAACGAGCGACATATCCCCCAGCAGCACGTTGAAGAGCTGCGGCAGCTCGTCCAGATTGACCCGGCGCAGGACGCGGCCAACGCGAGTAATGCGGTCGTCGCCGCGCACCGCCTGGCGGAACTCGGCGTCGCGCTCGTGCCGCATGGTGCGGAACTTGTAGATGCGAAAGCGGGTGCGGCCCTGGCCATAACGTTCCTGGCGGAACAGCACTGGTCCCTTGCTTTCAAGGCGGATCGCAATGGCGATGATGATGAATAGCGGCGAGAAGACGAGGATCGCCAGCAGCGCGCCGATAATGTCGAAGACGCGCTTTGCCAGCGGCTCGGTGCGCGGCAGCGCCCGCGCATAGTCGAGGGTATCGCCTGCGCTCATCGTGCGGCCATTCCGACAGGATTGGCGGTGTCCGCGGTGTCGACTTCCGGCGCGTGGTTTGCAGACGCAATCAGCGATACGCCCGCAATGACGAGCGCGGCTCCGACCGACGCCTTCAGGGACAGGGCGTCGCCGAAGAAGACGACCGAGGCGACCGTGATGCCGACCATCGAGAGCGAGATGACGAAGACGTAGGACATCATCAGGCTGAGGTCGCGCAATGCCAGCAGGTAGCAGCCGAGGAGCAGCACGCATGCGAGCCCGCCGGCCCACAGGTAAGGATTGAAGGCGAAGCGCAGCAGCGTCTCGAAGGTGCGCTCCTGCGGAAACGCCGCCATGGCTAGCTTGAACATCATGTTGGAAGTGATGTTGGAGAGCACTGCTATCGTCAGGAAAATCCAGGCCATTTCTTATTCCGCCGCTATTGGCATCGCCTCGTCGCCGCATGCGGCTCCGCATACCGTGGTGCTTGGCGCCGTCAGTGCGTCAAGGTCGCGCGCTGCACGCTCGGCAAGCGCGATGGTCTCGTCGACATTGAGGTTGCCGTTGATGATCTGCGCCGAGTTGACGATGTGCAGGCCCTCGACGCTGGTGTGCATCGGCGGCACAGCCTTCGAGTAGTTCAGCGCCTGCACCGCCATCACGTTGCGCGCGCGGGAGACACGGAAGGCGACGACGTCATCGTCGGCGATGTGGGGGTACATGCGCCGGAGGTTGGAGATGCAGCGCTCGCGCAGCACCTCCTCCTTCTCATCGAACAGCGGGTGATCCGCCGGCAGATAGTGCGGCAGGTAGACGAGGCTAAGCCCGTTGAAGGTCTCGCGATCGACGACCGCCGTCATTTCGATGACACCGGTGAAGGGGATCGTCTCGTCGGCGACATAGGTGAGGTAGCGGCCCCGCAACGGCTTCTTCAGCACCACGGAGGCGCAGACGACGCCCTGATAGCGCAGGGCTGCAAGCCGCTCGCGCTCCGACTGTGCCAGCGCGGAGCACATGCGCGCGGCGATGTCGCCCGGGGCGGTAACGATGACGCGGTCGAACGTCTCGGTGCCGGCCGGTGTGCGGACGCTGATGCCGTCCGGGCCTTGCGCGATATCCAGCACAGGCTGGTTCTCGCGGCAGATGACCCCGCGCGTCTCAAGGTCGGCGACAAACGTGTTGACGATCCGCTCGTAGCCGCCGGTCACGTAGCCGAACATCTCCTTTTCGATGCCGGCGCGGCGGGCGCTGTAGAAGCGGTTGATGACGGACCAGATGAACGAGGCTGAGACGATCTTGTAGTTGTCGCCGAGCTTGGCACGCAGCAGCGGCTTCCAGATGCGCTCGTAGGTGCGCTTCCCCGACAGTTTCGTCAGCCACTCGGCGACCGGGATGCTTTCGAGCGCGACGCCATTCTTCAGCCGCGACGCGTAGAGGATCGTGAAGGCGAGGCGCGCCTTGTCGATCAGCCCGAGCGGCGGGAAACGCAGGAAGTCGATCGCATTGTTGAGCGGGTGGAAGCGGCCGTTTTCGTAGAAATCAGTGCGGGTCGTGCGCCAGTTGAGTTCGCCGTCGAGGCCGATGTCCTTGAGGAGACCCCGCATGTGCAGGTCGGACATGAGCGTGACGTGGTAGTGGCGATCCCAGGTGACCGGACCAACCGTCCAGGCATCAGCAAGGCCGCCGAAGCGGTCGGACGCTTCTAGGACGGTGATCTCCCGTCTCGGCTGTTCGAGCTTGTGGGCGAGGGCAAGACCCAGCATGCCACCGCCTACGATGCACCAGCGTTCACGAGCCATAGCGAGAGTTCCCTGTTGCCGGAGTTGCGGGAATGGCGAAGGTGCGATCACCGCGGCGCCGCAGGACGAGCCGGCGGATGAGGCCGAGGTGATTGCGGATGACCCGCACCACCTTCATTTTCGAGTGGCCGATCAGGCGGCTTTCGAGCACTGCCGGGAATTCAACGATCCGCGCATTCGACTGGTCGAGGCGGACGAAGATTTCCATGATGCCCATGAAGCCTTCGTCATCCAGCTTCATGCCGAGCACCTTCGAACGGCGGTAGACACGGAAGCACGCCGTATAGCTCGAGAAGGCGTGGTTGAGGATGTGGCGGTAGATCAGGCACACGCCCTTCGACAGCGCGAGCCGCCAGGCGGGCACGTTCAAAACGCCGCCGTCGCGGTGGTAGGGGGACGCCTGCACCATGTCGACCCCGGGCGTCAGTAGCGGGATCATCTTCGCCAGCAGGTGCGGGTCGAACGAGCAGTCGCAGTCGATGCCGCAGACGATCTCGTCCCTTGCGGCGCGGATTCCGGTCATGGTCGCGGCGGCGATGCCGCGATTGACCTGGTGGCGGATGAGCTGGACGTTCTCTTTCCCGCCGAAGAGCTCGTGCAGCTTGTTCCAGGTGCCGTCCTTACTGCCGTCGTCGACAAAGACGTAGGAGAACTCGTAGAGGCCTTCATTCTCGCGCTCGACCGAAGCGAGTGTGCTGGCGAGGTAGGGAAGCGTTTCTTCCTCATTGTAGCAGGGGGTGACGATCGTCACCTTCTGTACTTCGCGCGTCGGCGCATTGGTCTTGACGACGATCGGCGTTGCCTCGCGCGCGGCGCGGACCGGAGCGGGCTCAATCGCAAGCTGGAGATGCTCGGCGATGCTGCGGAACGAGTAGCGCTCCAGCCAGCCTTCGATGCGCTCGCGCATTTCGTCCAGATTGCGGTACTGGCGTAGCCGGCCAAGCCGGGTCGTGGCCGACACGCGCGGCTGGTCGGGGTCGAGTTCCCAGGAATGGAAGTAGAAGTGCCACGGCTCGTCATGGTGCTGGTGCCATGCGGCGACGCGGCCCTCATGCAGCCCGCGCGGCAGCTGGCGCATGTAGTTGCCACCGGTGACCGGAATTGGCACACCGAGGAAGGTGTCGGACGAGAGCGGCACTTCGGTGATGGACCAGCCATCGCCAGAAATTTCGTGGATGCGGCGCTGTTGCGGCTTGCCGATGAAGCGCGGGCCGAACGGGCGCAGGCTGGAGTCATAGCGCACGCCTGCCTCTGCGAGCACGCGATAGGGCGCAATGTCGTCAGCGGGAAGCGAGCCTTCCGCCATGCGGTAGCCAAGGACGGTCTCACCGGTCGCTTTCTCGATGGCATCGCGCGAGCGCAGGAAGTCGTCGCGCAGCTCATCGAGGCACATCTGGCTGAAATTGCGGTGGAAGTAGCCCTTGCTTGCAACCTCGTGGCCGCGCCGCGAGATTTCGGCAATCAGGTCCGGGCAGCGCTCGGCCAGCCAGCCGACGGAAAAGAAGGTTGCCCTGGCTCCATAGCGATCGAGCAGGTCCAGTACCTCGCCCGTCGACTTCTCAATACGCAGCTCGAAGCGCGGCCAGTATCGGTGCGGAATGACCTGTCGCATGGGCGCGACCTGGAAGTAGTCTTCCAGATTGACCGAGAGAATGTTCTGACGGTTATGCATGGCACATACCCCCATTGTTGGCCCTCGACTTGTGCTGGGACCTTTGCCTGCTTCGGGGTGTGCAAGGGGCATGCCACTATGCGCTGTCTCATTATGAAGCGCGGGGCGGGCGGGTTTATCTCGCGATTGAATCGGTTTAGGACAATGTGGAGAAGCTTCGCAGTAGGGAGGTGCAGCGTGGCAATCGAGGGACGTGAGCAGAAGTCAAACCGGCCGATCCGCTACGGCATGGTCGGCGGCGGGCAGGGCGCATTCATCGGTGCGGTGCATCGGATAGCCGCAAGGCTGGACGGAGAATTCGAACTCGCAGCCGGCGCGCTATCGTCGGACCCCGAACGCGCAAAGGTTTCGGGGGCGGAACTCGGGCTTGATCCCGAACGCTGCTACGACTCGTTCGAGGAAATGGCGAAGGCGGAAGCCGCCCGGCCCGACGGGATCGAGGCGGTCTCGATCGTCACGCCCAATCATGTCCACTTCCCGGCGGCGAAGGCTTTCCTTGAAGCCGGCATACACGTCATCTGCGACAAGCCGCTGACGTCGAACCTTGCTGATGCAAAGCAGCTCGCCGACCTCGTGAAGTCCAGCGGCAAGCTGCTGGTGCTCACTCACAACTACACCGGCTATCCGATGGTCCGCCACGCCCGGCAGATGGTCGCCGAAGGGCTGCTCGGGACTATCAGGGTGGTGCAGGCGGAATACCCGCAGGATTGGCTGACCGAGCCCGTCAGCAACAAGCAGGCGGACTGGCGCACTGATCCGGCGCGATCTGGCGCGGGCGGTGCGCTGGGCGACATCGGCACCCACGCCTACAACCTCGCCCGCTTCGTCACCGGGCTCGAGTTGGACAGCCTCGCCGCCGATCTCACGGCGTTCGTCGATGGTCGCCAGCTCGATGACAACGCGCATGTGATGCTGCGCTTCAGAGGCGGGGCCAAGGGCATGTTGTGGGCGAGCCAGGTCGCGCCTGGCAACGAGAATGGCCTCAAGCTGCGGATCTACGGCTCGAAGGGCGGGCTCGAATGGGAACAGGAGCAGCCAAACCACCTGTGGTTTACGCCCTTCGGCGGCGAGAAGCGCCTGATCACGCGCGGCGGAACGGGTGCCGGAGCATCGGCGGCGCGGTTGACCCGCGTTCCAAGCGGCCATCCGGAAGGCTATCTCGAAGGTTTCGCCAACATCTATGCTGAGGCAGCAAGAGCCATCCGCGCGGTGCGAGATGGCACGCCGATCCCCGAGGACGTCGTGTTCCCGACCGTCGAGGATGGCGTCGAGGGTGTCGCTTTCGTTGAGGCCTGTGTGCGCTCGTCGAAGGACAACGGCGCCTGGACGAAGCTATAGGCGCAGATCGGCCAGGTAGGAGTTCTGCTTCCTGGCCTCGGCGTAGCCGTCGGGGTCAAGGTCGGCAACGAGCAGCGCCGCCTCGCTGTCATCCTGATGGGCGAGCATTGCCCCATCCGGCGCGGCGATCACCGACAAGCCGGCATAGCGGAATGCGTCGTCCGCGCCGGCGTGGTTGGCGTAGGCCACGAAGATCTGGTTCTCGAAAGCACGCACCGGCAGCATCGACCGGGCGATGAAGGGCGAGTAGGGGCTCTCCGGCAGCGCGGTCGGTACTACGACAAGGTTGCAGCCGGCGAGCGCGAGCCGCCGGACGTTTTCGGGAAACTCCACGTCGAAGCAGATCAGCATGCCGATCTTCATGCCGGCATGTTCGAACGTGACGGCCGAAGGGGCTGCCGCCTTGCAGAGGTTTTTCTCGTAGTCGCCGTAGAGGTGCGACTTGCGATAGATGACCGGCGCACCCTTCCCATCAAGGAAGGCTGCGCTGTTCCAGACTGCGCCATCGGCCGCCTCGGCAAAGCCGGTGACGAGCGCGGTGCCGGTTTCAGCAACAAGTGCGTTTAGGCGATGAAGCGACGGGCCAGAAGCGGGTTCCGCCAGCCGGGTAATCGCATCGCCCGCGCCATAGCCGGTGACAGCCAGCTCTGGCGCGATCAGCAGATCCGCGTTCTGCGCGGCGGCAGCCCGCAGGCCGTCCTCGATCATCTTCAGGTTGGCTTCCACATTGCCGGGCAGCGCCCGCATCTGCAGAACCGCCAGCCTCACTTGCCGCCTCCCGACAGGGCGCCGAGCAGCTTCGGCAGGTCGCCAAAGCGGGCAATCAGGCCGAAGATGATGGCTGCCAGCAAGACGAAGAACACCGAAACCGAGGCCATGATCGGTGTGTAGCCGTAGCGCAGGGCGTTGAAGATCTTGATCGGCAGCGTTTCCATCGTGAAGCCCACGGTCATGTAGGCGATGATGTACTCGTTGAGCGACAGCACGAAGGCAAAGGCGAAGCCCGAAATCAGGTAGGGCAGGATCAGCGGCAACACCACGGTGCGCAGGATGGTGCGGTCATTGCCGCCCATGGTTGCGGCGGCTTCGACCAGCGAACGGTCGATCGAGGCAAAGCCGAGCGAGAGCGTGACCAGCGGCAGCGTGATGAAGAAGATCGCGTGGCTGATCGCCGCGGTCCACGCCTGCCCATAAGCGCCAACCGTCGCCCAGAAGGTCAGGAAGCCGAGCGCGGTGATGACCGGCGGCAGGATGAATGGCGCGACGCCGAGCAGGCGGAAGATGTTCGCCCACGGCGCGATGCGCCGCCAGAGGAACCACGAGAGCGGCAGCGCCATCAGCACCGCGATGGCCGCCGAGGCGGCAGCGAGCGTAACCGAATTGATCAGGGCCGCACGCCAGCCGTCGTCGGCAAAGATCTGGTAGTACCAGTTCAGCGAAAAGCCCTGCGGCGGGAAGGTCAGCGACTGCTTCTCGTTGACCGAAACGCCGGCGACGACGACCAGCGGCCCGGCAAGGAACAGCGCGACCAGCGTGAAGATGATGCGACGAAGCCCGACTTGGCTCATGCTTCGCCTCCCTTGCGCGCGCCGACGAGTAGGGTGAGCCCGACGAAAGCAAGCGACATCAGCACCAGGAACACGGCCATCGCAGCCGCGAAAGGCATGTTCGACTGGTAGATCGCCTGATCCGTGATCAGCACCGACAGCGTCCAGTGCTGAGGGCGGCCGAGCATCTGTGGCAGCAGGTAGGAACCGAGCGCAAAGACGAACACCATGATCAGCGTTGCGACGATAGTGCTGCGCATGGCGGGAACGACCACGTTGAAGAAGGCGCGCAGCGGCGAGGAGCCGAGCGTGCGGGCAGCCTCCATCAGCGTCGGATCAAGCCGCACGATGGCCGGATAGAGAACGAGCACAGTGTAGGGCAGTGCCTGGTAGACCATGCCCGTCAGCACCGCGCCAAAGTTCGGCGACAGTGCCTGCGCCTCGCTCATCAGGCCCATCCAGACGAAGATGTTGGTGATGCCGGCGGTGCGCGAGAAGAGGGTGGTCCAGGCAAAGCCGATGATGACTTCGGACAGCGACAGAATCGACAGGATCACCACCAGCCAAACGATCTGGACGCGGCGCGACGCCTGCGCCAGCAGCCAGGTGAAGGGGAATGCGATGATGACGCAGACCACCGCCACGATCACGGCGAGCATGATCGAGAAGCCGAGCACGCCGCCGAAGAAGGCGGAGAGGAAGCGCTCGTAATTGTCGAAGATGAAATCACGCGAATAGAAGCCGGCCGGGTCGCGGCGGAAGAACGACACCGCGATCATCGTCGAGAAGGGAATGACGAAGAAGACCAGCAGCATGATCGCCGGGAAGGCGAGCGGCGCGTAGTCGGCCAGGCTGCGGGGCGGTTCGCGTCTCATCCCTTGAGCACCACGCAGCTTTCGACCGGCAGCCGGACGCCGACGGCGTCGCCGGCGACAAAGGGCGTACGCTCGCGCGGGGTCGTCACCGAGACGATCGAGACGCCCTGGACGTCGACGAAGGTTTCGATGGTGCCGCCGAGGTCGCGGACGAAGGTGACGGTGCCGGTCAGCGTGCCCTGTTCGGGCGCGACCAGGCGCACGTCTTCCGGACGGATCGACAGATGGCCGCCGGCCGATCCCACGGCCATGCCGAGGCTCGGGAAATTGGTGCCGAGAAGGTCGCCATTGCCCTTGAGAGGCAAAAGGTTGGTCATGCCGATGAAGTCGGCGACGAAGGCGTCGGACGGCTTGCGGTAGACCTGGATCGGCGAGGCGGCCTGGCGAATGCGGCCTTCACCCATGACGACGACGAGGTCGGCCATGGTCATGGCTTCGCGCTGGTCGTGGGTGACGACGATGGTGGTGATGCCGAGCGACTGCTGCAGCTGGCGCAGTTCGACCTGCATCGCCTCGCGCAGCTTGGCGTCGAGTGCCGACAGCGGTTCGTCGAGAAGGAAAAGTTTCGGGCGCAGTGCAAGCGCACGCGCGATGGCGACGCGCTGGCGCTGGCCGCCGGAAAGCTTGGCAACGGGACGGTCGGCGAGGCCCGGGAGGCGGACGAGGTTCAGCAGCTCGTCAACGCGCTTCTTCTGCTCTGCCTTGTCAACGCCGCGGATGCGCAGCGGGTAGGCGATGTTCTCGCCCACGTTGAGATGAGGAAAGAGGGCGAGCGACTGGAACACCATGCCAAAGTCGCGCTGGTGCGTCGGAACGCCCGTCATGTCCTTGCCGTCAAGGACGATCGCGCCGGCGGTGGGGTCTTCAAGCCCGGCAATCATGCGCAGCAAGGTCGTCTTGCCGCAACCGGACGGTCCCAGCAGACACACGAAGGTGCCATGCGGAACGGAAAGATTCACGCCATCGACCGCGTTCACGGAGCCGAAGCGCTTTGTGAGATCCTGTAGCTGGAGCCCCGACATGCAGTCACCCTCTTAAGGGCCGCGGGCGGTCTGGGTGCCGCCCTGCAGCGTGATCCGGATTTCCTCGTGCCATCAGCACGAGGAAATCGCAAGGCGGGATGATGATCAGCCCGCGATCATCTCCGTCCACTTCTGGTTCAGCCAGTCGGACTTGGAGGTGTAGAGGTCGTAGCGGGGGATGATCGGATCGATCTCGGACGACACGGCTGCGAACTCTTCGTCGGTGAGGTCGAGCAGGTCGCGGCGGACGGTTGGGGCCGTGCCGACCTTGCGCGACAGCTGAGCCTGAATCTCAGGCTGGCACATGTAGTCGATGAAGATGTGTGCCTCTTCGCCCTTCTGCGAAGCGCGCGACAGCGCCCAGCAGCCGGAGTCGAGGATGCCGCCTTCCTTCGGGAAGGTCGAGCGGACCGGGTGACCATCGGCAGCCGCGAGGCCGGTCACGTCATGGTAGTACTGGCCCATCGGGATTTCGCCCGACTTCAGCGCCTGCTCGAACTGAGCCTCGTCACGGTACCAGAGGCGGACGTTCGGGCGAACCTCGGCGAGTTTCTCGAAGACCTTAAGCTGGCCTTCCTCGGTGTCGAGGGCGTTGGTGCCGCCGAAGAAGGTCTTGGCGGTAACTTCCAGCAGGAACGAGTTGGAGACGAGCGCGAGCAGGCCGAGCTTGTCCTTGTTGGCCTCATCCCACAGCGCAGCCCAGCTTTCCGGCGCATCCTTGTAGACGTCGGTGTTGGTGACGAGCGTGATGTACCAGGCCACAGCACCGATGCCGGCAACGCGGCCATCCGGGTACTTGTTGACAAACTGGTCGAGGAGATTTCCGGCGTTCTTCAGCTTGGCGGTGTCAAGCGGCGTCCACAGTTCGGTCGCCTGGCCCTTCAGCATTGCAACCTGGGACATCATCGACAGGTCAGCCGGAGCCTGGCCAGCGCGGGCAGCCTGCTCGAGCTGAACAAGCCATGCCTCGCCCGTCGGCTCGGCAATTGACTCGACGGCGATGCCGGTTGCCTTGGTGAATTCCGGGAAGATGTGCTTGTCGAAGGAATCCTTGAAGTAGCCACCGTAGACGCCGACCTTGATCGAGCGGTCCTGCGCGCGAAGGATCGACGGCATGGCAAGGATGCCGGCCGTGGCCAGGCCCGCGCCGAGTGCGGCGCGGCGACTGATCCTGGTTTCAAAAATCTTGGTCATCGTGTTCTCCTCTGTATGGGCGGTCTTGGGTTGCGCCCTTTGTGTTATGTTTAGCCGTTTGCCGGCTAGCATAAAGTGTGTTCAGCGGGACTCGCCAGTCACGAATGGGCTGAAAACCATCAGGCTCAGGATTTCGAACAGCATCTGCGCGCCGGCGTGCGCGGTGTTGGTCGTGGAGTCGTATTGCGGCGCCACTTCAACGACGTCGCCGCCAACAAGGTTCACGCCCTTGAGACCGCGGATCAGCTCGAGGATCTCGCGGCTGGACGGACCGCCGATCTCCGGCGTGCCGGTGCCGGGCGCGTAAGCCGGATCGAGGCTGTCGATGTCGAAGGACAGGTAGGTCGGGCCGTCGCCGACCACTTCCAGCGCCTTCTTGATGATCGCCGGAATGCCCATGGCAGGCATTTCCTCTGCGTGGATCACCGTCATGCCGGAGTCGTAGGAGAACTCCCACAGATATTCGGACGAGCCGCGAATGCCGATCTGGATCGTGCGGGTCGGGTCGAGCACGCCGTCCAGCACCGCGTTGCGGAACGGGCCGCCGTGGTGGAACTTGGTGCCGTCGAACGCGCCCGAGGTGTCGCAGTGCGCATCGATGTGGATCATGCCCACCGGGCGGTCCTTGCCGACCGCCTTGAGGATCGGATGGCTGATCGAGTGGTCGCCGCCGACCGAGAGCGGCACGACGCCGGCCGCGACGATCTTGCCGATCCAGTTCTCAATGTCCTGATGGCTCTGCTCGAGCATGTAGCGGCTGCGGAACGGGACGTCGCCCACGTCCGCAACACGCAGCTGCTGCACCGGCGCGCAGTCAAGCACGTGGTTGTACGGGCCGACGCGCTCGATGGCGCGAACGGCGCGGGGGCCGAATCGAGAGCCCGGGCGGTTGGTCACGCCGAGGTCCATCGGCATGCCGACGATCGCGACGTCGAGGTCGCTGAAATCCGGGTTCTTCGGGTCAACCTGGCGGAACGGCGCATCAAGGAAAGTCGGGATGCCGGCAAATGGTGCAACACGCGTATTGCCCGAGAAGATGCGGTCGGCAACACGCCGGAAGCGCGGGTCATAGATGTCGCCACCGCCGCCTTCGCCATACCGCTCGCGAAGTTTGGCGAGTTGTTCGTCGTTCCAGCTCATGATCAGACCCCATTCTCGGTGCCAGCTCTTTCCGCGATGCGGCGTTCCCTGTGCCGGCATTTTTGAGGGATCGATCGTGCGTCATAAATCTTGGAAATTCAATTGATATTGTTGTACGCTATCGTGTGAGAAAAATTCACAACCGGGGATATGTTTGGTCAAGCGTTTGCCGCCTCTGAATCCGCTGCGGGCCTTCGAGGCGACCGCGCGACTGGGCTCGCTGACGCGGGCAGCGGGCGAGCTCAACGTCACGCACGGTGCGATCAGCCACCAGATCAAGGCGCTGGAGGCCGCGCTCAATGTCCGGCTGTTCGAAAGGGACGGCGCGCGGTTCCGGCTGAGCCCGCAGGGCGCGGAGCTTTTGCCCGCGGTTTCCTCGGCCTTTGATGCCATCGCGGCCGCGACGGCGCGGATGGAACGGCCGGTGACGGCGGGCTCGCTGTCGGTCACCTGCGTTCCGGCGCTGCTGTCGCTGTGGGTGATCCCACGCCTTGCCAGTTTTACCTCACGCTTTCCCGAAATCAGGCTGAAGCTGGAGGGGAGCAATGACGCGGAAGCGCTGCGCTCGCCGGATGTCGACGTCTCGATCCTTTATGGCGATGGAAGCTGGACCGACTGCTGGGTCAAGCGCTGGTCGCATCTCGACCTTTTTCCAGTTCTTAGCCCGACACTGATGAACGCCAAGCCGGTGCGCACGATCCGCGACCTCAGCAACCACGTGCTGCTGCACGCCGACGACGGGCGCGAGTGGCACCAGTGGCTGGCGGCGGCCGATGCGCTCGACCTTGCGCGCGGGCCGCAGCATCATCTCAGCGATGCGCGGCTGGCGACCGAGGCTGCCCTGCACGGGCATGGCATCGCGCTGGGCGACACGATGACGGCGGCGGGCCTGCTCGCCAAAGGCCAACTGGTCGCGCCGTTCAACCTGGCGGTGCCCGCCGCCGACGCCTTTTACGTTGCGTGCCGGAGTGACCTGCGCTCCGTGCCGGTGGTCAGCGTATTCATAGACTGGCTGTTTGCGCAGCTGGAGGAAGAAGATGCCCGCGCCGAGCCGCAAGGCCTGGCGCTCAGGACAAAGCTGCGTAGCGCTGATGGCGCACGCAGCAAGCGAAAAGTCACTTCGAACGCAAAGACAAGAGCATGACGTCAGCAGATTACGTGAAGCCGTCCTTCAACCCGCTGGTCGAGAAGCTGGCGCCACCGCCGATCCCGTCTGTCCAGGCCTGGGCGCGCAGCTATGACGGCGCGCACGGCAACCTCATCGACATGTCGCAGGCCGTGCCGGGCTACGCCCCGCATGCCGACCTTCTGAAGTGGCTCTCTGATGCTGCCGGTTCGCCTGCTTATGCCGGCTATGGCGCGATCGAGGGCGATCTTGAACTGCGCAAAGTCTACGCGGAGCATGTCGGATCGCTCTACGGGACGATGCTGACGGCGGCGAACATTCACCTCACCGCCGGCTGCAACCAGGCCTTCGTCGCGACGATCACCGCGATCGCCAAGGCGGGCGATGCAGTGCTGATGACCAATCCGTGCTACTTCAACCACGAGACAACGCTGCAGATGATGGGCATCGAGCCGCGTTACTTCCCTTGCCACGCCGAGAACGGTTTTGTGCCGCGCGTCGAGGATGTCGAGGCGGCGCTGGATGGCGTAAAGGTGCTGGCGCTGGTGACGCCGAACAACCCCACCGGCGCTGTCTATCCGGCCGAAGTCATCAGCGAGATCTTCGAGCTCTGCCGCCGCAAGGGGATCTGGCTGGTGCTCGACGAGACATATCGCGACTTCATCGAGCCCGGGGCAGGGCGCCCGCACGCGCTGTTCGACGTCAAGGATTGGCGCGACTACCTCATCCAGCTCTACAGCTTCTCGAAGTCTTTCTGCATTCCTGGCCATCGCCTCGGCGCGATCACTGCGAGCGAAGCCGTCATCGAGCAGGTGGCGAAGGTGATGGACAATCTGCAGATCTGCGCCCCCCGCACGCCACAGTTTGCCGTGGCCAGGGGCATCCCGGCGCTGGTCGACTGGCGCGAGGAAAACCGGTTGGAGATCGGCCGCCGCGCTGCCGCGATGCGCGCTGCGTTTGCCCGTCAGAACGGCTGGCAGCTGCAGGCGATCGGCGCCTATTTCGCCTTCGTCCGCCATCCCTTCGAGGGACTGACCTCGTCGCAGGCTGCCGAGCGTCTGGCCAAAGATTTCGGCATTGTCACGATCCCCGGCTCGTATTTCGGCGAGGGGCTCGAGCAGCACCTGCGCGTTGCATTTGCCAATGTCGACGCCGAGCAGATCGCTGAAATGGGCAAGCGCCTGCGCCGCATCGACGTCGATCAGATGTGAATGGCGTGACCGAGGGCTTTCAGGGCGGCTTCCTGGAAACCTTCGCTCTGCGTCGGATGGGCGTGGATGGTGCCGGCAATGTCCTCCAGCCGCGCCGCCATCTCTAGTGCGAGCGAGAAGGTCGCCGACAGCTCGGAAATGCCTGAGCCGACGCCCTGGATGCCGACGACGAGGTTGTTGTCGGCCCGCGCGACGACCCGGACGAAGCCAGCCTCGCCCTGCAGCGTCATCGCCCTGCCGTTGGCCGCAAACGGGAACTGGCCGACCTTCACCTCGATGCCCCCCTGCCGCGCCTCATCCGGCGACAAGCCGACGCTGACGATTTCCGGATCGGTGAAGCAAACGGCGGGGATCGCCCGCTTGTCCCAGCTGCGGCGCTTGCCGGCGATGATCTCGGCAACCATCTCGCCCTGCGCCGTCGCCCGATGCGCCAGCATCGGCTCGCCCGTGACGTCGCCAATCGCATAGATGCCCCGCATCGACGTGCGGCACTGTTCGTCGATGCGGATGAAGGGGCCGGCCATATCCAAGTCGATTTCTTCGAGGCCCCAGCCGTCAGTCTTTGGCCTGCGGCCGACCGTGACGAGGATCTTTTCGGCGCTGATCGTCTTCTGGTCGCCCTCCGCGGTTTCGATGACGAGGCCTTTGCCGTCGGAGGCAAGGCCCTTCGCCTTGACGCCGGTCATCACCGAAACGCCAAGTTCGTCGAGCCGCTTGAGAACAGGTCGGGTCAGCTCCGCATCGTAGAGCGGCAGGATCTTCGGCAGCGCCTCGACGACTGTCACCTTCGATCCGAGCTTGGCGAAGGCGGTGCCGAGTTCCAGGCCGATATAGCCGCCGCCGACGACGGCCAGCACTTTCGGCACCTCCTTCAGCGCAAGTGCTTCCGTCGACGAGATCACATTGCCGCCAAACGGCATGAACGGCAGCTCGACCCGGGCGGAGCCGGTGGCGATCACGATCGTCTCGGCGCGGATTACCTGCTGCCCGGTCTCGGTCTCGACCTCCAGCGTCTTGCCGTCGCGAAAGCGCGCATGGCCGACCACAGCCTTCACGCCCGCTTTCTTGAGCAGGCTGACGACACCGGAGTTGAGACGGCCGACGATGCGGTCCTTCCAGGCCACTGTCTGCGAAAAGTCGATGGTCGGGGAGCCATGCGAAATGCCAAGAGGATCGCGCCCCGCGGCAAACTTCGTTGCTCTGTAAAACTCGTCGGCGGCGTGGATGATTGCCTTCGATGGGATGCAGCCGACATTGAGGCAGGTGCCGCCGGCTTTCGCCGCCTCGACGATCACCGTGTCGATGCCGAGCTGGCCGGCGCGGATCGCGCAGACATAGCCGCCGGGGCCTGCACCGATTACCGCGAGCTTGCAGGAGATTTCCTTCATAGGCTCACTCCACGAAAATCAGCGCCGGCGTTTCCAGCAGCGCCTTGAGGCGCTGGACGAAGACCGCCGCGTCCCAGCCGTCGATGACGCGGTGGTCGAATGACGATGACAGGTTCATCATCTTCGCCGGGATGAACTGCTGGCCATCCCAGACCGGTCGCACCATGATCTTGTTGACGCCGACGATCGCCACTTCCGGATAGTTGATGACGGGGGTGGTTGCGATGCCGCCCATCGCGCCAAGCGAGGTGATGGTGATGGTCGAGCCGGTCAACTCCTCGCGGGAGGCGGTGCCGGAGCGCGCGGCGTCGGCCAGACGGTTGACCTCGCGCGCGCAGTCCCACAGGTCGCGCGCCTCGGCGTGGCGTACCACCGGCACCATCAGCCCGGACGGCGTCTGCGTGGCGACGCCGACATGCACGCCGCCATGGCGGTGGATGATGCCGGCATCGTCATCGAAGATCGCGTTGATCTGCGGCTGCTCGGCAATCGCCTTCACCATCGCGCGCATCAAAAACGGCAGGATTGTCAGCTTTGGCCGGTCCGGGTGCCGCTCGGCATTAAGGCGGGCGCGCAGTTCCTCCAGCGCCTCGACGTTGACCTCCTCAACATAGGTGATGTGCGGGATGCGCGCTTTCGCCCGCGACATTTTTTCGGCGATGCGGCGGCGCAGGCCGACAACCTTGATCTCCTCGACCGACGTGTTTGGCTGCTGCCCTGCAGGCGAGGGCTGCTGCGCGCCGCGGCTGATGAACTGGTCGAGGTCTTCATGGGTGATGCGCCCGGCAGGGCCGGTGCCGTGAACCTGGCGCAGGTCTATCCCCGCTTCCTTCGCGCGCAGGCGGACAGCCGGCGAGGCGAGCGGCTTCTCGCCCGTGGGGCGGGGGATGAGCGGAGAGGTTGTGGAGGAAGCTCTGCCTGCGGGGGCGGTGCTGACGGATCCCAAGTCTGCGGAAGCCGTGCCCGTGGATGCGATGCTACCCCCACCCCTAACCCCTCCCCACACGGGGGAGGGGGACGTTGGCGTGCCTGAAGCGGCAGAGCCAGGTCTCACCGCTGTCGTTGCATTCGGTCCTGCATCATCTCCTACAGCGTCGCCAGCGTCCGGATCCCCGCGGTTAGCCGCTTCCAACGACGGGGCAGAGCGCGTTGGGGTGTCCGGTGGAGCGGGAGCTACGACGGAAGATGACGGCGCTGAGGCGTCAGCCTTGGACGAGGCTGCAGAGCTGGCAGTACCTTTCATGCCAGGCTCCCCCAATTCCCCTCCCCCTTGTGGCGAGGGGCTAGGGGTGGGGGTATCTTCATCCGCGTCGGCCTCTGGCGAGCTGACGCCAGTAGCGCCGGCTGCGTTGCTTGGCTCACCAGCAGGCTGCCCATCACCCCCGGCAACCTCCCCAGCACTTCCCGCCACCTCTATCTTCACGATCGGAGAGCCGACAGCTACGGTGTCGCCGATTTCGGCGCCGAGCCAGGTGATGGTTCCTTCGACCGGCGAGGGGATCTCGACGGTCGCCTTGTCGGTCATCACAGCGGCGAGGATGGTGTCCTCGCGCACCAGGTCGCCGACTTTGACGTGCCACTCGATGAGTTCTGCCTCGGCAACGCCTTCGCCGACATCCGGCATCTTGATGATGAATTCGGCCATGCTCACGCCTCCATCACCTGCACGAGCGCCTCACCAACGCGCTTCGGACCGGGGAAGTAGTCCCATTCCTGCGCGTGGGGGTATGGCGTGTCCCACCCCGTGACGCGCATGACAGGCGCTTCGAGATTGTAGAAGCAGTGTTCCTGCACGAGGGCAGCAAGCTCCGCGCCGAAGCCGGAGGTGAGCGTTGCCTCATGCACGACGACGCAGCGGCCGGTCTTGCCCACCGAAGCGACGATAGTGTCGAGGTCGAGCGGCAGCAGCGTGCGCAGGTCGATGACCTCGGCATCGACGCCGGTGTCCTCAGCTGCCGCCTGCGCGACATAAACCATCGTGCCGTAAGCGAGCACCGTGACCGCCGAGCCCTCGCGGCGCACCTCGGCCCTGCCGAGCGGCACCGTGTAGTGGCCTTCCGGTGTTTCGGACAGCGGATGCTTCGCCCATGAGGTCACGGGGCGCTCGTAGTGTCCGTCGAACGGGCCGTTGTAGAGCCGCTTGGGCTCGAGGAAGATCACCGGGTCGGGATCCTCGATCGCGGCGATCAGCAGCCCCTTCGCATCATACGGATTGGACGGGACAACCACCTTGAGGCCGGCGACGTGTGTGAACAGCGCTTCCGGGCTCTGGCTGTGGGTCTGGCCGCCAAATATGCCGCCGCCGGTCGGCATGCGGATGACGATAGGGCAGGTGAACTGGCCGTTCGAGCGGTAGCGCAGCCGCGCGGCCTCGGAGACGATCTGGTCGTAGGCCGGGTAGACGTAGTCGGCGAACTGCACCTCGATGCAGGGGCGAAGGCCGTAGGCCGCCATGCCGATCGCGGCTCCGACGATGCCGGATTCGTTGATGGGCGTGTCGAAGCAGCGGCTCTTGCCGTATTTCTGCTGCAGGCCGGCGGTGCAACGGAACACGCCGCCGAAATAGCCGACATCCTCGCCGAAGACGACGACGTTCTCATCGCGCCCCATGGCGACGTCCATCGCCGAACGTATCGCCTCGATCATCGTCATGCGCGGCATGGCGGGGCCTCCGCGAAGATTGGCGAGGCGGGGCGCGGCGCCACATCAGCCGCTTCGCGACACATTCCTCGCAAATGTAAGAAGAACCACGTCGCGGCAGTGTGATCCTCCCGTGCGAAGCGCGGGAGGTGGTCCGAAGGACCGGAGGGGGCGATGTCGGGCAGGAACCTATGCATCCTCACACCCCCGCCTGCTGCCGCTGGCGACGCAGATGTGGCGGCATGGTCGCGTAGACGCCCTCGAACATGTCGCGGGTCGATGGCTTGCCGCCAGAATGCAGGGTGCCGTGCTGCTCCGCCTGCTTTTGCGCCGTGATGACCTCGTCGAGGATTTCGGCTTCCGCCTGTTTGTGGCGCTCCTCGGACCAGACGCCCCTGACGATGAGATGGTTCTTCAGCCGGATCACCGGGTCGCCGAGCGGCCAGGCGTCGGACTCCGTCTTCGGCCGATAGGCGGAAGGATCGTCAGAAGTGGAATGCGCGCCGACGCGGTAGGTGACGTATTCGATCAGCGTCGGCCCCAGATTGCGCCTTGCGCGCTCGATCGCCCACTTCGCCACGGAGTGGACGGCAAGGTAGTCGTTGCCGTCCACGCGCAGGGCCGGCAGACCGAAGCCGAGGCCGCGCGCGGCAAAGGTGCCAGAGCCTCCCCGCGCAATGCCCTGGAAGGTCGAGATTGCCCACTGGTTGTTGACGATGTTGAGCACGACCGGGGCGCGGTAGGTCGAGGCGAACACAAGGGCTGCGTGAAAATCGCTCTCGGCCGTCGAGCCGTCGCCGATCCAGCCGGCTGCGATCCGCGTATCGTTCTTGATCGCCGAGGCCATCGCCCAGCCGACCGCCTGGATGAACTGGGTGCCGAGATTGCCGGAGATCGAAAAGAAGCCATGGTCGCGCGCCGAATACATGATCGGCAGCTGGCGGCCCTTCAGCGGGTCGGCCTCGTTCGAGTAGATCTGGTTCATCATGTCGACCATCGGGTAACCGCCCGCGATAAGCAGGCCTGCCTGCCGATAGGTCGGAAAGTTCATGTCGCCGGGCTCGAGCGCCTTGCGGAAGGCGCAGCTCACGGCTTCCTCGCCCATGTGCTGCATGTAGAAGGAGGTCTTGCCCTGGCGCTGCGCCATCAGCATGCGCGCATCGAAGGTGCGCAGCGTCATCATGTGGCGCAGGCCTTCCAGCAGTTCCTCGTCGCTCAGCGTGCCGGCCCAGGGGCCGACCGCTTCGCCGTCGCGGTTGAGGACGCGAATGATGGAGTAGGCGAGATCACGGATCTCTCTGGGATCGACATCGACCGGGGGACGTTCGACGCTGCCAGCACGGGGAATGGGGACGTGGGAGAAGTCCGGCGTGTCGCCGGGACGTACCTCCGGCTCCGGGACATGAAGGCTCAACCTTCCAGCTTCGGCCATGATGGTCTCCTCCGCCTGCCGATGCATCATCAACAGCTAAAGCGAAGATTTTCGCTCTGTCTACAGAGGGAAGCTGGGCGGAAATCGCCGCGTTTCAAGCAAAACGTGCAGTTTAGGCGGCGTTGGGAAACAACCTTTCCGGATCGGACGGCTGCCAATGAATCTCATTTCACCGGGCTGTCAAAATAAGCAGGATTCTGACCGAACAAATCTGCGAAAGACAAAAGAAAAAGGGCGGCCGCCGGAGCGACCGCCAGCCAGAGGAGGGGGAATTTCTCAGGCCGCGACAGGTTCAGGGAGCGGCGTCGCGGGAGCCGCTGCGAGTTCCCGCGCCGGAAACAGCTTCCAGCGGCGCGGTCGGAAGGCGATACGACTGCGGGTCGCCGCCGGATGGTCGACCGGCAGTTCGATCTCGACGCGGTGCCCGGCGCCGCCAATGGCAAGTTCGACCCGCTTGGTGCCCGCCACTCGGCGGCTGACTCCGGCGGTGCCGGCAATGCAGCCGCCGCAGCCGTCGAGGAGCTCCACGTCATGCGGGCGGAAATACAAGGTGGCTTCCCCGTCCGGGACGTGCGGGGCACGCAGGCCGATCGAACGGTCCTCGAACCAGACGTCACCTTGTTCGACGCGGACGGGCAAGGTGCTGGAATCGCCGATGAAGCCGTAGACAAAGGGCGAGACCGGGTTGTCGTAGACCTGATCGGCGGTGCCGACCTGCTCGATGCGGCCCTGGCTCATGACGACGACGCGGTCGGCAAGCTCCAGCGCCTCTTCCTGATCATGAGTGACGAAGACCGTCGTGTGGCCGGTCGCGTCATGGATCTCACGCAGCCAGCGGCGCAGTTCGCGGCGCACTTGCGCGTCGAGTGCGCCGAACGGTTCATCGAGAAGGAGCACGCGCGGCTCGATGGCAAGTGCACGGGCAAGTGCTACGCGCTGGCGCTGGCCGCCGGACAGCTGGCTCGGATAGCGATGCGCGAGACCAGACAGCTGAACGAGGTCCAGCAGTTCGAGCGCTCGGCGTTTGATTTCGGCACGCGTCGGGCGGGTGGCCGCCGGACGGATTTTGAGGCCAAAGGCGACGTTGTCCGCCACTGTCATATGCCGGAACAGAGCGTAGTGCTGGAAGACGAAACCGACATTGCGCTCGCTCACAGACTTCCGCGAGGCGTCTTCCTCACCGAAGAAGATCTGTCCCGAGGAGGGGAAGTCGAGACCGGCAATTAGGCGCAGCAGCGTCGTCTTGCCGGAGCCGGAGGGACCCAGCAGCGCGATCAGCTCGCCCGAGCGGATGTCGAGAGAGACCTCATGCAGCGCATTGAAGCCGCCGAACTCTTTCTGGACGTTGCGGATGCTCAGTTCCATTGGTCTCTCCTCAGTGGGTTCTTGCGCCGGTCGCGAGTTGGTCGGCGTAACGCCACTCCAGCCAGGACTTCACGACCAGGGTCACCAGCGCTAGGCCAGCCAGCACGGAGGCGAGGCTGAAGGCGGCGACGGTCATGTACTCGTTGTAGAAAAGCTCGACCTGCAGCGGCATCGTCACCGTTTCGCCGCGCAGCTTGCCGGAGAGCACGGCGACCGCACCGAACTCACCCATCGCGCGGGCGTTGCAGAGGAGCACGCCGTAAAGCAGCGCCCACTTCACGTTCGGCAGCGTGACGTACCAGAAGGCCTGCCAGCCGGAGGCGCCGAGCGAGATTGCGGCTTCCTCGTCGCCATTGCCCTGATCTTCCATCAGCGGGATCAGCTCGCGGGCAATGAAGGGGAAGGTGACGAAGATCGTCGCGAGCACGACGCCCGGAACCGCGAAGATGACGCGGATGCCGAAATCCTGCAGCAGCCAGCTGCCGATCGCGGAGTTCGAGCCGAGCAGCAGGATGTAGACGAGGCCTGCCACGACCGGCGAGACCGAGAAGGGCAGGTCGATCAGCGAGATCAGGAAGGCGCGGCCGGGGAAGCGGTACTTTGCGATCGACCACGCGGCAGCGATGCCGAAGATCAGGTTGCAGGGAACGGCGATGGCCGCAACCAGCAGCGTGAGCTTGATGGCCCCGATCGCATCCGGGTTCTTGAACACCTCGAGATACTTGTCGAGGCCGAAGCGAAACGCCTCGACGAACACGGCTGCGAGCGGCAGCAGCAGGAACAGTGCCATCAGAAGGACAGTGACGCCGATCGCGAACACCCGGAAGCCGAGCGGCTCGGTCACCGGCGAGCGGAAGGCGGACGCTGCTTCGGGGCGCGCAGGATGCAGGGCTGCATCAGCCATTGCCGAACCTCCTCTGGCTCCAGACCTGGATGAGATTGATCGCAAGCAGGATGATGAAGGACGCGACCAGCATGACGGCAGCGATCGCCGCGGCGGCCGCGTAGTTGAACTCTTCCAGCCGGAAGACGATCAGCAGCGGCAGGATCTCGGTCTGGCGCGGCAGGTTGCCGGCGATGAAGATGACCGAGCCGTACTCGCCCACCGCGCGGGCGAAGGCGAGCGAGAAGCCGGTGAGGATCGCCGGAAGCAGCGCAGGCAGCATTACGCGGGAAATCGTCTGCGGCCGCGAGGCGCCCAACGTGGCCGAGGCCTCCTCGATCTCCTTGCTGAAGTCCTGCAGCACCGGCTGAACCGAGCGCACCACGAAGGGCAGGCCGATAAAGACCAGCGCGATCCAGATGCCGAGCGGCGTGTAGGCGATCTTGATGCCGAACGGGGCAAACAGGCTGCCGATCCAGCCATTCGGCGAGTAGATCGACGCGAGCGAAATGCCCGCCACAGCCGTCGGCAGCGCAAACGGAAGGTCGACCATCGCGTCAAGCGCGCGCCGGCCGGGGAATTCGTAGCGGACCAGCACCCAGGCGACCAGCACGCCGATGACGGCGTTGAACATTGCCGCCAGAAGCGAGGCGCCGAAGCTGAGTTTCAGCGCCGCGAGAAAACGCGGGCCGGAAATGATCGGATAGAAGGCCTGCCAGTCCAGTTCGAACGTCTTCAGGAACAGCCCGGCAATCGGGATGATCACGATGACCATGAGGTAGAAGATCGTGAATCCGAAGGTCAGCCGGAAACCCGGGATGATGCTCGGCTCCCGAAATCGGAATGTCGCCATCGGCAAATGTCCCCTTAACGTCGCGCAAGGAGCCCGTCGCGGGCTCCTCACGCGTCACGCTGCTTCTGCTCAATTGCTCGAGTAGATCTGGTCGAAGATGCCGCCGTCACCGAAATGCTTGGACTGCGCTTCCTTCCAGCCGCCGAACTCATCGATGGTGATCAGCTTGAGGTCGGGGAAGCGAGCCACATCCTCCGGATCCGCATGTTCGGGATGCTGCGGACGGTAGTAGCTCGAGGCGATAATCTTCTGGCCTTCCGGGCTGTAGAGGTAGTCGAGGTAGGCCTTGGCGAGTTCGCGGGTGCCCTTTTCGTCGACGTTCTTGTCGACAATCGCTACCGGCGGTTCGGCCAGGATCGAGAATTTCGGCACGACGATTTCGACGCTACCCGGCTCAAGTTCCTCCAGCGCCAGGAAAGCCTCGTTTTCCCAGGCAAGAAGCACGTCGCCGGTGCCATTCTTCACGAAGGTGTTGGTCGAGCCGCGCGCTCCGCTGTCGAGAACCGGTACGTTGGCGTAGAGCTTGGCGACGAAGTCCTTGGCGGCGTTTTCGTCACCGCCGGAGCGGTCGAGCTCGTAGGCCCACGCCGCAAGATAGTTCCAGCGGGCGCCGCCCGAAGTCTTGGGGTTAGGCGTGATGACCTCGACGTCATCACGGATCAGGTCGTCCCAGTCCTTGATGTTCTTCGGATTGCTCGAGCGGACCAGGAAGACGATGGTGGAATAGTAGGGCGACGAGTTCTTCGGGAACTCGCTCTGCCAGCCCGGTTCGATCAGGCCGGCTTCCTCGGCTGCCAGGATGTCGCTGGCCAGCGCCAGGGTGACGACGTCGGCCGGCAGGCCGTCGATCACGGTGCGGACCTGCGAGCCCGAACCGCCGTGGGTGGCAGTGACCGTCACGTCCCGCCCAGTCGTTTCTTTCCAATGCTTGGTGAAGGCGTCGTTGTACTTGCGATAGAGCTCGCGGGTCGGATCGTAAGAAACGTTGGTCAGCGCGTCCTGTGCAAAGGCCAGTCCGAGGCCGCCAAACTGCACGGTTGCTGCAATTGCTGCTGCAACAACGAGGGAACTGCGTTTGAGGGTCATGTCATCCTCCTGTCGGAAACATGATTACTCTATGGGCGTGTCCCGCATTTCCTGCGCCGCAAAACCATTAAACTTGGCCGCGCGATTGATTTTTCCATTCGTTCTGGCGCCCGTGGCGAGAATGATTTTCTTCCCGAGCCGCGAGGCGGCCTGCCGGCACACCGACTCCGAACCCACAAACGGCGGAGACGGGGTGACGGTTCCAATAAAATAGCAAGCTGTTTCCCGCCGAGATAGATTTCCTGGATATTTGAGAATGATGTTCTCCCGAATTCGGAAAAGTGGTATGCATTTCTAGCAAGGTCAGCTAAATGGCATCAACGTGCCTCACTCAGGGGCATGTACGCGTATATCTTCTGCCCAATGACGGACATTGCCGTTTGCCTCAGGGAGCAGCCATGAAACGCCTACTTCTCGTTACTGCCGCACTTGCAGCGCTCGCCACCGCGCCGGCTCATGCACAGACCGCCAACAAGATCCTCAACTCGTCCTACGACATCGGTCGTGAACTCTTTGCGGCGGTGAACAAGGCATTCGTCCCGGCCTACAAGGCCCAGACCGGTCAGGACGTCACGGTCGACCAGTCGCATGGCGGATCGTCGGCGCAGGCGCGCGCCATCGTTGAAGGCCTCGAGGCGGATGTCGTCACCTTCAACCAGGTCACCGACATCGACTTCCTCGTGAAGAACGGCTTCGTGTCGGAGAACTGGCAGAGCGAGTTCCCGAACAACGCCTCGCCGTACTTCTCCTTCCCGTCCTTCCTCGTTCGCGAAGGCAACCCGAAGAACATCAAGGATTGGGACGATCTTGCTCGCGACGACGTGCAGGTGATCTTCCCGAATCCGAAGACCTCTGGCAATGCGCGCTACACCTATCTCGCGGCGACCGCCTATGCGCTGGAGAAGTTCAACGGCGACCAGGAGAAGGTTCGCGAGTTCGTCCGCAAGATCTTTGACAACGTTCCGGTGTTCGACACCGGTGGCCGCGCGGCGACGACCACCTTCGTCGAGCGCGAGACCGGCGACGTCATCATCACCTTCGAGGCAGAGACCCGCGGCATCGCCAAGGAGTTCGGCGAAGACAAGTTCGACCCGGTCGTTCCGTCGGTCAGCCTGCTCGCCGAGTTCCCCGTCGCGGTGGTGGGGAAGGTTGCCGAGAAGCATGGTACCGCCAAACTCGCGACTGACTACCTCAACTTCCTCTATTCTGAGGAAGGCCAGCGCATTCTCGCCCAGCACGGCAACCGCGTACATGACGAGAAGGTGAAAGGCGAGGTCGCCGACCAGTTCCCGGAGATTCGTCTGGTTACGGTGGAGGACGTCTTTGGCGGCTGGGCGAAGGTTGCGGAAGAACACTTTGCTTCCGGAGCGATCCTCGATCAGATCTACGGCGACCGTTAATCTTTCCGGTCCATGAATTTGCCAGCCGGCGGGTGAAAGCCCGCCGGTTGCATGTATAATGACCACGCATCCACCCATGGGGGCAGTTGTTTGAGACGCCGCGTATTGCCCGGATTCCCCCTGTCGCTCGGGATTACACTCTTTTACGTGACACTGATCATCGCGCTGCCGATCGGGGCGCTGATCTTTAAGGCCGCCAGTCTCGGGCCGGAGGAATATTGGCGCATCGTTTCGTCGCCGCGCGCGGTGGCCAGCTATCGCGTGACGATCCTGAGCGCGCTCGGCGCGACCCTGACCAACCTCGTCTTCGGGCTGGCCTTGGCTTGGGTGCTGGTGCGCTACGATTTCCCCGGCAAGCGCTTCGTCGATGCGATCGTCGACCTGCCTTTCGCATTGCCGACTTCCGTTGCTGGTATCGCTCTGACGGCGCTGTTTGCGCAGAACAGCTGGCTCGGTTCAGCGCTCGCCAGCATCGGCGTGACCGTCGTCTACACGCCGCTCGGCATCATGATCGCGATGTTCTTCACCAGCCTGCCCTTCGTGGTGCGCACGGTGCAGCCGGTTCTCGAGGATCTTGATCCCGCGCTGGAGGAAGCGGCGCAGTCGCTCGGCGGCTCGGACTGGAGCATTTTCCGGATGGTGATCCTGCCGCTGCTGACGCCGGCGCTGCTTGCCGGTCTGTCACTGTCCTTCGCGCGCAGCCTTGGCGAGTTCGGTGCCGTGATCTTCATCGCGGGCAACCGGCCCAACTCGACGGAGATTACCTCGCTTCTCGCGTTCATCCGGCTGGAAGAATACAACTACCAGGCGGCGGCCGCGATTGCATCCACCATGCTGTTTGCCGCGTTTGTCATGCTGGCCGTGACGAATTTCCTGCAGGCGCGCGCTCTGCGATACACGGCGAGGGACTGACGATGAAATCGCACCGGATCGCCGGACAGCCGCCGCGGGTGGGAGACAGCGCAGTCGTCAGGCGCCTGCTGATCGCCCTTGTGCTCATCTTCGGCACGCTGCTCGTGCTTGCGCCGCTGCTTGTCATCTTCGCGCAGGCATTTTCGCTCGGCCTCGAGCATTTCACGACCACAATCGCGAATCCCGACACGCGCCACGCCATCTACCTGACTGTGGTGACGGCGCTGCTTGCCGTGCCGATCAACACCATGTTCGGCATTGCCGCCGCATGGGCAATCACCAAGTTCGACTTCCCGGGCAAGCGCTTCCTGCTGATCGTCATCGAGATCCCGTTTTCGGTGTCGCCCATCGTGGCGGGCGTCGCCTACCTATTCGTCTATGGCCTGCAGGGACTGTTCGGCCCGGCGCTACAGGCAGCCGACATCAAGATCCTGTTTGCGCTGCCCGGCATCGTGCTCGCTTCGATGTTCGTGACGGCACCGTTCGTGGCGCGCGAGCTGATCCCGCTGATGCAGGCGCAGGGGCGCGAGCTCGAGGAGGCGGCAACTTCCCTCGGCGCATCCGGCTGGCGCACGTTCCTGACCGTGACGCTGCCAAATATCCGCTGGGCGCTGCTCTACGGCGTGGTGCTGTGCAATGCGCGCGTGATGGGCGAGTTCGGCGCGGTGTCGGTCGTGTCGGGCAAGATCCGCGGCCAGACCAACACGCTGCCGCTGCATGTAGAGCTGCTCTACCACGACTACAACACGGTCGGAGCCTTTGCCGCCGCGTCGATCCTGACGGTGCTGGCGCTGTTCACCATCATCGCCAAGGTTCTGCTTGAGAGGCAGGGCGCGGGACGCGCCGGCAGACCGACGCTCGCCGCCAACAAGGGTGGAACGCAATGAAGATCGTTCTCAAAGATGTCGTCAAGGAATTCGACACGTTCCGCGCGGTGCGCGGCGTGTCGCTGGAGATCGGCAGCGGCCAGCTGGTAGCGCTGCTTGGGCCGTCGGGTTCCGGTAAGACGACGATTCTGCGAACGGTGGCCGGCCTCGAATTTCCCGACCAGGGAGCGATCTACTTCGGCGACGAGGATGCGACCGACATTCCGGTGCGCGAGCGCGGCGTCGGCTTCGTGTTCCAGCACTATGCCCTGTTCCCGCACATGACCGTCGGCGAAAACATCGCCTTTGGCATGAAGGTGTCGAAGAAGGCGCGCTCAAAGCAGGAGATTCACGCCCGCGTGAACGATCTGCTACGGTTGGTGAAGCTCGAAGGCCTGAACAACCGCTTCCCGAGCCAGATTTCCGGCGGTCAGCGCCAGCGTGTTGCGCTTGCGCGTGCCCTCGCTGTCGATCCAAAAGTTCTGCTGCTAGATGAGCCGTTCGGCGCGCTCGACGCCAACGTGCGCCATGACCTGCGCCGCTGGTTGCGGGAAATCCACGACGAGCTCGGCATCACGACGCTGTTCGTGACCCACGACCAGGAAGAGGCGCTCGACCTTGCCGACCGTGTCGTGATCCTCGATCAGGGCACCATCGTGCAGGAGGGTACACCTGAGGAGGTCTGCCGCAAGCCCGCCTCGGCCTTCGTGATGAAATTCCTCGGAGACACCAACCGTATTACTGCGACCGCCAAGAGCGGGATGGTGGATATTCCGGGGGCGCGGCTATCCGCATCCGGGCTTGCCGACGGGCCGGTGGAGGTTCTGGCCCGCCCGGGCGATCTGAGTTGGTCGTTTGACGGGGAGGGAATTCCGGTCAGCGTCCTTCGGGTTATCGACCGTCCAGAGGGGCGGCGGTTCCTCGTTCGGACAGACGCGGGGGAGACGCTGGAGCTTGATGTGCCGATCGATATCCGGGCTTCGTCGGGCGATCGCGGCTTCGTTCAGGTGCTGCGCGGAAATGTCTATCCGCGCTAGCCGCGCGGATGGGACTGGAAGTCGCTGAAAGTTCTTTAGCCAAGCAGGCCGAACACGACGGCGACTGCAAAACCGACCGCTAGTGCAAAAGGCAGGTAGCTCAGGGCACTAGCAGGAGACGCGTGGCGAGGCAGACGTCTTGAGCTATCAGAATGGACCATTCAGGACCTCCGTTTCCAGCTCAGTCTACAAAACTTGTAGACTTTGTCGATTTCCTTTTTTCCACAACCCGCGCGAAAATTTTGCGCTGGAAAATGAATGCCTGCACCTTCCTGCCGGCACGCCCCACAACGGCGCAGCGGGCTATTGGTTCTCGAGATTCCTGGCTGATCGCAGCCAGTTGATCGAGTCGGCCGTGCGGCCGCTCGGCCGATACTCGGCGCCAACCCAGCCGGTGTAGCCTGAGACGTCGATCGCTTCGAAAATCCGCTCGTAGTTGATCTCGCCGGTACCGGGCTCATGTCGGCCGGGATTGTCGGCGAACTGCACGTGGGCGATGCGGGGTAGGGAGGAGCGGAAACCCTCGATCAGGTCCCCCTCGGTGATCTGGCGGTGGTAGAAGTCAAACTGCAGGGCAAGGTTTTCGCGATCCGCCCGGTCGATCAGGGCGAGGGCGTGTTCGGTACGGCTTACCAGGTAACGCGGGACGTCGCGCTGGTTGCAGGGTTCCATCATGACCGTCACGCCGAGCGGCGCGAAGGCGTCGGCCGCAAGCCTCAGGTTCCGGACGAACGCCTCCTCGGCCTCCGCTTGCGAGACGCCGACGGGAACCCGACCCGTCAGAACGTTGACGCGCTGGCAGCGGAGTGCCCGCACGTACGCCTTCGCGGTTTCCAGACCAGCCGCGAACCCTTCCTCCCGGCCAGGCACGCAGGCGAGGCCGTCGCCGCCGGTAATCAGATCCCCAGCCGGAATGTTGATCAGAACGATCTCGACGCCTGCGCTCTGCGCGCGCTCGGCAATCTCTTCCGCAGGATGATCATAGGGGAATTGGATGTCGACGCCCCTGAAGCCGAGATCGGCTGCCGCTTGGAAGCGGTCGAGGAAGGCATGCTCCTGCAGCATCATCGACAGATTGATCGAAAAGCGCGGCATACCATCCTCCAAAATTTTTAGCGCGACGGCCAGTGGACCCGGCGCCCCCATCCCTGTAATACAGGGCCACGACCCGCATTGTATACATTCGAAGGAGGAGCGGATGCTGAAGGAGGGGGATTTCCTGTGGGAAGGCAGCGATGCCTTCAAGCAGTCGACAGGGGTTGCTGATTTCCTGCGCTGGCTCCGCGAGAAGCGGGGCCTCGACTTCGCCAACTACGGCGAGTTGCAGACGTGGTCCGCCAAGGAGATCGAGGCATTCTGGGCAGCGATCTACGACTATTTCGAAGTGATGTCGGACACACCGTACGAGACGGTCCTCGCAAAGCGCGAGATGCCTGGTGCGCAGTGGTTCGTGGGAGCGCGCGTCAATTACGCCGAGCACATCCTGCGCCACGAGGCGGACGATCCGGAGAAGGTGGTTGTGCACCATCTTTCGGAAATCCGGCCGCTCGCTGGCATGAAGTGGCGCGAACTTGGCGACATGGTGCGCAAGATCGCAACGCGGTTGCGCGCGATGGGCGTGGTTCCGGGCGACCGCGTCGTCTCCTACATGCCGAACATCCCAGAGACCATGGCGGCGATGCTGGCAGTGACCGCGATCGGTGCGATCTGGTCGTCGGCCGCGCCGGAGTTCGGCGTCGGAACCGTCGCCGACCGCTTCTCGCAGATCGGTCCCAAGGTGCTGTTTGCCGCGGATGGCTACCGCTTCGCCGGCAAGGATTTCTGGCGCCGCGCCGAGGTCAGCGGCATCGTTGACGGGCTGCCGAGCCTCGAGCAAGTCGTCTGGCTCGACTATCTGACTGACGAGCCCGCACCTGCTTTTGAAGGCAAGTCGGTTACGCGCTTTGCAGAGCTTCTCGAAGGGCCGGCCATTTCGCGCGAGGAATTCCGCTATGAGCGCGTGGCGCACGACCACCCGCTGTGGATCCTGTTCTCGTCCGGCACCACGGGCCTGCCGAAGGCGATCGTGCAGAGCCACATCGGCATCATCCTCGAGCACTACAAGTCGGCCGTGTTCCACCTGAACCTCAAGGCCAGCTCGCGGATGTTCTTCTACTCCACCACCGGTTGGGTAATGTGGAACTCGCTGATGTGGGGTCCGCTGGTCGGTGGCAGCGCCGTGCTCTACGACGGCAGCCCGACCCATCCGGGGCCGGACCTGCTCTGGCAGCTCGCGGCCGACACAAAGACCACCTCGTTCGGCGCCAGCCCGACCTTCGTCGAGAACATGCGCAAGCACGGCATCGTGCCGAAGGAGCGCTTCGACCTGTCGGCGATCGAGAGCATCATGCTGTCTGGCTCGCCGGCAACACCCGAGAGCTTCAAGTGGCTGTACGATGCGGTGAAGGAGGACCTTTGGGTCACCTCCCAGTCGGGCGGCACCGAGTTCTGCTGCGGCCTCGTCGGCGCCACGCCGACGCAGCCGGTCTACGCCGGTGAGATCCAGGCGCGCTGCCTGGGGATCGACGTGCGCGTCTTCGACGACGCCGGCAACGAGCTGATCGACGAGGTCGGCGAGCTGGTCGTCTGCAGCCCGATGCCCAGCATGCCGCTGTTTTTCTGGAACGATCCGGACTTCAAGCGCTACAAGGAAGCCTATTTCGATACCTATCCGGGCATCTGGCGCCACGGCGACTTCATGAAGATCAACAGCCGCGGCGGCTGCTTCGTCTATGGCCGCTCGGACTCGACGCTTAACCGCTTTGGCGTGCGCATCGGCTCGGCCGAGATCTATCGCACGCTCGAAGGCATGGCCGAGATCGAGGACAGCCTGATCGTCTGCATCGAGGAGCCGGGCGGCGGCTTCTACATGCCGCTGTTCGTGCAGCTGAAGGAGGGCGTCGTCTTCGACGAGGCGCTGGACAAGGCAATCCGCCAGCGTCTGCGCGCGGAACGCAGCCCGCGCCACGTGCCCGACGAGGTGCATGCAGTGCCGATGACGCCCTACACGCTAACTGGCAAGAAGATGGAAGTGCCGGTGCGCAAGCTGCTGATGGGCTGGCCGGTTGAGAAGGCCTACAGCCCCGACGCGATGCGCGACCCGAAGGCGATGGACTGGTTCGTCGACTTCGCGCGCCGCAGGCTCGCCGCAAAGGGCGAGACCATGTACGGCGCACTCGCGAAGGCCTCGAACTAGTCACGAGATGGCGCCGCGGCGAATGTCGCGGCGCTTCATATCCTCAGTCTCCCATCACCACGCCTTCGCGGCGCTTGTCGGCGGCGCCGATCAGCCCGTTATCGCTGATTTGGATGACGTGCAGCCCGGAATTGAGGTTGGTGATCGCCACCTCGTGGCCCAAGGCGGTGAGCCCTGCTGCCAGTTCCTCGGCGCCATCGCCTTCCTCGACGCTGGTGCGGCCGTTGAGGTTGGTGACGTGGCGAAGGTCGATCGCCTCCTGTGGGTCCACGCCCCAGTCGAGGATCGCAACCAGCGACAGCGCGGTGTAGTTGATGATCGCCGCGCCGCCGGGGCTCCCCGTTAGCAGCACCGGCTTACCATCGCGCAGCACGATCGTCGGCGACATGGAAGAACGCGGGCGCTTGCCCGGCTCGACGCGGTTGGCGACTGGCGCGCCATCGGCTTCTGGAACGAAGGCGAAGTCTGTCAGCTCGTTGTTCAATAGGAAGCCGCGCGCCATGACGCGATTGCCGAAGCCGCTCTCGATCGTCGTGGTCGCCGAAAGCATATTGCCGTCCTTGTCGACGATGACGAAGTGCGAGGTGCCCTTGCGCGGGCGCTCGCTGTCAGGCGTCAGCTTGTCATCGCCGAGGCCCGGCGGAGTGCCAGCCTGGGCGACACCCCTCGATTTCGACAGATCGATCAGCTTCGCCCGCTCGGCGAGATAGTCCTGATCAAGCAGGCCTTCCGGAACGTCGACGAAATCTCCGTCCGCCATGTAGAGGCCGCGGTCCGCGAAGGCGAGGCGGGAGGCCTCAGCGAAGAGATGGCGGAACTCGATGCCGTCCTCCAATAAAGCGATGTCAAAGTGCGAAAGGATGCCGAGCATCTGGCCGACGGTGAGGGCACCTGAGCTCGGCGGGCCCATGCCGCAGACTTCGTATTCGCGATAGGGCGCACAGACGGGCTCGCGCTTTACCACCTTGTAGCTGGCAAAATCTTCCTCCGACAGGATGCTCGGATTGATGTTCGTCCTCAGCGCCGCAAGGACGTCGCGAGCAATTTCGCCGGTGTAGAAGGGCGGTGCGCCTTCCCGGGCAAAGATTTCCAGGGTCTCGGCATAGGCCGGGTTCTTCAGCGTGTCGCCCTCGGCGATAGGCCTGCCGCCGGGAAGAAAATACTCGGAAGTGGTAACGAAGGTGTCGAGGCCTTTGGCCTCTGCTACTGCCGCAGCGAGGCGCTGGCTCACGGTGAAACCGTTCCGGGCGGTTTCAATTGCGGGCTGTATGAGCGCTGCCCAATCCATGCTGCCGTGTTCGCGGTGGAAGGTTTCGAGCAGCATCGGCGTGCCGGGCACGCCGGCCGAGCGGCCACCCACCACCGCAGCCTGGAACTCCATCGGCGTCCCGTCAGGGTTCATCCAGTATTTGTCGTCGGCGGCCTTCGGCGCCGTTTCGCGGGCATCGTAGGTGATGATCTCGTTCGTCCCGGCGTCGCGGTAGACGAAGAAGGCGCCGCCGCCGAGGCCTGAGCTCTGCGGTTCGACGAGCCCCAGCATGGTCTGAACCGCAACTGCCGCATCAGCGGCCGTACCGCCGGCGGCAAGGACCTCATAGCCCGCCTGCGTTGCCAGCGGATGGGCCGTCGCGATCATGAAGTCGCTGGCTTTGACCGATGTGCGCTCGGCGACCGCCGTCGTGTTTTCAGGCTGCGGCCGGTCCTGTGCGACGGCAACTGAGACACCGAAGGCGAAGCCCAGCGCGACGCAGATCCGAATTGTGAGGCAGTTCATGGCGCATCCTCCTGCCGCCCGCATTGCCGGAAAGCAGGAGGAGTATGGCGCGGATGGCTGGCTTGTGCCAGCCGCCGGTTACTTCAGCTTCAAGAGCTTCGCGGCGTTCTCCTTGAGAACGAGCGGGCGGACGTCCTCGCGGATGTCGAGCTTCTCGAAGTCGGACAGCCAGCGGTCCGGCGTGATCGCCGGCCAGTCAGAACCGAACAGCATCTTATGCTTGAGGATGGTGTTGGTGTACTGAACGAGGATCGGCGGAAAATACTTCGGCGACCAGCCGGAGAGGTCGATATAGACGTTCGGCTTGTGGGTTGCGACCGACAGCGCCTCTTCCTGCCACGGGAACGAAGGGTGGGCGAGGATGATCGGCATGTCCGGGAAATCGACCGCGACGTCGTCGAGATACATCGGGTTCGAGAACTTCAGGCGCATGCCCATGCCGCCGCGCATGCCGTTGCCGACGCCGGTCTGGCCGGTGTGGAACAGGGCGATGCAGTTCTCCTCGGCGATCGCCTCGTAGAGCGTATAGGCCGAACGGTCGTTCGGATAAAAGCCCTGCATCGTCGGGTGGAACTTGAAGCCCTTGATGCCGAAGTCGCGGATCAGACGGCGTGCCTCACGCGCGCCGACCTTGCCCTTGGCCGGGTCGATCGAAGCGAACGGGATCAGGATGTCGCTGTTCTCTGCGGCGAGTTCGGCGATCTCCTCATTGTTGTAGCGGCGGAAGCCCGTCTCGCGCTCGGCGTCGACGGCGAAGATTACCGCACCGATCTTGCGCTCACGGTAATAGGCGGCCGTCTCCGGGATCGTCGGCAGCATGCCCTTGGTGCCGGCCGGATTGCGGAAGTACTTCGCCATCGCAGCCTGGAATTCGTCATAGCCGTCGTCGCGCGGGCCGCAGCAGGGCTCCTCGGCATGGGTGTGGAAGTCAATGGCGACGAGGTCGTCCAGGTTCATGTCGGGCTCCTCCCGGGGTTATGCATGGGGTCTCGTTGTATACAGCCGTCGAGGCGTGTCAACTAACCGATGGCGATTTCGACGAGCGCCATGGTGCGCTTCTCTTCGATATGGCGGATTGCCTGCCGGAGCGTCTCGGTGAGCTTGTCCGGCTGGTCGACACGTACGGCCCAGGCGCGGCTCGCTTCTGCCACCTTCGTGAAGTTGGGGCTCGGCTGCAGCGAGGTCAGCGGCATCTGGTTGGCCTTGGCGGCGTAGCCATTCGGGTAGAGGCCGAGCACCGAATAGCGTACCGCAGCCCACTCGCTGTTGTTGAGGACGACCACGAGCACCGGCAGCTCCATTGCTTCGGCAATCTGATGGCAGGCAACCGGGTTTGCGAACATGTACGAGCCGTCGCCCATCGTCGCGACGATCAGCTTCGAGCGGTCGGCAAGCTGCATGCCGAGCGCGGTGGGGAACGACCAGCCAAGCCCGCCGGCATGCGGCTCCTGATGCCAGGAATTGTGGCGGTTGAGCACCAGTGGATCGAGGGGTGCACCGAGCTCGGAAAGCACCGTCGCATCCTTGCCGGCGATCGCATCCGACAGGCACTTGGATACATAGGCCTTGGTCATCGGATAGCTCGGCGCGGCCGCCTTGGCGATCTTCGCGCGAATGTCCCTGACGCGATTGGCGATCAAATCCTTGCGCCGCATGCGCGCGTTCACATGGCGGCTCAGATAAGGACGCATCGCCTCCTCGAGCTGGATCAGCCCGTCAGCCGTCGCGCAGCCGATCGAGACATCCGAGCGGAAGGTGCGCACGGGCGTGCGTGTGAACAGCGGGTCGGGACCGAGGTGGATGACCTTCGCATCCTGCGGCGGATGGTGGATGTCCGGCGACCAGGGCGCCAGGCTGTCGATAACCAGGATGACGTCGGCTTCCTCGATCCACGGGAGCGGATCGGAGCCGACACTGCAAGGATGTTCGCTCGCGATCGCAGTCGCCACCGCCCACCACTGGCAGACCGGGATCGCCCATTCCTCTGCCAGTCTGGCGAGCGCGGCGAAGCCCGCATCGCTGCCTGCGCCGCGCTGGGCGATGATGAGCGGCGAGCGCGCACCGGCGAGCAGCCTGGCTGCCGCGGCAATGTCGGCGGGCGAGGGGGCGACCTCCGTCGGCTGCACCGTCGGAGGTTCTTCCAGTCCTTCGGCCGGCGTCGATTCACACAGCACTTCTCGTGGGAGGCTGAGATAGACCGGCCCCTTAGGCAGGGAGTTGGCGATGGCGTGGGCGCGATCAAGCAGCGATGCAACCTGCTCCGGGAACTTCAGTTCGTAGTCCCACTTGCACGCCTCGCGCACCAGCGCCGTCTGGTCACGCATCTCCTGACCCCAGCCGATTGGTACTGTACGCGCGCCAAAGCGGCCGCCTTCCATGACCGGCGTGCGCCCCGACATCATCAGCACCGGCACCTGGTCGACTGCAGCGTTGAGCGCGCCGATCGAACCGTTGGCGAGGCCGACATTGGTGTGCAGGATGACCGCCTGTGCCTTGCCGGTGGCAAAATAGTAGCCGTGCGCCATGCCCATCGCCGCATGCTCGTGCGGGATCACGATGGCTTCGGGAAGGTCGAGGTCCTTGGCCGCAGCCTCGGCGAGGCCTTCGATAATTGGCGGGAAGTCCGTGCCGGAATTGCAGAAGACGTAGTCGACGCCGAGCGCCTTCAGTCGGGTGAAAAGCGCCGCTCCCGCTGTCATTTGCGACAGCCCCTTTGCGCGATCCTGAAGCATGGTACCTCCTCTACCTGGCCTCGCCGGTATCAAACAGGTTTGGCCCCAGCGCGCAAGACTTGCATACAATTCGCTGGGCAACTAGCGTTCGCGAGAATTTTTGGAGGAGGAACGACATGCTGGAACAACCGCGCCTCGTGCATTTCTGCGACATCGTCGCTCAGCTCGCCGCGCCGATGGAGCTTGGCGACGGGCGAGGGGGCAGGCGGCGGATCATTCCGATCATCGGCGGCACCGTTACGGGTGAGCGAATCCGCGGCAGGATTCTCAATCTCGGTGCTGACTGGCAGACCGTCTTTGCCGACGGCAGCGCGGAGCTCGATACGCGATATTCCATGGAAACCGAGGACGGGGCGCTGATCGACATCCGCAATTTCGGCTACCGGCACGGCCCGGCTGACGTCCTGGCAGCGGTGGGGCGGGGCGAGAATGTCGATCCGAGCCTGTATTACATGCGCACGCACCCGCGCTTCGAAACCGGCGATGACCGCTATCGCTGGATCAACACCTGCATCTTCGTCGGCACCGGTGCGCGCGAGGCGTCGAGCGTCCGCATTTCCGTCTTCGAAGTGCTCTAGGAATGACAATCCAGGCGATGCGGGTTCTGCAGCAACGACACGCAATGTCGTCTTTCAAGCGGGTCCCGTGCCGCAAAAGCTGGCAAATCGAGTGCAAGCAGGTATCGCCTCCCGTACATCGGACACGACGTCGAAATGCGGTTGCGGCCGGATTGATACCTATTGTATACAGGTCGCATTCAACAGACTGCGGAGGAAGCTGTGTCGTTGCTCAATATGTTCAAGCGGTCGGAAGGTGGCGACACCGCCCCCAGCGCCGAGGTTGCAGGTTTCCTGTCGGGCTACTCGATCGAGGTGATGCCGCGCACCGCGGCCAAGATCGAGGACTTCCGTGCGATCCTCCCGGCCGGTACGCGCGTCTATATCGCTCATATTGACGGCACCCCGATTGAGGAAATGGTCGAGACGGCGAAGCGCATCACCGAGGAAGGCTTCCCGGTCATGCCGCACTTCCCCGCTCGCATCATCAAGGACCGCGACACGCTCGAGGACTGGATCAAGCGTTATGTTGATGCCGCCGGCATCAACCAGGCGCTGCTCCTTGGCGGCGGCGTCACGACCCCGCATGGCGACTACGACAATTCCATGCAGCTGATGGAGACCGGTCTGTTCGACAAGTACGGCTTCAAGCGCCTGCATGTCGCCGGCCACCCGGAGGGTAACAAGGACATCGACCCGAACGGCGGTTCAGCCAATGTCGATGCTGCCGTGAAGTGGAAGCAGGAGTTCTCCAAGCGCACTGACGCGGAAATGGCGATCGCGACCCAGTTCGCGTTTGAGGCGGAACCGGTAATCGAGTGGGCCGAGCGCCTGCAGGCGATGGGCGTGACGCTGCCGATCCACATCGGCATTGCCGGCCCGACCAAGCTGCAGACGCTGATTAAGTTCGCCGTGTCGTGCGGTGTTGGCCCGTCGCTGCGCGTCCTGCAGCGCCGTGCGATGGACCTCACCAAGCTGATGGTTCCGTTCGAGCCGACCGAGATTCTCAGCGATCTCGCTGCGTACAAGGCGAAGAACCCGAACAGCCTGATCTCGCAGGTCCACGTCTTCCCGCTGGGCGGCATCAAGACCAGCGCCGAGTGGTGCAATCAGCAGACCGGGGCGGCTGTCGCCGCTGCCTGATTGGCTCAACGGCGTCCGGACATGCTCCGGACCGCGGAATGAATATGGTAAGGCCGTTCTCCGAAGCCGGAGGGCGGCCTTTCGTTTTTGCAGCGGTACGCAATGGGATTTATGGCCTGCAGCTGGTGTTCGGCTGTGGGTTGTCTCCTGAATGCTGCCACCGGACTATCGTTCGGGGGTGCTTGCTCCGAGTAGGGCGGAAACGCTTCCGATCCGACGCAACCCTTTGTTTCACAATGAGAATGACCGTCTCACCGGCGCAGAGTGTCGGCCATGAGCGCGGACATAAAAGACCTACCGTTATCCTCCGATCGCGGGGACGATAACGTAATCGCAGCTTCACCCACAGGCGCCTTGAGTCCTCGGTTAGGTATGGTCTGTAGCCAAAACTTATGTGGAGGGTTCGCCTTTCGATTGGCTCTCGCGGCGTGGAGGGGCTAGGTCAGGAACAAACAATCAAGTTCGTGGAGGAGAATGCCGTATGAGCGGTTCCGAGCCCTGCTATGACATCGCGCATCTGGCGCATGTCGAAGTCCTGACTGACAAGTTCGAAGAGAGCCTGGACTTCTTTACCCGCGTCTATGGCCTGAAGCTGTCGGGGCAGGACGAGAACAGCGCATACCTGCGCGCCTGGGACGACTACGAGTTCCACTCGATGAAGTTGACCCGGTCGCATACGACCGGCATCGGGCATGTATCCTACCGTTGCTCTTCGCAGGCTGCGCTTGAGCGCCGCGTCAAGGCGATCGAGGCTTCCAAGTACAAGGTCATCGGCTGGATCGACGGCGACATCGGCCACGGCGGCAACAAGGCGTTCCGATTCGAGGATCCGTTCGGCCACGTCTTCGAGATCTACTACGATACCCGTCGCTACGTGCCGGACGAGGCCGACAAGCCGGCGCTGAAGAACAACGCAAGCCGCTTCCATGCTCAGGGCGTCTCGCCGCGCCGTATCGATCACGTCAACCTGCTCGGTGAGGACGTGAAGGAATTCCGCGCGTTCATGGAAACCTGCCTGGGCTCGCGTGTGACCGAGTACATCCAGCTCGACAACGGCCGTCTGGGTGGCGTCTGGTTCTCCTGCAACAACAAGACCTACGACACCGTCTGCTCGGAAGAGCGCGGTGGTGGCGATGGCCGCCTGCATCACGTCACCTACGCGACCGACCAGCGCGAGGACATCCTGCGCGCGGCTGACATCTTCCTCGAGAACGGCGTCCACATCGAAACCGGCCCGCACAAGCATGCGATCCAGGGTTCGTTCTTCCTCTACGTCTGGGAGCCCGCCGGCAACCGCATCGAGCTCGCCAATGCAGGCGCGCGCCTGATCCTCGCTCCCGACTGGGAGCCGGTCGCCTGGACCGAGGCTGAGCGCAAGAAGGGCCAAGCCTGGGGCCTCAAGACCATCGAAACTTTCCACACGCACGGCACCCCGCCGGTCAAGAAGAAGGAGGCTTAAGCCTTGTCGAAGAAAACCGCCCTCATCATTTCCGCACATTCCGCCGACTTCGTGTGGCGCTGCGGCGGCGCGATCGCGTTGCATGCGGCCAAGGGCTACGACGTTACCGTGGTCTGCCTCTCCTTCGGCGAGCGCGGCGAGAGCGCCAAGCTCTGGAAGCAGCCGGGCATGACCCTCGATAAGGTCAAGTCGGAGCGTCGCCGGGAAGCCGAGAATGCCGCCAAGGCGCTGGACGTCCATGACATCCAGTTCTTCGACCTCGGCGACTACCCGCTCGAGATGACCCGCGAGGCCAAGGATCGCCTGGTCGACGTCATGCGCGCGGTGCAGCCGTCCTTCATGATGACCCACTCCAAGTACGATCCGTACAACACGGACCACATGTACGTGTCGCAGTGGACGCTCGAGTGCCGCGCTATCGCGCAGGCCTGGGGCCACAATCCGGGCCAGAAGATCCTCGGCGCGCCGCAGGTCTATCTCTTCGAACCGCACCAGACCGAGCAGATGGAGTGGAAGCCGGACGTCTTCCTCGACATCACCGACGTCTGGGACAAGAAGTGGGCCGCCATCCAGTGCATGGAAGGTCAGGAACACCTTTGGCACTACTACAAGAATGTCGCGGAGAACCGCGCCAACCACTTCACCCGCAACTCCGGCGGCCAGGCCGGCGGGCGCCCGGCAAAGTATGCCGAGGGCTTCCAGTCGATCTACCCGCGCACCGTGGATGAACTCTGATGTCTGGCGTCGTCGTTCAGAACATCGAGCGCGCAGACCAGTCGGTCATTGACCGGCTGGCGGCGTGCGGCGTCGCAACCGTGCACGAGGCGCAGGGCCGCAAGGGCCTGCTCGCCAGCTACATGCGCCCGATCTATCGCGGCGCGCGGCTGGCTGCCTCGGCTGTCACCATCTCGGCGCCTCCCGGCGACAACTGGATGGTGCACGTCGCCATCGAGCAGCTGAAGACCGGCGACATCCTCGTGCTCGCGCCGACCAGCTCTTGCGAGGACGGCTATTTCGGCGACCTGCTTGCGACCTCCGCCCAGGCGCGTGGCTGCAAGGGCCTCATCATCGACGCTGGCGTGCGTGACGTTGCCGACCTAACCGAGATGAAGTTCCCGGTCTGGTCGAAGGCGATCTTCGCGCAGGGTACCGTTAAGGAGACGCTTGGCTCGGTCAACGTGCCCGTCGTATGCGCCGGCGCCTACATCCGTCCCGGCGATGTGATCGTCGCCGATGACGATGGCGTCTGCGTTGTCGCGCGCGAGGAAGCCGAAGCCGTGGCCGCCAAGGCCGAGGCACGCGTCGCCAACGAGGAAGAGAAGCGCAAGCGTCTTGCCGCCGGCGAGCTCGGGCTCGACATCTACAAGATGCGCGAACGTCTGGCTGAGAAGGGCCTGAAGTATGTCTGAGACACCTTCACGCGATGAGGACCAGGGCATCCGCTGCATGTGGATGCGTGGCGGAACGTCCAAGGGCGGCTACTTCCTGGCGGAAGACCTGCCGCAGGACACGGCTGCGCGCGACGCCTTTCTTCTTCGCGTGATGGGCTCGCCGGACGCGCGCCAGATCGACGGGATGGGCGGGGCTGACCCGCTCACCTCGAAGGTCGCGGTCGTGCGCAGGTCCGAGCGCGAGGACGTCGATGTCGACTACCTGTTCCTGCAGGTGTTCGTCGATCGCCCGATCGTCACCGACGCGCAGAACTGCGGCAACATTCTTGCCGGTGTCGGCCCGTTCGCCATTGAGCGCGGGCTGGTCGAGGCGAAGGATGGCACGACCAACGTGCGCATCTTCATGGAGAACACCGGCCAGATCGCTGTGGCGTCCGTGCCGACGCCGGGCGGCCGCGTCACCTATCGCGGTGAGGCTCGCATCGACGGCGTGCCGGGAACGGCCGCAGCGGTGCCGATCGAGTTCAAGGACACCGCAGGATCGTCATGCGGAGTGCTGCTGCCCACTGGCAACGCGGTCGATGTCATCGACGGCATCGAGGTGACGATGATCGACAACGGCATGCCCTGCGTCGTCATGCGTGCCTCCGACCTCGGCGTTACCGGCTACGAGACGCCGGCTGAGCTGGAAGCCAACGCGGAGCTCAGGGCCAAGCTCGAGGCGATCCGCCTCAAGGCCGGTCCGATGATGAACCTTGGCGATGTTGCCGAGAAGTCGGTGCCGAAGATGACCTTGGTTGCTCCGGCCCGCGAAGGCGGCGCGATCTCGACGCGCACCTTCATTCCGCACCGCTGCCACGATGCGATTGGCGTGCTGGGTGCTGTCTCCGTCGCCAGTGCGTGCTTGCTGCCGGGCACCCCGGCGGCGTCGCTGGCGAATGTCGGTTCGGGTCGCACCCGTACGTTGGCCATCGAGCATCCGACCGGCGAAATGAGCGTCGTTGCGACGCTCGACGAGGCTGGCGAAGTGCAATCGGCAGCCATCCTGCGCACGGCGAGAAAGCTCTTTGACGGCGTTGTTTACGGCTGATCGCCAAGATCGTGACGTTGCGGTAGATAGGGGTATGCTCGCATATCCCAATCTCCGCCACATCCGACTTTTTGCCTTCGCCGTTGAGACCGGTTCGCTGTCCAAGGCCGCCGAGGCGGTGCGCGTTTCGCAGCCCGCCGCCTCGCAGGCGATCTCGCGGCTGGAGGAGCATTTCGGCGGCCACCTGTTCGAGCGTCGCGGCAGCGGTGTCTTCCTGACTGAGCGCGGCAAGGTCGTCGCCGTGCGCGCTAGCCGCATCATCGAACTTCTGCGCTCGGCCAATGCCAGGCTCGCAAAGCAGTCCCGCATCGGCCGCGGGCTGGCGCAGGACCTGCTTGAGACCCACGCAACAATTGCCCATTTGCGCGCGCTTGCAGGTTTTGCGCGCGCGGGCAGCTTTTCAGCTGCTGCCCGCGTGCTCGGCCAGGCCGAGCCGTCGGTACAGCGCGCCGCGCGCGAACTCGAGCGCATCGGCGGTGTGCCCCTGTTTGACGGGCGTCAGCAATCCGTGCGTCTCACCTCCGCCGGGCAGATGATCGCCTCCAGTGCCGGCCTCGTCCTGCGCGAGCTTGAAAGCGCGCTCGAAGAAGTCCGCGAGCTCGACGGCAGCTTCGACGGCCGTGTCGTCGTCGGTACCCTGCCGCTAGTGCGCACTTCGATCATTCCGGAGGCGGTGGCACATTGCAGCGCGTCGCGACCGGGCGCGTCGATCGAGATCCTCGACGGTTCCTACGAGGCGCTGCTGCACAGCCTGACAATCGGTGACATCGATATGCTGGTGGGCGCGTTGCGCGACGACAAGTCGAAGCGCGGCATCACGCAGGAGGCGTTATTCGTCGACGGGCTGTCGATCGTTGCGCGTGCCGACCATCCGCTGACTAAGCTGGAGAAGGTTACCTACGAGGACCTTGCCGGTTATCCATGGGCGCTGCCTCGTCGCAACACGCCGACCCGCGCCATCTTTGATGCCATCGCTGCGGAGCACGGGTTCGAGCCGCAGCCGGGGCAGGGGATTGTCGAGACCGGTTCGCTTGTGGCGCTGCGCGGCATTCTAGTGCGCTCAGATCGGCTCACCATCCTGTCGCGCCATCAGATCAAGTACGAGGAGGAGGCGGGGCTCTTGAGCGTTCTGCCCATCGACCTTCCCGACACCGAGCGCCCCATCGGCATTGCCACCCGCACCGGCTGGAAGCCTACGGCGCTGCAGGCGGAATTCATCGCCGCGCTGCGGGCGGCTGCCGTTGCGTGACGATCGGCCGCGCCGGCCGCGCCATCAGGTAGACAAAGGCTCTGGATTGACTGATTGTGTCAAATTGGCCCGAGAGATGACGGATAGGGCTGGACATTCTTGTCTTCAAGCCGCATCGAACTCATTTACACGCGATGTTTTGCGCATAAGTGCAGACTGAACTCTAACCCTGGAATTGACATGCCTCCTTATCGCTCCCGCACATCCACACACGGCCGCAACATGGCCGGCGCGCGCGGCCTCTGGCGCGCCACCGGCATGAAGGATGGAGACTTCGGGAAGCCGATTATTGCGGTCGTAAACTCGTTCACCCAGTTCGTGCCGGGTCACGTGCACCTGAAGGACCTCGGCCAGCTCGTCGCGCGCGAGATCGAGGCTGCGGGCGGCGTGGCGAAGGAATTCAACACCATCGCCGTCGACGACGGCATCGCGATGGGCCATGACGGCATGCTCTACTCGCTGCCGTCGCGCGAGATCATCGCCGACTCCGTCGAGTACATGGTCAACGCGCACTGCGCCGACGCGATGGTCTGCATCTCGAACTGCGACAAGATCACGCCCGGCATGCTGAATGCGGCGATGCGCCTCAACATTCCGGTGGTCTTCGTTTCCGGCGGCCCGATGGAAGCCGGCAAGGTCAATGTCCGCGACAAGATCAAGGCCGTCGACCTGATCGACGCGATGGTTGTGGCGGCCGATGACGCCTACACCGACGCAGAGGTGAAGGAATACGAGCAGAACGCCTGCCCGACCTGCGGCTCGTGCTCGGGCATGTTCACCGCCAACTCGATGAACTGCCTCACCGAGGCGCTTGGCCTGTCGCTGCCGGGCAACGGCTCGACGCTGGCGACCCACGCCGACCGCAAGCGCCTGTTCGTCGAGGCCGGCCACCTGATCGTGGACCTGTGCCAGCGCTACTACGAACAGGGCGACGAGAGCGTGCTGCCGCGCTCGATTGCCACCAAGCAGGCATTCGAGAACGCGATGGCGCTCGACATCGCCATGGGCGGCTCGACCAACACGGTGCTGCACATCCTGGCCGCGGCCTATGAGGGCGGCGTCGACTTCACCATGGACGACATCGACCGGCTGTCGCGCAAGGTGCCGGTGCTCTGCAAGGTCGCTCCGGCCGTCGCCGACATCCACATGGAAGACGTGCATCGCGCCGGCGGCATCATGTCGATCCTCGGCCAGCTCGACCGCGCCAACCTTCTCAACCGCGACTGCCCGACCGTCCATTCCTCGACCCTGGGCGACGCAATCGACCGCTGGGACATTTCGCGTACCAATTCGGAAAGCGTGCGCAACTTCTACATGGCGGCTCCCGGCGGCGTGCGCACCACTGAAGCCTTCTCGACCGAAAACCGCTGGAAGGAACTCGACCTCGATCGTCAGTCGGGTGTCATCCGGTCCGCCGACAGCGCCTATTCGAAGGACGGCGGTCTTGCCGTGCTCAAGGGCAACATCGCCCTCGATGGCTGCGTGGTGAAGACGGCAGGCGTTGACGAGTCGATCCTCGTCTTCTCTGGTCCGGCCGTCGTCTACGAGAGCCAGGACGCTGCCGTGAAGGGCATTCTCAGCAACGAGGTCAAGGCGGGCGACGTGGTGGTGATCCGCTACGAAGGTCCGAAGGGCGGCCCCGGCATGCAGGAAATGCTCTACCCCACCAGCTACCTGAAGTCGAAGGGCCTCGGAAAGTCCTGCGCGCTGCTGACCGACGGCCGCTTCTCCGGCGGCACCTCGGGCCTGTCGATCGGCCATGCCTCGCCGGAAGCGGCGCAGGGCGGCGCGATCGGCCTCGTGCGCAATGGCGACATCATCGACATCAACATTCCGGAGCGCACCATCAACCTGCGCGTCTCCGAAGAGGAGCTGGCCGTCCGCCGCGCCGAGCAGGACAAGCTTGGCTGGAAGCCCGCGGCACCGCGCAAGCGCAACGTGACCACCGCGCTCAAGGCCTACGCAGCCTTCGCCGCCAGCGCCGACAAGGGTGCGGTGCGCGTCCTGCCGGAATAAGCGGAAACGCCTGAACATGATGACGCCGCGTCCTTCCGGGGGCGCGGCGTTTTCTTTTGGTGAGGTGCCGGTGCATTGCGTCCAGCCGCGGCCATCGGCTAGGTAGCCAGTACAAGCAGCACAGACTGACGAGCCGCATCGGGAGCCGGTTACACGCATGAAAATCGCTGTCACGGGTGCCACCGGATTTGTCGGCCGCGGCCTGGTGCCCCTCCTAGCCCGGCGCGCGGAGCTGCTGCTCGTTGGCCGCGAGCCCGCAAGGGTCGCCGCGCTGTTTCCGGGCATTGCTGCCTGCTCCTATGACGAGATCGCTACCCGCGCGGCCGGCTACGACCTGCTGATCCACCTCGCTACCATCAACAGCGATGCTGTGGCCGACGAGACTACGTTCGAGTGTGTGAATGTCGGCCTGCTGCTCGAAACCGCCGAGGCGGCGCGCAAGGCGGGCGTGGAGCGGTTCGTGAACATTTCCTCCTTCCACGCGCTCGATGCGGGCAACCAGAGCCTTTACGCGCGCAGCAAGCGCAAGGGCGCTGCCCGGCTTGCGCAACTCGAAGGGATCGAGACGCTGACGGTCTATCTCCCCATCGTGCATGCCGATGGCTGGCGCGGCAGGATGGCGTTCATGAACCGGCTGCCGAAGCTGGTTCAGCGGCCGCTCGCCGTCCTTCTCGGTGCGCTCAAGCCGACGGTCGAGGTGACGACGCTCGCGGCCTTCCTGCTCGACCGCGCCGCGACGCACGAGGATCGCGAGGTCGCGATCTCGGAAGGCCAGGAGCGCAATCCGGTCTACAATTTCGTCCGCCGGGCGGTGGATCTTGCCTTCGCGCTCGTCGTCATCGTCTTCTTCTGGTGGGCGCTGCTGATGATCTGGCTCGCAGTGAAGCTGCAGTCGCCGGGTCCCGGCATCTTCGCGCAGCGGCGAATCGGCCGTAACGGCGCCGAGTTCACCTGCTACAAGTTCCGTACCATGCGGCTCGGCACCAAACAGGCCGCGACCAACGAGGTGTCGGCGAGCGCCGTGACGAAGCTCGGCCATTTCCTGCGCCGCACCAAGCTCGACGAGCTGCCGCAGGTCGTCAACATTTTGCGCAACGAGATCAGCCTGATCGGCCCGCGGCCGTGCCTGCCGGTGCAGCGCGACCTGATTGAGGAGCGGCGCAAGCGCGGCGTCCTGCGCCTGAAGCCTGGAATCAGCGGGCTTTCACAGGTCAACGGCATCGACATGAGCGAACCTGTTCGCCTTGCCCGACACGACGCCCGCTACGCGGCGATGCAGTCGCTGCGGCTCGACCTCAAAATCGCGCTTGCCACCGTGCTCGGCAGGGGCGGCGGAGACAGGGTGGGGGGGTAGTTCCCGCATACGATTCGAGGTTCGATATCGTCAGCTCTGGCCGACTGTGGATTTTGCGCGTGAGGCTGTGCCACCGCGCAGCGCGATCGTTTGGTTGCCTGCCGCAGGTGGCCGGAAAGAGTATGATTTTCAAGGAGAAACTGGTGCTGCGAGAGAGGATTGAAGACCGTCTCCGCACCTGCACGAGCCTTGAAATGCAAGGGTTTCAGCAAACTGGCCGAGGCTGTGTGTACCTGTGATGTGACCCGGCAATATCGCGTCTAAACGACAGCGTCAACGCTTCATCAGTGCCTAGGGATCAGGGGGGATGCGGAAATCACTGAGTCGCAAGATCAGAAACGAGCTCCATCTCATCAATCCATGATCGCCAGAGGTAGTCTTTAGTCGTTGGAACTATCCAACGCATCGTGTCGGACGGATGCTTGAAAGCTGTGTGCAGATATCGAACACGGGCGGCTCGCACCTTTGCGATATTTTCGCCGTTAATGTGGGCGCTCGCGTTTCGACAAATTTGCAGATCTTTAATGGACGTGACGCCACCAAATCCCGAAAGTAGTGTCTGTTGATTGCTCGGACCTAGGCCAGTAACGATAAGGTTTAGCTTATTGACATCACCCCAAGTGGGCTCGCTGTAACGACCACTAATCGGTTTGATGGTAGTGACATTCCGTTGCTGGGCCAACTGCTTGGCGATATAAGCAATCTCTGCTTCTGTTCTCGCAGCATATGCCTGAGAACTAACCACAATGCCGGTGGTGGTAGTGGCACCCTGGACCGCACCAATGACCACGTCTCTGCAGAACTCACACCAAGCTTGCCATAGTGACGATAACAAGCCCTCCTGCAGGGCGAACCGATCGACATATCGGCTTACTGAGGGCGTCAGAATATGGCGCTCGAACGCCCTGTCGAGTGTATTCAAGCGAACCAGCAGTTTCTGTCGGACCACACTAAAAGAGATTGGCATATTCCTGGTCTGGAACTTGGACTCCAATCGCCCTCAGCACGGACATCGTTCGCGCATACCTTCGCGGCGCGCGGTTCACCGCAGCCTCGCATCCCCATACATAACGATGATACGCACCGTCCTTTTCTCTAGCCTCATGCGCCTGGGCGAGGGTGAGCAGATTGTTCATTGCTTCAGGCCCGTTGACAATGAACTGGCCTACAGGACCCACGCCCGTTTCTTCCTGTACGGCGGCGATTCCGAAACGCGCGTGAATAAGTGCGGTGACCAGGGAGTGTAGCGCATAGGGCTTCATCATATGCGTGCCTCGCAACTCCCCAAGTTCCTCGATGATGAATTGGAAGGTCTGATGGAGGCGGGTGGCATAGTCCTGCAGGTGGGGGAACTCGGCATCATAAACCCGATAGAGCTTGTTCAGATCGGCTGCGCTTGTGCTTACGATTCCCCTTTCCATAGACAGGATACATTCAGAGATGAGTTCGGCGTCAGCCATTCTGACGATCTGCCTCTGCGTGAAGACACCGAACTCGATGAAAAACTCACCCAGCGCATCCGTGGTCGAATTGACGAACCACTTAAACTTTCCTTGGAATGAAGAGTGCCTCTTCTCTGCTTCGTTGAGCGGGAGTGTATAGGCGTTCATACGCCTGAACATCTGGAGGATCTCAGCGCGCTTTGCACTTCTGATGACATCAACGCTTACAGGATACGAGACGAATTTAATCTGGTCTTCTTCGTCAAGATCATCGTATTTTTTCCCGGCAAACCTAGACTCGCCCTTGATGGCAAATTCGTTTCTGTAGAATCGCTGAATTGTTGTTATTCGTTGCTGGCCATCGACTATCTCCTTACGCATACGACGGTTCCTAGGATCTATGAACTCGTACATGTATATCTTAGGAAAAGGATAACCTTCCAAGATTGTATCGATGAAATAACTCGAGGGGCCATCCGGCCAAAGACCAGACCCCCGCTGGTATTCCCGATTAACAATCAGTTCTTTGCGGTCGAGCATCTCTATTATCTCGATCACGCTATAGTTGCTCGTGTTTATCTGCATTGAAGCATTCTCTCAAGAGTGGCGATCGGTGTTGACTATCAGCAAATACGTGCTGTTCAATATTCTTCGAGCAAGCTCCCGTAGTGCACCGACGCCTGAAGCCCTCAGTTTACCCTATCGCCCAGGACGTCCATCGGTTATTATTTTCAGACAGGCTGAGTGTGGGTCGTACTTGTACGATGCTATAGATCCATCTCTGATCTTTTCCACTGCGTCGTCGATCACCCTCAACGGCACCAAGAACCATTCCCGTGGCCTGACCGGATTGCCAAAACGATCATGGATCGTAAGGTCAATCTGAGCAGCCGCGAAAACGCGATGAAGAACGTTCTCCAAGCGGGCTCGATTGATATTGAACAGTTTGTAGGTTGCGACGATTTCCACATCCGCCAGCAGATAGGTGGCGTCCAGCGCAGCGTTGGCGATCCGCTTCTCGACCTTGCCGCCGGTCACGCCAATCTTATGGATCAGTTGTCTGTGTTGTGCGATGTCCGGATGATCAGACTTGCTGCGCAGCACATAGATCGTCCCACTCTCTAGATCGTCCTCGCCGGCCACCTGACCGAAAAGCGGCCCCGCCGAAGGCTCTGTGATGCGCCGGCCAGCCTCGTCGCGATGCAGCGCCCGTTGAAGGGAGCGCAGCAGGACGTCACTCTCCGTCCCATTATCGTAGATGACGCGAAGGCGACTGTCTCGGCGATCGTATTCGGTCATGAACTCGTCGCCCACTTCTGCGACATAGGCGATCTGTCCGCCGACGATGAAGAATTCGCCTTTCTTGATTTCTGCCATCTTCTGGAAGCGTCGGGTCTGTCGCACTCCGGAATCGAGATCCTTCTTCACCTGCTCTAGGAGCGGGCTGAACCGCTCGAAATCCTTACAAACTGTACGGTTTGCGATCTCCTCCGCAGCACGAACTTCCTCCCGCGGCTTCACATGTTTGAGTTGAGTTATTGCAGCCGCATCGGCTCCCTCGAGCCCCAACTCTGCCAGTAGTGCATGGTCGTCTGCATCCTCAGCAAGGCGCCCTTGAGTTAGTTCGGATGTGCTGAGCAGGCCAAAACGGTCGAATTCAGCTAGCAATTCGCGGCACTCAGGCTGCTCGCGGAGGCGGTCTAAACGAACGGCATATGATCGCTCGAAGATGTCACGCTGAGCCCCATGCTGGGGAGAGCGACCGTGCTCTTCCACGAACTTCAGGATATCCTCGAATCCAGCGATAATGCGTTCTTCTCTCGCGGTCCGCGCAGCCGCCTTTTTCGTTTCTATCGAGACGCCTAGGGCTTCGAGCAGTTCCCTGTCTTCATTCTCATGCATTGGAAGCCGCAACATTTCTCTGGAGGAAGGCCACGCCTTCGGCCATACGTTTTTCCCATGCATCCGGCGAGGTGATCTCCGGAAGGCGCCCGCGCTCGTGCTTGAATTTCAACGCACGCCTAGCGAGATCTCGCGCTTCCTCGATTGTCATGCTGATCCGCTTTCCTGCGATGACGGCGGCCACCTGCTTCAGGGTCTGTTCGCTCATCGATTTGGCAAGGATCGCGTAGGCTGCCTCGAATGGGTTGATCCGGTCAATCATGTCAATGTCGAGATTGCGTATGTCCATTGCGTATTTGCGCACCCCCTCAATGAGTGCGGACCCGCCCTTGTTCTCGTTGCCTTCGCCCATCTCACCTGCGATCTGCTTCGCCTTCTGGGTCATGTTCAGGGCGGCGATGGCGTGTTGCCGCACAGCCTCCTGGTCCGTTTCGCTGAGTTCCGGATATCGTTCCTTCACAATTTTACCCATGCGAATCTGCGTCAGTTCCTCCGGAACGGTTTCATCATCGAACATGCCGCGCTCCAGCGCCGACTTGTCCTGCACGAACGCGGTGATCACCTCGGTTAGATCTTCTTGACAGATACGCTTCGCTTCGTTGCTCTCGGGTGTGACAAGACCGTTTATTTCCATGTGGATCTGGCCTGTCTGGGCGTTGAAGCCGACGTTGTTTCCCTGTGGGTTATACCCACTTTCGCCATAGTCAAATCCTTCGCGCTCGCCGCTGTTCTTTGGCGTGAAGTCGAAGCGCGGTGCAAGTACCTGCTCCATAAGCAGGCTCGCGGCGATGGCCTTCAGCGTGTCGTTCACGGCGTCGACAACGACGTCTTCGCTCGCGTCAGGCTCAGCGATCAGATTGGTAAAGCTCGCGATGGACTTGCCGGGCGCATCCCGGGTGGCTCGGCCGATGATCTGGATGATCTCGGTGAGGCTGCTACGATAACCGACGGTGAGGGCGTGTTCACACCATATCCAATCGAAACCTTCTTTAGCCATCCCCAAGGCGATGATGATGTCGACGTGATCGCGATTATTGCGCTGCGCGGGATCCTTAAGGGCTGTAACTACCTTGTCTCGCTTTGCTGGGTCGTCCTCGACAAGATCGGCGACTCTGATCATCTTTCCGTCCGGCAAGCGCACGAGATGGAAACCTGTGACCGGGTCTTCGCCCTCCCAGGATCCTAGCGCGTCCAAGATCTCATTAACTTCTCGCACCTTGTCCTTAGTGCTTTCGCGGGAGTTAACATTCGGGATGTGAACGATCGTCTTCTTTGACGGGTCCAGCACCTTCATGATCGCGTCGAGATAGCGGCCGGAGTAGAAGAAGTAGCCGATGTTGAGCGACTTCAGATGCTCGTAGCCGTTGAGCTGCTCATAATAGGTATAGGTGACGGTGGAGAACTTCGCCTCGTCCGAGGGCGCCAACACGGCCTCCGCATCTCCTCGGAAGTAGGATCCCGTCATAGCGACGATGTGAACCTTGTCGCGCGCAATGAACTCCGCGAGCTGGGAACCAAGTCGATTATCTGGATTGGCACTGACGTGATGGAACTCATCGACGGCGACGAGGCAGTTGTCGAAGGCATCGACGCCTAGTTCATCGACCGCAAACCGGAACGTAGCGTGAGTGCAAACAAGCACCTGATCGTCGCTAGCTAGGAATTGGCCAACGGCTTTCACTTTGGATTTCGCCACACTGGGGGTGTCTACACCGGGCGCATTGCACAAGTTCCACTGCGGCTTCACACTCCAGTCCCAATGAAAGCCAAACTGTGATAGCGGCTCGTCGGCAAAGCTACCGCCGATCGACCGCTCTGGCACCACGATGATGGCCTTCCGAACGCCCTGATTGTGCAGCTTGTCGAGCGCGATGAACATCAACGCCCGGCTCTTGCCCGAGGCCGGCGGCGACTTGATCAGCAGGTACTGCTCGCCGCGGTGCTCGAACGCCCGTTCCTGCATCGGCCGCATGCCGAGCTCGTTGGCCTTGGTTGACGCGCCTGTCTGGGCAGTTCGCAGCGAAACGGAAGGAATAGGAGTCGTGGTCGTCATCTCAGACTAACACCCCCACGATTTCTGAACTACTTGACTGTGCAGGTTTTGAAGGATCATAGCGCACTAAACTTCTCCCACGGCGTCAGATCCGGTAAGGTTCGAGGAGTTCACTGGCCCAAGTCGGAAGGCTGGGCCACGAATAGTTGCCGCGTTCTACCCAAGAGACCGTTTGACCGATCCGCCCCCGTTCTTCCACAGCGGACAATACAATGTCATGAGGATATACAAAGCACGTTTCTCCCAAGATGAACGCGACATGCAGCTCGCGCCCCCGATATTTCTGGTCGAGCGTGAACCGTCCCTTCAGTTGGACACGCAAGACGTTCGTTCCATTTACATGAACGGCTAGGAAATCCGCGCCCTGCCAGTCGTCGTTCAGGCGCAGGCAATTGTACCCATAGTCCGCCAGTCGTCCCGCTACCTTCTGAAAGTTGTAGTTCTCTTTCTGTCGAGAATTCAGGCTCTCATATCTGATGCGTTCGAACATTTCTCGCGCCCTTTACCGAACCCTCGCATCGAAGCGACGGAGGAACAATCGAGCCGTAATCAAGCTGATCTGGAGACGGAACGTCGCATCGTCCTCTTCCGACAGGCCAGGGTGACCACCGTGCGGATGCATCCTGTTCATGAGGGCTTGGACGTACTGCGTCTTCTGGCCGTCCCACTCGTTGTAGTCAGCGAGCAGAAACGGCGGTTGCACACCGCCGCCCAGAAAGTTCCGCTTTGCCTGGCTGTCCTTCTCCGGGGCGCAACCCAAGCGCTCCGCCACCTCGTTCAAGTAACTTTCATAGAAATTCCGAAGCGCTCCATTGGACGATGCCCATTCTCCCCGCTGAAATGCAGCCATCGCCTGTTTCAGGTGTCCCTTAGCGACATGAAAGCCATGGCGATCTAACAGAGCGACTATCTCGCTTTCGGCCTCCCGAAACGCGAGTTCCGGCACGTCGTCAGGTAGCATCCTCACCAGATCTATCCGCTTTTGGGTGCGTGGTTGCTCCCAAGGATGGGCGGGCTTAATTTCGGTCCTTGTCTCGACAATCTCGAACCCATCGAAACGTAAGCCAGCTGTAAGCTTCCTCCAACTTTGGCTACGCTTGACGTTGTCAGGCGCCTTAATTGCTGTCTCGACTAGGGCCCTCTTTAGGTCAACGACCCCGGCTTCCGTGTAGACCTCGATCTCCTCATCAATGGCGGTCCGAGACAGGCTTGCTACTCGTGCCGCCTTGCTGGAGCCGCCGCACCGATCCGAAATGCCCCATTGGACGGCTAGGACGTCAAGGTCGCTGTGGGAATGGAAGTCGGACACCACCTCTGCGGCGGCAACAAGCGTCATGCGATTGAATTCGCTCATGCCACCCTCTTGCCCTTGGTCATCTTCGTGTACATCTCGAAGAGCTTCTCCAGCCGCTCAGTGTCATTGCGGAAGCGCCGACCGATATAGATGCGCTCAAGCACCTCGTCGTTGCGCTCATGAGCAGCGCGCAAATCGTGTGGCATCATCTCCGGATCATAGAGCTCAGCAATCGTAGCGGGGAAATGAGCTTCTCGTGCCAGCAGGATGTCCTCAGCACAGCGGGTTAGGTCTGCCTTATTCTTCGCAGTTAGTTCTGGGACCGGAAAGTTGTTCCAACCCACCGTGTTCGAATAGGACAACCGCATCTCCAAACGGACACATACAGTCGCTATCCACACCCAGTGAAGGCGAGAACAGATAATCGCTGCATTCCAAATATCCGCATCGTATAGCGCAAAACACTTATTCGACGCGATGCAGTCAGCTGTTACGTAATCGAAGGGAATATACTCGCGATTCTCGGAGCTAACGCCGGCGACAAGGATGGAATGTTTCGTCGCGGTTCCGCCAATCTGCACAAATCTATGTGGCTTTTTTGCAAAGTCACGTGTCGATTTCGCGTCAGAGTTCATGCGGCTTTCGGCAACTGCGTGGAGTCTGCCGGCAATGAACGGATCGCCTTGTGCTTCCTCCACGTCCGCATCTTCGATCCAGATGCAGTATCTCACCTTCCCGCTAATCAATTCATCGGCGCCAATGAAACGTCTCACGAACTTTGCAGTCGAAGGATTGTTCTTTAACCGCTCTGCCTCATCCACCGTTAAGAACAGATGCCCGCCGTCACGGGGCATATTTCCAAAAAGCATCGGGGAATGCGGACCTATCGGTTCGCTTCGCTTTGTAACTACATCGCTCTTGTCGGGAACCAGATATGGGCCAATGACAGAGCATTCTCGCACCAAGCCATCGCTGTAGACTTTCTTGGTGCCTAGGGCTGCTTTCGATAGTCCAACGATGACAACCGTTACACCAGCATTGTGGCTCGCCAGGTTCCTCCACTTGAACGGCGAGTGTGCAAATCGAATTTCGATTCCTCGCCTAAAAACAGCGGGCCAAATATCGGAGGCTTGCTGCCCTTGACATATGCTGTTTGTGGTCACGAAAGCGGCTACAGCTTCTGGAACCCGTTCGCAATAATCGAGAAAGCGGGCGATCCAACCGGAGACGAAATCGGTAGTCCTCGCCAAATGTGGATGTTTGGCCCAAGCATTTGCGAGATCGGATTTCTGCTCGGCGGACTGCCATTTACTCCCCTTGTAGGGTGGATTGCCGCAAATGTACGTTTCCCCGCCCTCATTCTCGAAATCGATTTGCGCCTGATCGAGCGGCGCATGGAACAGGTCGTCAGCTTGGAACTTAACTGTGGTCCCAGTCGGCGGACAAATGCTCAGCCAATCGAGTCGCAGCGCGTTACCGCAAGTAATCCAATTCATGGCGTCCAATGGCAGGAACTCGGCGAGAGCCTCCTTCTGCCCTCGGTAGAGCACGTCGCACTGGTACTCTGCGATGATGAGCGCCAGGCGCGCGATATCGGCCGGGAAATCACGCAATTCGATTCCGCGGAAGTTGGTCAACGGAATCTCCGTGCGGCGGTCCGGCTCACCGCGTCTACGATTAATTTCGGCCTCGATCGCCCGCATTTCTTTGTACGCGATAACCAAGAAATTCCCGGACCCGCAGGCCGGATCAAATACCCTGATCTTGGCCATGCGTTTCCGGAGGTTCAGCAGCATTCGGGCGTTATCGCCAGCCTCCTCCAGACGCGCGCGGAGATCATCGAGAAAGAGCGGGTTCAGGACCTTGAGGATATTTGGAACGCTTGTGTAGTGCATACCGAGCGCACCACGCTCCTCGTCATCAGCTACAGCCTGGATCATCGAACCGAAGATGTCGGGATTGATCTGCCTCCAGTCGAGATTGCCAATGTGAATAAGGTACGATCGAGCAAGTTTGCTGAAACGCGGCACGTCCATGCTGCCGGAGAAAAGACCGCCATTGACGTAGGGAAAAGCATCAGCCCAGCGTGGAAGCTTGGCGGCTGCGCGGTCGGCGATCTTAGTGTTCATAGCGCGGAACAGTTCTCCGATCACTTCATGGGTGTTCGAGGAGTCGCGCGCGCTCATCTGCTCGACGGTTCGTGTGAACAGGTTTTGTCCACGGAAGATATCGGTGTCTTCGGCGAAGAAGCAGAAGATCAAACGCGCCATGAAGTGATTCATGTCCCGCCGGCGCGCGCTCGATTCCCACTCAGGGTTGTCCTTTAGGAGTTCGATATAAAGGCGGTTCAGGCGACCCGTCGCCCTTATGTCGAACGCACTTTCGCGGATTTGCTTAACTGTAGTAATGCCAGCGAGCGGCAAGAAGAAGCCGAAATGGTTCGGGAAGTCCGCGTATTCGCAGGCGACCGTTTCACCGCTGATCAGATCTTCCGCCTCGAACGTCAAACCATCCGTAGCTAGGATGAACCGAGCCTTATTGGCTGCGGTTCTCGGACTGCTCCGGAGCGCTGTCAGCACGTCACCAACCTGCCCTTCCGGACAGGTAGCGATATGGATGTTGTTGCGCTGCAGGACGCCACCGGAAACGTCCGACGAATTTGATGAGCCGCTGCGCAGCCGCTTGATTGTTGTTTCCTTGTTGCCGAACGCGGCCAGGAACGCGAAGGCGAACTCTTCACAATCGAAGGGCGCTTCTGCTAGTTGAGTTACGGCTTCCTCGATCTCGACTGCATTCATTCCCTTCGCCCACCCGATCTGTCCGGCCCTCTTCGACGGAGCCTGTGCCCGCGCGAGTCACTCAGCGCGGCACTGTCTGGATAAGACAATTGAGCAAAAAGGTCATGTCCGAGATCAAAGCAACGGCAGAGCCTCCAATCGCTTCGGCAACGTCATTGACCTCAGCGTGGGTTAGATGGTCGCGCCAGGGAATTGCGTATGGCGGAGTCTGGGAGTGGGGCTGCGGATGTGGGCTTCAGGACCCTCGCTAACACCTTGGTATCGGGATCGGTCGCGGGAGGAACGCCCTTTACGAAAGATCGTTGCGTAAGCTTCAAATGGATCTCCCGGCTCGTTCCGATACGAGGGAAGCTTTCATATTGGCTCGCTACTTCGAGGCTTTCCTGCGACTTAAAGGTCGCCTCTCGTTCAGCTTGTTCGGCCAGAAGTCGATCAAGTTCAGCCCGCGCTTCTTGTGAGAGGTCATGGTTGACTACCCTAAGCCCGCGCAACACGGCGGCCACGGTTACAGCGTCCTTGTAGGCTTGATCGCCGAACACCCGCACCTCGGTCCAGCCATGCCGTTCGGCGGCGGCAGCTGTTTCGATGGCGGCTTGCCATGTGAGACGGCCCCGCAGGCCAATCGCATCGCCTCGATCAATAATCGTGCTGCCGTCGTTCAGGTCAATCCACAGGCACCTTCTTACGGTATCGAAACGGGTAGATTTGATGGCCCCCACGGCGTCGGCATCGATCCAGTCCTGTGCTTCATGCCAAGCGCGGAGGGTGGCAGCCCGGCGGTCAGGCCTGTCCTCCCGCGCGGCTGTCGGTCGGGCCGGTACAAGGTGACGCTGCCGTCGCTCCCGTCGCTCCCATAAGCGCCTATTGATCTTCTCTAGTTGGAAGGCTGCTTCGATCGCCTCGGCCTGTGCCGCTTCCCACCGGCGACGCAGCCTGCGGTGATCCTGAAGGGATGCCAGCGCCTTAGGCAGTTCGCCCGTGCGAGCCAACACCTCGAAATTCCACCTAGGCAAGTTCGGTTCTGGCGCAGGCCAATTCCGCTCGGCATTCGAACGCGGATCACCGTTGTAGAGGACGCCGTGCTGTCGGCAGAACGTCGCTAGGCGTTCGGCGAACTGCTCCCGGATCACCCTGCCGTTGCGTTCGCGGAAGAATTCGTTCCAAGCTCGATTTTTCTTCGTCGTGAACCCGCCGCCGTTGAATCCCCTGAGTGTTGCCAGCCCATGAACGTTGACGTTCCGTCCGCCGTCGCTTGCCGGACTGTCGTGGATGTCCACCTGCATCACCATGCCCATGTCGATGAATGGACGATAGACGTAGCGGACGCAGGATTCCCATAGGCGGGCTGGCACGCTGCGCGGCATAGAGAAATCCACAATGCGCGCCTCTTGGGCGTCTACGCGCTTTTCGGCCGCGGCGGCACGCTGCCACAGGCTCTCCGGTGTGCTCGCCCAGACAGGAGCGCTTTGGGGGATGAGCATGATCGTTTTGACGTGCTCCGGGGCCTTGCGGGCAAAGTCAAACATCCGCCCCTCGTGGTCCACGATCTTGCCGCACGACTGGTACGCTGAACGCTTTGCTGCCGAATGTCCTTCGGATCTCGAAACGACACCAAGCTGCACCCTGAAAAAATCACTCATGAAGACCTCCAGCCCTAGGGCGCAACGGGTCGGCTTTTGGAGCAATACGCGTGCCCTCGCGTTCCAAGTTCGGCAGATGTCGGATCTCTTATCGAGCGACGTTCCGCAAGGAATGTATAGGCGAGCCTGTCGTCTGTGTTTTCTTCCTTCATACCACAATGTTGTGTCGGCTCTTGCGCCGGCGCAAATCCGACCAAAAGATCGTTCCAGAGGCACCGGCTACCGGAGGGCGATGATGGCGAGCGCGATAGAACAGAAGCTTGAACTGGCACGGCTGCGCGAGCGCAGGGCCAAGGCTAGGACCGCACGGTTACGCCGGTCCCTGGATCAGGCGAACCGGAGAACACGCAACCAAGTGAAATATACGTTGGGAGCCGCAATCCTAGCATTAGCCGAGTCCGGCAAAGGCGAGCAGATGGTCGCCGGACTGCGCCGTTGGCTGGATCATTATCTCTGTCGCCAGGAGGATCGCGTGGTCCTTCGCGACACGCCGTTTTCGCTGGAACCAGGGGAGGGCCATCATGGTTGCAAATGAGGTTCTCTGCCAGGCACGCTGGCAAGATCGCCACGTAAACCAAGTTGCTCCCCCAGGTGCCTGGGCGACCAAGCAGCCCGTTGATCGAAAGAACCGACGTTGCAGCAGACTGGCCCTAAAACGGGCGACACGTTATACGAGACGGCGTCATATCTTCAAGCCGCTCTGGCCCTTGATTGTAATGCTTATTTTGATCCGTCTGATCTTCGAGCGCAGGTCACGTCTCATTCTCTCTTGGTCGGGGGGGAGGACTCTCGGAGACGTTCAGGGCGCGCGTCAAACATTGGGATCGAATAGAGGGCTGGGTGGCAATTGGGCGCTTGATGCCACCGAAACAGGCGCGGCGCTTTCCGGCGAGCTTGAACAAGAGTATCGGCCGTCAACGCGGTTCCTCGCGAAAGATATTAGTCAGGTTGTCGCATTCCTCATCCGCAATAGGGGTAGACTCGACACTCCGGTCGTTCGCGCCAAATGGCATCAGGTTGATCGGCTCTCATTGCCGCTGGCGATTTACCTGCGGGAAATCGAGGCGATGGATGCTTGGGCCGATCTCGAAACAGAAATTTTGGCAGCCCCGCCTGGGGCCCTGATCACATCAGCAGCAGAACTTCCGAAGTCGATGCGCCAGCGGAAGATCCTTCGTCTTCTTCCGGTGTGGACTCGCCGTGGCCAGATGTTTCTCACGAACGGCCTGCCCATGCTCTGCGTTGATCATGTGCCGGACATGGAGTCGCGCGACAAGCCTGGCGGGGTAGTCTGGAAACCGTAGGAGGACGGTAGAACCACTATCCGTTACGCTGCTCCTGCGATGTCAGTTCCCTCTGTCTTTCGCAGATGAGTTGTGAAGCCATCGTCTCGGCCGCGAGCATGGCACTATGGAGAGTTGCGAAGAGATGGCGGAAGGGTCTTAAATCTCTTCCTGATACTATAGCAACGTAGCCACTCACACCTGCGACCTCCGCGCGGCCGATACAAAGCTCAATGGAGATTTCCGGAAGTTCATGATAGCGGGCTGAAAGGCCTGCGGACCAATCTTCACCCGGCTGGTGCTGCCAATTGCATACGGTGCAGCTAAGTGGTTCGCCGGGTAGCGCGCAGACCGGATCTGAAACCCAACGGATGATATGCACTTTGTTCGTCATGGGCCATCTGTCCTGACTGGAACGGAAAAAATCTGAGATTTATAGCTACGACGTCGTCAACAGCGTCAGGGAGCGCTTGCTCTCGTCGCACCCAATCCAGCAGCCGCGTCTGCTCTTTCTCAAAGCCGCCACAGGCAGCATGGGTGCGAATTGGTTCCGATCAGTTTGAATCAGACGTCACGCATGTGGGGAGGGGGGTATTCATTGCTTGAGCCCGCCTAGCTCAATGGAAAGACCGGAGGTCCAGATGAATTCAAAGGGTTGGCCGCCGGCCTTGTGTTATCGTAGGAGGGAGGTCCAACGCAGCGATCTACATCGCATTTTCCCTGTGAGGAAATAAGCCGACCCTGACGATGGGCGTGAGCGGCGTGCGATCAAGAGGTCCCCGCTCATGCTGCGCGATCCAGCGGAGCCGTCGCTGACTCCACTTCGGCCCGCAGGGCTGGAGACGATAGTGGCCGGATACTTTGACACGGCGGCCCAGCTTCCAGCCTTCACTAGAACCCACCTGCTGACCTCGATCCAGGCGGCGTGCGGTCAGCCGCCAGACCCGGAATAGGCTGAACTTCTTTGCCGTCGCTGCTGATTTCCGGCTCAACCGCCGTTCATGTCCCGCTGGTAGATGCGGCAGCATTTCCCAAGCCCGCCCGTCGGCAGCCTCCATTTCGGTGAGAGCATAGGTCGTCGCCAAATAAGCGAAATCTTCCAAGTCCTGCAGGACCTCCTTCAAATCCACGCCCGTATCGCGCGCAACCTCCGCGAGACGCCGCGAAGGAAGTCGCCCCTCGAACCCCATGTCGGCCCATAGCTTCATTACGTCCTCGTCGTGAAACTGATCCGTCAGCAGCGAATCATCGCCCTCAAGCCACGAGACACGGCGCACGTCTCGGCGTCCCGGTTCGGAAAATACGGCCAAGAAACGGACGCCGGCCGTTGTCGCGGTGATAAAAAGAGCACACACCTGCAATGCATCGCCAAACAACAGGGCGCGGGACCCGATGTCGAGATAGATGACACGATGATGCCTAACCGCCTCGCGAGCGTACTTGCACACCTCCGAGGAAATCTTAGCCCCCGCAAGGTCTCTAACGACCTCACCGTCCAGCGAAGCTGCCAGCGGGGCCACCTCAGTTTCGAAGAAGAAAGGTGTAAGAGTCTCCTGCCAAATGGCTGTCTCCGCAGCCACCTTTTGAAAGCCCGGGACAGTTGCATGGGTTGAGGAAACTGCCTCCAGTCTCGAACCCTTGAACCGCGCCGGGATTGCCGGAGGCATTTTGGTTTGAGTCACGCTGCCATGGCCGGCTCTTCGAGCATAGCGTAGTAGCGCTCCTCGGCTTCGGCCGGCGGGATATTGCCGATGGGCTCCAGCAGCCGGCGATTGTTGAACCAGTCGACCCATTCCAGCGTCGCGAACTCGACGGCCTCGAACGAGCGCCATGGCCCGCGTCGATAGATCACTTCGGTCTTGTACAGGCCGTTGATCGTCTCGGCGAGAGCGTTGTCGTAAGAGTCGCCGATGCTGCCGACGGAGGGCTCGATGCCCGCTTCGGCCAGGCGCTCGGTATACTTGAT
>NZ_JAGL01000011.1 GCF_000526635.1 Aminobacter sp. J41
GGGCATCGAGCCCTCCGTCGGCAGCATCGGCGACTCTTACGACAACGCTCTCGCCGAGACGATCAACGGCCTGTACAAGACCGAAGTGATCTATCGACGCGGGCCATGGCGCTCGTTCGAGGCCGTCGAGTTCGCGACGCTGGAATGGGTCGACTGGTTCAACAATCGCCGGCTGCTGGAGCCCATCGGCAANATCCCGCCGNCCGAAGCCGAGGANCGCTACTACGCTATGCTCGAAGAGCCGGCCATGGCAGCGTGACTCAAACCAAAATGCCTCCGGCAATCCCGGCGCGGTTCACCCGGGCAAGACCGATGCGCTGACGCTGGCCGCCTGAAAGCTGCTGTCCGTTGTCGCCAACTTGGGTCTCGTAGCCGCCCGGCAGGCGCAGGATCATCTCATGCACACCAGCCATCTGCGCGGCTTTGACCACCTGCTCCGACTCGCCCGACTGGAAGCGCGAGATGTTTTCCGCAATCGTGCCGGCAAACAGGCGCACCTCCTGCGGCAAATAGCCGACATGGCGGCCGATCTGCTCGGCATCCCAGTGCGCGATCTCCGCCCCGTCGATGCGCACCGTGCCGCTGACCGCGGGCCAGACGCCGACGATGTGGCGGATGAGGCTCGACTTGCCCGAACCGGACGGACCGATGATTGCAAGTGTCTGCCCGGGCTCCACGGCGAAGTTGATGCCTTTGAGGAACGGGGTGCGGGTACCCGGCAGCACCGAGGTCAGGTTCTCTACCTGCAGGTGGCCGAGCGGAGTCGGCAACTCGGTGCGATCTTCGTCGCCCGGCACCATCTCGAACAGGCGCTTGAGGCGTGCATGCGCCTGGCGTGCCGTCACAAACTGCTTCCACTGCGCCACGCCCTGCTCGACCGGCTGCAATGCGCGGCCCATCATGATCGAGGCTGCGATCATGATGCCGGGGCTGATCTCTTGATGCAGCGCGAGATAGGCGCCGAGGCCGAGGATCGCCGACTGCAGCACCATGCGGAAGAATTTCTGGAAGGTCAGGATCGTGCCGGCCTTGTCGCTGGCGTCGGCCTGAGCATCCAGCATCTGGCCATGGCGCTGCTGCCAGCGCTCGCCCAGCGCCCTCTCCATGCCCATGGAGCGGATCACCTCGGCATTCTGCAGCACGGTGCTGGCGAACTGGTTCGCCCCCTGCGCCGCATTGTTGGCGGCCTTCAGCTGGGCTCGGGTCGAGTACTCGTTGATGAGCGCCAGCGCGAAGATGACGATCGCTCCGGTCAGGGCGAGGTAGCCAAGCCAGGAGTGGAACAGGAAGCAAACAACGATAAATACCGGGACCCACGGCGCGTCGAAGAATGCGATGATGCCGGAGCCCGTCAGGAACTCGCGTACCTTGTCTCCGTCCGACAGAATCTGCTCGGCGCCGCCGTTGGGATTGTTCAGGCGCAGCTTCACGGCGCGGCTGAAGAGGCTCTGCGAGAGCACCTCATCGAACTGCATCCCAGCGCGCACAAGCATTCGGGAACGTACATATTCGAGCACACCGTACACTGCCATCAGGAACAGAGTGATGAGCGAGATCATCACAAGGGTGTACTCGTTTCGCGTTCCCAACACGCGATCATATATTTGCAGCATGTAAAGAGGAGCTGCAAAAAGCAGCAAGTTGATCGCGAAAGTGAATATGAAAGTCGTCACAACGACCGCGCGGAATTTGTCGTAGGCGTCATGAAGAGGTGTTTTTTGTTGCATGAACCTATCTCAATTATCCCGAGCGATATTAAACCAGAGTCAAGCTAACCTTCTAGCGTAGCCTTTCCGCCATTGCAATCGAGGCGTCATATCGACAACATACAGTGTTGCACTGAAATCCAACTCGAAAGGATGCAACCTCTCTTTAATAAAGACTGCACCAATCCTCATTTTCATGAGCATAATCTCGATTGTTTTGATTTATTTTTGGACTGAGCGTCTGTTCCCTCCATTTTTGGCCCAACGACAAAATTCCATTTGTGCCGACCTCGAGGGAACCAAGTCGCCGTCGCGAATGGCGCGTCGACAGCAGTGATTCAAAGATTTGGGTTCAAAACATTGCCTAAATCAGCTAGCACCACATCGCCCAAAGTCTGGCTTGCGGGCGAAAGCGACCGAAAGCCAAATGTGTCAGCGCTTCCGGAGCAGTCGCCGTGCCGCTCCCCGCGGCAAGTCTGAAGTGGAACCCTAGCCTATGAGCGGAAACGTGTACCTTATCCACCCCAAGCGGTTTGGCGACAGCCGCGGCTGGTTCACGGAGGTCTACAACGAGAAGCGCTTTGCCGAGCTCGGGATCACCTGCCGTTTCGTCCAGGATAATCACTCGATGTCCGTTCCTGTCGGCACGATCCGCGGCCTTCACTTCCAGACGCCGCCCTTCGCCCAAGACAAGCTCGTGCGCTGCATTCGCGGCAGCATCTTTGACGTCGCCGTCGACATCCGACACGGCTCGCCGAGCTACGGAAAGTGGGTCGGCGCAGTGCTGTCTGCGGAAAATGGCGATCAGCTTTTCATTCCGGCCGGCTTCGCGCACGGCTTTGTCACGCTCGAGCCATCGACCGAGGTCACCTATAAGGTCTCAAGCGGCTATGCGCCCGCCAATGACGGGGGCATCCTCTGGAACGACGAGGACATCGGCGTCGACTGGAGGCTTCCCGCAGGCGTCGAACCGATCCTCAGCGACAAGGACAAGAAGCAGCCGCGCCTTGCCGAGTTCGAAAGCCCCTTCCCCTACGACGGCGCACCTCTGCAGCTGGTAGAGGTGTAGGTTAGTCGATGCGCAGGATTCTTATTACCGGCGGAACCGGTCAGGTCGGCACTGAACTCGAGGCAATCACGTGGGCGGAAGACGTGGAGGTCGTACGTCCGACCCGCAGTGAACTGGATCTGTCCAGCGTCGCAGCAATCCGGGCTTACTTCGCCAGCGAAAAGTTCGACGCGGTGATCAACCCGGCCGCTTACACCGCGGTGGACAAGGCCGAAAGCGATTGCGCCGGCGCTTTTGCGGTGAATGCCACAGCAGCTGCCGCCCTGGCCGATGCGACGCGTCAGCAAGACATCCCGCTGATCCACGTCTCGACCGACTATGTCTTCGATGGAGCGAAGTCCGGCGCCTATGAGATCGATGACCCGATCCGGCCGATCAACGTCTACGGGGCCTCGAAGGCTGCCGGTGAACTTGCGGTCCGCACGGGCAATCCACGGCACGTCATCCTTCGCACAGCCTGGGTGTTCTCTCCGCACGGCGGCAACTTCGTGAAGACGATGCTTCGCCTTGCGGATCGTCCAGAGCTGCGGGTGGTGGATGACCAGAAGGGGTGCCCAACATCCGCCACGGACATTGCGGCTACGCTTGCTGCGATCACGTTACGTCAACTTGATGACCCCGCTGCACCTTGCGGGACCTATCACTTCGTCAATGATGGCGCCACGACTTGGTGCGCGTTCGCACGCGAGATCTTTCACCAGGAGGAGGCAGCTGGTGGCAAGGTGCCGGTGGTCCATGCCATCCCAACCAGCGAATATCCTACGCCGGCGCGGCGTCCTGCCAACTCGGTGTTGTCGGTGAAGCGGTTGAGCGACGACTACGGCATCCGACCCCGGCCATGGACCGAAGCTTTGCAGGACACACTGGCGGCGCTGCGAGACCATAAGATGAAAGGCACTATCTGATGAAGGGCATTATCCTGGCCGGTGGCTCGGGCACCAGGCTTCATCCGGCGACCCTTGCTGTGAACAAGCAGCTGATCCCGATCTACGACAAGCCGATGATCTACTATCCGCTGTCGGTGCTGATGCTCGCGAAAATCCGCGACATCCTGATCATCTCGTCGCCGGAGTATCTGGACAACTACAAACGCCTGTTCGACGACGGCAGCAAGTGGGGCCTGAACATCTCCTATGTCGAGCAGCCGAGCCCGGACGGCCTCGCCCAGGCGTTCACTCTGGGCGCCGACTTCATCGGCTCCGACCCGGCAGCACTTGTACTCGGCGACAACATCTTCTTCGGGGCCGGTCTGAGTACTCTCGTGCAGAAGGCGCGCAGCCGCACGGAAGGCGCAACCGTCTTCGCGTACGAGGTCGATGATCCGGAACGCTATGGCGTCGTTGAGCTCGATCCGAATGGCCGCGCGATCAGCCTCGAGGAAAAGCCAAAGCAGCCGAAATCCCGCTTTGCCGTTACGGGCCTCTACTTCTACGACAACAAGGTCGTGGAATATGCGCGCCAGCTGAAGCCGTCGGCTCGCGGCGAATATGAGATCACAGATCTCAACCGCATCTACATGGAACAGGGCAACCTCTTCGTCGAGAAGATGTCACGCGGCTATGCTTGGCTCGACACCGGCACGCATGACAGCCTGCTCGAGGCCAGCGAGTTCGTCCGTACGATCCAGCACCGCCAGGGCACGCACATCGCCTGCATCGAGGAGATCGCCTACCTCAACGGTTGGATTTCGAAGGACAAGGTGATCGAGTACGGCAACTATTACTCGAAGACCGAGTACGGCAAGTATCTGCTGAAACTTGCTGAAGCCACAAATCCGCAGCAGTAATCTCAAAGCTGCGACCAGAACAACTCAGGGAGCTCACATGCGTATTCTCGTTACCGGAGGGGCCGGGTTCATCGGATCGGCACTGGTGCGCTATCTCGTCGCCGAGGTGGGCGCCGAGGTGCTGACCGTCGACAAGCTCACCTATGCCGGCAACCTCCACTCCCTGCGCGCCATCGAAAACGCGCCGAACCACCGCTTCTTGCGCGCGGACATCTGCGATGCGGCGGCGATCAACGAGGCATTCCGCTCCTTTCAGCCGGATCGGGTAATGCACCTGGCGGCGGAAAGTCACGTCGACCGCTCGATCACTGGAGCAGGCGACTTCATTCAGACGAACGTCATCGGCACCTTTACCATGCTGGATGCTGCGCGCCGCTACTGGACCGGCCTTCCTGCAGACCGCAAGGACGCATTCCGCTTCCTGCATGTCTCGACCGACGAGGTTTACGGCTCGCTCGGCGACGAAGGTCTCTTCCAGGAAGTCACGCCTTACGATCCGTCTTCTCCCTACTCTGCATCAAAGGCAGCGAGCGACCATCTCGCCACCGCCTGGCAACGCACCTACGGCCTGCCAGTGGTGATCTCCAACTGCTCGAACAATTACGGGCCGTATCATTTCCCTGAAAAGCTCATCCCGCTGATCATCCTCAACGCGCTCGAGGGCAAGCCGCTGCCGGTCTACGGCACCGGCGCCAACATCCGCGACTGGCTCTACGTCGATGACCACGCGAGGGCACTGCACCTGATCTGCTCGCGCGGCCGAGTCGGCGAGAAGTACAATGTCGGGGGCCGCAACGAGCGCCGCAACATCGACGTGGTGCGCCGCGTCTGCGAGATCCTCGACCAGATGAAGCCACAGGGGGCTCCGCACGACCGGCTGATTCAGTTCGTCACTGACCGCCCTGGCCATGACGCGCGCTATGCAATCGATGCTACCAAGCTCGAGACCGAGCTCGGCTGGCGCGCGCAGGAAAACTTCGACACCGGCATCGAGAAGACGGTGCGCTGGTACATTGAGAACGAGTGGTGGTGGCGCCCGCTGCGCGACGGTGTCTATGACGGCCAGCGTCTGGGCACGCTCGAAGCCGCGAACAACGGCTAAGTTTATCTAGAAAAGCTTCAGGCCGTGCGTCGCGTAGAAGCGCACGGCCGATTTCCCGAATTGGCGGATGTGCCACCAGCCCTTCTTGCCGGCTTTCCCGCCGGCATGAACGACTCTGACAGCCGGTACGTAGGCGATCTGCGTTTTCTTTCCGGCACGCAGCGACAGGTCGAAATCCTCGAAATAGAGGAAGTAGGCTTCGTCGAAGCCGCCCAGCGCACGTAGGACATCACCGCGGAAGAACATGAAGCACCCGCTGACGATCGGCGGCTCCCAGTGAACTTCGTCCTGCGTTTCCGCACGCATTTCGTAGCGGGCAAGGCGCTGGTCGAACATGGCTGCAAGACGCGCCGGTGCAAAACCGCGCAGCAGCAGGTCGAACAGCGCCGGGTAACGCTTGCACAGATACTGCCGGCCGCCATCCGGCCAGTACGCCATGGGCGTCAACAGCCCACAGGCCGGGTGCTCCTCCAGGAACCTCAGCGCCTTCTGCAGGGCATCCGGGCGCATCTCGATGTCCGGGTTGAGGATCAGGTGGTATTCGCCGGTGCGATCGAGGATCAGGTTATGCGCTCGACCGAAACCGACATTGCCGTGACCGTGCAGAACCTCGACTGTCCAGCTGGCCAGTTCCTGAGCAACAATTTCGCCGACCTCGTTTTGGGGCGAATTTTCGATGACGAAGATCGCGACATCATCGCGAGCGAACTCCTGCAGGGCGGTACGCAGTGACAAAAGAGTGCGCCGGAACTCGTCCGCGTCAGATCGAAACGTGACGATCGATACCGTCAGCTTCCTACGCGGCGAATTGGGCCCCGCGGTTTCCGCCATCTATTTCCTTCCCATCCGGCCGCAGAGGCCGTGCCAGAAGCCAAGCCCCATCATCTTCAGGTGCGTCAGCCCGCGCGGGGCGAAGACACTGAAGAACAGCGCCATCTTGACCGAGCGCAGCAGCAGCACATACCGCCACTGCCAGGAAATCCAGGCTTGCTTGCACAGCCAGATCGCGTTGCGGACATGATAGTAGTGGCGAAGTGGGCTGTGGACCGGCACGCGCCTGTCGCGGAAACGGATCCACTCGTCGCCAAGCGCATGCTCCATCCGCGCCGCGAAGACACCGTACGAGAGAAATCCATCACGGCGGGCACGCAATCCCCACTCGATGTCGACGTAGTCGATGAAGAGGTCGTCGACCATCACGCCAACTTCATCAAGGACGGCGACAGGAACAAGGCAACCGGAGGCTATAAGAAAATCTGCCTCGACCACCGGTTCGGCACCGCGGTGTTCGCGCCGACGCAGCTTCAGTCCGTCAAGATAGACAAAGGCCGCCGCCTCTCCCTGACGAGGGTCGACATAGGAAGGACCAACCGCCGCGACCTTCGCGCCGGTCGCTGTCAGGCGGCGATAGGCCTCGACCAACTGCGCGACCATATCGGGCGCGGGGATACTGTCCTGATCAAGAAGGAGGACGAACTCCGTTCCCCTCTCCCGCGCACGCTCGATCCCGGCATTCTGCGCGTGCGCAATGCCGAAATTTTCGCCGAGCTCAACGATCTCGCAGTCATACTGCCGGGTAAGCCCAGAGAAGTCGAAGCTGGAGCCGTTGTCGACGATGATGAGGGATGACAGTTGCGGACGAATTGCGCCCACCAGCTCCATCAGCTTCGCCGACGAAGGATGGTACGTCACGATCACGCCGCAGACGCTGGCCACGTCCTGCGGCATTTCGGGTAAATTCATGCGTCAGGCGATGCCGTACTCGAGGAAATGCTGCAGGTGCCCGATGGTGGAGATCACGCTGCCGTCCTCGGTCACCCAGCGCACGGTATACGCGACATCGGTGGCCTCGTCTATCGCGGTCATGTCGACGAGGACGATGTGGGAATCGAACTGAACCAATTCGATCTGCCCGGCCCGTTCAATAAATCGGGCGACAAAGTCCTTAGCGCGGTCGTCATACTGCAGGTACGCCGGCGAATAAGTCGGCGCGCGTTCTGCTGGAACCGATGGGATCGGCGCAATCACGGGCTCTACCGCGATGACTGCATCGCCATCCCTTTCCTCACCCTTTGGCCGAAGATGCGGCAGAAGGGTTGCGAGATCGTCCTGATCAAGGGACGTGGAAACAGTGACGTCGCCGAGCTTATGATTTGCAACAAACCCCACGTGGCCGTTGACCAGCGAGAGCAGGATCTGCGAGTCGCTGAGGCTGGCGACCTCGACCACCGCAGCCGAGCTGTGCTTGCTCGAAGCCGCTTCAGGCGCGGTCGCAGCAGCGGGGGCCGACGTGGCAGCCGTCGCCTCGACCTTTCTCGCCGGAGCCACCTTCACCATCTTCGGTGCAGCTGCCTCGACCGGCACTTCGGAATTCCCTTCCACGAAGCGCGCCTGCAGCGCGAGAAGATTGTCCTGCTCGACTAGGTCATGCATCAGCACGGCAACTTCAACATCAAGTGCCGCCAATTCCAACTGATCAGGAGCATGGTGGGACAGCAGGTCCTCTGTTGTCGTGGCGGAACCGCGATCACCGGAAACCTCTGCCTGTCCCTGCTCAGATAAAAGGGAACTCAGCGCGATTGCATCGTTGCTGCTTGTCGATGCAAGACTAACGCTTTCACCATCCGCGGTCTCGGAAACCTCCGTCACCTGCAGGAAGCCGTAGCCGATCGCGATCGCAGCAAGGCTCGCCGCGATGCCGTGGCCCCAAGCAATCGAACCGGACGAACCGGAAGCCACGTTGCGGCTGTCAACCGACAAGCTGCCTTTGCCAGCGTCGGTCACACCCGCGGCAGCGCCGGCATCAGGGGGAGCGCCATAGGAATGGACCTGCTGGTCGAGGGCGGCGTTGAGCTGGCTGACCGCGAGTTCCGGCGAAAGTGCCAGCGCTGAGGCGGCAACATCAAGCGGTCCGGGCAGAGCTCCGGCATCGCCGTCCATTTCTTCCATCGCATGAGCCATGCCGACAAAATCGTCGGAGGCGACATAAAGCGACCAGATCAGCGCCCCGAGCATCACCGCCGGGTGCAGCCGGATCGTCTGGTCGTGCAGCATACGCGGCCGCAACGAAATCACGTTGTCCGACGTCGGCGCGGCGGCTTTTGCGGCCACGTCGCTGACGAAGCGCTTGATCAGTTCCGGGAAGTCCGCGCCATAGAGCACCTCAGAGAGGCCAGGGCTATCGAGCACGTAACCGCCGTCGATGCGCGCGAGATGGACGAAAACGTCGCCATCCTCGCGGAGGAAGACAAACCACGGATCACCTTCGTCAGTAACGCCGCGCGCTGAAGAGACACGGAGGTTCGCCTGGATGAGAAGGCCTTCGACGCGGTAAAGATCCGCCAGTTCCTGATTGGTCCAGTCCCCACGCCCCCGCCGGTCACGTTGCAGGGGCGTAACGACAATTCGGCCATCCGCCGTCGCACTCACAAGCGGCAGATCTTCCCCCGGTCCGGGGGCTACACTCTTCGAATTTTTGCCCCTCAGCGACGGAAAGGCGAGGATCTTGACCATGCTGACTCTCGTCAAAATGATGCCGGATACTAGATCTGCGGTCGCCGCACGTCCAGCACACGGCCCGCTTCTTTCCCACATTTCTACTTCGCTAGACAATAAAAATTTATCAACCACATTTTGCATGATTTTCGAAACAGCGACCACTGTACGAATGTATTCGTGTTTTAATTTTTGATATGATAAACATGATAACCTATATTTCGCGCCCCCATCTTCCATGACAAAGATATGTTTTTTAATAACATCTCGCTAATCTCCATCCGACTTCTTGCTGAACTGAATTACTTTCAAAAATATAATTCCAACCTTTGAAGGACGGATAACTTCCCCAATGGAACGTTGCCGCGTCCATCGTTGTTTGGCTCCTGACGCGAACAGGAATCCCGGAGCCCAAGATGGACGAGAACAAGCACGCCGCAGATGTGGCGGAAGAGGTAGGCAAGCAGCATCGCATTCAGGAGCAGATCGACAGGCAGGATCGGGAGGGCGATAGCGGCGAAGAGAAGCCGAAGGCGATGCAGGCCGGCGCGCGGGAGTATCCCGTTCCGCCGTTCCCCGAACAGCATCAGCCCAAGCCCGGCGACGAGGCCGCGTTGGAGCCCGCCCCGATGTATGATGCACCGTTCTGGCAGGGCTCCGGAAAGCTGGAAGGCAAGGTCGCGCTGATCACCGGAGGCGATTCCGGCATCGGCCGCGCGGTCGCCGTACTATTTGCCCGTGAGGGTGCGGATGTCGCGATTGCCTACCTGAGCGAAAGCGAGGATGCGGAAGCTACCCGCCTGGCGGTGGCTGATGAAGGCCGCCGCTGCCTGCTGCTCCCCGGCGACGTGACAAGCGAAGCGTTCTGCAACGACGCCGTCGAGAAGGTCGTCGCCGAGTTCAGCAAGCTCGACATTCTCGTCAACAATGCCGCTTTCCAGTATCACGCCAGCGACATCGAGAGCATCACCACCGAGCACTTCGACACAACGCTGAAGACCAACCTCTACGGCTACTTCTTCATGGCGCGCGCGGCCGTAAAGCACATGAAGCCGGGCTCAGCGATCATCAACACCGGCTCCGTCACCGGACTTGAAGGCAGCGGCGGGCTAATCGACTATTCGATGACGAAGGGCGGCATCCACGCCTTTACCAAGGCGCTCTCGTCGAACCTCGTGCCCAAGGGCATCCGCGTCAATGCCGTGGCGCCCGGCCCCGTCTGGACGCCGCTAAACCCCTCAGAGCGTCCGCCTGAACAGGTGGCGAAGTTTGGCGCAAATACCCCTATGGGTCGCCCGGCGCAGCCTGAGGAGATCGCGCCCGCTTACGTGTTCTTCGCCTCGCCGCAGTGCTCGAGCTACATCACCGGCGAAGTGTTGCCGATCGTCGGAGGGTACTAAACTGCCCGAGCCAGCTTTCGTCGTCGCCCAGCGCGCGGAACTCATCTACGTCAATGACGGCGAGCCGGGCATCCGCCGCCGTCGCGCGGGCCGCGGCTTCTTCTACGTAGCCGCTGGCGGGGCGCGGCTGTCTGATGCGGACGTGCTGTCGCGCATCAGGACGCTCGCAATCCCGCCGGCATGGACCGACGTCTGGATTTGCCCTGACCCGACCGGACACATCCAGGCTACCGGCCGCGACCAGCGCGGCCGCAAGCAATACCGCTATCATCCTGCATGGACTGCGTGCCGTGACGAGGCGAAGTTTTCGAGCCTTGCGGCGTTCGCCCATGCGCTGCCCGGCCTGCGCGACAAGGTGGAGGAGGATCTGGCGCTTCGCGGCCTGCCGCGCGAGAAGGTGATCGCCTCGATCATCTGGCTGCTCGACAAGACGATGATCCGCATCGGCAACGATGCCTACCGGCGCGAGAACAAGAGCTTTGGGCTGACGACGCTGCGCGACAGGCATGTCGAGGTAAATGGCTCGAGCCTGCGCTTTGCCTTTCGCGGCAAGTCGGGTCAGGAATGGCGCCTGAAGCTGCAGGACCGGCGCATTGCGAAAATCGTTCGCGCCGTGCAGGACATTCCAGGCCAGCACCTCTTCCAATATCTTGACGATGACGGCGAGCGACGCGAAGTCCGCTCGCACCACGTCAACGCCTATATCCGTGACGCGATCGGAGAAGAGTTCTCGGCAAAGCATTTTCGCACCTGGGGTGCCTCGGTGCTCGCGATCCGAGAGTTCGGTGCGATCCCGCTGCCTGAAACGAAGCGTGCTCAGGCGGTAGCACTCAACCAGGTGATCGACGAGGTCGCGGCGACCATGCGCAACACCCGCGCCGTTTGCAGGCGCTGCTACGTCCACCCGCTCATCATCGACAGCTGGCTTGAAGGGACGCTCGGCGACGAACTTCGCGACATCACCCGGCGGACCCGGAAGCCGCTGAAAGGGCTCGACGAGGACGAGTCACTGATGCTGCGCTGGCTCGACATGAGAACAGCGGAAGCGCCACGAGAACTCGCCGAGGCCTGAGCAAAAAGAACGGGCGGGAGATTGCTCTCCCGCTCCCGACTGGCGGCCGGATGCGGCCTACTGAGACTGCCAGCTCTTGACCAGCTCGTCGTAGTTGACGGTCACTGGCTGTTCCTTCTCGTTCTCGATCTTCAGCTGCGGAGCAAGGTTGCCCTTCGCGACGGCATCCTTGTTCCAGTATTCGAGGTCGTGTTCCTCGGCGAGCTTCGGACCGATGTCACCCTGCACGCCGGCGCGCTCGAGGCGTGCCAGCACCTGCTCCTGCTCGGCGCAGAGCGAGTCCATCGCTTCCTGCGCGGTCTTTGCGCCGGACGAGGCATCGCCGATCGCCTGCCACCACAGCTGTGCAAGCTTCGGATAGTCCGGCACGTTGGTGCCGGTCGGCGACCACTGCAGGCGGGCCGGCGACCGGTAGAACTCGATGAGGCCGCCGAGCTTCGGAGCACGCTCGGTGAAGCTCTGGTGATCAAGGGTCGACTGGCGGATGAAGGTGAGGCCGACGTGGCTCTTCTTCACGTCCACCGTCTTGGAGGTCACGAACTGGGCATAGAGCCAGGCTGCCTTGGCGCGGTCATCCGGGGTCGACTTCAGGATCGTCCACGAGCCCGCATCCTGGTAGCCGAGCTTCATGCCTTCCTTCCAGTACACGCCATGCGGCGACGGGGCGAAGCGCCACTTCGGCGTGCCGTCCTCGTTGACGATCGGCAGGCCTTCCTTGACGAAGTCCGCGGTGAACGCGGTGTAGGTGAAGATCTGCTGTGCAACCTCGCCCTGCGCCGGCACTGGGCCGGATTCGGAGAAGTTCATGCCCTGGGCTGCGGGCGGCGCGTACTTCTCCATCCATTCAAGGTATTTTTCGATCGCGTAGACGGCGGCCGGGCCGTTGGTGTCGCCACCACGTGCGACGCACGAGCCCACCGGACGCGAGTTCTCGTCGACCTTGATGCCCCATTCGTCGACCGGCTTGCCGTTAGGGATGCCCTTGTCGCCGTTGCCGGCCATGGAAAGCCAGGCGTCGGTGAAGCGCCAGCCAAGCGACGGGTCCTTCTTGCCGTAGTCCATGTGGCCGTAGACCTTCTTGCCGTCGATCTCGCGGCCGGTGAAGAACTCGGCAATGTCCTCATAGGCTGACCAGTTGACCGGCACGCCAAGGTCGTAGCCGTACTTGGCCTTGAAGTCCGCCTTGTTCTTATCGTCGTTGAACCAGTCGTAGCGGAACCAGTAGAGGTTCGCGAACTGCTGGTCCGGCAACTGGTAGAGTTCGCCGTCCGGAGCGGTCGTGAACGACTTGCCGATGAAGTCGTCGATGTCGAGGTTCGGGTTGGTGACGTCCTTGCCCTCGTTCTCCATCCACTTCGTCAGGCTGCGCGCCTGCAGGTAACGCCAGTGCGTACCGATGAGGTCGGAGTCGTTGATGTAGGCGTCATAAATGTTCTCGCCGGACTGCATCTGGGTCTGCAGCTTCTCGACGACGTCGCCTTCGCCGATCAGGTCATGGGTGACCTTGATGCCGGTAATGGCCGTAAAGGCCGGCGCAAGGACGCGCGCTTCATATTCGTGGGTCGTGATGGTTTCGGACACCACCTTGATGTCCATGCCCTGGAACGGCTGGGCGGCGTTGATGAACCATTCCATCTCGGCTTCCTGGGCCGCCCGGTCGAGCGCGGAGAGGTCGCCGATTTCCTCGTCGAGGAACTTCTTCGCCGCCTCCATGTCTGCATGCGCACTGGTCATTCCGAAGAGGAGCGCCACTGCAGCCGTAGATACAAGCAAGTGCCTTCGCATTTCATTTCCTCCCATTGAACGCAACCAAGTTGCACCGTAGAGCCGGCGCGGAAGCGCCGGCCGTTTCTCCTCCCTAAACGTATCGAAACACGCCGATGGCGTAGACGACCGACAGGGCAAGGGCCCACCAAAGGTTGGGTCCAACGAGACCCAGCCAGGCAAGATGAATGAATGCAGCGCCGAGCAGCGAGACGAACAGGCGGTCGCCCCGCGTCGTCTCGAAGCGCAGAATGCCAAAGCGCGGATCGCCGCCCGGCGAGAAGTACTCCCACACGGCCATCCCGACGAGCATCAGGAAGATCGTGCCGAAGAAGGCCGCGGTCGGCCATGTCCAGGCCATCCATGAAAAGGTCATTGGTGCCCTCCTGTGGATGTTTGGCAAAGGCGGCGTTCGCCCCTCATCCGGCTGCCGCCACCTTCTCCCCGCTTGCGCGGAGAAGGATGAGAGGCATGAAGCGCGTCGGCACTTCGACGGGCGCACCCCGCGGCCGAATAGCCAAACAGATACGGCTTCCTCCCCTTCTCGAAGGGCGGATGAGGGGCGATAAGGGATCGGGACAGCGACCTGGTCATCACACCCGCCCCAGGGCAAAGCCCTTCGCAATGTAATTGCGCACGAAGTAGATCACGAGCGCGCCGGGGATCAGCGTCAGCACGCCGGCAGCGGCAAGCACGCCCCAGTCGAGGCCGGAGGCGGACACGGTGCGCGTCATCGTCGCCGCGATCGGCTTCGCGGCGGTCGTCGTTAGCGTGCGTGCAAGCAGCAGCTCCACCCACGAGAACATGAAGCAAAAGAAAGCTGCGACACCGATGCCTGACGCAATCAGCGGCATGAAGATTTTCACGAAGAAGCGCGGGAAGGAATAGCCGTCGATGTAGGCCGTTTCATCGATCTCCTTCGGCACGCCAGACATGAAGCCTTCGAGAATCCAGACCGCTAGCGGCACGTTGAACAGGCAGTGCGCGAGCGCCACCGCGATGTGGGTGTCGATCAGCCCGAACGCCGAATAGAGCTGGAAGAAGGGCAGCGCGAACACCGCCGGCGGCGCCATGCGGTTGGTGAGCAGCCAGAAGAACAGGTGCTTGTCGCCGAGGAAGCGATAGCGCGAAAAGGCGTAGGCGGCAGGCAGTGCCACCGCCACCGACACCACCGTGTTCATCACGACGTAGATGATCGAGTTGATGTAGCCGGAGTACCAGGACGCGTCGGTGAAGATGACCGTGTAGTTGCGCAGGGTCGGGTTCTGCGGCCAGAGCGAGAACGCGCCGGTGATCTCGGCGTTCGTCTTGAAGCTCATGTTGATGAGCCAGTAGATGGGCAGCATCAGGAAGATGATGTAGAGCGTCGGCACCAGCCACCAGAACCGGGACGCGGTGCCCCGCCGACGCATGGTACGATCAACGACGCCGGACGTGCTGCGGGAACCCCCCGCTGCCGTCGCATCCTCGCGCAGCATCATGGTCGTCTCCTTGGTTCCGGCCATATTAGCGCTCCACGTCATAGTTGGTCATGACCGTGTAGAAGACCCACGACATGAGCAAGATGATGAGGAAGTAGATGATCGACATCGCCGCCGCCGGACCGAGGTCGAACTGTCCCACCGCCATCTTGACGAGGTCGATCGACAGGAACGTGGTCGAGTTGCCGGGGCCGCCGCCCGTCACCACGAACGGCTCGGTGTAGATCATGAACGAGTCCATGAACCGCAGCAGGATGGCGATGGTCAGAACCCGCTTCATCTTCGGAAGCTGGATGTAACGGAAGGTCGCCCAGCGCGAGGCCCCATCAATCCGCGCGGCCTGATAATAGGCGTCGGGGATGGAGACGAGACCGGCGTAGCACAGCAGCACGACGAGGCTCGTCCAGTGCCAGACGTCCATCAGGATCACGGTGATCCAGGCGTCGAGCGGGTCACGCACGTAGTTGTAGTCGACGCCGAGCGCGGCGAGCGTATGGCCGAGCAGGCCGATGTCGATGCGGCCAAACACCTGCCAGATCGTGCCGACGACGTTCCAGGGGATCAGCAGCGGCAGCGCCATCAGCACGAGGCAGACCGGCACGCCCCAGCCTTTGCGCGGCATGTTGAGGGCGATGAAGACGCCGAGCGGAATCTGGATCGCCAGCACGATGAAGGAAAAGGCCAGGTTTCTGCCCATCGCGTCCCAGAAACGGCGCGAATGCAGCATCTGCTGGAACCATTCCGAGCCAGCCCAGAAGAAGACGTTGTTGCCGAAGGTGTCCTGCACTGAATAGTTGACAACTGTCATCAGCGGGATGACCGCCGAGAACATCACCAGCAGCATCACCGGCAGGACAAGGAACCAGGCTTTGTTGTTCCAGGTCTTGTTCATCGCGCGCTCCCCCCGGCTGCGCCTGCAAGATCGACGCGCCAGGAATTGGCGTAGAGGTTGATCCGCTCCGGAACGAAGGTGACATGCGGGTCGGCGGGAATTTCCTCTTCCTCGCCAGCGATCACTGCGATCTCCCTGCCCTCGAGCTCCGCGCGGACGATCTTGCGCCGGCCGGTGTCCTCGATCTTGGCGATGCGGACGGGAATGCCTTCCCTCCCGAGCCGAACGAATTCCGGCCGGATGCCGAGTTCGTACTGCTGCTGGCCGTCGGCTGGCGCGCCGGGCAGGCTGATGACATGGTTGCCAAGCCGCGCGCTCGTGCCCTCGACGCCGACCGGCAGCACGTTCATGCCGGGGGAGCCGATGAAATAGCCGACGAAGGTGTGGCTCGGCCGCTCGAACAATTCATCGGGCGTGCCGATCTGCACTATCTGCCCGTCATACATGACCACGACCTTTTCGGCGAAAGTCAGCGCCTCGGTCTGGTCGTGGGTCACGTAGACCATGGTGAAGCCGTAGCGGCGATGCAGCTGCTTCAGCTGCGAGCGCAGGACCCACTTCATCTGCGGGTCGATCACCGTCAGCGGCTCGTCGAACAGAATCGCGTTGACGTCCGAGCGCACCAGCCCGCGACCGAGCGAGATCTTCTGCTTCTGATCGGCCCCGAGGCCGGCTGCACGCCGCCTGGCGAGCGATGCCAGGTCGATGATCTCCAGCGTCTCGCGCACCTTGCGGCCGACCTCGGCTTCCGGAACGCTGCGATTGCGGAGCGGAAATGCCAGATTGTCGTAGACCGTCATCGTGTCGTAGACGACCGGGAACTGGAACACCTGGGCGATGTTGCGCTGCTGCGTCGACAGGTCAGTGACGTCGACCCCGTTGAAGCGCAGGCGCCCTTCCGATGCGCGCAGCAAGCCGGAGATGATGTTGAGGAGCGTGGTCTTGCCGCAACCGGAGGGGCCGAGCAGCGCATAGGCGCCGCCATCCTCGAAGGTGTGGTGCACCTCCTTCAGCGCATAATCGGCCTCGCTCTTCGGCCTCTCGCCGTAGGCGTGGCGGATATGGTCGAGTTCGATGCGTGCCATGGCCGTCTCCTCATGCCGCCAGGGCGCTGGTGGGCCGCACCGCACGGCCCGACTGGTCGAACACCATCAGGTGACGGGGATCGATATAGACCGTCACGCGCTCGTCCGGCTCGAACCGGTGGATGCCGGGCGCGAGCATCACCCACGATGCATTGGCATAGTGCAGGTGGATAAAGCTCTCCGAACCGGTGATCTCCGTGATCGACACCGTGGCCGTGATCGGCACGGCCGTCGACGACGTCGGATGAAGGGAAAGATGGTGGGGCTGGAAGGCGACCGTATACGGGCCGTCTTCCACGCCGGTGAGGCCGTCCGGCGCCGGGAGGTTCACCCCACCATCCAGCTCGAAGCCGCTTCCGCGCTTTATCAGCTCGATCGTGTTGAGCGGCGGGTCGGCAAAAGTCTTTGCGGTGATGATGTCATCGGGCCGCCGGAAGACATCGACGGTCGGCCCGAATTGCGTCACGCGCCCCTCGGAAAGGGTCGCGGTGTTGCCACCGAGAAGCAGCGCCTCGGACGGCTCGGTCGTTGCGTAGACGAAGATCGCCCCGGACTCCGCGAAGATCTTCGGCAGCTCCGCGCGCAACTCCTCGCGCAGCTTGTAGTCGAGGTTCGCGAGAGGCTCGTCGAGAAGGACGAGCCCCGCCTTCTTGACGATCGCGCGCGCCAGCGCCGTGCGCTGCTGCTGGCCGCCCGAAAGGTTGAGCGGCAGGCGGTCGAGGTAAGGCGTGAGGCGAAGAAGCTCCGCCGCGCGGCCGACCTCGCGCTTGATGGTCTCGCCGTCAACGCCCGCCACGCGCAGCGGCGAGGCAATGTTTTCATAGACCGTCAGGGTCGGGTAGTTGATGAACTGCTGGTAGACCATCGCGACGTTGCGCTTCTGAACCGCAACGCCGGTGACATCCTGTCCGTCAAAAAAGACCTTGCCGGAGGTAGGCTGGTCGAGACCAGCCATCAGTCGCATCAGCGACGTCTTGCCCGAAAGCGTCGGGCCAAGCAGCACGTTGAGAGAGCCATGACGAAGCGACAGGGATACGTCGCGAATGTGTTCCGCGGCTCCGACCTTCTTCGTCACATTTCGCAGTTCCAGCATGCTCCTCCTCCCAAAGGCTGCCGGCCTGCACGGCGCTACTCTGCCGCGCTACGTTTCTTCTCCACCCCTTGCATGTATTCATCCAGCATGGACGCTTCCTCTGCCGTCAGGCGCAGGCCAAGCTTGGTCCGCCGCCAGAGCACGTCTTCCGCTGTTGTCGCCCACTCGTGCGCAATTAGGAAGTCAATTTCGGCCTGATAAAGATCAGCGCCGAAATGCTGCCCGAGACCCGCGAGCAAGGACGCATTTCCAACTATCGTGCGCGCGTCGGTGCCGTAGAGGCGCACGAGGCGTGCGGCATGTGCCGGAGCGAGGAAGGCGTAGCTGTCGCGCAGCCTTTTGACCTCGCCCTCGAAACCATCATGGGCAAACTCCCCACCGGGAAGCGGCGCATTCGCCGTCCAGGGCTTGCCTCGCCTGCCGAGGAAGTCCTCGATCTTCTCGAGCATGTGCTCGGACAGGCGGCGGTAGGTCGTGATCTTGCCGCCGAAGGCGTCGATGCGCGGCGGCTGGCCTTCCGGTGCATCCGGGCGCAGCACGTAGTCGCGCGTGGCTTCCTGCGCCTTCGATGCGCCGTCGTCGTAGAGCGGACGCACGGCCGAATAGGTCCAGATGATATCCTCGGGACGCACTGGCTCGGCGAAATATTCGCTCGCGGCGTTGCAGAGGTAGGTGACCTCTTCGTCGCTGATGTGGACCTTTGCCGGATCGCCCGGATAGTCGCGATCGGTGGTGCCGATCAGCGTGAATTCGTTCTCGTACGGGATCGCGAAGATGATGCGGCCGTCGCGGTTCTGGAAGAAGTAGGCGCGCGGATCATCGAACTTCTTGCGCACGACGATGTGGCTGCCCTGGACGAGACGGACGTTGTGCGCGTCCTTCTGTCCCATAGCCTCGGAAAGCACGTTGTCGATCCAAGGGCCGGATGCATTGACCAGCAGTCGCGCCTTCACGAGCGAGCGGGCGCCGGAACGGGTGTCCTCGATCGTCACGTGCCAGAGCTTGTCGACGCGCTGCGCCGAGACAACCTTGGTACGGGTACGAATGGTCGCGCCGCGCTTCACCGCGTCACGCGCGTTGAGCACGACGAGGCGCGCGTCGTTCACCCAGCAGTCCGAGTACTCGAATGCCTTGGTGAAGAGCGGCTTCAGCGGCTTGCCCGACGGGTCGCGGCGCATGTCGAGCGTGCGCGTCGCCGGCAGCAACTTGCGGCCACCGATGTGGTCATAAAGGAACAGGCCTAGCCGCACGAGCCACGGCGGACGGATGCCCTCGGCAATCGGCAGCACGAAGCGCATCGGCCAGATGATGTGCGGCGCGTTCTTCCAGAGAACCTCGCGCTCCTTCAGCGCCTCGCGGACGAGGCGGAACTCGTAATATTCGAGGTAGCGCAGGCCGCCGTGAATGAGCTTGGTCGAACCCGAAGACGTGCCACTGGCAAGGTCATTCATCTCGGCGAGGAACACGGAATAGCCACGGCCGGCCGCATCGCGCGCGATGCCGCAGCCGTTGATGCCGCCGCCGATAATGAAAATGTCGTGGATGCCTTGGCCGTCCACGCGTTCCCTCCAGGGTTTCGCAACGCAGCGAAGTTGCTGTCATTTTTTCTGCGCCAACAATGAAAACGAATGCGAGCGAATGTCAAACGAAAATACCTGAATCCCACATGTGACATCGTGGGTTTCGAAGATGCGGAACCTTGCCGGAGGCTGCGTGTTCATGCGGAGGAACCGAGGGAGGTCTCCATGGCGATACGCGCGATCTGGAAGGGTTTCCTGAGCATCGATGAGCTTTCCTGCGCCGTCGCGCTTTATTCGGCGGCGACGACTTCCGAGCGCGTTTCCTTTCACATGGTCAACAAGAAGACGGGCAACCGCGTTCGCCGCGAATATGTCGACGAACAGTCCGGCAAGCCGGTCCCGCGCGAAGATCAGGTGAAAGGCTACGAAACGGCCAAGAACAACTACATCATCCTTGAGCCCGAGGAGATCGCTGAGGCGACACCGCAGGGTGACAAGACGCTGTCGATCGAAAGTTTCATCCCCTGCAACGAGGTCGACACCACCTATTTCGACAAGCCTTACTTTCTCACGCCCGCCGACCAGGAATCAGAAGATGCATTCGCGCTGATCCGTGAGGGCATGCGCAAGAAGAAGGTGGCCGCGCTTGCGCGCGCGGTGCTTTTCCGGCGCGTGCGTTCGGTGCTGATCCAGCCGCGCGGGCGCGGCATGCTCGCCAACACGCTCAACTTTGACTACGAGGTCAGGCCTGCAGAAAAGGCGTTCGACGACCTGCCGGACCTGAAGATCAAGGGCGAGATGCTGGATCTCGCCAAGCACATCATCGAAACCAAGAGTGGGAAATTCGATCCCGCCACTTTCGATGATCGCTATGACGCGGCGCTGGCGGAGCTGGTGAAGGCCAAGGCCGAGGGCCGCGAGATCAAGCTGCCGAAGAAGGAGCCCGAAGGAAAGGTTATCGACCTGATGGCGGCGCTGCGCGAAAGCGCGAAGCTCGCAAACAAGCCCGCGGGCAAAACGAAAACGAAATCGGCACCTGAAAAGAAGCGCAAGGCGAGCTAATCCATGGCGCTCGAAACCTACCAGCAGAAGCGCGACTTCAAGAAGACGCCGGAGCCAAAGGGGAAGGCAACCAAGGCTGCAAAGGGCAACAGCTTCGTGATCCAGAAGCACGATGCGCGGCGGCTGCACTACGATTTCCGTCTGGAGATGGATGGCGTGTTGGTCAGTTGGGCGGTCACGCGCGGCCCGAGCCTCGTGACCTCTGAGAAGCGCCTGGCGGTGCACGTCGAGGATCATCCGCTGGAATACGGGTCCTTCGAGGGCACGATCCCGCAGGGCGAATATGGCGGCGGAACGGTGATCGTCTGGGACCGGGGCACCTGGACGCCGGTCCATGATGCGAAGAAGGGAATGGCCAAGGGCCATCTCGAACTCGAGCTGCACGGCGAGAAGTTGCAGGGCCGCTGGCACCTCGTCAGGATGCCGCAGCGCCCACGCGAGAAGCGCGACAACTGGCTGCTGATCAAGGCAGACGATGAGTTTGCCCGCGAGGAAGGCGACGCCGACATTCTCGAGGAGCGGCCGGAATCGGTGCTGACCGGCCGCGAGATTGCCGACGTGGCGGGCGAAGAGCCGGGCTGGTCATCCAAGACCGGCAAGATCGAGAAAAAGAAGGCACCGCAGCCTAAGCAGAAGGGCCGCAAGTCCGCGATGCCGGACTTCATCGCGCCGCAGCTTGCGACTCTGAAGCCGCAGGCGCCGTCAGGCAAGGGCTGGATCCACGAGATCAAGTTCGACGGCTACCGGCTGCAGGCGCGGATCGACAAGGGCAAGGTACAGCTGCTGACCCGCAGCGGGCTCGACTGGACGGAAAAGTTTGGCAAGGAAGTGCCGAATGCGCTCAGCGCCTTGTCCTGCGAACAGGCCATCATCGACGGCGAACTCGTCGTCGAGGGCGCAGGCGGCGCATCCGATTTTTCATCGCTGCAGGCGGATCTCAGCGAGGGTCGCAGCGACCGCTTCATCTTCTTTGTCTTCGACCTGCTTTACCTGGACGGCCGCGACCTGCAAGGCGTTCCGCTACTCGAGCGCAAGGCAGCACTGGAAGCGCTGGTGAAAGACGTCGCTGAGCGCATTCGCTACAGCGAGCACTTTGAAGAAGACGGCGAGATGGTGCTTCGGCACGCCTGCCGACTGAGCCTCGAAGGGGTGGTCTCGAAGAAGGGGAACGCCAAATACCAGTCGGGGCGGAACAAGGACTGGATCAAGTCGAAATGCGCGAAGCGGCAGGAGTTCGTGATTGCCGGCTACGTGCCATCAACCACCTCACAAAAGGCGATCGGCTCGCTGGTGCTGGGCGTTTATGACGATGGCGAGTTGCAGCATGTGGGCCGTGTCGGCACAGGCTTCAGCCGCAACGTCGCCGAGGACTTCTACAAGCGCCTCGCGAAGCTGGAGCAGAAGACCTCGCCATTTGCCGGGAAGCTGGACGCGGCAGCGCGCCGTGGCGCAATCTTTGTGAAGCCGCAACTCGTAGCCGAGGTCGAGTTTCGCGCCTGGACGGCCGACGGGAATCTCCGCCACGCCGCGTTCCGCGGCATTCGCGAGGACAAGCCGGCGAAAGAAGTCGTTCGCGAGGGTGGAATAGCGCCTGTTGAGAAGACGCCTGCCAGGCCAAAGTCCAAGGTCTCCCTCACGCACCCCGACCGCGTCTACTGGAAGGATGTCGGCGTCACGAAGGAAGGGCTTGCGAGCTACTACGCCGAAGTCTGGCGCTTCATGGCCCCGCATATCATCAACCGGCCGCTTGCTCTACTCCGCTGCCCCGGTGGCACCGCGCAGCAATGCTTCTTCCAGAAGCACGGCTGGAAAGGGATGAGTGGAGAGATTTTGAAGGCGGTCGACCCGAAAGACGACAGCGACGACAACACCATCATCGCCATCGACAGTCTCGACGGCCTGACCGGTCTCGTTCAGGGTGGCGCGCTCGAAATCCACACCTGGCAGGCGACGCTGACGGAACTCGAAAAGCCTGACCAGATCGTCATGGATCTTGATCCGGACGACGCCGTGCCGTGGACGGTAATGCTGGATGCCGCGCGCGAAGTGAAGCAGCGACTGGAGGATGCCGGCCTCAACGCCTTCGTCAAAACTACCGGCGGCAAAGGGCTGCATATCGTCTCACCACTGAAACCCAAGGCAGGATGGGAGGAGATGAAGGAGTTTGCACGCGCGATTGCCGACAGCATGGAGAGCGACAATCCCGACCTCTTCATCGCCAAGGCATCGAAGGCGCAGCGGAAGGGCAAGATTTTCGTCGACTATTTGCGCAATTCACGGGGCGCAACAGCGATTGCTCCCTATTCCAGCCGAGCGCGAAATGGCGCGACCGTGTCGATGCCGCTTTCATGGGATGAGCTCGACCCATCGATCAGGTCTTCGCATTTTTCGGTGACAAACGCGGTTGCCCGCGTGGCGAATCTTACGGGCGATCCCTGGGGTGATTTTCGCGCCGCACAGGTTCCACTGGAAACGAAGCGCAAAGGCACGCGCCGCAGATAGCCTTACCTCGGCTTGCCGCTCTTCTTCTCCGCCTCGACGCTTTTGCGCAGTGCATCCATGATCGACACCACATTGGTGGCCGTGGGTGCGGGCGTCTCCTTCGTCTTCTTCGGAGTGGCCTTGCCCTGCTTGCGCTTCTTCGACGCGATCAGTGCCTTCAGACGCTTCTGCACCGGATCCTGCACCAGTGCCGGCTCCCACTCCGTCTTCCGCTCTTCGATCAGGGTCTCGATCAGCTTGAGCGCCTTCGGATCCGGTTTCGAGTTGTCGATGTCGGAGAAATATTCTTCGGCATCGCGCACCTCGTCGCCGTAGCGGAGGGTCCAAACGACGATCCCCTTGCCGCGCGGCTCCAGCATCACTGCGCGCTCGCGCCGGTAGAGAACAAGCCGGGCAATTCCCACCATCTCACTCGCCGCCATCGCATCACGGATGACGGAGAAAGCCTCTTCGGCGATCTTGTCGTCGGGCGTCAGATAGTGAGCGGTGTCCAGCCAGATCCAGGAAATGTCGTCACGAGGGACGAACATGTCGATGTCGATCGTGCGGGTGCTTTCAAGTGCCACCGCATCGAATTCCTCGTCTTCAAGCAGGACGAAGTTGTCCTCGGCAAGCGGATACCCTTTGCGCAGATCCTGATCGCGCACTGGCTTGCGGGTCGCTTCATCCACATAGCGGCTTTCGATCGGGTGGCCGGTCTTGCGGTTGATCGTGCGGAAGGTGACCTTCTCGCTCGCCGTCGTTGCCGGCGCCATTGCAACCCGGCAGGTCACAAGCGAGAGGCGTAAATACCCCTTCCAGAAGCTTCTTGGCGCCATCGATTCGACTACCTCAAACTCACTGCGGAACGCGTGGTGCCACAATTTGTTCCACAGTGATGCTTGAAACCTGACCGTTAACGCGCGTTAATTATTGAGCATTTCGCCCAGCAAAGCGGCAATTGTGTCGCAATGCGCACGTTCGCGACACAGAGTCGTATCATTTTCGCCACACCCCACCCGGTACGAACATCCGCAGGTTGCGCCCGGCGCGCAATTCAGTTGAAACGAATCCGCAAATCATCGACAGATTTGCCTAGGACAGGGGGACAGCTCGGTCCGCGGTATTCGACCAGATAGCGGTCGTCATTTTTGAACGAGTGGAGACACACATGAACATCAAGGGGCTTCTCATCAGCTCTGCTGCCGCCATCGTGGCAGTTTCCGGCGCGCAGGCAGCTGACGCGATCGTCGTCGCCGAGCCAGAGCCGATGGAATATGTTCGCATCTGCGATACCTACGGCACCGGCTACTTCTACATCCCGGGCACCGAGACCTGCCTGAAGATCGGCGGCTACCTCCGCTACCAGATGAACTACGTCAAGCCGGACGGTTCGGACTACGCCTTCGACAAGCTGGCTCGCTTCGCTCCGACCTTCACCGCGAAGAACCAGACCGAGTGGGGCACGCTGACCTCGCACGCTCAGGTTCTCTTCGACTGGGCTAGCGGTTCGACCTTCTACGGCACCGGCACCGCTCTCGAGCACGCTTACATCTCGCTCGACAACGGCACCTCGAGCTTCCTCGTTGGTAAGACCGACACGCCGTTCTACGAGTTCCTCGGCTTCTGGGCTGGCCCGACCATCCACGAAGGTGCTTACGGCGGCGCCAACACCGGCCAGCTGCGCTACACCTACAACGCTGGCAACGGCTTCTCCTTCGTCGCAGCTGTCGTCGAGAACCCGAACGACAACGACTTCCACCCGAGCGTTGAAGGCGGCGTGAGCTACACCCAGGATTGGGGCTGGGTTGCTGGCGCAGTTGCCTATGACACCTTCGTTGAGCAGTTCGCTGCCCGCGCTGGTATCGGCTTCAACTTCACCCCGGCGATCTCGTTCAGCCTGCACGGCATGTATGCTGATGACGACGTTGCTGGCATGTACAGCCTCAACGACGCTCCGTGGACTGGCGGCAACCAGGCTGAGTGGGCTGTCCTCGCTGGCGTCAGCGCTGGTCTGACCGACAAGGTCACCCTCAACGGTCACTTCCAGTACCTCGACACCGAGGAGTGGAACGCCGCTGTGAACCTGGCTTGGACCCCGGTCAACGGCCTGACCATCACCCCGGAAGTTGCTTACGAGTCCTCGACCGAGTCGACGATCGGCTTCCTGCGCTTCCAGCGCAACTTCTAATCGATCCTTCAGGATCGTTCGGAAAACCCGGCAGGCAACTGCCGGGTTTTTTGTTTGTGCGGCTGACAGCGGGCAGCCAGGCTAAGGTCACTTGCCGCTTGACTTACGCAGCCGGCTCCCTCCTATCACCCGCGCAGAATGGGGAACGTGAGAACGATGATTGAGATTCCGGCGCGCTCGCAGATCACTCTCGCAAACTGGCGGACCAATCCCGCCAGCCGGTACAGTTTCCAGCATGTGGCGGAGTTCGTCCCTGTAGCGATGGTTTCCACGGGCACCGGCGGCGAAGAGCCCTCCCCCGGCGAAGGCATTCTGCCGGAGTTGCAACTAGCAGACCGCGACGGTTCGGCGATCCTGGCTCTCGACCACATGCATCGTTCGCACACCGACCATCTCGTCGTCATGCGCGACGGCAAGGTGATAGCCGAGTGGCTGAAGGAAACCGCGGATGCTTCGCGGCCGCATCTCGTCTTCTCGATCTCGAAGTCTGTGACCGGTCTGCTGGCCGGTATTGCCGCCGGCGAATGCAAACTCGATCCTGACGCGCTGGTGCCGCAATACGTGCCGTCGATGCAGGGCTCTGGCTATGCCACCGCGCGCGTGCGCGACCTCCTCGACATGACCGCCGACATCGACTTCGACGAGGAGTATCTCGATGACGGCGGCGCGTTCGACCGCTACCGCCGGGCGATGCTTTGGAACCCCGAGCGCCCTGAAACGACGCCGGAAACGATGGAACAGTTCCTGGCGAGCATCGGCACGCCGAACAACGCGCACGGCAAGCGCTTCTACTACGCCTCACCCAATACCGACCTCCTCGGTCTCGTCATCGAGCGCGCGACGGGCGTGCGCCTCCATAAATACCTCGCCGAGAAGCTTTGGCGGCCGATGGGTGCCAAGGGCATGACCTATGTGACCGTCGACCGGGTCGGCACCGCGCGCGCGGCAGGTGGCATCTGCATGACGACACGCGACCTTGCTCGCATGGGCCTGCTCGTCCTCAACTGCGGACGCAACCAGCAGGGCGAGCAGGTGGTGCCCGCCGACTGGATCGAGGACCTGCGCAACAACGGCGACCGCCAGGCTTGGGTCGACGGCAATTTCGCCGACATGTTCGCGAACGGCCGCTACCGCTCGTGCTGGTACGATGTCGGTGATGAACGCGGGAGCTTCGCCGCCGTCGGCATTCACGGCCAGTGGCTATGGGTCGACCCAACCAATCGTGTCATCATAGCCAAGACCTCATCCCGTCCCGCGCCCAGCGACGATGATGAAACGGCACTCGAAATCCACATCCTCTCGCAGATCGCCAAGGCATTCTAAGTAGGTTCGTCATGACGGCTCGCCCTTCCTTCACCCCCCTCGTCCGGTCCCTGCCAGCATCGGTTCCCTTCGTCGGACCGGAGACGCAGGAGCGCGCCCGCGGTCGCGCCTTCCGCGCGCGTATCGGCGCCAACGAGAATGGGTTCGGTCCCTCGCCGAAGGTGAAGGCGGCGATCCGCGAAACCGCTGACGGCGTCTGGATGTATGCCGATCCGGAGCATCATGAGCTGAAGGGCGCGCTGGCAAAGCACCTCGGCGTCGGCACCAGAAACATCGTCATTGACGGCGGCATCGACGGCCTGCTCGGCCTGCTTGTTCGCTTGATGATCTCGGAAGGCCTGCCGGTCGTGACCTCGCTCGGCGCGTATCCCACTTTCAACTATCACGTTGCCGGCTTCGGCGGCCGGTTGGTCACTGTCCCCTATGTCAATGACAAGGAAGACCCCGAGAGCCTGCTCGACGCTGTGCGCAAGGAAAACGCGCCGCTCGTCTACCTCGCCAACCCCGACAACCCGATGGGTTCCTGGTGGGAAGCGGACGAGATCAACCGGATGATCGAGCAACTCCCGGAGACGACGCTGCTGGTGCTCGACGAGGCGTATTGCGAGTTTGCGCCGGCCTCCTCGATCCCGGCGATCGACGTCTCCCGGCCGAACGTCATCCGCATGCGCACGTTCTCGAAGGCGTACGGCCTTGCCGGCATGCGTGTGGGTTACGCGATCGGCGAGGAGAACCTGATCAGCGCGTTCGACAAGATCCGCAATCACTTTGGCATGAACCGGCTGGCGATGACTGCCGCGCATGCGGCGTTGGAGGACCAGGCGTATCTGCAAACCGTCATCTTGCAGGTCGCCGATGCGCGCGAGCGGATCGGCAGGATCGCCGCTGCCAACGGCCTCGTCGCCCTACCCTCAGCCACCAACTTCGTCGCAATCGACTGTGGTCACGACGGTGCCTTTGCCATGCGCGTCCTGCAGGAGCTGGTCGCCCGGGACGTGTTCGTGCGCAAGCCAATGTCTCCGATCCAGGACCGCTGCATCCGCATTTCCGTCGGTCCGGCGGCTGAACTCGACGTGTTTGAGGCCGAACTTCCCGCCGCGCTCGAAGCCGCATCAAAGAGCTGAACACCACCATTTGGTGTAGCGTTTGGCTATGGGCTTGCAATTAATTGAACGTTCGTTTCATTCTGTCCTTAGGAGGACAGAATGGCACGAACAGCTGGCTCGGACGGTGAGCGCACGGAAGCCTTGATCCGGGAGGCGGCGGCTCGCCTGATCGCGCGGCACGGCTACGAGGCCATGTCGATGCGCCAGCTCGCGGCCGAAGTCGGCGTGCAGGCTGCCTCGCTCTACCGCTATTTCCCGACCAAGGAAGACCTGCTGTTTGCGCTGATGCGCGAGCACATGGAGCAGCTGCTCGCCAGCTGGGCAGAGGCGGCGCCAACGGGCGCATCCGCGCCGGAACGCCTGACCGCGTTCGTGCGCAACCACATCCACTTCCATGTCGAGCGCCGCCACTCCACCCACGTCAACAACATGGAGCTGCGCTCTCTGTCGCCGCAGCGCCTCAGCGCGATCCTCAAGATGCGCAACACCTACGAAAAGGAGTTGCGGCAGATCCTGCGCGAGGGCGCGGCCGACGGATCGTTCACCGTCGACGACGTCACTCTGACCGCCATGGCGATCATCCAGATGATCACCGGTGTGATCGTCTGGTTCAGGCCGGACGAGCGCCTTTCCGTGAATGAAGTCACGACTACCTACCACCGAATGACCATGCGCCTCGTCGGAGCACGGGAAGCTAGGGAGTAAGCCGATGTATGACCACGTCATGAATTTCGGCCTGGGCGAAGAAATCGATGCGCTTCGCGAGACGGTACGCCGCTTCGCGCAGGACCGGATCGCGCCGCAGGCTGACGCAATTGATGCCGGCAACGACTTTCCGGCGCCGCTCTGGAGGGAGATGGGGGAGCTCGGCCTGCTCGGCATTACCGCCGATCCGCACTATGGCGGCACTGGCATGGGCTATCTCGCCCATGTCGTGGCGATGGAGGAGATCTCGCGGGCGTCAGCTTCGGTTGGCCTCTCCTACGGCGCGCACTCGAACCTCTGCGTCAACCAGATCAACCGCTGGGGCACGGTGGCGCAGAAGGAAAAATATCTGCCGCCGCTCTGCACCGGCGAAGCGGTCGGCGCCCTTGCCATGTCCGAACCCGGCTCGGGCTCGGACGTCGTGTCGATGCGGCTGCGCGCGGAGAAGAAGAACGACCGCTACGTGCTGAACGGCACCAAGATGTGGATCACCAACGGCCCGGAGGCGAGCACACTGGTCGTCTATGCCAAGACCGACCCGGAGAAGAATTCGCGAGGCATCACCGCCTTCATCATCGAGAAGACGATGCCGGGCTTTTCGGTTGCGCAGAAACTCGACAAGCTTGGCATGCGCGGCTCGAACACCGGCGAGCTCGTTTTCGAGGACGTCGAGGTGCCGTTCGAAAACGTGCTGCACGAGGAAGGCCGCGGCGTGGAGGTGCTGATGTCAGGCCTCGACTATGAGCGCGTCGTGCTGTCCGGTGGGCCGCTCGGCATCATGGCGGCGGCAATGGACGTGGCCGTCCCGTACGTCCAGGAACGGCAGCAGTTCGGCCAGCCGATCGGCGCGTTTCAGCTGGTGCAGGGCAAGCTCGCCGACATGTACACGACGATGAATGCGTGCCGCGCCTATGTCTACGCGGTGGCGGCCGCCTGCGACCGCAGGGAGACGACGCGCAAGGATGCCGCCGGCTGCATCCTCTATGCTGCCGAGAAGGCGACGCAGATCGCGCTCGACGCGATCCAGCTCTTGGGCGGCAACGGCTACATCAACGAGTATCCGACCGGCCGCCTGCTGCGCGACGCCAAACTCTACGAGATCGGCGCCGGCACGAGCGAGATCCGGCGCTGGCTGATCGGACGGGAGATCATGTCGGAAGCGGTTTGACCCCTTCCCCTTCCCGCCTTTAGCGGCCACACTCAGCGGCGACTCCAAGAGGATACGATGCCGACACTACACTCGCAGCTGTCTACCTCTTCCGATGCGTTCAAGGCCAATGCGGAAGCGATGAAGGCGCTGGTTGCCGACATCGCCGACAAGGCCTCCGTCGTTGAGCGAGGCGGGCCGGATGAGGCGCGCGAACGACACATGTCGCGCGGCAAGCTCTTGCCCCGCGAGCGGCTGGCGCAGCTCATCGACACCGGGTCGCCCTTCCTCGAGATCGGCCAGTTCGCAGCGTGGGGCATGTATGGCGAGCATATTTCCTCGGCCGGCATGATCGCGGGCATAGGCCGCGTCGAGGGCGCCGAATGCATGATCGTCATCAACGACGCGACGGTAAAGGGCGGCACCTACTACCCGGTCACAGTGAAGAAGCACCTGCGCGCGCAGGAAATCGCGATGCAGAACAACTTGCCCTGCATCTACCTGGTCGACTCGGGCGGCGCGAACCTGCCCAATCAGGACGAGGTGTTCCCTGACCGCGAGCATTTTGGGCGCATCTTCTATAACCAGGCCAACATGTCGGCGGCAGGCATCCCGCAGATCGCCTGCGTAATGGGCTCATGCACGGCGGGAGGGGCCTATGTCCCGGCCATGTCCGACGAAACCATCATGGTGAAGAACCAGGCGACGATCTTCCTTGGCGGCCCGCCGCTGGTGAAGGCGGCGACTGGCGAGGAAGTTACGGCGGAGGAACTGGGCGGCGCGGACCTGCATACCCGCGAATCCGGCGTTGCCGACCACTACGCGGTTGATGACCGCCATGCGCTGGCGATCGTCCGGCAGATCGTGAAGAACCTCAACCGCGGCAAGAACATAAGCCTGAAACTGACCACGCCGCGACCGCCGCTATACGACCCGGAAGAAATCTACGGCGTCGTCCCGTCGGACCTGCGCAAGCCATACGATGTCCGCGAAGTGATCGCGCGGCTGGTCGATGGCTCGGAGTTCGACGAGTTCAAGCAGTACTACGGCACGACGCTCGTCACCGGCTTTGCGCACCTCTACGGCATGCCCGTCGGCATCATCGGCAACAATGGCGTGCTTTTCTCGGAAAGCGCGCTTAAGGGCGCGCATTTCATCGAGCTGTGCTGCCAGCGCAAGATCCCGCTGATCTTCCTGCAGAACATCACCGGCTTCATGGTCGGGCGCAAATACGAGGCCGGAGGCATCGCCAAGGACGGCGCCAAGCTGGTGACGACGGTGGCGACCGCACAGGTGCCGAAGCTCACCGTCATCATTGGTGGCTCGTTCGGCGCAGGCAATTACGGCATGTGCGGCAGGGCCTATTCGCCCCGCTTCCTGTGGATGTGGCCCAACGCGCGCATTTCGGTGATGGGGGGCGAACAGGCGGCGACCGTGCTGGCACTGGTCAAGCGCGAAGGGATTGAGCGGCGCGGCGACTCATGGTCAGCCGAAGAGGAAGCGGCGTTCCGCGCGCCGATCCTGGAAAAATACGAGCGCGAGGGACATCCGCTCTATTCGTCCGCACGGCTGTGGGACGACGGCATCATCGACCCGGCGCGCACCCGCGACGTGCTGGCGCTCAGCCTGTCGGCAGCACTCAACGCGCCGATCGGCGAGACGAAATTCGGCGTATTCCGGATGTAATTGAGTCCGAATCAAAACGGGCGCCCCTCTTGCGAAGAGCGCCCGTCCAGGGATCGGATATCAGGCGTTACCGTGCGCCTGCTCGGATAAAGCGTCCGTGCGCGGTGAGATGCCAGCCGCTTCCTCGCACTGTTCCACATGACGCAGGAGCGCCTGGTTCGAGAGAACCGCGCTGATCGTGGTGATGTCGCGGCCCTGGTAACGGGGTAGCTGCTGGACTTCCTTCAGCCTCTCGAGAAGTGCGAGTCGGGTCATGGCAATCCCTTTCCTTGACTGCAGGCGTTACGGGGACTTCCGTCGGCTCAGGCGGCCTTCTTGCCTGGCTTGAACGGAATTTCGATATCGACCGCGAGGGTCGACATCTGGTCGCCGCGCTCCATCGTCACACTGACCTTTTCCTGGTCGATCTTCATGTGCTTCTGGATCACGCGGAGGATCTCGTCGCGCAGCTTCGCGACCAGATCGGAATCGCCGCCGACGACTGCCCGTTCATGTGCGAGGAGGACCTGCAACCTTTCGCGGGCGGCCGGTGCGGATGAGGGTGGACGGGAGAATATGCGGAACAGGTTCATGCCGCTTTCCTTCCGAAGATCTTGCCGAAGAAGCCCCGCTTTTCATTGCCCGGAACGGTGACCTCGAGCTCCTCGCCCTTCAGTCGGCGGGCAGCGTCGAAATACGCACGCGACGGCGCGCTGGAGCCGTCTGCGATCGTGACCGGCGCGCCGACGTTCGAGGCGCGCAGAACGTCCATGCTCTCCGGGATGATGCCGAGGAGCGGGATCGACAGGATCTCGAGGACGTCGTCGACCTTGAGCATGTCGCCGCGCGCGGCGCGGGCCGGATCGTAGCGGGTCAGCAGCAGGTGCTTTTCCATCCGCTCGCCGGCCTCGGCCTTAAGGGTCTTGGAGTCCAGCAGGCCGATGATGCGATCGGAGTCGCGAACCGAGGAGACTTCCGGGTTGGTGACGACGATCGCAACGTCCGCATGGCGCATGGCCAGGGTCGCGCCGCGCTCTATGCCTGCCGGGCTGTCGCAGATGACCCAGTCGAAGCTCTTCTTGAGGGCGGCGATGACCTTCTCGACACCTTCGGGCGTGAGGTGATCCTTGTCGCGGGTCTGGGAGGCAGGCAGCAGGTAGAGGGTTTCGAGGCGCTTGTCGCGGATTAGCGCCTGGGTGAGCTTTGCATCGCCCTGGATGACGTTGACGATATCGTAGACGACGCGACGCTCGGCACCCATGACGAGGTCGAGGTTGCGAAGGCCGACGTCAAAGTCCACCACGACGACCTTTTCGCCGCCCTGCGCAAGAGCAGCTCCGAGCGCAGCCGACGACGTCGTCTTGCCGACGCCGCCTTTGCCCGATGTGACTACGATTACCTTGCCCATTGAACTCTCCTGTTGTTGGGCTGCCTGCTGCTCAGCCAAGTGTGCCCGTCCTGATGGTTTCGCCTTCGAGCCAGATCTGCACGGCCTGCCCATGCAGATCCTGTTCCAGGTCCTCGGCTGTCTTGTAGTAACCGTCGATGGCGATGAGCTCTGCCTCCAGTTTGCGGCAGAAGATGCGCGCGGTGGAGTTACCCATGGTGCCGGCGAGCGCGCGCCCGCGCAGCGTGCCATAGACGTGGATGGAGCCACCCGCGATGATCTCCGCGCCCGAGGCGACGGAGCCGACGATGGTGACATCCCCATCGGGGTAGAAAATCGACTGGCCGGAACGGACCGGCTCCGAAACCATCAGCGAAGGCGAGACCTTGACCGACGGAAGCTCGACGGGAACGACCTCGTGCTCTTCCTCGACGGCCTCAACCGCGGCCTTCTCTTCCTTCGCCTTCGGCGCCGCTTCGGACGCTACCGGCGTCTCGATGTCGCCGGCCGGACGCCCGTCGGTCATCGCCGGCGGAAGGTCGGGACCTAAAATCGACGGACGCGCACCCTCAATGCCCATCACGCGCACATTGCGCGCATTGAGCTGGTTCACCAGTTCGCGCAGCTGCTCGCGGTCGATGGCAAGGTTCGTCAGATCGAGAACGACGGGGCGGCGCAGGAAGAAGCCTGCCGAGCGAGCCGCCAGATCATCCAGCCTGACCAACCAGTCTTCGATGGGAAGATCCGGGGTCAGCGCAAGGGCAAGGAAGGACCGCCCCTTGAGGCGTATGGGCCTGGGTTGAGTTAACACGTCGTTCATCTTGGTAAATTTTCGGTTTCTTCGGTGTATCGAGGGATTGGTTAACAAAAGGTTAATTAAGGCTTTAGGAAGGTACCGCTCGGAGCCCCAAACCGCCCGTTTCCAGAGCTGCAATCAAACGAGAACAACGCATCTTTTCGCTTTCTTTTCAGCCACTTGGCTAACACCGGCCGATTGAAACGAAATGTTACCGCACCGCCATTGCCCGAGGCTTGCGTCGTAGAAGCCCGTTCGGCAACAGGTCTTCCGGCTTTGGCAGCTTGCTGCTATTGCCCCCTACCTTGCTGCGGCATCGCCCGCGCGTTGAAGTTGCCCCCGAAAGCCCAGCAACCGGCAGGAAATGATGCACATCCAGAGCTTCGACACTGTCATCCTGGGCGCCGGCGCGGCCGGTATGATGTGTGCGATTCACGCGGCAGCTAAGGGCGGGCGCGTCCTCATCATCGATCACGCCAAGGCTCCGGGCGAAAAGATTCGCATCTCCGGGGGTGGCCGCTGCAATTTCACCAATCTCGGGGCCAGCGCGAAGAATTTTCTCTCCGGCAACCCGCATTTCGCCAAGTCGGCGCTCGGCCGCTTCACGCAGCATGACTTCATCGCCATGGTCGAGAAGCACCGCATCGCCTGGCACGAAAAGACACTCGGTCAGCTCTTCTGCGACAACTCCGCCAGGGACATCATCGACATGCTGACCGCGGAAATGGCGCAGAACGGCGTCGAACTACGGCTGCGCACGACGCTCGAGAGCGTGACGAAAACCGAAAGCGGATTTTCCGTCAGCCTCGGCGGCGACGGCGCGGCGCGGATCAGCTGCAGGAATTTCGTCGTCGCCAGCGGCGGCAAATCGATCCCCAAGATGGGCGCGACTGGCCTCGGCTACCAGATCGCCAGCCAGTTCGGCCTTGAGGTCACGGAGACGCGGGCGGCTCTCGTTCCCCTCACCTTCGGCGAAGATATGCTGGTGCACTTTCGCGAGATGGCAGGCGTCGCCACCAGCGCGCGAATCTCATGCGGCAAAACCTCGTTCGAGGAAGCGCTCCTTTTCACCCATCGCGGTCTTTCAGGACCCGCGATCCTGCAGATCTCATCCTACTGGCGGGAAAAGCAGCCGATCCGCGTCTGTCTTCTCCCCGAGATAAACGTTGCGGCTGAGCTTGTCGCGGCGAAGCGGCAGAACCCGCGCCAGCAGATCGCGACGGCGCTCGGCGACCTTCTCCCGAAACGGCTTGCCGCTTACTTCGCGCAGACGAATGGCTGGTCAGGACCATTGGGCGAAACCAGCGACAAGAAACTGACCGAGATTGGCCAGCTGATCCAGGGCTGGGAGATTTTCCCGATCGGCTCCGAAGGCTACCGGACCGCGGAAGTGACGCTAGGTGGCGTCGATACGTCCGGCCTCAACTCGCGCACCATGGAGGCCAGGGACGTACCCGGCCTGTACTTCATCGGCGAGGTGGTCGACGTGACCGGCTGGCTGGGTGGCTATAACTTCCAGTGGGCCTGGTCGTCAGGCTGGGCGGCAGGCACGGCGATCGCCGAACGCGCGGCGTGACCGCACCTACCTTCGCGCGTCAGACGCCGGCTATTTCCGCCTTCCAGAAGCGGTAGAGGCCGTCGATGTCACTGGAGGTCATCAGCGACATCGCCCGGCTCAGCACCTCCTCCGGCCAGTCCCACCAGCAGATTTCCAGCAGCTTTTCGATCTCCTCATCGCTGAAGCGCTTGCGGATCACCCGCGCCGGATTACCTCCGACAATCGCGTAAGGCTCGACGTCGCGGGTCACCAGCGCCCGCGTACCGATGATCGCACCGTGCCCAACCTGCACGCCCGGCATGATGATCGCCTCCGAGCCGATCCAGACGTCGTTGCCGACGACCGTATCCCCGGCGGGGAGATAGCCGTTGGCGGCGCCTTCGAACTCCAGCGCATCCGGCACAAATGCGAACGGGAACGTGCTGATCCACTCGCTGCGGTGCCCCTGGTTGCCGGCCATGATGAAGGCTGCGCCCGATCCAATTGAGCAGAACGAGCCAATCACCAGCCGGTCGCCATCCTCGTCGGGCAGAAGATAGCGGGCGCAATCCTCGAAGCTGTGGCGGTGATAGTAGCCGGAATAGTAGCTGTAGCGTCCCACACTGATGCGCGGGTTAGAGACCTGACGGTCAAGCGGAATGCCCTTGAACGGGCTCTCGAAAAAGTTGGTCATGTTGTCCACCTGCACGGACCTGCGGCAGGCAGCTGCCTGCGGTCGGTCCTAAGATTTTGGGGTAATTGAAGGTGAGCGGCAACGGCCGGAGCCTTGCCGGTCGTGAGTTCCTGGCACGCGGTGCCGGAACTAGCTGCAGGTGGTACAGTGCGTCGCCTTCATGCGAAAAATTGTAGAGCGAGGAGCGCTGCGTCGCAAGCCGGGATTTGCTCGGGTTACCGGTCGCCATTGACGAGTTCGAGAACCAGCCGGTGCACATTCCCGCCATCGCTCATCTCGACGCGGTCGAAGTCGCGACTGCGGGCGCGCTGGCGCTCGGAGATCGGGCCCAGCTGGCTCTGCAGCGCGGCGCGCACCTTCTTGCAGTCGGGGTCGTTCGGCGCGCTGAGACCGACCGAGACCTTTTCAATCTCCTTCACCATGTCGACAATGATGTCGCCGTGCACCTTCTCGTGCGCGGTGACTCCCGAAATGAAGCGCTCCCACAGCCGCTTCGTCGCCGCCGGCATGTTTCCTGACGCCTTCGGCAGTCGGTAGGTGATGGTGAGGCTGGGCCGCGCCGAGACCAGCTTGCAGGAGCCGTCCGGCTGGGGGCGGTAGTCGCGCGACCAGAGCAGCTTGAAATCCGTGTAGGCGATGACGTTCCCTGGCCCGACCCGCGGGCCGTTCGCGCCGATCGACCGATAGAGCTCGATGCCCGAGCCGCCGCTGACGCGGTAGTGCTCGACGCGTTCCTGCGGCTTCCAGTCGGCAGCGATGGCCAAAGTCGGCGCGAGCGCGCAGGCGGCGAAGATAAAGGGACGGAAGAAACGAAGCATCTGGCCTCCGGAAAATCGCCGCCAAGATGCCCCGGATGTTTCCGCAAACACAAGAACCGGCGATGCTGGACGAGGCGATAAGCCTTCCCTACTCTGCGACCTGGAGAAAAGGGAGAAGCCGATGTTCGACAAGGTCCTGATCGCCAACCGCGGTGAAATCGCCTGCCGGATCATCCGCACCGCGCGAAGGATGGGCATCGCTACCGTCGCCGTTTACTCCGACGCCGATACGCGAGCTCTGCATCTCGAAATGGCCGACGAGGCGGTGCATATCGGCCCCTCCCCGGTCAGCGAAAGCTATCTCGTTGCCGAAAGGATCATCGAGGCGGCACTTTCGACCGGCGCTCAAGCGATTCATCCGGGCTACGGCTTCCTTTCGGAAAACCCAGACTTCGTCGAAATGGTGGAGACCGCCGGGCTCGTCTTCATTGGCCCTTCCGCCAAGGCGATCCGCGCCATGGGCCTCAAGGACGCGGCAAAGCGGCTAATGGAGCGCGCGGGCGTGCCGGTGGTGCCCGGCTATCATGGCGAGGCGCAGGAACTTGTCGTGCTCGCAACCAAAGCGCGGGAAATCGGCTACCCGGTCCTCATCAAGGCGCGCGCGGGCGGCGGCGGCAAGGGCATGCGACGCGTCGACGACCCGGACGATTTTCACGAGGCGCTGGCGGCAGCCAAGCGCGAGGCGAAGGCTGCCTTCGGCGACGAGCGGGTGCTGGTCGAAAAATACATCTCGAAGCCGCGCCACATCGAGGTGCAGGTGTTCGGCGACATGCACGGCAATGTCGTCCACCTCTACGAGCGTGACTGCTCGGCGCAGCGCCGCCACCAGAAGGTGATCGAGGAAGCCCCTGCCCCCGGCATGACCGCAGAAATGCGGGCGGCGATGACCGAAGCGGCGGTCACGGCCGCGAAGACGATCCACTACACCGGCGCCGGCACGATCGAGTTCATCGTCGATGCCTCGGAGGGGCTGCGGCCTGACCGGTTCTGGTTCATGGAAATGAACACCCGATTGCAGGTCGAGCATCCGGTGACAGAGATGATCACCGGCATCGACCTGGTCGAATGGCAGTTCCGGGTCGCCGCCGGCCAGCCGCTGCCGCTGCGCCAGGAGCAGATCCCCCTCAACGGCCATGCTTTCGAGGCGCGGCTCTATGCGGAGGACGCGGCAAAAAGCTTCCTGCCGGCGATCGGTACGCTGCATCATCTGGAATTCCCGCAGGGCGGTGGCGTGCGTGTCGAAACAGGCGTGCGGCAGGGTGATGCGATCTCGCCCTACTACGATCCGATGATCGCCAAGCTCGTCTGCCATGGCGCCGACCGCGCAACCGCGCTCAACTGCCTCTACGACGGGCTGACGAAAACGCGGATTGCAGGTTCGGTCGTCAACACGGCTTTCCTCGCTGCGCTTGCGAGTGACCCCGATTTTGCCGCCGGCGAGGTCGACACCGGCATGATCGAGCGCAAGCAGTCGGAACTGACGCAGACCGAGATGCCGACCTTCCGCGACGTTGCCGCCGCGGCGCTTGCGGCAGGCGAGGTCTCGGTCGATCCGTCGGCTCAGGACCCGTGGCGGGCGCTGGCCGGCTACACGCATTTTCATCCGCTGGAGAAGCAGGTGAAGCTCGCCTTCGGCGAGGAGGAAGTATCGGCGCACCTTGCAGTCAACCGCAACGGCACCGCGCGCATCCGCGTCGGCTCGCTGGCGACGACGCTCGCACTGCAGGAGAAGAACGGCGAGGCGATCCGCTGGCCGGGGCACGTCACCGTGTTTTCGGGAACCGCCAGCCACACCTTCGCCGTGCCGGACCCATTCGAGCTTGCCGAGGCACAGGCAGCCGGAGGCGATGCCCTGCGCGCGCCGATGCCGGGGCTTGTGAAGATTGTTCGCGCGTCAGAGGGTGACGCAGTGAGCAAGGGCCAAGCCCTGCTGATGCTGGAAGCGATGAAAATGGAGCACACGATCTCGGCGCCGCATGACGGCGTCATCGAGACGATCGCGGCTCAGGGCACGCAGGTCACCGAAGGTACGGTGCTGGTGCGCTTCCGCGAGCAGTAGGCAGGTAACGGAAAGGCCGCACCGGCGCTTCCTGCCGGTTACGGCCTTGCTGTTCTCGTCGATCCTCCGGATGCGGCGCGCGCGTCCGACTTTGCCAGTACAAAGGGAGCGTCCATGCGCGGCGCAATCAGTGGACGGTCATCCACTCGCGGGCCTCGCGCAGCGCACGGGCGATGTCCATCTTCGACATGGTCAGGGCGAGTTCGGCACGCATGGTAGCCGCGCGGTCCGATCCCTTGATCGCGGCGATGTTGAGCCACTTGTGGGCGGCGACGAGATCGACGTCGCAGTCGCGGCCGGTGGCGTACATCATGCCGAGTTCGAACAGAACGTCCGCCTGCGCGGAGGAGCCGATACCTGCTTCAAGCACTTCGAAACGAGCCATTTTTCAAGTCCCCTGTGTAACTCTGAGAGCCAGATTTTCCGGCGTGTCCCGCCGTTGTCTTTGATGCTTCGAGGATGCCGTGGAGCCTTGAATCCGCCGTTAAACGGGTTGCTTAACGGCGGGAAAATGAAATCAAAACAAGAGGTAAACCCTGGAATTCGTTAAGGATAGAAGTGCCGGTATTCCGCGGATTTAGATTAAACTGCGCGGAAAATCTTACTTGTCGCCGGAAAGCCTTTGCTAACCACGCGAAACGGTGTCTGCGAGGAAAGTCGGGGTTCTTCTCAGGAAATCGCAGCGCCGGAAGCCTCCCGAGAATGCCGCACATCCCCGCTCTTGCCCTCTTCCGCTCCCGCGCGAGTTCAATTACGCTTACGTTCGCGTAAGTTAAAAGGCCGCCGAATCTGTTTACCTGTCGGGGCCAGGAGGAGGATACATGCTGCGCACGACTGCCCTTGCTGCAATGACTGCCCTGATGCTGACGGGGTCTGCTTACGCCGACGGAATTGTCGGCAAGTGGAAGACGGACAGCGGCGCGATCGCAGAGATCGCCCCGTCCGGCGGCGGCTTCGTCATCACCGTCAGGAGCGGTGCTCACAATGGCAAGCGCATCGGCCAGATGAACCCAGCAGGCAACGGCAAGTACAAGGGCGAGATCACCGATCCCGCAACCGACAAGACCTATTCGGGCAACGCCACTCTCAAGGGGAATTCGCTCGCCATGCAGGGCTGCGTGGCGGCGATCTTCTGCAAGACGCAGAACTGGAAGCGCCAGTAGGCAATGGCGGCAGGCGGCTCTTGCTGCCGCCTGCCCTCTTCATCTTCAGCGCGCGCGCTGGCCGAACAGGACCTTCTGGGCTTCCTTGTCGTCGGCGATGTTGCGGCGGTGCTCCTGCCCGACCGACCACCCGCGCTCGACGGCGGGGCGCGCCGACATCGTCTCGAACCAGCGCTTCAGGTTCGGGAACTCCTCGATATCCTGCCCCTGGTTCTTGTATGGCCGTATCCAGCCGACGCAGGCCATGTCCGCAATCGAGTACTCGCCGGCGAGGAATTCGCGGTCGGCAAGGCGCCGGTTCATGACGCCATAGAGGCGGTTGCACTCGTCGGTGTAGCGCTTGATCGCATACGGCACCTGCTCGGGCGCATACTGGCGGAAGTGGTGCGCCTGTCCGGCCATTGGTCCGAGGCCGCCGACCTGCCAGAACAGCCACTGGTCCACATCGACACGCTGGCGCTCGTCCGACGGATAGAAGCGGCCGAACTTGCGGCCGAGATACTGCAGGATCGCGCCCGACTCGAAGATCGAGATCGGCTCGCCGCCGGGCCCCTCCGGATCAACGATTGCGGGCATGCGGTTGTTCGGCGAGATCTTCAGGAACTCCGGTTCGAACTGCTCACCCTTGCCGATGTTGACGTACTGCACCTCGTAGGGAACGCCGAGCTCCTCGAGCATGATGGTGATCTTCCAGCCGTTGGGAGTCGGCCAGTAGTGAACCTGAATTGGCACGGTCTGGGTCGTCATCAAATTCCTCCAAATGTGGTGGCCCGGAACAAAGCACATGCCGGCAGCAACTGCCAACGAATAGGATTTAGGGTTCTGTTAAGATCATTGAACCGCAGATGAACGGAGAAATCAGGGTCGGTTCAGCCACGATCGGGCACCTTCTCGCCATAAAGAAGGAGACGCCCCAATGCTCGCTCGCCGCTTCACCATCGTGTGCCTGATGATCATGCTGTTCGGCATGGGTCTGTCGGTGCTGGTCGCCGAAAAGAGCCGCCTCGGAACGGTTCAGCGTGGCACGATGACCGCCTGCGACATCACCAACCCGATCAGTTGCGCCATTCCCTTCGCGCGCTAGGCGCAGAGCCCATAATCCTGTCAGGATCGGGGCTCACCATCGCATGCTGGCGCTATCCATCAGCCGTATTCCCCGCTAAACGCATCGCATGTCGAAAAGAATCGCCGGTCCTGAAATCGAACGCCTGATCCAGCTCCTGGCCAAGGTGCCGGGGCTCGGGCCGCGTTCCGCGCGCCGCGCAGCACTCCATCTCATCAAGAAGAAGGACCAGCTGATGTCGCCGCTGGCGCAGGCGATGGGCGAGGCCGTTGCCAAGGTGCGGGTCTGCTCCTGCTGTGGCAATGTCGATACCAGCGATCCCTGCACGATCTGCACCGATCCACGGCGCGACCCGGCAACGCTGATCGTCGTCGAAGACGTGTCGGACCTGTGGGCGTTGGAGCGCGCATCAGCGCTCAACGTGCGCTACCACGTTCTCGGTGGCACGCTCTCGCCGCTCGACGGCGTGCGGCCGGAGGACCTGAACATCGCCTCGCTGGTCTCGCGTGTCGCCGAAGGTGGCACCTCCGAGGTGATCCTCGCCGTCAACGCGACGGTCGAGGGACAGACAACCGCGCACTACATCACCGACCAGCTAGCGGGGCTGGACGTGAAGGTCACGCGGCTCGCGCATGGCGTGCCGGTCGGCGGCGAACTCGACTACCTCGACGAAGGCACACTTACAGCCGCGCTCAAATCACGTACGGTGTTCTAAACACCCACCCTCTGCGGAGGACGAACCATGAAGACACGTTTCGCCCTCATCCTTTCCTGCCTGATCGGCCTCTCAGCTCCCGCCACTGCGAAGGATATCAATGCGCAGTTCCAGGGCTGGCTGAAGAACGAGCTGTGGCCGCAGGCAAAGGCGCGCGGCATCTCACCCGAAACTTTCAACGCCGCCTTCAGCGGCGTGAAGCCTAACTTGAAGCTGCCCGACCTCGTGCTGCCGGGCCAGAAGCCGGAGACGCCGAAGCAGCAGCACCAGGCCGAGTTCGGCTCGCCGGGCGCCTACTTTGCCGAGAAGACGATCTCGGCCGTCACATCCGGTGGCCGTGCACGCGCCGGGCAGCTGAAATCCGCGCTCGACAGGATCGAACAGCGATACGGCATTCCACGCGGCGTGCTGCTGGCAATCTGGGGCCGCGAGTCCGGCTTCGGCAGTGCCAAGATCCCCTACAACGCCTTCGAAGTTTTGGGCACCAAGGCATTCCTGGCCACGCGCAAGGAGATGTTCCGAAACGAGCTGCTGGCGGCCCTTGAAATGATCGAAAAGCGGCAGGCGCCGATCTCGGCCATGAAATCGTCCTGGGCCGGCGCGCTAGGGCAGCCGCAGTTCATGCCGAGCTCGTACCTGCAATATGCCGTCGATGGCGACGGTGACGGGCGCGCCGACATTTGGGGCTCGGCGGCAGACACGCTGGCATCGATCGCCAACTACCTCACGAAGAAGGGCTGGGTGAAGGGTCGCGACTGGGGCTTTGAGGTCACCGTGCCGGCAAATGTCTCCTGCTCTCTCGAAGGCCCCGACCGCGGCAGAAAGATCGCCGACTGGGCGGCGATGGGAATTACCCGCGTCAGCGGCCGCCCCTTCCCTGAACACGAGGCAAGGCAGGAAGGATTTCTGCTGATGCCGGCGGGCCGCTCTGGCCCCGCTTTCATCGTCACGCCGAACTTCTACGTGCTGAAGGAATACAACTTCTCCGACAACTACGCGCTGTTCGTTGCCCACGCCGCTGACCGCATCGCCTATGGCGACAAGCAGTTTACAGCCCAATGGGGTAAGGTCGGCGGGCTCTACCGCTCCGACATCGCGGCAATGCAGCGGGCGCTGGAAAAGCTCGGCTACGACGTAGGCTCCGCGGATGGCCTGCCGGGCTTCCGCACCCGCCGCTCGATCGGCGAATGGCAAGCCAAAGCCGGCATGCCTGCCACCTGTTTCCCGGACAAGGCGATCGTCTCCGCACTGACGAAATAGCACACCCCCGGTTGCATTTTCGCCTCGCTTCGATGATCGATTGATGAGGAAGGATCGCAGACGGTTCACGAGGAGGAACGGATGAACCTGTTTTCAATTGCGAAGATTGCGGCAGGGGTGGCCGTGAGCGGCACCATCCTCGCTGCGTGTACCGTCGTGGTCGATGAAGGCCCGGGCTATCGCCCGCCACCGCCCCGACCGACGCCGCCACCGGTCGCCTGCACACGCGAGTACCTGCCGGTCTGCGCACAGCGCGGCGGCCAGCGCCGCACATTCGGCAATGCGTGCATGGCGCGCGCGGAGGGCTTCAGCATTCTTGGCGATGGCGAGTGCCGCTCAGGGTCGCCGTCGTCTGGTCCTGGCAGCGACTGGAACCGTCCGCCTTCCGGCCCCGGCGGCAACTGGAACCGCCCGCCGGAGCAGCGCGCCTGCACGATGGAGTACCGCCCGGTCTGTGCACGACGCGGCAGCCAGACACGTACCTTCGGAAACGCATGCTCGGCCGAGAGCGAGGGCTTCCAGATCGTCCACAATGGCGAGTGCGGGCGCCCAACGCGCATGTAACGGCTCACGTGGCGCGGGAACCATGCCGCGCCACGCTGCCTCTGAGGGCAGAAGGGTTAACCTTGCTGCCCTACTCGAAATCGCGCCTGATCGCCCTATAATGGGCCATGGAAAAGCGAACCTATAACGATCCGATCCCTGTCATCTCGACGCCGGAGCCGTTTCCGCGTCAGAGCTTTACTGACGCGGCCGAGGCGGTGCGCGCGCTCAAGCAGCTCTATCAGCGCAGCACTGCCTTCCTGCGCGACTCCTTCCAGTCGCTGGCGACCGGCGGCGACCAGCACCAGCGGTTCCGCGCGTTTTATCCGGAAGTCCGGCTGACGACCTCTTCCTACGCCCAGATCGACTCGCGCCTCGCATATGGCCACGTGACCGGCCCCGGCGAGTACGCCACCACCATTACCCGGCCCGACCTCTTCGAAAACTATCTCACCGAACAGCTGGGGCTCCTCATCCGCAACCACGGCGTGCCAATCAGTGTCGGCGACTCCGACACGCCGATCCCGCTGCACTTCGCCTTTCTCGAAGGCACCTATGTCGACAGCAGCGTCGCCGAAGTGCTGCGGCGGCCGCTGCGCGACCTGTTCGACGTGCCGGACCTCAACACCACTGATGACCACATTTCAAACGGCACCTATGAGCCCGCACCCGGGGAGCCGATGCCGCTCGCGGCCTTCACTGCCCAACGCATCGACTATTCGCTGCACCGACTCACTCATTATACGGCGACGGGCCCCGAGCATTTCCAGAATTTCGTGCTGTTCACGAACTACCAGTTCTACATCGACGAGTTCTGCGCGGTTGCGCGCAAGCTGATGGCCGATGGCGGCGGTGGCTATGAGGCCTTCGTCGAGCCGGGCAACATCGTGACGCTCGCAGGCTCCGGGCATCCGGACGAAGGCACGACGCCGATCCGCATGCCGCAGATGCCGGCATATCACCTCAAGAAGCCGGGCAACAACGGCATCACCATGGTCAATATCGGTGTCGGGCCGTCCAACGCCAAGACGATCACCGACCACATCGCGGTGCTGCGGCCACACGTCTGGCTGATGCTCGGCCACTGCGCGGGCCTGCGCACCAGCCAGGCGCTGGGCGACTACGTATTGGCCCATGCCTATGTCCGCGAAGACCACGTGCTCGACGATGACCTTCCGGTCTGGGTGCCGATCCCGGCGCTCGCGGAAGTCCAGGTCGCACTCGAGGAGGCCGTCGCCGAGGTGACGGGCCTTTCGGGCTACGACCTCAAACGCATCATGCGCACTGGCACGGTCGCCACCATCGACAACCGCAACTGGGAACTGCGCGACCAGCGCGGTCCGGTGCAGCGCCTGTCGCAGTCGCGAGCCATCGCGCTCGACATGGAGTCGGCGACGATCGCCGCCAACGGCTTCCGCTTCCGCGTGCCCTACGGGACACTGTTGTGCGTCTCGGACAAGCCGCTGCATGGCGAGCTGAAGCTGCCGGGCATGGCGACTGAGTTCTACAAGCGGCAGGTGGCGCAGCACCTGACAATCGGCTTGCGTGCGCTGGAGAAGCTGGGGCAAATGCCGTCCGAGCGGCTTCACTCCCGCAAGCTGCGCAGTTTTGCTGAAACCGCCTTCCTGTAGAGCGCGCTCACCTTATGAAATCGACCGTTTTCCGGCTCATCGTGCTCGCCGCCCTGACGGGCATCGCGGCTGCCCTCAGCTTCGGCTATCTCGGGCGGCTGCATCCTGCCCTCGACTCCTTCTCGCATTTCCGCGTGCACCTGGCGGTATTGCTGTTGATCCTTGTTCCCGTCCTCCTGCTGGTCAGGCTGCGGATCGAGGCGCTGTTCGCGGTGCTGCTGGGCGGTCTGACGCTCGGAACGACGCTCTGGGAGGGCGCGGGCGCGACACCCGCGCATGCGAGCGGCGCGGTTGCCGGGCCGGTCTACAAGGTGCTGCATCTCAACGTCTATTACCGCAACGAGCGGCAGGATGCCGTGCTGTCGCTGATTGGCGAGGTGCGGCCTGACGTCGTGATGCTGAACGAGGTCTCCGCGCGCTGGCACGAAAAGATCAGACTGCTGGAGGGGGCGTACCCCTACACACTGATCTGTCCGAAGCCTGACGACCTCGGCGGCACCGCGATCCTTTCGCGCCGGCCCTTCGCGACGGGCTTCCATCCCCAATGCGGAGCAAGAGGTGACGTTGCCCACCTCCGTTACGACTTTGGCGGACAGGCAGTCGACATGATCGCGGTGCATCTCGGATGGCCGTGGCCGTTCCACCAGCAGAAGCAGATGCCGCGCGTCCTGCCACTGATGCGCGAGGTCGGACCAACAGCGATTCTCGCCGGCGACCTCAATTCAGCGCCGTGGAGCTACTCTGCCCGCTCGCTGGCCGATGCCGCCGGCGCACGCATCCTGCGCGGACTTGGCTCCACCTATCTGCACCGGATCGCTCCCGACTGGCTGCGCCGGACAATCGGCTTGCCCATCGACCATGTCATGGTGAAGGGTGCGGTCGTGCCGGTAAGGCTCCAGACCATTGAAGGTGGCAACTCCGACCATTTGCCGGTGCTGTTCGAGTTCACCCTGCTGCCGGAAGAGAAGCCGGCCGAGGTGAGACAGGCGGCGGTAAGGGAGTAAGGGAGTAAGGTAGCCCGGCGCGACGTTGTCGCACGCCTCCACCCAGTTCCTTAGTCCCTTAGTCCCCTACTCCCCTAGCCCCTTACATGTTCGGATAGACCGGACCTTCGCCGCCCTGCGGCGGGACCCAGTTGATGTTCTGGTTCGGGTCCTTGATGTCGCACGTCTTGCAGTGGACGCAGTTCTGCGCGTTGATGACGTAGCGGACATCGACGCCCATCTTGTCGGCCGCGGCGTTGCCGTCAGCATCCACCCATTCGTAGACGCCAGCGGGGCAGTAACGGCTCGACGGACCGGCGTAGACATCGTGCTCCGAGCGCTTCTGCAGGTCCATGTCCTTTACCTGCAGGTGGATCGGCTGGTCTTCCTCGTGGTTGGTGTTCGACAGGAACACCGACGACAGGCGGTCGAAGGTCAGCACCCCATCAGGCTTCGGATACTCGATCTTCTTGTGCTTGGAAGCCGGCTCCAGCGACTCCGCGTCGGTCTTGCCATGTTTCATCGTTCCGAACGGCGAGAAGCCGAAGATCGAGTTGAGCCACATGTCGAGGCCGCCAAGGCCGACGCCGAGCCACAGGCCGAACTTCGACCACAGCGGCTTCACGTTGCGGACCTTCTTCAAGTCCTTGCCAATGTCGCTCTCGCGCCATGCAGCCTCGTAGCCGGTCAGCTCGTCGTGCTCGCGGCCGGCGGCGATCGCCTCGGCAACATGCTCGGCTGCGAGCATGCCGGAGAGTACTGCGTTGTGCGAACCCTTGATGCGAGGAACGTTGACGAAGCCCGCGGAGCAGCCGATCAGCGCGCCGCCCGGGAAGCTCAGCTTCGGCACCGACTGGTAGCCGCCCTCGGTGATGGCGCGAGCGCCGTAGGAGATGCGCTTGCCGCCCTCGAAGGTCGGAGCGATCGCCGGATGCGTCTTGAAGCGCTGAAATTCCTCGAACGGCGACAGGTACGGGTTCTTGTAGTTCAGGTGAACGACGAAGCCGACCGCAACCAGATTGTCCTCGAGGTGGTAGAGGAACGAGCCGCCGCCGGTCTCGCCGCCAAGCGGCCAGCCGAACGAGTGCTGCACAAGACCCGGCTTGTGGTTCTCCGGCTTGACCTGCCACAGCTCCTTGAGGCCGATGCCGAACTTCTGCGGCTCGCGGCCATCCGCTAGGTTGTACTTGGCGATCAGCTTCTTGGCGAGCGAGCCGCGCACGCCCTCACCGATCAGCACGTACTTGCCGAGCAGCGCCATGCCGGGAGCGTAGTTCGGGCCCGGCGTGCCGTCGCGCTCCACGCCCATATCTCCGGTAATGACGCCGGTGACTGCGCCATTCTCGTCATACATGAGGTCGGCGGCAGCAAAGCCCGGATAGATCTCGACGCCCAGCGCTTCGGCGTGACCAGCGAGCCAGCGGCAGACATTGCCGAGTGAGACGATGTAGTTGCCGTGATTGTTCATCAGCGGCGGCATCAGCACGTTCGGCAGCCGCAACGAGCCTGCAGGCCCGAGGATCAGGAACTGGTCGTCGGTGACCGGCGTCTTGAACGGATGGTCGCTGTCCTCGCGCCAGTTCGGCAGCAGGCGGTCGATGCCGATCGGATCGACGACCGCGCCGGAGAGGATGTGCGCGCCGACTTCGCCGCCCTTCTCGAGCACGACCACGGAGAGATCAGGATCGAGTTGCTTCAGGCGGATCGCGGCGGACAGGCCTGCTGGCCCTGCGCCGACGATCACCACGTCGAACTCCATGCTCTCCCGCTCGATATCGCTCATCAGCAGCTCCCTGTGCGTAGACCCGTCGGCATTTCCGTGCTTGCGCTCATATCCTATCGCGCTGCAACGGGAAACAGTCGATATTGTTCAAGCTAAGGTAAGTACCAGTTTCCGCCTATGAATACTGCAGCAGTTCAATTCCTCGGCGGATAGGTGGCGGAATGTCGCCGCAGCGCTTGCAGGACGCCGCCCCGCGGGCGACAATAGGGGATGCTGACCGCAGACCCGAACGCATCCTTCCCTGACCTTGCCGACCTGCTGCGCTTCTACGCCGAAGCGGGCGTTGACGAGCCATTGCTGGAAGAGCCGGTCAACCGCTTCGAGGAGCAGGCTGCTGCGCGTCAGGCCGCGATGGCGGCCCCAGTTCTCCCCGACGAGGAGCAGGCGGTGCGGGCGCGCGAGGTTGCCGCCAGCGCCCAGTCGCTCGATGAGTTGTGCGAACTGTTGCGCAATTTCGATGGCTGCAACCTGAAGCTGACCGCCAAGAACCTTGTCTTCGCCGACGGCAACCCGCAGCCGGACGTGATGCTGGTGGGCGAGGCTCCCGGGCGGGACGAGGACATCGAAGGACTGCCGTTCGTCGGCCGATCTGGCCGCCTGCTCGATGCGATGCTTGCCGCGATCGGCGTGTCGCGCAAGACCAACGCCTACATTGCCAATGTCGTGCCATGGCGCCCGCCGGGCAACCGCACGCCCACGCCACTCGAAACCGAAATCTGCCGCCCGTTCATCGAGCGGCAGATCGAGCTTGCGCGCCCGAAAATTCTCGTCGCGCTTGGCGGCCCGTCGGCGAAGGTGCTGTTGCATGCGAACGAAGGCATTCTGCGCCTTCGCGGCAACTGGAAGGTCCATCGCACGGCCTCGGGCGTAGAAATCCCGACCATGCCGACGCTGCATCCGGCCTATCTGCTGCGCAACCCAGCGCACAAAAAGCTCGCCTGGCGCGACCTGCTCGAGATCGCGGCCAGGCTCGACCAGATGCGCGCCTGATCAGGCGGCGACCGTATCCGGCCGCCGCAGCGGGATGGCCTCGAGCCACGCGAAGCCCCCCACCGCAACCGCCTGGACGATCACAAATGCCGCGCCCAGCATGTTCGGCTGCACCAGCCCGAGCATCATGATGGCAAGGCTCGCGACTGTCCAGCTCGCGTTGATGAAGACGATCTCCCGCAGCCACGACCTGGGAATTTCAGGCCGGAACGCCATCATCAACAGGAAGGCCGCGATCGGCACGAGCGCGACGCCCGCCCAGAACAGGAGGCCTTCCGGCAAGGCGAGCCAGGCCGAGAGCAGCCCCGCTCCGAAGATGGTGATGGCTGCGGCGGCGAAGCCCATCACGGCATCGGCGATAAGAGTGGCGCGCAGGAATGGTGAGTTCGTAACGGTCATCGGGCATCTCCTTCGGTTGAACCAGGATGCCCTCAGGTTGAGCCACAACGCGGCGCAAAGCGATTACGTGGGAGGTAATAGAAATACGGCGGATCCGCGCCTAGGCTGAGGCGTCCTCAGGGAGGCCGACACGATGGAACAACTGAATGCGGGTGCGTTGATCCGAGAATGGCGCCAGCGGCGCCGTCTGAGCCAGCTGGATCTTGCGCTCGACGCCGAGATTTCACAGCGGCACCTCAGCTTCATCGAAAGCGGCCGCGCAAGACCTTCGCGCGGGATGGTGCTGCGTCTTGCCGAGCAGATGGACGTGCCGCTGCGCCAGCGAAACCGACTTCTGATGGCTGCAGGTTATGCGCCGAGCTTTAGCGAGCGAGAGCTGGATGATCCGGCGCTCAAGCCCGCGCTGGCTGCCGTGGAGCAGGTCCTTATAGGTCACGAACCATTCCCGGCGATCGCAGTGGACAAGGGCTGGAACATGCTCAAGGCGAATGCTTCCGTCGGGCCGCTCCTGGAAAGCATCGAAGACCTCGCCCTGCTTGAGCCGCCCGTCAACGTGCTGCGCCTGTCTCTGCATCCCAAAGGGCTTGCGCCGCGTATCGTCAATCTCGGCCAGTGGCGCACGCACCTTCTGGAGCGCCTGAGATTGCAGATCGAGAACTCGGGCGGCCCGGGGTTGCAGGCGCTCGAAAAGGAACTGTTGTCCTATCCCGGTCCAGCTGCGGCGCATGAACCAGATGCGGCGCACAACATCGCCGTGCCGTTGCGAGTGCGGATGGGGGATCAGGTTCTCAGCTTCATCAGCACGATCACCGTGTTCGGCACGCCTCTCGATGTCACGCTGTCAGAGCTAGCGATCGAGTCGTTCTTCCCCGCAGATACCGAAACCGGGGACTATCTGCGCCAGCTCGCCACCGCGACGTGACTATTGGGGCGGCGATACCTTCTTCGCCTTTGCCCGTTCGAGACCGAGCTGACGCTCGCGCACGACGATGAAGATGCCGGCGCTGATGACGATGGCGCCGCCCACCAGCGTGTAGATCGTCGGCAGCTCACCGAAGACGAGATATGCGAAGACGATCCCAAGCAGCAGCGACGTATACTCGAACGGTGCGACGACCGACGCCTCGGCATAGCGGTACGCCTCTGTCATCAGGATCTGCGCGAGGCCGCCGCAGATGCCCGCGCCGATCAGCGACGCGACCTGGTATGGCTCAAGAGCGTTCCATCCGAACGGGATGGTGAAGAGCGAGATCACCGTCGCGCTGGCCGAGAACCAGATGACGATGGTCGACGTACGCTCGGTATGGACCAGCTTGCGGACCAGCAGCATCGCGATCGCCGACATGGTCGCACCGCCGAAGGCGGCAAGGACGCCAATTGCCTGTCCTGTTTCAGCCGGTGCGCCGGACGAGAATAACGTCAGCTTCGGCCACGAGACGACCACGACGCCGAACAGGCCGACGATGACTGCCGACCAGCGGTAGACGCGGATCAGCTCGCCCATAAACAGCGCGCTGAAGACGACGACCAGCAGGGGCTGGGCGTAGTTCAGGGTGATCGCGTCGGGCAGCGGCAGCCGGGTCAGTGCGAAAAAGCCGAGGCCCATCGAGCTGACACCGACGAGGCCGCGCATGATGTGCCCGACCGGATTTTTAGTGCGCCAGGCGCCCTTCATCTGGCCCTGCAACCACAAGACCAGCATGATTGGCGGAATGGCAAATAAGGACCGGAAGAAGACGATCTGGCCGGCGGGTACGTCGCCGGCCACCTTGATCAGGCCATTCATCATCACGAAGATGGCCACCGAAGCGACCTTGAGGAGGATGCCGTGAACCGCGTTCTCAGCTTGGCTGGAAGATTCGACCGGCAATCAGGCCCCCTCAGTTACGTGACGTCGCCTCCCTGATCGCTGACCAGACACGATTCGGCGTCGCTGGCATGTCGATATGGTCTATTCCGTACGCTCTGTGAAGGGCGTCCTTGACCGCGTTCATCACCGCGGGAGCCGCACCGATCGTACCAGCCTCGCCTGCTCCCTTGATGCCAAGCGCATTGGTCGTCGAGGGCACGTTGCGGGTCGAGAAGTTGAAGTTCGGGAAGTTGTCGGCGCGCGGCATGCAATAGTCCATGAAGGTCGCCGTCTGGAGCTGCCCATCCTCGCCATACACCGTGTTTTCGTAGAGCGCCTGCGCGACGCCCTGGGCGATGCCGCCATGCACCTGTCCGGCGAGCAGCACCGGGTTCACGGTGATGCCGAAGTCGTCGACGCTGACGTAGTTGACGACATCGACCTCGCCGGTCTCCGGATCGATCTCAACTTCGCAGACGTGGGTGCCGTTCGGATAGGTCGCTTCGTTCTGGACGAACTCGCCGAAGCCCTTCAGGTCATCGGGCGACTTCGCCGCCTTTGCGATTGCCGAATAATCCATGCGGCGGTCGGTGCCGACGATGCGCGCCTCACCGTCGACGAGTTCGATGTCGGCGGGCGAGGCTTCGAGCTCGTCCGCGGCAATCTTGCGGATCTTTTCGGCGAGGTTCTCGCCGGCGCGTGCGGCCGAAACGCCGCCGAGCGGAATCGAACGCGAGCCGCCGGTGCCGCCTCCCTTGGGCAGACGGTCGCTGTCTCCCTGGATCACCTTGATGCGGCTGGGGTCGAGGCCGAGCGTGTCGGCAACGAACTGCGTGTATGCGGTGGCGTGGCCCTGGCCGTTCGACTGGGTGCCGATGTCGAGCGTGACGGAGCCGTCTTCCTCGAGCTTCACATGCACCGCTTCCGAGCCCGGGAAGGCGCAGGCCTCGACATAGGACGCCATGCCGATGCCTCTGATCTTTCCGCGTGACGTCGCTTCCGCGAGCCGGGCTTCGAAGCCCGCCCAGCCGGCAACCTCCATCGCCTTTTCCATGTGCCCCTGGAACTCGCCGGTGTCGTAGAGACGGCCGGTCTGCGTGCGGTAGGGAAGCTGCTCCGGCTTGATGAAGTTGCGGCGGCGGATCTCGTCCGGCGTGAGTCCAAGGTCGCGCGCACAGGCATCAACCAGCGTCTCGACCAGGAAGGCCGCTTCCGGACGGCCCGCGCCACGATAGGCGTCGATCGGGGCGGTGTTGGTGTAGACCCCGAGGATCGAGACATCGAGCGCCTGAATGTCATAAACGCCGGTCGACATGGTCGCGCCGATGAAGGGGATCAGCGGGCCGACCTGATGGGCATAGGCGCCGAGATTGGCGATCATGCGCACGCGCATGCCGAGGAAGCGGCCGTTCTCGTCGAGCGCCATCTCGGCTTCAGTGACGTTGTCGCGCCCGTGGGCATCGACAAGGAAATGTTCGGTGCGGTCGCCGGTCCACTTCACCGGACGGCCCAGCCGCTTTGCAGCTTCCAGCACCAGCGGATGCTCGCGATAGGTGCAGGCCTTCGGGCCAAAGCCGCCGCCGACGTCCGGCGTCACCACGCGGATCGTCTCCTGCGGCACGTTGAAGACCTGGTCGGCGAGGATCCTGCGCATCGAGTGCACGCCCTGCGAACCGGTCGTGAGGACGAAGCGCTCCTCGTCGGCGAGCCATTCGCCGATCGCCGCGCGCGGCTCCATGTAGTTGCTGACGAGGCGGTTGTTGAGGACGCTTATCTTCGTCACGTGCGCCGCTTTCGCGAACGCCTCGTTGGTCCGCGCCTCGTCGCCGAGCTTGTATTCGAACGCCTTGTCGGGTGAGGTCGCGGTGTCGGCTATCGCCTCCTCCGCCTCGTACTCGATCTCGATCAGTTCGGCGGCGTCCTGCGCCTGCGCGCGGGTCTCGGCGACGACGAAGGCAACCGCATCGCCGACATGCTCGACCCGGTCGCGGCAGAGAATCGGAATGTCGCGCGTCGGGGCCTTCGTGCCGTCCGGCTGCGGCATCATCAGCGTGGACCTGAGGTCGCCGAGGTGCGCGAGATCAGCGCCCGTCAGGACGAGATGAACACCGTCCGCCTCCCGCGCGGCCTCGGTCGAGGTGATGGTGAACGTGCCCTTGGCGATGGGCGAGCGCAGCACGTAGCCGTGCAGCATGCCTTCCTGGCGAATGTCGTCGGTGTAGCGTCCCTTCCCCGTGATGAAAGAGCTGTCCTCGAGACGCAGGACAGACGCACCTATCCCGAACTTGGGCGTCATGACGGTCATTGATTTTCCTCCCTCGGGGCCGCATCTGGCGCCCGGTGCAATTGTATACACTCGTTCCAGTTTTGCCGAGCGCCAGTATCATGTAAAGACCGAATGCAGATTTTGACGCGGCTTTGCGTGGCCGCGATACGAAGGAAAGTTCAGGGTTATGCGTCAGGACACGGGCAAGGTATTCCGGATCGAAGACTATCGGCCGACGGAGTACTTCATACCGCAGACCAGGTTGCTCTTCGTCCTGTCGCCGCAAGAAACGATCGTCACCGCCGAGCTGGAGATCGAACGCCGGGACGGCACCGCCCCCGGCACGCCGCTAGAGCTCGACGGCGACGAGCTTGAGTGCCTCGGCGTCGAGATCAACGGCGTCGCCGCCGCTGATGGCTCCTATGAAGCCACGGTCGACAAGCTGACCCTCCACAACCCGCCGCAGGACAAGAGCTTCCGCCTGAAGGTCGTCACGAAGCTCAACCCGTCGCGCAACAGCGAACTGATGGGTCTCTACGTATCGAAGGGGGTCTATTGCACCCAGTGCGAGCCGGAAGGTTTCCGCCGCATCACCTACTTCATCGACCGGCCGGACATGCTCTCGGTTTACACGGTCCGCATCGAGGGGGATCAGACGGCTGCTCCCCTGCTGCTTTCCAATGGCAACATGGTCGAGAGCGGCCAGCTCGACGGCGGTCGCCACTTCGCCGTCTGGCACGACCCGTTCCCGAAGCCGTCCTACCTCTTCGCGCTCGTTGCGGGTGACCTCGCCGGGCTGAAGGACGAATTCATCACCGCATCCGGGCGCAAGGTCGCGCTCGGCATCTATGTCGAGCATGGCAAGGAGTCGCGCGCGGCCTATGCGATGGACGCGCTCAAGCGCTCGATAAAGTGGGACGAGGAGGTGTTCGGGCTCGAATATGACCTCGATGTCTTCAACATCGTTGCCGTCAGCGACTTCAACATGGGCGCGATGGAAAACAAGGGCCTCAACATCTTCAACGACAAGTATGTACTTGCCGACGAGGCCACCGCGACCGACGCCGACTTCGCCAATATCGAGGCAATCATCGCCCACGAATACTTCCACAACTGGACAGGCAACCGCATCACCTGCCGCGACTGGTTCCAGCTGTGCCTGAAGGAGGGCCTGACCGTCTTCCGCGATCACGAATTCTCGGCTGACCAACGCTCGCGCGCCGTCAAGCGAATTGCCGAAGTACGGACGCTTCGCGCCCACCAGTTCCCGGAGGACCAGGGGCCGCTCGCGCACCCGGTGCGCCCGCGCCGCTACCGCGAGATCAACAACTTCTACACCTCGACTGTCTACGAGAAGGGATCCGAGGTGGTGCGGATGATCCGCACGATTCTCGGCGCGGAAAAATTCCGCGAGGGCATGAGCCTCTACATCAAGCGGCATGACGGCGATGCCGCCACGATCGAGGACTTCCTCAAGGCATTCGAGGACGCCTCCGGTGTCGACCTCTCGCAGTTCGCGCTCTGGTACCACCAGGCCGGCACGCCGAACCTGACGATCTCCACCGCCTACGACCAGCAGGCAAAGACCTACACGCTGGAGATCGAGCAGTCGGTGCCGCCGACGCCCTCGGAAAGCCGCAAGCGGCCGATGCACATTCCGCTTGCCTTCGGGCTGGTCGGCCCCGAGGGCGAAGACCTGCAGCCGACGGCTGTCGACGGCGCCACGGTTTCGAACGGCGTCATCCACGTCAAGAAGCGCCGGCACACCGTCCGCTTCGAGGGCATTCCGACGCGCCCTGCCCTGTCGCTCAACCGCAGCTTCTCGGCCCCGGTGACGATCTCGATCGAGCAGCGGCCCGACGATCTCCTGTTCCTCGCCCGCAAGGACAGCGACCTGTTCTCGCGCTGGCAGGCGCTCAACACGCTGTTCACCGATGCGCTGGTGCAGGGCTTCAAGGCGGTGCGCGGCCAGAAGCAGCCGCAGTTCGGCGAAGGCCTGGTCCGTGCTGCGGGCGAGATTGCTGTGGACGATACGCTCGAGCCGGCCTTCCGCGCCCTGGCGCTGACCCTGCCAGCCGAAGCCGACATTGCCCGAGAGATCGGCTCCAACATCGATCCCGATGCGATCTTCGTGGCGCGCGAGGCGCTGATGCAGACGATCGCCACGGCTAACGTCGATGGCTTTGCGGAGATCTACAACTCGTTTGCCGAGAGCGGCCCGTTCCGCCCCGACGCCGAGAGCGCCGGCCGCAGGGCGCTGCGCAACACGTTGCTCGACTACCTGTCCGTCGCTGCCGACAGTGCAGAACAGGCAGCAAGCCAGTTCGCTGCTGCGACCAATATGACCGACAAGTCGGCAGCGCTCGCGATCCTCGCGCACCGCTTCCCAAACGACGAGCGGACGGCAGAGGCACTGGCGAAGTTCGAGGCCGAGTTCGGCTCCGATCCGCTGGTCATGGACAAGTGGTACCAGATCCAAGCGACGATCCCCGGCTCCGGCGCCGTGGAGCGCGTCAAGTCGCTGATGGAGCACAAGGGCTTTGCCCTTTCCAACCCCAACCGCGTGCGCGCGCTGGTGGGCTCCTTTTCGACGCTCAACCAGACCGGCTTCCATCAGGAAGACGGCTCAGGCTACCGCTTCTTCGCCGAGACGGTGCTGAAGATCGAGAAGGGCAATCCGCAGCTTGCGGCACGTCTTGCAACGGCCATGCGATCCTGGCGCTCGCTCGAGCCGGTGCGCCGCGAGGCTGCCCGTGAGGCCCTGGTCGCCATGGCAGCGCCGAAGGACCTCTCCACGGACCTTCGCGACATCGTCGAGCGGACGCTCGCCTGACCGAAGTTACGGTTAACGAATCGTAACTTTTTTGCCCTGTCCCCACTGGACAGGGCGAATCACCTCTGATTCCTTAATGACGATTCGGATGTGCGGCGTTGCCGGATCATCAGGTGCAATTGGGGAGCCACATCGATGGCAAACGCGGACGCGTGGAGCGCGCCCGATGGGGATTTTCATGCGCGTCAATCGGCGGCGCAGACGGCCAGCCGGTCGATCTCGTGCCGTGCGCGCATGCTTGCTGCCCCTGCCTATCAGCGGCTGCTGGCGCTGGAGCCCTATTTGCGCCGTATCGTCCCGATTCTGATCATTGTCTTCCTGGTCGTCATCGCCGGCACCCGCACGCTTGCGCTGCTCGCGCAGCGTGACGACGTCGAGCGCACCGCGCGCGGCATGCTGACGCTCGCCACCGCGCAGATGACCGAGTCGATGGAAGCGCAGCAGCTGCGCAGCGAAGGTGCGTTCCCTGATCCGCAGCCGCTTCTTGAAGAGATCGCCGCCCAGGGCGCGCTGACTTCCAGCCACGTGCTGCTCGTCACCGACGCAAGCTTTGCCGTGCGCGCCGCCTCGCCGGCGGGAAGCGCGTGGATTGGCAAGCCGCTCGACGGCTTCATCCATGGGGGCCAGCCGCTGTTCCTGTTCGGCACCCGCGCCGGCGTAATGGAAGTCCAGGTCGACGGACAGCCATGGTTTGCGGCAATGGGAATCAGCGATGACCGCAAGTTTGCGACCGTCGCGATGATTTCGCAGTCGGCGGTGTTCGCCGACTGGCGCCGCAACGCGACGCTGAACGTTACGCTCTACGTCATCACCGCCGTCGTGCTGCTGGTCGTGCTCTATGCCTATTTCGGCCAGGCTGCGCGGGCGCAGGCCGCCGACCGCCTCTATCTCGAGGCGCATGAGCGCGTGGACCTTGCGCTGGTGCGCGGCCGATGCGGTCTGTGGGACTGGGACATGGTGCGCGGCAAGATGTACTGGTCGCGCTCGATGTACGAGATGCTGGGCTATGAGCCCACCGAGGCGATGCTGTCGTTCGGCGTCGTCGCCGAGATCATTCATCCCGACGACGTCGACCTGTTCGATCTCGCCAACAAGATCGTCGCTGGCGAAATCGACCAGATCGACCAGGTCTTCCGCATGCGCCATGCCGACGGCCAGTGGATGTGGATCCGCGCCAAGGCGCAGGTGAAGGACCCCGAGGCGCCGGAAATGCACCTCGTCGGCATCGCCGTCGACATTTCCGAGCAGCAGCGGCTTGCCCAGCGCTCGGAAACGGCCGACCTGCGGCTGCGCACCGCAATCGAGAGCATTTCGGAATCCTTCGTCCTGTGGGATGCGTTCGACTGCCTGGTGATGTGCAACTCCAAGTACAAGCAGGATTACGGGCTTTCCGACCACGACGTCATTCCGGGCACGCCGCGCGTCGAGATCGAGAAGAAGATGATGGCGCTCGCCTATGAGCGCAGGCTGGCAAGCCCGAATGGCCCGCACAGCGGCGCCACCTACGAGCGTCAACTCGCCGACGGGCGCTGGCTGCAGGTCAACGAGCTGCGCACGCGCGACGGCGGCATGGTGTCGATCGGCGCGGACATCACCCAGCTCAAGCAGCAGCAGGAGAAGCTGACCGACAGCGAGCGGCGCCTGATGGCGACGATCCACGACCTGTCGCTGGCGCGCCGCGCCGAGGGCGAGCGCACTGCCGAACTCGTCGAGCTGAACCGCAAGTACATGAAGGAAACCGAGCGCGCCGAAGCCGCGAACCGAGCGAAATCTGAATTCCTCGCCAATATGAGCCATGAGCTGCGTACGCCGCTCAACGCCATCATCGGCTTCTCGGAGATGATGCAGCAGGCCTATTTCGGCCCGCTCGGCTCGGAGAAATACGTGGAGTATGTCGCTGACATCCACTCTTCCGGCCTCTACCTCCTTGGCGTCATCAACGACATCCTCGACATGTCGAAGATCGAAGCTGGCCAGTTCTCGATCGACCGCGAGCGGATCGACCTGCACCCGCTGATCCTCGAGACGGTGCGCGTCGTGGCGCTGCAGGCGGCGGAGAAGTCGATCACGCTGTCGACCCAGATCGACGAGGGGCTGGTGCTGCATGCCGACCGCCGCGCGATCAAGCAGATCGTCATCAACCTTCTCTCCAACGCGGTGAAGTTCACCGGCCACGGCGGCAAGGTGACGATGCGCGCCCGCAAGGCCGGCGGCGCGATCACCCTCAGCATCGAGGACAATGGCTGCGGCATTCCGAAGGACGCGCTCAAGAAGCTCGGCCGTCCGTTCGAGCAGGTACAGAACCAGTTCTCGAAGAACCACACCGGCTCGGGCCTTGGTCTTGCCATTTCGCGCTCGCTTGCCGAACTGCATGGCGGCGCGTTGAAGATCCGTTCGACCGAGAATGTCGGCACCATCGTCTCGGTGCGCATTCCGATCCGCCCCGTGAAGGTGGCGCCGAAGAAGGCCGCCTGAGCAGCCCCTTCCCAAATCAGGCTGAAAGCAGCTTCTTGAACGCGTCGGACACGGTGGCTGCCGTGTCCTTGATGTGCGCCTGGAGAACGTCAATGCTTGGCAGGTCTGTGCTGCGCAGAAGCAGGTCGGCAACGCCCGGCGGCACGTCGTCCGGTTCGAGTGGACCGGTCAGGCATAGCCGCACGATCTGCGTCAGTGACAGGTAAAGCTCGTAGGCGCGCACGAGATCGTCGCGCGTCTTGGGACTGCAGAACTCCGGCGTCAGCCGCGCCAGCGCATCTCCGGTCGAGGTAGGCGGCCACTCGCCCGGCTCGATGTTGCCGGTAAGCCGCGCGCACTGGGCGATGAACTCAAGATCGATCTGGCCACCTGAAATCAGCTTCAAATCCCAGATGTTGCGGGGCGGCTTTTCCTGCGCGATCGTCGCGCGCATCTCGCGCGCGTCCTTGAAGATTTTCTTCGGCTCGCGGTCGAGCGCGATGATCTGCGCCACCTCCTCATCGGCCTCCTTGCAGAGGCTTTCGTCGCCTGCAATCGCGCGGCCGCGCGTCAGCGCCATGTGCTCCCAGGTCCATGCCTCGGTGCGCTGGTATTTGCGGAAGGCATCGATATGGGTGGCCACGGGCCCCTTGTTGCCGGAGGGGCGCAGACGGAGATCGAGCTCATAAAGCACGCCCTCGGCCGTCGGCGCGGAAACAGCTGCGATCAGGCGCTGGGTGAGACGCGCATAGTAGTGTGAAGGGGCAAGGCCCTTCTCCCCGTCGGATTCGTCGGCGTCCGGGTCGTGATCGTAGAGCAGGATGAGGTCGACGTCGGAGCCGGCTGTCAGCTCCCGGCTGCCGAGCTTGCCCATTCCGAGAATCGCGACGCGTCCGCCTGGCACGCGGCCATGGCGGATGGCAAACTCTTCCTGCACGGCGGCTAGCGCCGCGCCTATCGTCAGATCGGCAAGGTCAGAAAACGCCTTGCCGGCGCGCACGGCATCGATCGCGCCTTTCATCAGGCGCACGCCGATCAGGAATTGCTGCTCGGCCGCAAAGATGCGCAGGCGGTCGAGCTTTTCCTCGTGCAGCTCCGCGCCCTGTAGGAACGCGTCGAGCCGCGCGGAGAGGTAGGCCTTGTTCGGCAGCTCCGACAGCAGCGCCGGGTCGAGCAGCCCGTCGAAGACGTGCGGGCGGCGGGTGATGATCGCGGCAAGCCGCGGCGCCGCGCCCATGATGGTGGCAAGCAGGTCGAGCAGCGCGGGATTGGACTGGAGCAGCGAGAACAGCTGGATGCCCGCGGGAAGCCCCGCCAGAAACTCATCGAAGCGCAGTAGCGCCTCGTCGGCGCGCCTGGTGCGGCCGAAGGTTTCGAGCAGTGCTGGCGTCAACTCCGTCAGACGCTCGCGCGCCTCCGACGATTGCGTCGCGCGGTAGCGCCCAAAGTGCCACGTCCGGATCACGCGGCAGATGTCGCTCGGCCGGGAGAAGCCGAGTTCCGAAAGCGTCTGCAGGGTCGAGGGGTCATCTACGTCGCCGGTGAAGACGAGGTTGCCGACGCCGCGCGACAGCTGCGGCGCCGTCTCGAACAGGGCTGCATAGTGGCTCTCGACCAGCAGCAGCGACTTGCGGAAGGATGCCGAGAATTCCTCGGCACTGGCAAAGCCAACCATACGTGCAATGCGCTCCAGCCCCTCGTCGTCCTCGGGCAAATTGTGGGTCTGCTCGTCGGCGACCATCTGGATGGCGTGCTCGACGTCGCGCAGGAACCAGTACTGGGCCGTCAGCGCATCGCGCGCGTCGGGCGTGATCCAGCCGCGCTCGGCCAGCACCTTCAGCATCTCGATTGTCTCCCGGCCGCGCAGTTCCGGGAAACGCCCGCCCGCGATTAGCTGCTGTGTCTGCACGAAGAATTCGATCTCTCGGATGCCGCCACGACCAAGCTTGACGTTGTGACCTTTCACGGCCACCTCGCCGTGGCCCTTGTGGGCATGGATCTGGCGCTTGATCGAATGAACGTCCGCGATCGCCGCAAAGTCCATGTACTTGCGCCAGACATAGGGCGTCAGTTCCTTGAGGAAGGCATTACCCGCCTCGATGTCACCGGCGACCGGGCGCGCCTTGATCATCGCCGCGCGCTCCCAGTTCTGGCCCCTGCCCTCATAGTAGATCAGCGCAGCCTCGACCGGGATTGCTAGCGGCGTCGAGCCGGGGTCGGGGCGGAGGCGCAGGTCGGTGCGGAAAACATAGCCGTGCTCGGTGCGGTCCTGGAGGATGCGCACCAGCCGCCGCGTCAGGCGCACGAAAGTATCGGCCGCCTCGTAAGGTTCCGGCACCGCCGGGGCGAACGGATCGAAGAAGATGATGAGGTCGATGTCGGAGGAAAAGTTCAGCTCACGCGCGCCGAGCTTACCCATGCCCAGCACGATCCAGCCGGATTTTTCCGCCGGCTTCGCCAGATCAACGAGCTTCAGCTTGCCCGTCCGATTGGCTTCGAGGAGCAGGAAGTCTATGGCGGTCGCGACGCAGGCGTCCGCGAGATCGCTGAGGCGGCGGACGGTAACGGAGGCGTCGGCCGCGCCGGCAAGGTCGGCAAGCGCGATCAGGAAATGCGCCTCACCCTTGGCTTCGCGCAGCTCCTTCATCAGCAGAGATTCGCTCTGCCCCTGGCGGGTGCCGAGGGCGCGGATCTGCTCGTTGATCTCCTTCAGCCGCTGGGAAAGAGGCGTAGAGAAGAGGTTCTCCAGCGCCGCGAGGTAGCGACGGGCGCAGCCTTTAAGAAAGGGAGAGAGATCGAAGGCCGCGCCGAGGAAGGCCGCCAGCGGCGACTTGCCATGCAGCAGCGCCGCGGTCTTCCCGTAGCCGCCCTCCCTGGCGGCGTCAGCCAAGTCGCTCAGGCCTTCCGCTGCCGCCTTCGCATCCAGCGGTTCCAGATGAATGACCGTAGTTCCGAACCAGGTCTCGCCGTTCTCAGCCTTGCTCATCTTTGTGCGAATCCTCCCGGAAGATCATCCGCACGGATAGTCCGGGGTTTCGCCCTGCCAATTCAAGCCTCCCGTGATGAAATTCCATCACGGCCTTGGCGAGGCTAAGGCCGAGGCCGGATCCCGGCTGCGAGCGGCTCCGCTCGAGACGCACGAAGCGCTCCGTCGCGCGGTCGCGATCCTCGTCCGGAATGCCCGGGCCGTTGTCGGCGACTTCGATGACGTAGCCGTCATCCTCGCGGCCAAGCGAGACCTGCACCTTCGGTGCCTCGCCAGAGCCCGCCGAGTACTTGATTGCATTGTCGACGATGTTGGACAGCGCCTGCGCGACCAGCTCGCGGTTGGCGGTGATGCTCGCCTCGCCCGCGATCGAGGCCTCGATGGTCACACCCATCTCTTCTGCAACTGGCTCGTAGAGCTCCACGACGTCGGCAACGGTTTGTTGGAGGTCGACGGTTGTAGTCTGCTCTGACGATTGGCCAGCCTCGAGACGCGAGATCATCAGGATCGCGTTGAAGGTGCGGATAAGCTGGTCCGACTCGCGGATGGTCGCCTCCAGCGCCTCGCGGTAGTCGGCGTCCCGGGGATCGCCCGCAAGTGCTGCCTCGGCGCGGTTGCGCAGGCGCGTGAGCGGCGTCTTGAGGTCGTGGGCAATGTTGTCGGAGACCTGCTTGAGGCCATCGTTCAGCCGGGCGATGCGCGCCAGCATAACGTTGAGGTTCTGCGACAGGCGGTCGAACTCATCGCCGGTGCCACTCACCGGCAGGCGTTCAGACAGGTCGCCCGCCATGATCCGCCGGCTCGCCTCCGAGACGGTATCGATGCGGCGCAGCGCCCGGCGGCCGACGAAGAACCAGATCACGGCGGCACCAATCCCCATCATGCCGAAGGCGAGGATCAGCGAACGGTTGACGATGTCGCGAACGATCTGCGGCTCGCCGAGGTCGCGGCCGACGAGCAGGATCATCTGGTTGGGAAGGCGCAGCACCAGCGCGACGGCCTGGTGGCCGCTGAACTCCGCCTGTTCTTCGCCCTCTTCGGTCGTCGCCGCACTCCTGTCGCCATAGCGCCGATATGCGAAGGGGCGTCCGGTCCAGCCGTCGCCCTCGAGCACGCCCGGCTCAATGCTCTCGACGTTTCCAGACAGAATACGCCCGTTCGGATCTGCCAGCAGGTAGAGATTGGCGCCGGGCTGACGCGAGCGGACCTCAACGAAGCGCACCAGCGCCGGCAGGCTGCCGCGCTGGTAGGCTCGCGACAACACCTCCATCTCCTCGGCGATAGTCTCCTGCGTCTGGGCGGTCAGCATGCTCACCGACAGCGACGACATGTAGAAGACCAGCACTGCCGCGCAGAGCGCGAACAGCACCATGAACATCGCAGTGAGGCGTGCCGCCGTCGTGCGCAGGACCGCGGGCAGCATCATCCGGCCTTCAGCATGTAGCCGGCGCCGCGGATGGTGTGGAGGACGGGCGTTTCGTACCCCTTCTCGATCTTCGAGCGCAGCCGCGAGACGTGTACGTCGATGACGTTGGTCTGCGGGTCGAAATGATAGTCCCAGACGTTTTCGAGCAGCATGGTACGGGTCACCACCTGCCCGGCATGGCGCATCAGATATTCGAGCAGACGAAACTCGCGCGGCTGCAGCGGGATCTCCTTGCCAGCACGCTTGACGGTGTGAGAGAGCCGGTCGAGCTCAAGGTCGCCGACGCGGTAGACGGTCTCGACCTCGCGCGGACTGCCGCGGCGCTCCAGCACTTCGACGCGGGCAAGCAGCTCACTGAAGGCATAGGGCTTGGTGAGGTAATCGTCGCCGCCGGCGCGGAGGCCGGTGACCCGGTCGTCGACCTCGCCCAGCGCCGAGAGGATCAGCACCGGCGTTGTAATGCCGCTGGTACGCAGCCCTGAAATCACGGAAAGGCCGTCGCGGCGCGGCAGCATGCGGTCGACGACGAGAACGTCGTAGTCGCCGTCCAGCGCCAGCTGGTAGCCGCTGTCGCCGTCGAAGGTGACATGCGCGTTGTGGCCCGCTTCGCCGAGAGCCTTCTGCAGGTACTCCGCGGCTTCGCGGTCATCTTCAATGACAAGAATCTTCATGGGCGCGACTATACGCGAAAAAGGAAGGAGGCGACGGCCCTGAGACCGTCGCCTTGTTCATACCGCGATCAGCCGATCGGCAGCGGCACGAAGTGGTTGTTGTTGTCGCGGGAGACCTGCAGCAGGACCGCCTTGCGGCCCGCCTTCGAGGCTTCCTCGACAGCCTTGCCGATATCCTCGCCGCTCGTCACCAGGTTCGAGTTCACCGCGACGATCACGTCGCCGACCTGGATGTCGCGCTCCTCAGCAGGGCTGCCCGGCTCGACTTCGGTTACGACCACGCCCTTGCCATCATCGGCCGGGGCCACGGTTATGCCGAGGTCAGCGAGAGCGGTGTCGGCGGTCGCCTTGCCGCTCGACGGCGCCTCAGCCTTGGCGGTGTCGGTCGGCAGTTCGCCGAGCTTGACCTTCAGCTTCTCTTCCTTGCCGCCACGCCACAGGGTGACCTCGACCTCCTCGCCCGGGGCGAAGCTGCCGATGGTACGAGCAAGTTCTCGCGGGTTGGCGACGTCGCGCCCATTGACGGAGGTGATGACGTCACCCGCCTTGATGCCGGCGGCAAGGCCCGGGCCATTCGCCTGCGGTTCGGTCACAAGCGCGCCCTTCGGCTTCTCGAGGCCGATCGACTCGGCAATCTCGTCGGTCACCGGCTGGATCTGGACGCCCAGCCAGCCACGGGTCACCGCGCCATTCTCGATCAGGTTCTTGACGACGTGGTTCGCGGTCGAGGCCGGGATGGCGAAGGCGATGCCGACATTGCCGCCCGACGGCGAGAAGATCGCTGTGTTGACGCCGACGACTTCGCCATTGAGGTTGAAGGCCGGGCCACCGGAATTGCCGCGGTTCACCGCAGCGTCGATCTGGATGAAGTCGTCATACAGCGTCGCGCCAATGTCACGCCCGCGGGCTGAAACGATACCTGCCGTCACGGTGCCACCAAGGCCGAACGGGTTACCGACGGCGACGACCCAGTCACCAACGCGAACCTTCGAGTCGTCGGCAAAGGCGACATAGGTGAAGGTCTTGTCCGCCTCGACTTTCAGTACGGCAAGGTCGGTGCGCGGGTCAGTGCCGACCAGCTTCGCATCAAACTCCTCGCCGTCATCGGTAACGATGACGAAGTCCGAGCCGCCCTCGACGACGTGGTTGTTGGTGACGAGGTAGCCGTCACCGGAAATGAAGAAGCCGGAACCCTGCGCAACCGGGCGCGAACGCTCCTTCCCCGGGCGCTCCGGACGTGCGCGCTGGCGCGGATTGCCGAACTCGCGCTCGCCCCGGAATTCACGGAAGAAGCGGTACAGCGGATGATCACGCGGCAGGTCCTCAAAGCCCGGCATGCCGAACGAGAAGCCGTTGCGGCGATCGCTTGCCGGATCAACCTTTGCCTGGACCCGGACGCTCACGACGGCCGGCTTGACGCGCTCGACAACATCGGCAAAGCCCGCGCTCTGCTGGACGCCCTCGACCTTGACCGCCTCTGCATAGGAAGGCAGAGCCCCGGAGGTGACGGCGCCGAAACCGATCGCGCTGGCGATGGCAACCGAAGCCGCAGCAGCGAGCCAGCGGTTACGTGCCTTAGAAACAGTCTGGTTCTGAGTCATCTCGCATTTCCCTGGTGATACCGTGGATGCGCCATCGCACCCTTGGCCTCTGAGATAGGCGAGCCAACCTTACAGCGCCATTTCCGGCGCATGAAACTTTTGTAATCTTCAGGAGCGGGAGGTGTCGTCCCCGCCTAGGATTTCGCGGAGCTTCTGCTCCTCCTCGGGCGTGAGCGCGGCTGAGGCCGGCTTCGCAACTCGCTTGCGGCCGCGCACGAACAGGAACGTGCCGCCGATGACCAGCAGCACGACGGGAGTGGCCCACAGGATGGCGTTGCGAGCGCTTACACGCGGCTGCAACAGCACGAACTCGCCGTAGCGCGAGACGACATAGTCGATGACCTCTTCGTCGGTCGCACCGGCGACCAGACGCTCGCGAACAAGAACGCGGAGGTCGCGGGCGAGCTCGGCATCCGAGTCGTCGATCGACTGGTTCTGGCAGACCATGCAGCGCAGCCCCGCCGACAGCTTTCGCGCACGCTGCTCGAGCACCGGGTCATCCAGCACTTCCGACGGCTGTACCGCCAGCGCCGGCATGGCGAGCGAAAACAGCAGAATCAGCGATGCAGCGAGCTTCCTCATTCCGCAGCAACCCCTGCCGGAACAGCCTTCGTCTTGCGGCGTGCCGGCGCGCCCACGCGCAGGCGCCGGTCAAGCAGCGAAATCACGCCGCCGGCCATCATCACGACACCGCCGAGCCAGATCAGCAGCACCAGCGGCTTCCACCACACGCGCACGACCAGCCCGCCATCGGGCGCTACGTCGCCGAGCGAAACGTAGAGCTGGCTGAAACCGCGTGTGGCAATGCCGGCTTCCGTTGTCGGCATCTGGCGAGCAGTGTAGACGCGCTTCGACGAAATGATCTCGCCCTTCGGACGCCCCGCCGCGTCGAAATAGGTGAATCGAGCACGATCCTCCGTGAAGTTCGGGCCACGGTAGGGCGCGATGTCCTCGAACTTGAGCGCGTAGCCGGCAACGGGGAGCGTGTCGCCCGGACGCATCACCGTGACTTCTTCGACGTCGAGCGAGGTAACGGTCGCGATGCCGAGCACCGTGACGCCAAGACCGAAATGCGCCAGCGCCGTGCCGAACACGGAGCGCGGCAGGCCGCGGAAACGGCGCCAAGCGACCGACCCTGACACGCCGCCGACGCCGGCCTTCAGCGCCAGGTCCGTCATCGCGCCCAGCATCAGCCAGGCCGCAAGGCCCATGCCAAAGGCCGCGAGCACTCCGGTGCCATCGACGAAGAAGTAGCCGATCAGCATCACCAGCAACGCGCCGCCGAAGGCGAAGAACAGGCGCTGCGCCACCGCATAGAGATCGCCGCGCTTCCAGGCGAGCAGCGGGCCGAACGGAACGGCGAGCAGCAGCGGCACCGCAAGCGGGATGAAGGTAAGGTTGAAGAAGGGCGCTCCGACCGAAATCTTCTCACCCGACACCGCTTCGACCAGCATCGGGTAGAGCGTGCCGAGCAGCACGGTTGCCGTCGCGGTGGTCAGGAACAGGTTGTTGAGGACGAGCGAGCCCTCGCGTGAAATCGGGTGGAACAGGCCGCCCGCCGTCAGCGACGAAGCGCGCACGGCAAACAGCGCGAGGGAGCCGCCGATGAACAGGATCAGCAGCACGAGGATGAATACGCCGCGCGCCGGATCGGTCGCGAATGCGTGCACCGAGGTCAACACACCCGAGCGGACAAGGAACGTACCCATCAGCGACAGCGAGAAGGTGAGGATTGCCAGCAGCAGCGTCCAGATCTTCAGCGCCGAGCGCTTTTCCATGACGATCGCTGAGTGCAGCAAAGCCGTTCCGGACAGCCAGGGCATGAATGAAGCGTTCTCGACCGGGTCCCAGAACCACCAGCCGCCCCAGCCGAGTTCGTAATAGGCCCAGTAGGAGCCCATTGCGATACCGCCGGTCAGGAAGATCCACGCGGCCAGCGTCCACGGGCGCACCCAGCGCGCCCACGCCGCATCGATGCGGCCCTCGATAAGGGCGGCAGCGGCGAAGGAGAAGCAGACCGAGAAGCCAACATAGCCGAGGTAGAGCATCGGCGGGTGAACCGCGAGCCCGATGTCCTGCAGCACGGGATTGAGGTCGCGGCCCTCCATCGGCGCCGGCGTTAATCGCGCAAACGGGTTCGACGTCGCCAGGATGAACAGCAGAAAGGCGGCTCCGACCAGCCCCTGAATGGAAAGCACGTTGGCGCGCAGCGTGTCGGGCAGGTTGCGGCCGAACATGGCGACCAGCGCGCCGAAGAAGGTGAGGATGAAGACCCAGAGGATCATCGAACCCTCATGGTTTCCCCATACGCCCGTTACCTTGTAGAGCATCGGCTTTGCCGAGTGGGAGTTCTCCCACACGTTCAAAACCGAGAAGTCGGACTGGACGTATGCGGTAATCAGGGTCGCGAAGGACAGCGCGACGAGCGCAAAGCCCACCAGCGTCACCGGGCTCGCAACCGCCATCAGCCTTGCATCGCCCAGGCGCGTCCCCGCAAGCGGCACCGCGAACTGGACGAGAGCCAGGGTGAAGGCCAGGACCAGCGAGAAATGTCCGATCTCGGCGATCACTGCGTTGCCTCTTCGCCGTCAGAGGACTCGGCGTGCTGCCACATGCCGTTCTGCTTCAGCTTGTCCGCAACTTCCGGGGGCATGTAGGTTTCGTCGTGCTTCGCCAGCACGCTGTCGGCAACGAAGATGCCGTCCGGCCGCATCTCGCCTTCGGTGACAACGCCCTGACCCTCGCGGAAAAGGTCAGGCAGGATGCCGTTATAGGCGACGCGGACCGAGTGCGACTGGTCGGTGACCGAGAACTGGATCTCGGTTCCTCCGCCGCGCACGACCGAGCCTTCCTCAACGAGGCCGCCGAGACGGATGCGCTGCCCGGCCTCAGGCGCGGCAGCCTTCAGGTCGATGGGCGTATAGAAGTACGATGTCTTCTGGCCGAGAGCATAAAGCGTCAGTCCCGAGGCAAGGCCCAGGAACAGCATCGCCCCGCCAATCACCGAAAGCCGCTTCTGCTTGCGCGTCATTGCCATCGTCTATTCCTTCGCACTCAAGCCGCGTTCCGCGGCAAAGGCGGACAGTTCATTGCCGGCTTCGCTATCGGCGCCCAGCGCCTCAAGTCCTCGCGCGAGCGCATCCTTCGCCTGCTCCATCCGACCGAGCACGACATAGGAGTGAATGAGCCGCTGCCAGCCGGCCGGATCCTGCGGCTGCTCGCGCAGTCGCTGGTCGAGGCCTGCCACCATATTCTCGATCATCTCGGACTGTGCGTTGTCCGAAGTCAAATTGCCGTCATCACCATTGGTTGATGCGAGCGCCTGGTTGATCGCGCCGCGCCACGGCGAATCCGCCGGCAGGTCGGCGAGCAGCTCACGTAGCGCCTTCTGGGCGTCCTCGACCCGGCCTTCCTGAGACAGCGCTGCCGCCAGCGCAAACCGAGCCTTCGGGTTGCCGGGCTCTAGCCGCAGGGCCCGCTCATAGGCCTGGCGAGCATCAGCAACGATGACTCCACCGGCCTCCGCCGTCAGCGCATCGGCAAGTCCGATTTCACGCGCGGCGTTCTGTCCGCTGATGGAGATGGCGCTGCGCCAGGCGGTCACCGAATCCTGGAAACGACCAACGCGGTAGTAGATCGGCGCAAGCACCTCCCAGCCGCGGGCATCCTGCGGATTCGCGACAAGATGCTTTTCAGCGCGAGCAATCAGCTCCTCGATGCTGCTCTCGGACGGATCCTTAGACAGGCGCGCTTCAAGCGGCTGGCTCGGGAGATCGGGCGAGCCGGTGACGGAATAGACGCCCCAGCTTGCGAGTGGCACCATCAGCACGGCGCAGGTGGCGATCACCTTGCCGATCTGGCTGCTTGTGGCAGCCATCTGCTTCTCGCCGGAAATCTTGAGGATTCGGCGCCCAATTTCGGCGCGTGCTTCCGCGGCCTCCTGCGGATCGATCACGCCGCGCTCGACGTCTCGTTCAAGCTCCGCCAGTTGGTCCTGGTAGACCGTCAGGTCGTGGTCAGCGTCCGCGCCAGCGGACGCGCGCCCGCTCATCGCCGGCAGCAACACGGCAAGGCACGCGGCAATGGTAAGGAGGGCTGCGAAAATCCAGAAAGCCATGGCCGTCAGATAGCGGTTGGTTTCCCCGATGCCAATGACGGCTCAGTGCGGCTTTTTGGCGATCTCGCTACGCGAGAAGCGTCCAGCTGCCGTCGGGATTGCGACATGCAGTGCCGCGCGTCGAACGCACCGCGGGGCCCGCATAAACCGTATGCGTGTACTGGCGGCAATCCTGAGACCCCACCCTGTACGGCGACCCGGCAACGACTTCACCCCGGCTTCCACCAGGGCGCCCCCACGACACGGACTGACCGGCTGGCATATATTCGAGCGCTCGATACTCCGCTTCCAGAGCGCGCCGGCGCTCGCGGCTGTCCAGCTGGACGCCCGGCGTGCGGGCGATCAGGCCTCCTGCCATCGCCTCAACGATGGCCGTCGAAACCGGTCGCGAACTTCCTGCAAATGCCCTTTCCGCCAGACTTGCCGTTGGGCTGCCCGTCGTGGAACAGGCCGACAACAGCGCTACGAGAACCACCACCGCCGCAATCGAATGGTTCATTACCAAGATGCCTTTCCAATCAGTCCTGCGTCTCCCCCGCCGACCGACGCTTCATTAAGGCAGAGTTTGGCGCATCCATGGCAAAACGGCAACGTAACGTCACTGTTGTGCACGTTTAAGGGTTACCGATGCACGCAGGCCACCCCAGGGTGACCGAGAAAGCACGATCTCCCCGCCGTACTCCTTGACGAGATCGGCAACGATCGAGAGCCCGAGGCCCGTGCCCGGCTTCGTCTCGTCGAGCCTGCGGCCGCGCACCAGCGCATCGCGCCGGCATTCCTCGGGGATTCCCGGTCCGTCATCATCGACGATCAGCCGGAAGGTGCGCTGGCTGGCCTCGCCCGGCCCTGCCTCGATCGTGGCCGCGACCTGCTCTCGGCCCCACTTCATCGCGTTCTCGAGCAGGTTGCCGGCGATCTCCTCGAGATCCTCGCGCTCGCCGGCGAAGATGAGCTCCTCGTCCGGCGCGTCCAGTGACAGGTCGATGCGCGGATTGAGCTTAGCCATCACCCGCACCATGCGTTCGATGACCTGCCTGACCGGCGTGCGGAAGACGATGGTGTCGCGCTGCGCGGCCATTCGCGCCCGCTGCAGATAATGCTCCACCTGCTGCTGCATGGCGCCTGCCTGCTCGGCGATCAGCTGGCCCTTCTTGCCACCGATCGCCCGCGCCTCATTGGTCAGCACCGCGAGCGGCGTTTTGAGCGAATGGGCAAGATTGCCCACCTGCGTTCGGGAGCGCTCGACGATGCGGCGGTTATTGTCGATCAGCGCATTGGTCTCATCTGCAAGCGGCGCGATCTCGGCCGGAAAAACACCGTCAAGACGATGCGCCTGCCCCGCGCGAATCTCCGCCAGCGCCTCGCGCACGCGCCGCAGCGGGTTGAGGCCAATCAGGATCGCGATCGCGTTGATGGCGATCATGCCAAGGCCGAAGATCAGCAGCGACAGGTAAAGCTGCCGCTCAAAGCTGGCGATGTCTTCTTCCAGCTCGGTACGATTTCCCATCACCCTGAAGCGGGCGATGCTGTTCTCGCCCGCCAGCACGAACTCGCTTTCAAAGACCTCAATGGTCTCGCCATCGAGTCCGTCAGCGAGATAGCTGCGCTGGTATTCGCTGTTGAACGGGAATTCGTCGATCGGCGGCGACGGGAGGTCTCCGGTCAGCGACAGCGATTGAAGCCTGCCCTTTACGTCCTCCGAGACAGGCTCAACCGACCAGTACCAGCCCGAGTTCGGAATGGTGAACCGCAGGTCGCCGAGGTTGGGCGAGCCGGAGAGCCTTCCATCGGCATCAACGCCGACGGAGCTGATGAGGTTGAACAGGTGCGCGGTCAGCAGGCTTTCGAAGCCGCGCTCGCTCGCCTGCCTGAACAGGGTGGAGATGATGGTTGCAATGACAACAAGCGCCAGCACCGCCCACACCGTCGAGAAGGCGACGACGCGAAATGCGAGGTACCGGAAAGGCTTCTTAAGGATCGGAAGGACGGACGCCAGCACCGGTCGCCCGTTCAGCCGTGATGGACGCGGGCGCTTCTCACTCCGGCGTCCCCCGCATGCGGTAGCCGAGCCCGCGAACCGTTTCGATCAGGTCGACGCCCATTTTCTTGCGCAGCCGGCCGACGAACACCTCGATGGTGTTCGAGTCGCGGTCGAAATCCTGGTCGTAAAGGTGCTCAACCAGCTCAGTGCGCGACACCACCTGGTCCATGTGGTGCATCAGATAGGCGAGCAGGCGAAACTCGTGCGAGGTCAGCTTCAGCGTCACGCCGTCGATGGTGGCCTTCGAAGACTTGGTGTCGAGCCGAAGCGGTCCGCAAATCAGCTCCGACGAGGCGTGCCCAGCCGCGCGGCGGATCAGCGCGCGCACGCGCGCCAGCACTTCCTCGATATGGAACGGCTTGGTGACGTAGTCGTCTGCGCCCGCGTCGATGCCGGCGACCTTGTCGCTCCAGCGGTCGCGCGCGGTCAGGATCAGCACCGGCATCTTGCGCCCGTCCCGACGCCAGCGCTCCAACACGCTGATGCCGTCCATCTGCGGCAGGCCGATATCGAGCACCACTGCGTCGTAGGGCTCGGTGTCGCCCAGAAAGTGCCCCTCCTCGCCGTCAAATGCCCGGTCCACGACATACCCGGCATCGATGAGCGCTTCGGAAACCTGACGGTTCAGATCCTTGTCGTCCTCGACCACGAGTATGCGCATTGGGTGTCCTGTGGGTTGGCGTCGGGGGTGATTATGTCTGGAAATTCACGGCAGGCAACGTGACGCTCTAGCCGGCGGGAACCACGATTTCCTCGCGGCGCGGCCGCTGGCCGTCCCGCGCAGGCAACAGCACGACGATGACGCAGACCTGCTGGCCACCTCTCACGTCCGGCGTGGCGCGCGCCAGCTGTCCGCCCATCTGCGCGGCGTAGCGCTGGCCGACGTCGTGGCAGGAGCCCGCCTGCGCGACTTCATAGGCGCCGGATGCCGCCTGGACCGGTGCCTCAGGCACCAGCACGGCCGAGGCCAGAAGTCCTGCGACAAGAACTTGAGAGATGGTGCGGAGCGTTTTCATGCCTCGGTTCTATCGTAGTATGCCTGAACGCGGAATGAACAATAACCGCCGCACGCTAACCGATCCTTGCGCGTGCAGCCAGCCTGCCAACCAGTGCAACGAGCGCGGCGACGGCTACCACTGCCTGCACGATACCGTCGACCAGCTCCGTCATTTCTGCATCTTCAAAGTTAAATCCAAACAACCCCGCGATCGCGGCAACAATGACAACTAGTGATGCCCACACCGTTCGCGACAGATACCACGGCTTTACCTCCTCCATTTAGCTCTCCTCATCTTAAGTGAGCGTCACGCGACACCGCGCCGGAAAGCCCGCACCCACGGACGAACTGACTTGGCGTACGGTGACTTCGACCTCGCAAGGCCGATCCAGAAAATCCGCCAGCCCGAATCCCTCTGGATAAATCCAGGAAGGCGCGAAAACCTCGGCTGAACGCCGGACCTCCCCTGTCTCATCGGCAATCTCAATCCGGTACTTTTCGCTCTCCTCGCCGAGCGGAATGTCCTCGGCCAGCCAGGAATCAGCGTCGATCCGCCCGCGCCGGATCCAGCTGATCGCGACACTGCCGTCGTCCTGCTCCACCGCCTTCAGATGCACCGGCGACAGCGGCAGTCGCGCCCGCATGCCGCCTGCCTGCTGTACCGAAACGAAGTTTCGCGTGCTGGGCGTCTGGCCAGCTGGCCCCACGCGCCAGTTGAGCAGCAAGCCGCACTGTTCCGGTGTGAGCCCCGCGCTCACCACCGCGCTGTTCAGCAGCACGAATGGCGCACCGGCGGTATGGCCGTTTCGCATTGCGTCTTCAGTGCCAAGCTGCGCCCGCAGCAGCTTTGTCAGCCGCCAGATGCTTGGCGCGATTTCCTCTGCGGCGGCAAACTGCAGCACTTCCCATTCGCCGCTCTCTGACCGCACGGCCGCGACATTCGCTCCGTTGAGGAGGCTCGCCATGCTGACGCTGGCGAGTTCGCCGCCGAACAGCTTCACCGTCAGCGAGCCGGCAAGATCCATCCTGGCCCGAGGTCCGGGTTCCAGCGGCTCGACGAGTTCGCCCATCGTCGCCCTCGTTTCGACTGCGGTCATAAACTGGAACGAGCTCTGCTCCGGCGAGGCATAGACCGCCTGCTGCCGCCAGGGATCGGCGAATGCAGCAATCCTGAACTGCTTTTCGAAGTCGCCGGTTCCCGGCAGCATCGGCAGGTCGAGAAGCATGACATGCGGCGGCCCTGCGATAGCCGGCGGGCGGTAATTGCTGTCGCCGAAGCCGAGCCCTTGTGGCGTCGGCACCCGGCGACTGACGCGCCGCGCGACCACCTTGCGCCTCAGTCCCTGCTCGACCTCAGTCACGAGGTAGTCGTAGCCCGCCTCATCAGCATCCAGCCGCACGACGGCGCCGACCTCGATTGCGGTCGCATTCGCCGGCACCGCAAAGCCGATCCTATCTCGCGCAACATGGCGACGCTCGAGCCAGTCGCTGATCAGTGCCGCAGCGCCTTCACGATGAATGCTGCCGGGAAGCGACAGCCGCTCGATTGAAGCCTCATGCGCCCCCGGCCGCACGACCCGCACAACGGCTGCCTGATACTCCGCAAAAGGTTCGATGAAGCTCACCTCGGCCGCGTCGTTCAGGTCGCGCTGCGGCATGCGCGTCCGCTCCAGCGTGGCGCCGCCTTCCTCCACGACGAGCTCCGCGACGGGAAAGACCTGCTGCGCAGCATCTTCCGACGAGAACCGCAGCCGTCCGTCCTCTTCCCTAGCCACCACACCGAAGAGCTGCGCAAAGGGCTCCAGCGCTGCCCGCGCGGTATCCGGCGCATCTGTCAGGTAGCCATAGAGACTTCCGGCCACCAGCTTTGTGTCGGCCGCCGGCAGCCCGTGATCCTTCAGGATCGCCTCGACCAGATCCGCGCCGAGCACCCCGCACAGCCTGCCGTTCAGCCAGTGGCCGGCGCTCCAGTTCTCGCCATCGGCCCAGATTTCGTCGTGCAGCGGAAAGGCCGGAAACGGCCGCGCGTCCCATGCCCATACGCTGATACGCGCCGGCTCGACCATCCGCCCGCCATAGACGGGCGAAACCGGGTTCTTCGCCTCGTCGAAATAGCGGCTTGCCGGGTCCCAGTGCTGATAGTGCGCCTGCAGGAACCTGGCCGGCGCCTCGTCCGCTCGCCCGCCGTTCGAGAAATACGGGATCGCGTTCTCCGACGATTTTCTGTCCGGAAACACGTTTGGCTGGTTGGGGCCCTTATCGACCGCCGGGCAACCAAGCTCCGTGAACCAGATCGGCTTCGAACGCGGCAGCCAAGCAGTCGGCTCAGCCGCCTCGACCCCACCGATCCGGTTGAAGTGCTGGTTCTCCCACCACGAGACCAGGTCCTTGTAGCGGAAGACCCACGGCTTGCCATAGGCGCCGTCGGTGATCGGCGAGCGCTCCCGCGCTTCACGCGCCCCGGGACTGGCGTAGTACCAGTCAAAGCCCTCGCCGGCGCTCACCTGGCTGCGTAAACCGTCAATGTCGTAAGGCAGGCGGAATCCATCCGGGTTCCCGCCGTCGATGTCTTCGTCGCGCCAGTCCGCCAGCGGCATGTAGTTGTCGATGCCAACCGCATCGACCGCCGGATGCGCCCACAGCTCGTCGAGGTGAAAGAACACGTCGCCGGAACCGTCCGGCGGCTGGTGCCCGAAATATTCGGTCCAGTCGGCGCCATAGGTGATCTTCGTGCTGCTGCCCAGAACGCTGCGGACATCGGCGGCCAACTCGCACAACGCCTCGACGAACGGGAATCGGTTATCCCCGTCGCGCAGCGTCGTCAGCCCGCGCAACTCGGAGCCGATCAGGAAGGTGTCGACGCCGCCTGCTAGCTCAGCCAGCCTTGCGTAGTGCAGCACCAGCCGGCGAAAGCCCCACTCGTCCTCGTCACCCGAGAACGCGACCCTACCTTCCTCGACAGCAAAATCCGCTACAGCCGCGCTGCCGCAGAACGCCGCCACATCGTCCCGAATTTCTGCAGACTTGTCCGGCGATCCCTCGCGTCCCGGCGCCGGGATGCAGCTGATGCGCCCGCGCCACGGGAAAGGTGCTTGCTCGTCCGCGCCGTGGGGATCAGGCAACCCATTGCCCGACGGCACGTCCATCATCAGGAACGGGTAGAGCGCAACGCGCAATCCGCGGCGCCTGATTTCCTGGATGAAGCGAACGACGGAGGCGTCCGACGGCGTGCCGCCATAGCAGGCGACGCCGTCGACATAGCTCACCTGCTCTGCATCCTCGCGATCCACGCCGCAGACGCGCCAGGGTTCCGAGAACTCGAGGGCCGTGTTCTGCGTCACCTTGGGCCTGATCCTGCAGTGCCCCGCGCGCAAATCGTCGCCGAACCAGGTGACGACGATGGCGATCTCCTCGAGGTTCGGGCACAGCGCCTGCAGCTCGTCAAGCGAAGCAATGAGGTCCGTCGGCCCATGCAGGACATTGCGGTTGACGTAGATGGTCACGCCTGGACTCGGCGTATGGGTCACCGGTTCCGGATCGAGCCCGTATTCCGTAGCGCCCGGCAGCAGCGCGACCGACCTTATCTGCCGGTGCAGCTCGCCCACCGGCCGCATCACCTCGAACTGGAACTGCGGGATGCGGTTGCCGAAGTCGCCGAGCGGGAAGTGGTCGAACACCGCATAGGCCGTGCCGCGATAGGCCGGAGCCTTGCCGTCCTGCTTGGCCAGGATCAGCGGATCAGGAAGCTGGTCCTCTGACCCGATGTAGCCGCGGACGTTGAACTCATCGAGATCGAGCTCGCGTCCGTCCGCCCAGATGCGGCGCACACCCGCGATCTCGCCCTCGCACAGCGCAAAGGCGAAGTTGCCGAAATAGGCGTAGGTGGTCGTGGTAACCCGCGGCCCCGCCTTGCCGCCCTGCCGCTCGACGGTCTTCGTCTCCTGGAACCTGGTCGCCCAGATCAGGTTGCCGCCAACGCGCATCGTCCCGTAGATGCGCGGGATCGGCTGGCCTTCCTCGGCAAGGAAAGGTCGTGGCGAACCGAGCCTGGGCCCCTCGATGCGGCGATGCCCCTGCAACAGCGTCTGATCGATGGCGTAGCCCGCCATCGCGCCGGCCGCCGAGCCGATTGCGCTGCCGATAGGCCCAAAGATGCCGCCGAGGAACGCCCCGGCTGCCTGCAGGATGATTGTCGCCATGGCTGGCCCGATCAGCTCGTGATGTCAGGAAAGGCGAAGACGCCGGCGATCCGCCGCCGCCACTGCGGCACGAGCGGTGAGACCATCACCACGTGCCCCTCATAGGCGTGGAGGAACTCGTTCTCGCTCATGAGAATGCCGAGATGCTTGGCTGCATGCTGCGGCCGCCAGCGGAAGACCAGCAGATCGCCCGGCAGAGCATCCCCGATCGGCTTCTCGACTGCATGGCGTCGCGCCGCCTCCAGCAGCCTGTCGCAGCCACCCAATTCAGCCCAGTCCGGCGAATAGGCGCCGGCCTCTTCCGGCTCCGCACCAAAGACGTTGCGCCAGATGCCGCTCACCAGCCCGAGGCAGTCGCAGCCGACGCCCTTTCGCGAGCCCTGGTGGCGGTAAGGGGTTCCCACCCAGCTTATCGCCTCGGCGAGGATTTTTTCGCGAATGTCCCCGCTCATTCGACCAGCGCCCCGCCGTCGAACTCCATGCCGTCGGCGACATAACGATAGGCGCCATCATTGCCCGGCAAGTGCGGAAAGCCGCGAAAGTTCAGGCCATTGCCAAACTTTTCCCGGCAGGTTTTGAAGCTCTTGTCGCAGCCGGCGATGATCGTGAATTCCGCACCCACTTCCGGCTGCGGGTCGGCAGCCGACACGGTGAGGATGACCTTCCCGCCGCGCACCGCGTGATCCAGCACCGCGAAGCTGCGCCCGGCCAGCGGCCCGCTCGTCCAGCTGATCTCGCCAAGGCTGAACCACCCGGATGCGTATTCGCCCAATCCGCTCGCCTCGAACCTGCCCGCCCCGGATATTGCCTCCACCGTCCCCTCGCCCTTCAGCGTAGGGTCGTCGGTAACGACCTTGCACCGCCCGTCGCCGAGCTGCGCATCGCACTGGCGGCGCAGCACGCGCCCGTTCGGTTTGTCCAGGCTCGCGGTCAGACTCTCGAGCTCGGCGACGAACTGCCCGTCCCGCCGCTCGATGCGCCCGATCGTTGAGGTGCGGATCAGCGCGAACTGGCTCGCGTCCATCCAGTTCACGAGAAAGGTCTCCACCTTCGCGCCATCGTAGAGCCAGGCGAAAATATCCTTCTCGACGAGGACGTCGGACGACAGCGCACCCTCGACATCGACGGTGTCCACCGCCATCCCGAGCGAGGTCCGTACCTCGCTCTGCGAGAGGCCGCTTTGCGGCTCGAAGATCTTGCCGTCGACCGTCAACATCCGGTCGTGGTCGGTGAAGCCAAGGGTCGTGCCGTCGCGCCTGGTTACAAGCCAGCAATGGCAGAGCGTAGTGCAATCCTGCGCGAGATGCGCAGCAAACTCGGCAGAATATCCGCTCATGGCAGCAGGATCTCCACGATGGGGATCGACGGGATCTGTCCGGCGCTGAAAGCGGTCAGGCTGATCTCGATCCGCTCGGTGTCGAAACGCGCCGCAACGTCGAACTCGTACCCGGCCGAGACCTCTTTCCCGTCGCCGGGCACCGAGCCCTGGGCGAAGGTGATGATGCCTGTCGTCGCATCGACCTCGAAATCGTCGCCTTCTGTCGCGACTTCACCGTCCACCGCCACCAGCACAGTCTCCGCCAACGGCTTGCGGATCGGGCGGGCATAGGCATCTTCACCCTCGCCGTACCATTTCACCAGCTGGAAGGTTGCGGTTTCGCCGTCGCCGGTCCCAATGAACTGGTCAAATGCCGTGGGCTGGGCGTTCGGCGGGCACGACTTCATGTCGAACGGATCGCGGAAGCGGAAGCCGTGCAGCGACCCCCGCCTTGCCTCGAAGAAGGCGACGATCTCGTAGAGGTCGGCGAGCGAGCGAACGCCCGTCCCCGCATCAAAGCGCCGGCGCGATTGCGCAAACCTCAGGTTCCGCTTTTCGCGGCCGGACGTCAGCGCGACGATCTCGTTGCGTCTTTCCGGCCCGCCGGTCGCGCCAAAGGACACGTCCTCCGGAAACCGGACCTCGTGGAAACTCTGCATCGATTGCTCCGATTTCAGAGGGTGCGCGTCCCGCGTGTCACCGCCCGCGCCAGCATGCCTGTCACCTGCGCCTCCGACTTGCGAAACGAGGCCGCATCCGGGGTCGAAACGTTGAAGACGACGTTCACCGTCCCGCCGCCGCCACCCGAATTCGCGACGCCGAGACGACCCCGCCACTTGCAAACGGCACAACGCCGCCCTTCGCGAAGGGAAGCGCCTTGCCGATCCCGCCGAACATGGTCGAAAACAGGCCGGAGGCGAGGTTCGACAGCGGCTGCAGCCCCTGGCTCAGCGCCATGCCCGCGAGGTTCATGCCGATCTTGCGCAGCATGTCGTCGAGCGACTTGCCGCTCACCACCGCGTCCTTCAGCGCGCCGGTCAGCTGCCGGCCAAAGCTCTGTGAGAGCTTTTCGAGATTGCCGATTGCATCCGCGAACGGCTGCGTGTCAGCCTCGATGCTGATCTCCAGCCTTTCCCGCTCTGCCATGTCTGTCGCCTCGTGGTTGGTCCGGGAACATCCGCATCAGTTCAGCCAGCGCGGCCCGCGTCGGCGGCGTCTGGTCGCCGCGCAGGAAGCGCAGGGCGTGCGCAAGTTCCCTCGGCGTCATTGTCCAGAAGTCGCGCGGCGGCAGCCGCAACAGGCCCAGCCCCAACGCGATGACATCGTCCCAGGGAAACCGGCGCGCACTGCCTGTTGCGGCGTTCAGGGGCCCGGCGACGCCGCAGCCTCAGCCGCGCCGAACGTGACCTGCAGCAATTCGGCGACAATCGCCGCCGCTCCCGTCGCGCCGCCCTCGATCTTCATCGCCGCCACGTCGCTCGCCTGCACAGGTAAGCCCGCACCGCGCAGCCCGGCAGCGATCACCTCCATCAGGTCTCGCGCCGAGAGTTTCCCGCTCGAAAACCTTTCGGCCAGCGCCGTCAGATCGCTCGCCGCAAAGGCGTTCTTCAGTTCCGCCAGCGAGCCCAGCGTCAGGCACAGCGTGCATTCGCGCCCGTCGATGACTGCGGAAATTTCCCCGCGCCGCCGGTTCGCACTCATGTCTGAGCCTCGAAGGAAATGACGCCTGCCGACTCCAGCGCGATCTCGAAGGCCACCTCGCCATCGTGGTTGCCGGTATATTCCAGCGCCGTGATCTGGAACGGACCGGACACCGTGCCGAAGTCCGGGATCACCAGTTGCCAGGTCGAGATCGTGCCGCCGAAGAACCGGCTACGAATAAGCCCGTCAGACGTTGCGTCCTTGAAGATGCCGGACGCGCTTAGCGATGCCCGCTGCACGCCCGCGCCGCCCAGCAGCTCGCGCCAGCGCCCGGTCGAGTCCGCGTCCGTGATGTCCACCGTCTCGCTGTTGAACGCCAGCCGCTTGCTGCGCAGGCCGGCCACCGTCACGTAGCTCTCGCCATTGGCGAGCTTCAATAGAAGATCCTTGCCCTTCTGTGCTGCCACAGCGAGCCTCCTTACCCTCTGATGATGTGATGGAGTGACCTGAAAGGTTAGCCGATCGGTTCGGTCACCGCCCTGAACCGCAGGATGCCGTGATAGATGGCGAGGTCTTCGTCGTAACGAACTTCCTCGAACTCGCGCCTGAGATTCACCAGCTTATGGCCTTCGAGTTCGAGGTCGGCGTCATGCAGCGCTGCCTTGACGCCATCCAGCATCGACAGCGTCTCGCTCTTGCCCATCTCCTTCGACCAGGCATGCACAGTGAACAGGTGCTCCGACCCGTCCTCCGTGCTGGTGCTCCAGTCGAAACCGGTCGTGCGGCCGAAGGTAAAGTAGGGAAACGTGACATTGGCCGGTGCGTGGTCATAGACCCGCACCTCGCCCAGCAGCGCTGTGAGTGCCAAGTCGGAGGTGAGCCTGGCAAAGATCGCCTTCTGCAACTCGATTGCCGCTGCCGTCATGTTTCAGTCTTTCCCACCCTCGTGCGCTCCTCGCGATTCTCCTGCGCGCGTCCCTCAGCGTATCCCGTCTCGATCTCGTCCGCCATCAGGTGCATGTGGGACCGCAGCGCGCGAATGAGGTCGTCCACCGTCATCCGGATAGACAGCTTCATCGTCCGATCTCCCTCGTCCGGCAGATGAGGTAGCGGCCCGTTTCGTCGGGATCATGTACGGTCAGGATCTCCAGGATCCGGCTGCCGTGCTTCAGCCGCATACTGCTCGCGATGTCCGCCCGGAAGCGGATCGTCACGCGATGCGTCACTGTCTCCAGCGTCTGATCGCCGCCGAACCTGCTCGTCGCCGCAACCGGCTCGATCCGCGCGAAGAAGGTGGCGACTTCCGTCCAGCTTGCATGATGCCCGCCGGCGCCATCCGGTGTGAGGTTTACCGCCTCGAGGATGACTTGATGGCGGAACGCACCGGGATCGACGAACTCCGTCCGCATACTACAGCCTCCGGGAGCGCCACGGTGCGATCAGCCGCTCATATCCTGCCGGATACGAGACCGGCTGGTCCTTCGGCGAAAGATGCGCGCGGAACTCGTACCAGTGCGCAACGAGCAGCAGGATCGCACGCTTGATGAGGTCAGGCACGTCCGTTCCCGCCTCACCGAAACCTGCCTTGAAGTCGATCTCGTAGCCGTTCGCCGCTCTCCTCGGGTCCGGCAGTGTCCTGAAATGCAGCCGCGCCGGGCGCGCATGGGCGTCGAGCCGGTAGCTGGCCGGACTGACCGTCTCGCCCTCGCCATCCTCGCCGAACATCGTGATGGATACGATCTCGCGCACCGGATGACGGCGCAGCAGCACGCGTGCGAGCGGCGGAAGCACATCGAGCGCCAGACGCCATTGCTGGTCGATCAGCGCCAAGCCGCATGACGCCTCCACCTCCTCGCGCGCTGCCCGGATCAGTCCGGAAATCAGTTCGTCCTCGCTGTCGTGGCTGATGCGCAGCATCTGCTTCGCCTCGGCGAGCGTCACCGGCTCGGCCTCGGGCGCAACCGTTCGATAGAGGGTCATCGGCACCTCGAAACTGATGGAATGAAAACGGCCCCGGCAAGGGGCAACCGGGGCCGTCGGCGAAGGGCCGGCTCGTGCCAGCCACGCTTCGCCTTATTCGTCCGCGTCGCCGAACTTCAGCAGCTTGATCGCGTCAACGTCCTGCACGCCGCCGCCGACGCGCTTGGTCGTGTAGAACAGCACGTACGGCTTGGCGGAGTACGGGTCGCGCAGCACGCGCACGCCGGTGCGGTCGACGATCAGGTAACCGCGCTTGAAGTCGCCGAAAGCAATCGGGGTCGAGCCCGCCGCGACATCGGGCATGTCCTCGGCTTCGACCAGCGGGAAGCCCATCAGCATGGCCCGCCCGCCGGCCGTTGCCGGCGGCTGCCAGAGATAGTTGCCGTCCGAGTCCTTCATCTTGCGGATCAGCGCCTAGGTCTTGCGGTTCATCACCCAGTGCGCGTTCTGCCGGTAGCCCGCCTTCAGCGAATAGATCAGGTCGAGCAGCTTGTCGGACGGACTGGTAGTCGGGAACGCTATGTCGACACCGGTGTCGACATAGCCGATCTCACCCCAGCTGCGCGACGCGTCCGCCTCCTGGTCATAAGCCAGAAAACCCTTCGGCTGGTTGGAACCTGTGCCGTTGATGAAGGCGGCACCTTCCTTCTCGGCGAATGCGGTCTCCACTTCGCTGACGATCCACTGGTCGAGATCGACCACGGCATCCTCGAGCAGCGACGGCGTCGCGGCCGGCATCGCATAGAGCTCCGCCGTCGGGAACTGCAGCTGGTCGAGCACCGGCGAGTCCGTCTTCGTTCGCGAGGCAGTCTCCGCCGCCCAGTTCGCCACCGGTCCCGTCACTGTGAACGGCTTGCGCAGCACCGGCCCCGACACCTGCTGTACCGAGGCAATGGATCGGATCGGCGAGATCTCGGCCAGCCTGCGACCGATCTCTGCCTCCACATTCTGCGGCACCAGATAGCCGCCATCGGCGTTGGAGCCATAGGACATGTCCTTGGTCTCGATCGCCCGCAGCTTCTGCTCCTCGCCCGAGCGCACGTAGCGCTCGAACGCCTCCTTGTGCTCGAGGTCGACGATGCTGTCTCCATCGCGGCCGAGCGCCGGACGGGCCCGCTTCAGCGCGATTTCGTCGAGCGCGCGCTTCTGCCGGTCGAGTGCCTCGGAGATACGATCCACCTTTTCGACGGTCAGCACGTCGGCGCTCTTGCGCTGTTCGACCTCCCGCAGCCGCTTGTCGTTTTCCTCGCGAAATGCCGCGAAGGTCGCCATGAACTCGTCAAAGCCGTCGGCGAGCGCGGCAAGGTCGGCCGAGCCGGACTTCGTCTCCGGCGCAACCTGGTCAGGATTCGTCATGTCCGCTTTCCTTGTTTGAGATGATGCGTGTTGCCCGGCGGATGCGCTCCGCAAGGCGGGCTTCGGTGAAGCGCGTGGCATCCCGCTCACGCACCAGTGCAGAAAAGCCGCGCGTGATGACCGCACGGGCTTCTGCGCGCGTCAGCTTCACGTCCCGCGTCAGCCAACGCTCGAACTCGCGAATGGAAGGTAGCCGCCCCATGGCGCGCTTGACGCTTTCAACGCGGGCCTCGGGCAGCATGGGAAAAGTCACGATCGAGATTTCCCAGAGGTCCGCCTCCAGGATTCGGCGCACGCCGGAGCTCGCATCCTTGCGCGAGCGCACCGTGCGGAAACCGATCGACAGCCCGTCGAGCGCTCCGCTGCGCATCAGCTCGCGCACTTCGCGCGCCCGGCCGACGCCGTTCGTCAGCCGGCCGCGCACGAACAGTCCGCGCTCGTCCTCGCGAACTTCGATCCACGTGCCGATCGGCTCGTTGGGATCGTGCTGGTAGAGCATCCGTATCCCGCCAGCGCCGCGCCTGGCGAGCGAGCGCGCAAACGCGCCCCGCTCGACCACGTCGCGGGCGAGGTCGGCCTTGCCGAACAGGCTCGCATAGCCGGTAAAGGTCCCGTCGACGTCGACGCCGAAGGTGGTATCGGCGACCTTGCGTTCGTAGCGAAGTGCAGGATGCTCATTCATCGCCCTGCTCCTTGCGAACAGCGCGCTTGGCACGGAAGAAGCGGACGAGCAGCCCAAGTGACCACCAGGCGCACAGGCTCGCCGCGGCCGAGCCCATCAGCACCAGCTCGTAAGGGCCCAGCTTGTCGTCGATGCCGAGTTCGGTCGCGATCTTCAGCCCCACCGTTCCGCCAAAGACGAGGCCGCTGGCGACGCCGATGCCGAGCCGGATTGCTGCTTCGCGGCGGGTGACCGGCAAGAGATACGCCAGCGAGATCGCAGACCCCGCGGCCGCTCCGCCGGCTCTGGCCGTCCATAGCAAGACCGTATCGTTCATGATGATATCCTCAGCTGCGCGGGCCATAGCCCACCGCCTCCCGCTTTTCGTCGTCCGTCAGGAAATCTGCCGCGCCGATCCGCGACCACAGCGCCTCGCGCTCCAGCGCAAGGCCGTCGATCTGGTCAGCGTCGAAGGAAAGCCGCAGGCTGCTGCCGAAGCGCGGCACAAGGAAGGCCGACAGTTCCGCCGCCGTCCGCGCCACGAGCGGCAGCACGGTCATGCGGTAGAAGGCACGGTTCGCTTCCTGATAGTTAGCGTAGGTGTTGTCTCCCGGAATGCCGAGGATCATCGGTGGCACGCCGAAGGCGAGCGCGATCTCGCGGCTCGCGCCGTTCTTGGCCTCGCCGAAGTCCATGTCCTTCGGCGTCAGGCCCATCGCCTTCCAGTCGAGCCCGCCCTCGAGCAGCATCGGACGTCCGGCGCGCGCGGCACCCGTGTAGCCTTCCTCAAGCTCGCTCTTCAGCCGCTCATATTGTTCCTCGGTGAGGTTGCCCCCGTCCTTCGGCGCATAAACCAGTGCGCCGGACGGCCTTGCCGAGTTGTCCAGCAATGCCTTGTTCCAGCGCCCCGCCGCATTCTGGATGTCGAGCGCCATCAGCGCCGCCTGCAGCGGCGGGAAACCGTAGAGGTCGTCGAGCGGGTGGAAGAGCCGCAGGTGCAGCGCGGACCCCTCGCGCTCGCTGCCGAGCAGAATCCGGCGCTTCTTCTCTCCCTGCCGCTGTTCGAGCGCCACGGGCCAGCCGCTCGCATCGGTGACGACCGACACATGGTCGGGCCGCAAGAGATGCAGTTCGCGCGTCTCGCCAGCTTCGACCAGCTCGACATAGGCGTTGCCGGACATCAGCAGGTGCCCGTACAGCACCTCCATGAAGCTCGCTCCCGAGCAGCGCGGGTTCGGCCGCGCCAGAAGTTCCAGCAGCGGATGCTCGCTCACCTCGCTTTGCTGTTCATAGAGCAGCCACGGCACCGATGCTGCCGCCTCGGCAATCAGCCGCACGCAGCGGTGCACCGTCGGGTTGCGCATGAACCCTTCGCGCGCCAGCGTCGCATAATCGCGCCGGGTCCAGGCGGCATCTCCCTGCGCATGCAGCGCGACGAAGCCATAGACGCCGTCGCCCTTGCGCTCGACCTTCGGCCGAGCCCATGGCCAGTTCCAACCCATTGTCGAGATCCGTTAGCTGAAGTTTCTGACACGCGGCCGGCCGGAACCGCCCAGCAGCAATTCGCTCAGCGCCCAGACGAGCGCGTCCACCCGGTCGGGCGACCGGCCGCCAGAAAGCCCGTCGGGCCCGAAATCCCACATCTCGTCCTCGAGTTCGGGAAAGCGCCGCGCATGCACCACGCGGCCCTGCGCATACAGCGCCGCGACCGGCTCTGCGCGCAGCCACTTGCCGCGGCTTGCCCGCACTTCCCTGACCGGCACCGTGGCGTCCACCGTCCGCAGCACCGCCGTCACCATGTCCCCCCTTGGTTCACTTCGGCGACGATCGCATCGGCTTCGTACTGGTGAAACAGCGCCACTACTCTGCCTGCCCAGTCCTGCGGCCGGGCCGCGTTCAGCGTTGCGTCCTGCTGCACCACCGCGATTCCCTCGTCATCCACGCCAGCGACGATGATCCCGCAGGCGTCGGAGCTCTTCCGCGAAGACGCCGGCGGGTCGACGGCAACCACGATGCGCCGCAACTCGCCATGCTGCCCATGCGTCTGTTCCAGCAAGTCCCGCGTCCACAGCGCGTCCTGCCGGTCATCGATCAGTTCGCCGTCGAGCTCCTGCCGCCCGAGTCGCGAGCCGGCATATTGCGCCTCGATCGCCTCGATGAACCCTGACGCCAGGTTCTCCTCGTTCTCCCGCGTTCGCATCTGGGTCAGATAGAATTTCGGATCGCTCAGCAGCCGCTTCACCAGCGGCACCGGCTTCGGCGTCGTCGTCACGATCTGCCGCGGCATCGGCCCGAGCCGCAGGCCGAACTGCAGCATGTCGAAGCATTCGACCGCGTTCTTCCACTTGGCGACCTCATCGCACCATGCCGCTTCGAACTGCGGCCCGCGCAGGCTCTCCGGATCTTCCGAAGAGAACGCCTGCGCCACCGCCCCGCTGTCCCACAGCAGCCTGCGCCGCGTCGGCTCGTAGCGTGGCCGGTCGCGGCGCGAGATCGTCGCGATCCCGGACGGCCCCTCGATCATCACCTCGCGCACGTCTCCCAGCGTCTCGGCTACCAGCGCGATCCGGCCATACCTGACATCCCTTGGTGTGAAAGGCGGCAGCCCGCGCACCAACGCGCTCACCCATTCCGCCCCCAGCCGGGTCTTGCCCGACCCGCGTCCGCCCATCACCAGCCAGTTCGGCTTTTCTGCCCCCGGCCGGTACTGTGCCCCGCGCGCGCTGCCTGCCCACTCATGGGCCAGCGTCACGATCTGCTGCGGGCTGTACTCCTTCTCCAACCATTCTCTCAGCGAGATATCGGGCCAGCTCCACGATCTTCCGGTCGAGCCGGTCGAGAAGGTCTGCGACGTTGGCATCGCTCGTTATCTGCCTTTCGCGCGCCTCGTCGTCATCGCGCGTCGTCTCGAAAATCCTGAGGAGCGTCTTCACGCTGGTTGAGAGGTCCGAGACCGCCTTGTCCGCGCCCGGCTCATCTTCGGCGGGATTGAGCTCGATGCGCTCGGCCTTCTCCAGCAACCGGTCGCGCAGCCTGGCGATCCGCTCGCTGCGGCTCAGCCCCTGCGCCACGCCCGAAACCCGCCAGCGCTCCCGTCGCGCGGTACGCTCGAGCGTCGCCGTGCTGACGCCGCAGGCCTGCGCCATGCGCTCGAACGTCAGCGGCGCGCCTTCCATCAAGGCACGCCGGGCCGCCCACGCGGCATTTGCCCCATGGCTCATTCCTGTTCCCGAAATCTGGAAAATCCGTCGCGAAAGAAACCAGCGACCCGCTGGAAGGTGCCTCACCGGCACACGTTTCCGACCATAGCCAAACGCTACCAAAGCACCGTCACGGTGTCAAGAATATATTCCTATATCTTTTCACATTTTCTGACACGCTCTTCGCGCCGCTTGCCGCCTGCCGGGAAATCGGCAACAACAATCGATGGTTGATCCTTCAACGGGCGCGTAGGGCGCGGCCTTCGAAGGTTTCGTTGCGTGGGCGCGATCTGGATGAATAATCCTCAGAAGGAAAAGAAGCCGGCCTCGCGATTGGCAACGAAACTGCTCGCGTTCGACGCGTGGCTCGACTCGTCCCTCTACGAAGCCGGCTTTAAGGCTGGCGAAGCCTGGGAAAACATCACGATCTTCTTCCGCCGCTTCCGCGTCTCGGGCTGGAAGCGCGCCTTCTTCGAACTCGGCAGCGAAGGCTTTACGCTTGGCACGCTCGGCTGCATCGTCATGCTGGCGCTTGCGCTGCCTGCCTTCGAGGAGACCGCGAAGGACTGGCGCAGCCAGGGCGACTTCGCCGTCACCTTCCTCGACCGCCACGGCAACGAGATCGGCCAGCGCGGCATCATCCAGCGTGATTCCGTCCCGGTCGACGAGCTGCCCGACCATCTCATCAAGGCGGTGCTCGCCACCGAGGACCGCCGCTTCTTCGACCATTTCGGCATAGATTTCATCGGCCTCTTCCGCGCCCTGTCCGAGAACGTGCGCGCGAACTCCGTCGTCCAGGGAGGTTCCACGCTGACGCAGCAGCTGGCAAAAAACCTCTTCCTGACCAACGAGCGTTCGATGGAGCGCAAGATCAAGGAAGCCTTCCTTGCGCTCTGGCTTGAGTGGAACCTGACCAAGAAGGAAATTCTGCAGCTCTATCTCGATCGCGCCTATCTCGGCGGCGGCACCTTCGGCATCGCGGCTGCGGCCGATTTCTACTTCGACAAGAGCGTCAAGGAACTGACTCTCGCCGAGGCAGCGATGATCGCCGGCCTGTTCAAGGCGCCGGGCAACTACGCCCCGCACATCAACCTGCCGGCCGCACGCGGCCGCGCCAATGTCGTGCTGTCGAACATGGTCGATTCCGGCTTCATGACCGAGGGCCAGGTGCTGCACGCACGGCTGCATCCAGCCACCGCCGTCGACCGCGGCGACCGCGACAGCCCGGATTATTTCCTCGACTGGGCCTTCGAGGAGGTGAAACGGGTCGCGCCGAAGAACAGCCCGCGCTCGCTCGTCGCGCGCACCACCATCGACATGAACATCCAGAAGGCGGCGGAGGAATCGCTCGAATTCCACCTGCGCCAGTACGGCAAGTCCTACCGCTTCGCCGAAGGCGCCGTCGTCGTCATCGAGAACAACGGCGCGGTGCGCGCGGTCGTCGGCGGCAGCGACTATGCGCGCAGCCAGTTCAACCGCGCCACCAAGGCGCTGCGCCAGACCGGTTCGTCCTTCAAGCCCTATGTCTATACGGCGGCGATCGAAGCCGGCTTCACCCCGCAGTCGATCGTCTCCGACGCGCCGATCAGCTGGGCGGGCTGGTCGCCGCGCAACTACAGCCGCGGCTTTGCCGGCCGCGTCACGCTCGCCGACGCGCTCATTCGCTCGCTCAACACTGTTCCGGTGCGTCTCGCCAAGGAGCATCTGACGATCCCCGTCATTACCCAGAAGGCGAAGGACATGGGCGTCGAGAGCGAGCTCAATGGCCACCGCACCATGGTGCTCGGCACGTCCGGCATGACGGTGATGGACCAGGCGACCGGTTACCTCACCCTCGCCACCGGCGGCTACACCGGCAGCCGCCACGCCATCACCCAGCTGCTCACCCACGCCGGGGAAGTGGTCTACGACCATGCGCGCGATGCGCCGCAGCCGCGCCGCACCGTCACCGAGGAAGCCGCAGCGGCGATGAACCAGATCATGGTGCAGATCCCGGAGACCGGCACGGCCCGCCGCGCCGCGCTGCCCGGCATCCGCTCCGCCGGCAAGACGGGGACGGCGCAGGCGTATCGTGACGCCTGGTACATCGGCTACACCGGCAACTACACCGCCGCCGTCTGGCTCGGAAACGACGACTATTCGCCCACCCTCAATATGACCGGCGGCTCGGTGCCGGCCATGGTCTGGCAGCGCCTGATGGCCTATGCCCATCAGGGCATCGAACTTAAGCCCATCCCCGGCATCGAAAAGCCATTCCTCGAGCAGAAGCCCGATCAGGCAGTGGCATCAGTCAATGGCGAGGGAGAGACGGAGATCGAGCGCCCCGCTGTCCTGTCAGCCCGCACGACGAAATTTCTGCTCGACCTGTCCGAAACCTTCCGTAACGCCCCGCCAATCTCGGTTCCCGAGACGCCAGAAACCCTTTCTGCCCTGTGAGCAGTTCATGCGCGTGACCGAAACGCCTTGACAATCGGAGCCTGTCTGGCGACCGCTTGGTACTTCGTCGTCCGAACCTGCCTGAAAGCGTTACGGTCCATCCCTGAATGCTGAAGTCGATTTTCCTGACAGCTCTGGCAGTTGCGATCGCCCTCGGGGGCGGTGCCGGCAGCGTCTGGCTGGCTCTGGATTCGGATTTCGAGTTCGACACCGTCACGGTCGGCGACTGGTCGGCGTTTCCCTCGCGCGGCACACCTGACGCGGATCCTTATGCCAAGGCCCGCTTCTCCCGCACGGCCGACCTTGCGCTCGGTCGCGGCGAAGGCCTCACCTTCACCGCCCGTCACGATGCAGACGGCGAGCCGCTTCGCGGCAGCTGCACCTACCGGCTTGAAGGCCCGACGCCCTCCGCGCGCTTCTGGACGCTCCACGCGCGCGATGTCGAGGATCGGTTGATAGAGCCTGCCTCCAATCGTGCTTCGGCGCTTCACTCCTATGCCGTGCTGCGCCAGCAGGACAACACCGTCGTCACCCTCGTCTCGCGTCACCCGCAGCCAGGCAACTGGCTTGCCGTACGTCCGGGCGAGTTCAGCCTCGTCCTCTCGCTTTACGACACCGCCATCTCGTCCAGCTCGCGCATCGGCGAGGTCGAACTGCCGCGCATCATCCGCGAGGGCTGCGATGGGTAGGCTGCTTCACGCCCTCGTTCTCGGCGTCATCGGCGCGGCGATCGTCCACATCGCGATCCTCCTGATGGTGCCTGAGTTTTCCGTCCGCGACGCCTGGTCGAGCCTTTCCCAGCGCAGCAATTATTACACCATGACGCGGCTCGATAAGCTCGCCGGCCAGCAGCTGATCGACTCCATCGACCCGCTCTTCCTCGCGAGCGCCTGCCGCTTCGATCTCTCGGAAGGCGTCGTTCACCTCACAGGCGAAGGTAAGGTCCCCAACTGGTCGATCTCGGTCTACGACCGCGCCGGCCAGAACGTCTTCAGCCTCAACGACCGCTCGTCCTCGGCAGGCCAGCCGGACTTCGTCATCGCGACCACGTCGCAGATGGTGGAAATGCGCAATGCGCTGCCCCCCGAGTTCAGCCGCTCGGTGTTCATCGAGGCAGACATTGATGAGGGGATCGTCGTCGCGCGTGCCTTTGCGCCGGACGCAAGCTGGCACCCGACCGTGTCCAACTTCCTCCAGAGCTTCAGCTGCACGTCGCACTGACGCGCGAGGTGCTAGTTCGTGCCGGCCTTCTTCCGCCGCGCGGATGATCTTCGCTTTCCCGGCTTGAGGTCGACTTCATCCGACCACCGTTCGTAACGCACGCCGGGGAAGATCACGATCTCGGCGCCCTTTCCTGGCCGCCTCGCCTTCTGGCGAGTGCCGGGGCGACACTCGAACTGCAGAATTGTAGCCATGACCTGCGCCTCTTACGGTTCACCGGAGCAAACGCTACGCCTCCGGTGCAGATTATCGCGCAGAAGACAGTTAACGCACCGCTAACAAATATGGCGTAATTTGACTCATCCGATCTGGCCGTATGGCCACTCGGGTTGTGTCAGTAGTCTTGCGTATCGGCGTGTATTCGTGAACCCTTCGCGTTCCTCCCTGCCCAGTTCATACCGCGCAGCCGGACGACCCGAACGTCTTCTCAGGTCCGCTATCAGCGCCTTCTGCTCAATCCCGAGGCCGACCCGCCGCGAGATCATCCAACTCGACGACCTTGCCGTACCGCTGCTCGACTTCGCCTCCGACGAAACGCTGCGCTATGTCTCGGCAGCCCTATCCGACCTTCCGTACGCGCCGCCGCGTCTCGTCCGCCGCCTCGCGGCACTTCCCGCCGAGATCTCGGCACCGATCCTGATGCGCTCGCCTGTGCTGACCGACATCGACCTCGTGGCGCTTATCGGCCGCCACGGCGTCTCGCATGCCCGTGCCATCGCGGCACGCCCCAACCTCGATGAGCGCATCGCCCAGCTGATTGCCTCGATCACAAGGCTCGAGCGCAGCGCACCCGACAAGGCCGAGCAGACGCGCGATCAGCTGCGCGCCATGATGCGCCCTGTCGATACCCTTGAAGAGGACGAGCAGGACGCCGAGGTTCATCAGGAACCGGGCTACGAGAGCCTGAAGGCCGCTGCCCTTACCGGCCGTGCCCACGAGTTTCACCGCGCTCTGTCAGTTGCCATCGGCATCAGCGTCCACGGCGCCCGCCAGATCGTCGAAGCGAACGAGCGCGCCTATTTGCTGGCGTGCCTGCGCGTTCTGGAGCTCTCCGAAGAGCAGGCGTTCCTGATTTGGAAGTGCGTGCGCCCGCACGGCATCTACACGGCAAGCGCCATCGCCGACTTCCTGCACGCCTACGAGCAGATGGACGGCCACAAGGCCGAGCGGATCGTCGGGGAATGGCGCACGCTCGATCGCGCCGCCAACAGCCCCGGCCGCAAGGCGGCGCTCAGAGCGTCCTGACGCTCACCAGTTCCTTGAAGGTCGTGTCGTCGACCTCAAGCTCGATCACCCAAATATCCGGGTCGAACCGCATTTCCCGTTCCAGCCGCTTGTCGATCTCGTCCGGATCAAATGTCCGCGCGACCTCGGTAAACAGTCGTTCCTCCGGCCGCCCCTCGTCATAGCTTGTTTGCGGTGCTGGGCCGTAGAGGGTCGTCTCCCCCATCCGGTCGCGCACGAGAATCATGATCGCCCCGGCCTCGGTAGCGCCGCGGCGCACGACTGCCGCGTACCCGCCGCTCGCGAAGGCGCGACGGGTCAGCGCTGAAACCCATAGATCGGAAGTGACTCTCACCGGGAAGTCGTATCAGTCCGTCAGGCCGATGTCGCGCATCTTGGCGTAGAGCGCTTCATCAGGCTCGCCCGTCTGCGGCAGGCCGAACAGCGACTGGAACTCGATGATCGCCTTGCGCGTCCGCGGCCCCACGACGCCATCTTCCTCGATGCCGTCATTGCCGAACGCCTTCAGGCCTGCCTGGATGCGGCGGATCATCTGGTCGCCTCCGCTCGGCTTCGCCGACGACGTTTCGATGAGATCGGTACCCGGCGAGCCTGCCGGCAGTTGCGGCGCCGAGGTCATCGAGCGCGGCGCAGCACCCAGCTGCGACAGCAGCGCGTCGTCGATCTCGGCACCACCGCCGAGGCCGACGATCCGACGGTAATTCTCGATGGCCGCGCGCGTCTGCGGCCCGTTCAGTCCGTCGACCGTGCCGGAATAGAGGTTGAGACCGGAGAGAATGCGCTGCACTTCCTCGACAACCGGATCACCCGTGCGCACAACCGCCTGCTGCGGTGCCGGGGCAGGTGCCAGGTCCGGCAGCTGCGGGGCCGCCGAGGGGGTCGCGCCCGACTGCTTCACGGCAGCAACCTGGTTCTGCACCGGCTCCTGCGCCGCGCTGCGGTCGAGGCGGATGATTGTCTCCGGACGTGCCGGCTGGGCGCCCGACGGCAACGGACGCGTCGCGAAGAACGCACCGTCGTGCGCATGCGGCTGGTACCAGATCGCATTGGCCGTGACATAGGAGAAGGCGACGGCAAAGGCGGTCAGCCCGCCCACCGCAAAGCGATGGCGCATGAGGAAGGCGCCGAGGCCGCCTGCCTCGTCCTCCTCCTCGTAAATATCCGCCGGTCGCCGGCCGCTACGCGGTCTTGCGGAGCGCGATGCCATCACATTCCCCATTGTTGCCTTTCAGGCTCTGCCGGGTTGCAGCAGGAAGCCCAACCATCACCGTCGTGCCCAGTCCCGGGGCGCTTTCGATGCTCATCGTGCCGCCATGCAGCTTCACCAGGCCCTTCACGAGGGACAGGCCAAGACCCGTACCCTGGTACTGCCGTGTGTAGTCGTTCTGGACCTGCCGGAACGGCTGGCCGAGATGCGCCAGGTCCTCCGCGGCAATGCCGATACCGGTATCGTTGACGAAGATGCGAACCGTGTCGTCAGCCGAGACCGCTGAGACGCTGACACTGCCGCCTTCCGGCGTGAACTTGATCGCGTTCGAGACGAGGTTGATCAGTATCTGCTGGACGGCGCGTTGATCGCCGAGCACCGCGCTCAGGCCGTCCGGGATCTTCGCCGACAGGTTGACGCCCTTGTCCTGCGCCTGCGGGTTCAGCATGGCGCAGCACAGCTCCGCGGTCGGACGCAGTTCGAACGGTTCAACGACGATCTCGTAGGAGCCCGACTCGATCTTCGACACGTCGAGGATCGCATTGACCACGGAAAGCAGATGATTGCCTGCCTCTCGGATCAGCGACACCTGCTCCGACTGCTTGTCGGACAGCGGGCCCGAGATCGCCGGGTGCAGCAGCATGTCGGAGAAGCCGATGATGGCGTTGAGCGGCGTGCGCAGCTCGTGGCTGACGGCAGCCAGGAACCGGCTCTTGGCAACTTCGATCTGGCCCGCCTTCTCGCGAGCCTCGGTCAGTTCTTCGCGCAGCGCGGCATACTCACCGCCATCGCGAATCAGCACGCTCACCGTTTCAGCGTCTTCATGCGTCCGCACGATCTCAATCTCGAACGGGCGGTAGTATGCACCGCCGCCGGCAGACGGCATGCGGATGCGCGCGGTGCAATGGCTTGCCTTGCCCGTGTCGCGTGTGGAAGCCAGCGCGCACATGAAGGCGACCCGGTCGGCGACATGGATGCGGTCGAACAGGCCAGTGCCGAGCAGCAGCGACGGATCGAGCCCAAGCAGCTCGGCCGCCTGCGCGGACGCGTTCACCGCCTCGCCATTGCGGCCAACACGGATGATCGCCGCATTGAAGCATTCTTCCGGCAGCAGGTCCGGTGCGACCCTGACGACGTTGCCGGCATCAGCACCATTCAGCGCACGCAGCGCAAGCGTTGCCGCATAAAGCACCGGCGACAGCCACAGCCACCCCTGCCCTGCGGTCCAGGCCGCCTCAGGCGCCACGATCGCCGCACCGCAGGCTGCGACGGCCGCGGCGGCCAGGCCGAAATACCCTGCCTTACGCGAGCGGGTAATCCAATACGTCTCGATCGGAAGTGCAGCCAGTAGCATCGCGGCCGGGGTACCGAGACCGCCGGCGAAACCGACTGCGAGCGAAAGCGCGACCGTTGCGAGAACCAGCGCCGCGACGCCTGCCTCCCGCGCGCGACCACGCGTCGAAAGAAGCAGCGCGCAAAGCCAGGTGAGGCCCACGGCAACACAAAGTGCGGAAACAGCAGTGAGAAGCCCGAAAGCAGATGCGGCTGCCTGCGCGATCAGCGGAGCAGCAACGAAGGGTCCAGCCAGCAGAACAGCGAGAAGACGGCAGTGTTCTGCCTTCTTCTCGTCAGTCGCCGAGGGATGAAGCAGGCGTTCGCAGCCTGCCTGCAGCCCCTCGAACCAGCGGCCTGATCTGGTTGCTTCTGAACTCAACTCAACGCACCCGTACAACGTCCGCTTTGCGGATCGAACTCTTTGTCCGGAACCTCGCATCTGCGGTTTAAGGAATGAATAAACGCGAGGCCGAACCGGGGCCCGAAATGCCCTCGGGAAGCCATTAGCGCCGAGGAATTTGCCGCATGGTAAACAGAGGGTAAGTTGCTGGTCCGCAGCCGGTAGTCATGGCGCTTCTGCGCCTTTTCGGACGAAAATTACAAGTTATCTCAATTTGTTGGGACAGGTCGCGGGGAGCCGGAAGCGAGGCTCGAAACGCCTGGAAACGCGCCTTCGGGCCCGATACATAAAATTTGAATCAACTTTGCCGCAAATGTCACTCGTCATCTCAAGCGGGCATTTCAGGTTGCCCTGCATTATGAGCCCATGACAGGCGGAACACCGCGTCCGCCAGACAGTCGAGGGTGCAACATGGGTTTCCTGATCAAGTCCGCTTTCTGGCTTTCCATCGTCCTGCTGCTCATCCCGTTCGGCACGAATTCCGACGACGAGCCGACGATCGGTGCGGTCGAGGCCTTCCTGGCCGCCCGCGCGCTGGTGGATGACATGTCGGGTCTGTGCGAACGCCGCCCGGATGTCTGCGAGGTTGGCCGCGCTGCCATGCAGACGATCGGCATCCGCGCCCGCGAAACCGCCCGCATCGCCTACACGACGCTCGACGAGCACTTCGGCAAGGACGCTCAGGAGGTCGAGATCGTCACCGGTTCCGTGCCGGCACAGCCGCAGCCGGAAGAAGCCGAGGCGGCCGAGTAATCTGCAGATCCGCGCTTTTCGGGTGACGGCCGCGCATCCACGCACTATATCGCGGTCATGACCACGACTATTGACTCCATCCGCGAAGACTTTTCCTTCCTCGACGACTGGGAGGAACGTTACCGTTACGTGATCGAGCTGGGTGGAGATCTTGAGCCCTACCCGGAAGAGGCACGCGACGACGCCCACAAGGTTCCGGGCTGTGTCAGCCAGGTGTGGCTTTACACCACGCGCGGAACAGGAGCCGATCCGGAGCTCACCTTCCGTGGCGATTCAGACGCCCACATCGTTCGCGGCCTCGTGGCAATCGTCCTTGCCCTCTACTCCGGCCAGAAAGCCTCCAGGATTCTCGAGATCGACGTCGAAGAGACGCTGCGTGCGCTCGGCCTCGACGAGCATCTGACGCCGCAGCGCGCCAACGGCCTGCGCTCGATGATCCGCCGTATCCGCGCCGAGGCGGAAAAGGCCCTCGCCGCTTCCGCCGCCTGATCTCATCTGATCGCCGGGCGGTAGTCCGCTGCTCCCCAATGCAGGATCGGCCTTACCTCACGGCTTGCCCGCGTTTCCGGCTCGTAGTGCCGTGCCAGCGCTGAAAGCGCCGACTTCAGCACGACCTTCGCCGAACGCACCGGCCAGCCGCGTTCGGCCTCAACGGTTTCCAGACCTTTGAGAAAACAGCAGACGTCAATCAGGACGCCGGCGAGTTCCGGTCCTACTGCTTCGATCGCTTTTTCGACACGCTGCCGCGCGGCTAGCGCACTCATCGACAGATCCTCGCCTCCGTTCTGCCACTGGCCTGAAGCTCCGGAGGCACCTCCCAGCGAGCCCCAGTTGATGCCGAGTCGTGGCATGATCCGCCCGTAGGTATAATCTTTCCGCAGCCGTTCTCCCGCCCGATACTCGCGCTCGTCGAGAAACCGCCTGCCGTTGCGGTCGCGCCTGCGCCAGAGCAGGTCGAGTGGACTTTCGTTCTGGTTGACGATCACCCGCTCGGCACCGGCCGCCGTGACCACGGTCGCGACCTCGCGCTCCTGATGCTGGGTGGCGTGTGAATCCGCCGGCGCATCGGCGCGCTTCGCCGCCTTCCTGCCCACTTCCGTCAGCGCGACGGCATCGCCGGTCATGGTAAGAAGTTCCGCGCGGGCAAGGCTCGCGAGCACGTCCGCCTCCTCGCCGATGACGCCCCTGTCGCCACCGTCGAGCAGCACCCTGCCCTTCGTTGCCGCTGTTTGCAGGCGCGCGCTTCCCTTTGCGAGGAAGGCCAAGAGCCTCCTCTGCCGCTTTTCATCGATCATCAGATAACCTCGTTGCCGCGTCCTTCCGTGAGGCCAAAGGCGGCCGCGATCACGCGTTCGGTGATGGAGACGATGCGGTCGAACTCAAGGTCGTCGCGCATGTCCTCGATCTGGTGGCAGGCATACAGAACCGTCGTCCGGTCGCGCCCAAAGCCGTGGCCGACGTCGCGCATGCTGAGCGCCAGCGTCACATGCGCCACGTACATCGCGATCTGCCTGACGCGAGCGATGTCGGCGGTCGACCGCCGCGGATTGCGCAGATCCTTGCTGCTGACGCTGAACAGCGCCGATGTGATGTCGATCACCGCATCGCAGATAGAAATCACGCGCTCTGACCGCGGCAGCTTGGCGAGCCCCGTTGTCCTGGCATCTCGAACGGGGCTTCTGCGGCTTCGGCCCTCTGCGGCTTCCGGGTGGCCACCCAACACCACCGGCTGCTGGCAGCTTTCGCAGTATTCCCTCTCTGACTGTCTCGCCTGCTTCGCGGTCGTCAATCGCACGTTGAGCACCCCGTTGAAATAGGAATGCTTTCTTATATTCGATCAACGGAAGAGTGTGAACAAATCGAGAACAAATAGCTTAGTGAAACGAACTCTTGCTTGAATTCATTTCGCTTTTTCCTCCGAACCCTCGCCACACTGCCGGAACTTATCCACTCGCTTCCAGGCCCCCCCAGAGTCCCCATCAGACAACCGACGAGGCATTCTGATGAACACTTTGCAGGACGAGATACGCGCTTTCCGACTGCGCAGGTCAGGCGAACACGACCACGCCCGGCAGTTGATGGCGCTGCAGCTCTGCGCTGGCATGGACATGGAAAAAGCTCTGGAAGCGGATGGCGCGGAGCAGGAGCGGATCATCCTCCGTCTCCAGCGTCTGCTTGAGCGCGAGCGATTGCGCGGCATGCGCCGGCACTGGAGCTACGACCTCAACCGCCACATCTCGCTCAAGCAGGCGCTCGACCTGTTCCGCGCACGGGCAGGCATAAAGCAAAAAGGGCAGCGATCTTTCGACCGCTGCCCTTTGGGCTCCAGCGTGACTGGATAATTCTTACTTTGCCTTGCGGCCGAGACCCATCTTCTTCGCCAGGTCCGAACGCGCACGCGCGTAGTTCGGCGCGACCATCGGGTAGTTGGGGTCGAGGCCCCACTTCTCGCGGTACTGGTCGGGCGTCATGCCGTAGTGAGTCATCAGATGACGCTTCAGCGACTTGAACTTCTTGCCGTCCTCGAGACAGATCAGGTAGTCGTCGTGGATCGACTTCTTCGGGTTGACCGCAGGCTTCTGCTTGTCGGTAGGAGCCTGTTCAACGGCGCCTTCTACCCGGCCAAGTGCAGCGTACACGTCTGCGATGAGGTTTGGCAGCTCACCGACCGGAACCGGATTGTTGCTGACGTAAGCGGAAACAACATCCGCGGTGAGCTCAATGAGCATTTCGCCGTTTCTGGCGACAGTCTCGTTCGTATCCATTTTGGCCCCAATATTGGAATGTTAGTCATTTCCGCGGGCGATCTGCGTGCCCAGCGGAAGACGCTGCAGCGGGTGCGTTAGCCACACCTTCCGATTCGCATCGTCACGGCATAAATGGTACTCTACGAAGAGTAAGTCAATTCAAAACTTACGATTTTTTCCGTGAACCAAGTGGAAAACCAGTATTGGGACGGGCCACTAGTTGCGGCATTTGGTCGACGGGCGATTTAGACCACCGGCCGATAACTCTGACATTTGCCCGCAAATGCTGCAATTGACGATTTTTCGTCCTTGTGCAGCGATTGGATCAGAGGATATTCGCTAACCTGACAATTCTAGGAAGCCGCTATGTCCATTAGATCATCCATCTTTCTCCGAAAAGATGCACCTTTGCCGCACCGTAAGAAGTTCGTCCACACCGCACACGGAATTTCGCGGCAGGACGACTACGCGTGGCTTCGTGCGGACAATTGGCAGGAAGTGTTTCTTGCGCCCGATAAGCTGGATCCCGAGATCCGCGCTCATCTTGATGCTGAGAACGCCTACCAGCAATTGTTGATGGCCGACACAGCTGAACTGCGTAAGACCCTCTTCCAGGAGATGAGGGGCCGCATCAAGGAAGATGATTCAAGCGTACCAATGAGGGATGGTCCCTACGCCTATGGTACGTCCTTCGTCACCGGTGGCGAACATCCGAGGTACTTCCGCATTCCGCGCGACGGCGGCGACCAGCAGATCCTGCTCGATGGTGATGCCGAGGCAAAGGACCTCGCCTATTTCCGCATCGGCGGCGTCGACCACTCCGGCGACCACAAGCGCCTGCTGTGGGGCTATGACGACAAGGGCTCTGAGTTCTACACGCTAAAGGTCCGTGACCTCGACAGTGGCACCGACCTGCCGGACGCGATCAGCAACACCGGCGGCTCGGGTGAATGGGATGCGTCGAACGGCGGGTTCTTCTATACGCGCCTCGACGAGAACCACCGCCCCTCGCAGATCTTCTACCACCGCCTCGGCGACGACGTCGCCAGCGACCGGCTGATCTACGAGGAAAAGGATCCCGGCTTTTTCATGGATGTCGGCGGCACGCGCCTTCGCGACTGGATCATGATCTCGATTGGCGATCATGAGACGTCCGAGTACCGCCTGCTGCCGGCGAACGATCCTTTCGCTGCGCCGATCACGGTCAAGGAGCGCGAGACCGGCGTTCAGTACGACCTTGAGGAAGGCGGCGACGTCTTCTTCATTCTCACCAACTCGGGCGGCGCGAAGGATTTCCGCATCATGACGGCGCCGGTCAGCGATCCGCGCGAGGAAAACTGGACTGAACTCGTCCCGCACGAAGCCGGCCGCCTGATCCTCTCGATCATCGGCTTCCGCGACTGGCTCGTCCGCCTTGAGCGCAAAGACGGCCTGCCGCGCATCGTCGTGCGCGAGCGCGCCTCGGGCAACGAGCACATCGTCGCCTTCGACGAGGAAGCCTACTCGCTGGGCCTGTCGGGCTCGTACGAGTACGACACCGACGTGATTCGCTTCTCCTATTCGTCTATGACGACGCCCGCGCAGGTGTTCGATTACGACATGCGCACCCGGGAGCGCGTGCTGCTGAAGACGCAGGAAGTGCCGTCCGGCCACAACCCGGCTGACTATGTCACCCGCCGCATCATGGCTCCTGCGCATGACGGCGAAACCGTGCCGGTCTCGCTGCTCTACCGCAAGGACACGCCGCTCGACGGTTCTGCGCCCTGCCTGCTTTATGGCTACGGCTCCTACGGCGTCACCATCCCGGCCTCATTCAACACCAACTGCCTGTCGCTGGTCGACCGTGGCTTCGTCTACGCGATCGCCCACATCCGCGGCGGCAAGGACAAGGGCTACGCCTGGTACGACGAGGGCAAGCGCGAGAAGAAGGAGAACACCTTCCACGACTTCATCTCGGCCGCGCGCTACCTTGTATCCGAAGGCTTTACCTCGTATGACCGCATCGTCGCACAGGGCGGCTCCGCCGGCGGCATGCTGATGGGTGCCGTTGCCAACATGGCACCGGAGGCGTTTGCCGGCATCATCGCCGAGGTGCCGTTCGTCGACGTGCTGACGACCATGCTTGACGCGACCCTGCCGCTCACCCCGCCGGAATGGCCCGAATGGGGCAACCCGATCGAGTCGCTCGACGACTACAAGACGATCGCGGCCTACTCGCCCTACGACAACGTCAAGGCGCAGGCTTACCCGCCGATCCTGGCTGTTGCCGGCCTCACCGACCCGCGCGTCACCTACTGGGAGCCAGCCAAGTGGGTTGCGCGCCTGCGCGAGCTGAAGAACGACGACAACCCCGTCCTGTTCAAGATCAATATGGACGCGGGTCACGCAGGCGCGTCCGGCCGTTTCTCCCGTCTCGAGGAAATCGCCTACGTCTACGCCTTCGCCCTCAAGGTCGTTGGCGAGGCCTCAAAATGAAGAAGGCTCGGAACCTGGTTCCGGGCCTTCTTCATGATGTGTCCCTCAGTCGGCGCTCGGATGGCCGGGAATGGCCATCAGGTATGCCGCGATCGCTTCGCGATCCTCCGCCGACAGCTTCGCCATGTTGCGGACAACCGGTGCCATCGAGCCGCCGACCGAATCGAACTCCGGGGTGAAGCCAGTTTCGAGCAGGTCGATGATCTCCGTCTTCGACCAGTCACCAATCCCGCCTTCGCCCGTGGTGATGTTGGGCACGCTGCCCTCGCCTTCGGCGGCCTTGGCACCCGCAAGCCAGCGGCTCGCGTCCAGCCCGCCGAGTATCCCGCGCGGCGTATGGCATTCGCCGCAGTGCCCCGGCCCCTCGACCAGATACTGCCCGCGCAGCACTTCCTCGCTGGCATTGGCCATCTGCACCCTCGGCTTGTCGCTGAGGTAGAGCAGCTTCCAGTAACCGAGCGCCCAGCGCTGGTTGAACGGGAAGCTCAGCTCATGCTCGGGCGCCTTGCCTTCCACCTCCGGCAGCGTCTTCAGGAACGCGTAGAGGTCGGCAATATCCGCCGGCTTCATCCGGGCGTAGGACGTATAGGGAAAGGCGGGATAATAATGCCGGCCGTCCGGCGAGACGCCGCGCATCATCGCGTTGGCGAGGTCCTCGACGCTCCAGCTGCCGATGCCATCTGTCGGATGCTGCGAGATGTTTGGCGCAACGAAGACGCCGAACTCGGTCTTGAAGCGCTCACCGCCGCCAAGCTGCAGCACCGCATCGCCTTCAGCACCCGGCGCCGCGTGGCACGAGGCGCAGCCGGCCGCCCAGAACACCTGTTCGCCCCGGCTCGCATCCCCTTCCCCGAACGACGCCAGCGCCGCGGCGTTCAGCCGCGAAGGCGTCGCAAGGAACCACGCCGCACCGCCGGCGACAGCTGCGGCTACCAGCAAGCCGGCGGAAATTTTGGCAAGTGAGGACATGCAAGCCGCCGTTAGTTGCGGTAGGTCTCGTGGCAGCCGCCGCAGCTCGCGCCGATCGGTCCGAACACGGCCTTGAACGCGTCAACGTCCTGCGGCTTTGCCTCGGCGGCAGCCGCAACCTTGGAGAGGTAGTCCTCGTTGGCCTTCTTGAAGCCCTCGCGGTCCGACCAGATGCTCTCCTTCACCTTGGTGTCGCCGGTCTCGGTGCCGGCCGGATAAAACGCATCGACGTCCGCCGCTGCCTGCGCATTCGCATTCAGCTTCTCCAGCGCATCCAGCACGGTCGCCGCGTCAAAATCCGCGCGGCCCTGTGCGATCGGGGCCAGCACGCGCAGGATCTGTCCGCGCTCCTTCATGTTGGCCTGGCGCTGTTCAATCGGGTTCGCGGTCGCCCCCATCGTCATGACGGAAAGAGCGGCGGCAGCGTAGATGAACAGTTTCATGAAATAACTCCGGTAAAATTCGCTATGGCCCATTGCGGATCCATCGTCGCGATAATGGCGATTTCGCATCTGCGGAAAAGTCACATCCGCCCGCCGAGGACTCACGCTTCTGTGATGGTTCCGGCAAAAGAAAGCCCCGGCGTGCCGGGGCTTCCATGTCTCGCGGCTGCGAGAAATTACTTCGTCGCCGCCTCGTACATCTCCAGGACGTAGTCCCAGTTGATGAGGCTGTCGACGAACGCCTCGAGGTACTTTGGACGGGCGTTGCGGTAATCGATGTAGTAGGAGTGCTCCCAGACGTCGACGCCGAGGATCGGCGACGCGCCATGGACCAGCGGGTTCTCACCGTTCGGGGTCTTCGAGATCTCGAGCTTGCCGTCCTTGACCGACAGCCATGCCCAGCCCGAACCGAACTGGGTCGTACCAGCATTGATGAAGTCGGCGCGGAACTTGTCGTAGCCGCCGAGGTCGCTGTCGATTGCCTTCTGCAGCGCGCCCGGAAGGCTCGTGCCGCCGCCGCCCTTCTTCATCCACTTCCAGAAGTGGATGTGGTTGTAGTGCTGGGCAGCGTTGTTGAAGAGGCCCTGGTTCTTGCCGAAGGACTGCTTCACAACTTCCTCGACCGACAGGCCGTCCATGCCTGCTTCAGCGGCCAGCTTGTTGCCGTTGTCGACATAGGCCTTGTGATGCTTGTCGTGGTGGTACTCGAGCGTCTCCTTCGACATGAACGGCTGGAGAGCCTCGTAGTCGTACGGCAGTTCCGGAAGTTCAAAGGCCATGGCAATATCTCCCTCGCTGAAATGGTCTGGGTTCGAACTGTACATAGGCGCGCACCGCGGCTTCACAACCCTCGGCGGCGCAATGTCCCGCGATGTTTAGCGCCTCTTTACGCAGCTGTCGAATGGGCCCATTGCCAATAAAGCTCGCGTGCCCGCTTCGCCACCGGTCCGGGCGGCAGCTCGCGGTCCTCGATCTTGATGATCGGCACCACCTTGGAGTGGTTGCCGGTGGAGAAGATCTCGTCCGCGTCCAGGAAATCCTGCACTTTCAGCGTTTTCTCGACCACTTTGAAGCCAGCTTCCCGCAGCAGTCCGATGATGCGCGAGCGCGTGATCCCAGCGAGGAATGTGCCGTTCGCGACGGGCGTCATCACCACGCCGTCCTTGACGATGAACACGTTCGAAGAAGCGGTCTCGGCAACGTTGCCGAGCATGTCGAGGACCAGCGCATTGTCGAAGCCGCGGTTCCGCGCCTCCAGAATCGCACGGCCGTTGTTCGGATAGAGGCACCCTGCCTTGGCGTTGGTCGGCATCGTCTCAAGCGTCGGCCGGCGAAACGGCGACACCGTGATTGAGAAGCCGGACGGCGGCAGCATCGGCGACTCGTAGAGGCAGAGGCAGAAGCGCGTCGAATCCGGATTGGCCGGCACGCCCATGTAGCCGCCATACTCGGCCCAGTAGGTCGGACGGATGTAGATCGCCGTCTTGCCGTCGAATTTCTTGATGCCCTCCCAGGTAAGCGCGACCATTTCTTCCACGCCGACCGTCGGTTTCAGGCCGAGATTGGTGGCGGACTCGTTGATGCGCGCGCAGTGGAGGTCGAGGTCGGGCGCGATCCCCTCGAACCAGCGGGCGCCGTCGAACACGCTGGAGCCGAGCCACAGCGCATGGCTGCGGGGACCGATCACAGGGACGTTCCCTTCGTACCAGTCTCCCTCAATGTAAGTCCAAGTCGTGCTTTCGGCCGGGCTCGCAAGGTTCATGACTGATCTCCTTCTTTGAGCGGCATCGAAGGCGCTTTGTCCCGTTGCGTCAACCGACAGCTTGAAAACATCGATCAGTCCAGCCGTCTCTTTCGCTTGACCGCATGCTGCACCTGCGTTCAAGTCACTGACACCATGAGACATTCTGCTTACGTATTCGACGCCTACGGCACCCTCTTCGACGTCCACGCCGCCGTGCGGCGCCATGCGGCGAGGCTCGGGCCGGAGGGTCAGCGGCTGTCCGACATCTGGCGTGCCAAGCAGCTGGAATATTCGTGGGTGCGCACGCTGATGGGCAGCTACCGCGATTTCTGGCAGCTCACCGAAGACGCGCTCGATACGGCGTTCCGGCTGGTGCCTTCCGCCGATCCCGGCATGAAGAAGCAGCTGCTTGAAGCCTACTGGCATCTCGACTGCTATCCGGAAGTGCCTCGCATCCTGCGCGAGCTCAAGGCTGCTGGAGGCCGCATCGCCATCCTTTCGAACGGTTCGCCAGCCATGTTGCAGGCCGCCGTGCGCTCGGCAGCGCTGGATCACGTCATCGATGAGATCTTCTCCGTCGACGAGATCCGCAAGTTCAAGGCCGCCCCGGAGGTCTACGACCTGGTCACCACCAGCTGGCGGCTCTACCCAGACGCCGTGTCGTTCCAGTCATCGAATCGCTGGGACATCGCCGGCGCGCAGAAGTTCGGCTTCCACACGGTCTGGATCAACCGCTCCGACCTTCCGGACGAATACCTCGATCACGAGCCGAACCTGATCCTCCCGTCGCTCGAGGGTCTCCTGACTGCTTTTTGAGCAGCATCGCTACGTCAGCGTGGCGAAAGAACAACAGGTGGCGAATCACTCACGGGATAGGACTGCCGAGGGGCAATTCGCGGTTGCACAACGCCCGCCGCGATACCTATACAGCCCGCACAACCTTGAACTGGAACCAACGTGTCCAATCCCATGATCTCCCGGCGCTCCCTCCTCACGGCAGCAACCGCGACAATTGCGACTGCTGCGCTCGCAGGCTGTTCTGAAACCACTTCGGGCGAATCGCGTCCTGCGGCGCGCACCCCTTTCGCCCCGCCGCCGATGCCGGAGCTCGCGCCTCCAGCGTTGATGTATGCGGCGATGACTGATGGTGGCCACAACATTCCGGCGGTTCCGTATCAGAAGATCGATTCGCGCTACCATCGCCAGATCGTCGCTGACCCGACCGGCGAGCGTCCCGGCACGGTCGTCGTCGATACCGGCAACCACTTCCTCTATGTCGTGTTGCCGTTCCGCCGCGCGGTTCGCTACGGCGTTGGTCTCGGCCGCCAGGGCTTCGAGTGGTCCGGTGAAGGCGTGATCGAGTGGAAGCAGCCGTGGCCGCGCTGGCATCCGCCGGCAGAGATGATCGAGCGTCAGCCGAACCTCAAGAAGTACGCGACGACCTACGATCCGAAGACCAAGCAGTGGCTTGGCGGCATGGAGCCGGGCGTCAACAACCCGCTCGGTGCACGCGCCCTCTACATCTACCAGAACGGTAAGGACACGCTGTATCGCCTGCACGGCTCGCCGGAATGGTGGTCGATCGGCAAGTCGGTCTCGTCGGGCTGCGTCCGCCTCATCAACCAGGACGTGATCGACCTCTATGAGCGCGTCGCTGCGAAATCGCCGATCATCGTCACCTCGGGCCTGCGGATCACCTGATCCGCTCGCCACATCGGGCACAGGAAAAACGCCATGCGACCGACTGGTCCGCACGGCGTTTTCTTTTTTCAGTCTGTCTCAGCGCTTGCGCAGGCTGCCGAGGATGCCGCGCACTAGTTCGCGGCCAAGCGTCGAACCGACCGTGCGCACGACTGACTTGATCGCGGCTTCCGCAACCGTCTGCCGGTTGCCGGTACTGCGCGAGCGGCCCTGCTGCCGGCTGCTGCCGCCACCGCCGCCGAAATCCGGCAGCGTCCAGCCGCCACCGCCGGTATCGGCGCGCTGGCGCTCCTGTTCAACGCGACGGTCGTCTTGCTCCTTGGCGCGGGCGGATTCCTCCGCACGCTTCTGCAGGATTTCGTAAGCCGACTCGCGGTCGATCGCATTGTCGTACAGCCCACGCACCGGGCTCATTTCCATGACCTTGCGGCGTTCTTCCGGCGTGATTGGCCCCATTTTCGCTGAGGGCGGACGGATCAACGTCCGCTGCACCATCGACGGAATGCCCTTCTCCTCCAGCACAGACACCAGCGCCTCGCCGGTGCCGAGCTGGGTGATCGCCGTCGCGCAGTCGAAGTCGGGGTTCGGACGGAAGGTGTCGGCCGCCGTCTTTACGGCCTTGGCCTCGCGCGGCGTGTAGGCACGAAGGGCGTGCTGGATGCGGTTGCCGAGCTGGGCCAGAACCGTCTCGGGCACATCGAGCGGGTTCTGGGTGACGAAGTAGACGCCGACGCCCTTCGAACGGATCAGGCGCACGACCTGCTCGATCCGCTCGACGAACGCCTTAGGCGCATCGTTGAACAGCAGGTGCGCCTCGTCGAAGAAGAAGACGAGCTTTGGCTTAGCCGGATCACCCACTTCCGGCAGCTCCTCGAACAGCTCCGAAAGGAGCCACATCAGGAAGGTCGCGTAGAGCCGCGGGTTGTTCATCAGCTTGTCGGCGGCAAGCATGTTGATCGCGCCGCGGCCGTCGCGCGTCGTGCGCATCAGGTCGCTAATCGACAGCGCCGGCTCTCCGAAGAAGAAGTTGCCGCCCTGCTGCTCGAGCACCAGCAGCTGGCGCTGGATGGCGCCGACCGACTGGCGCGAGACATTGCCATAGCGGGCCCCGATTTCCTGCGCGCGCTCGGCCATGTTGGTCAGCATCGCCTGCAGGTCCTTCATGTCGAGAAGCAGCAGGCCTTCCTCGTCGGCAAGGCGGAAGGCGATGTTCATCACGCCTTCCTGCGCTTCCGTCAGGTTCATCAGCCGCGACAGCAGCAGCGGCCCCATCTCGGAGATCGTCGTGCGGATCGGGTGGCCCTGCTCTCCGAACAGGTCCCAGAAGATCACCGGGAACTCGGCGAACTCGTAAGGCTCAAGCTTGATGGCCTCGGCGCGCTTGTGGAGAAAATCCTGCGACACGCCCATCTGCGACAGGCCCGCGAGGTCGCCCTTGATGTCCGCGCAGAACACCGGCACGCCGGCATTGGAGAACCCTTCGGCCAGGATCTGCAGGGTCACGGTCTTGCCGGTGCCCGTTGCGCCCGTGATGATGCCGTGGCGGTTGGCATACTTCAGCAGAAGCTCTTCCGCCTTCTGGTAGCTGTCATCCGGCTTTCGGCTACCGCCGACGAAAATGCTCTTCTGCTCGTCCTGCCACATCCTGCCTCTCCCGCGTGTCCGGTGCCACTGAGTGGGTATCGTCTCCTCGTATATCCAGCGCTTTACTTGCTGCCAATGAGGTAATGGTCAGGAGGCCGTGGCCGATTCATCACAGCGGTTTCGGAAATGCCCGCGTCCCGTTGCGATCAAACTTCGAGAACGTCCGTTGCATTGCGGGATCAGGGTACCCACCCTAAACTAAGGGTTCGATGCGGAGGAAAGCAGATGGAAGCGGCAATCATCAGCGCAGGCAGTTTCCCGCCGATGAACCGGGCGGACTGGCTGGAAATCGGGCGGCAGGCGGTCATCAAGCGTCGTGCTGACGCGCCACAACCTCCACGCAGCGCGGATCTCCGCTTCCAGCAGCCGCGGCTCGATGTCGGCGCCGCGGCCATGGAAGGCAACGCCGGTGCCGGCTGGACGATCGTCCAGCGCATCGATGACGTCGATCCGCGTCGCGCCAATCATCAGGCCCAGGAAGACATTGCCGGCGGCGCAACCGGCCTTTCGATCGTGTTCGAGGGCGCGCCGAATGCGTTCGGCTATGGCCTTCCAGCCCGCCCGGAATCGCTCGCGGCGGTGCTGCACAACATCCAGCTCAACCGCATCCACCTTCGCATGGACATGCATCCCGCAAGCCGCGCGTCGGTTGACTGGCTGATCGAGCTTGCTCGGCGCAAGAAGGTCGACCCGGCCCGCCTCAGCCTCTCCTTCGGCATTGATCCGGCAGCCCTTTTTGCCGGCAGCGGCACGCTGCGCATGTCGGTGGCAGCGCTGCAGGCGTCGATGCCCCCCTCACTCGGCCACTTCTTCGGCCTTGGCATCCCCGCCGTGCTTCTCGAGGCGGACGGGCGCGTCGTCCACAATGCCGGCGGCAGCGAGGCGCAGGAACTTGGCGTGATGCTGTCTGCAGCCGTGTCGTATCTGCGCATGTTCATCGATGCGCGGCAGCCACTGGTCTACGCCGCGCCGCATATCGGCTTCTCGCTCAGCGTCGACCACGACCAGTTCATTTCAGTGGCCAAGATTAGGGCGCTGCGTCGCCTGTGGTCCAAGGTGCAGGAGATCTGCAACATCCCAGCCCTGCCACCGAAGATCCACGCCGAAACTTCCTACCGGATGATGTCGGTACGCTCGGTCGAGACCAACATCGTCCGCGCTTCGCTCGCGGCCTCCGCGGCGGCAGCCGCCGGCGCCGATACCGTCAGCGTCCTGCCGCATACCCAGCCGCATGGCCTGCCGGATGCGCATGCGCGCCGCATCGCCCGCGACCTGCAGCTGGTGATCGCCGACGAGACGCACCTGTCGTCGCTTGCCGATCCGGCCGCGTCGTCCGAGGATCTCGACATCCTCGTCGCCTCGCTCTGCGATGCTGGCTGGGAAGAGTTCCGCCGGATTCAGGAAGAAGGCGGTCTGCTGACCAGCCTCGCGGCCGGTTTCGTGCAGCAGCGCGTCTTCCAGGCGCGGGAGCAGCGGTTGCTTGCGCTGCGCAAGGGCAGCTTCTCCATCGTCGGCACCACGATCGACCAGCCGAAGGAAGACGTCGCTCCTGCTACGCTGGCAGCGACAGCCCGCCCGGGGCCGACCGAGGGCGTCGCCCGCTGCGACCGCCTCGCGCCCGTCCGCTTCGACGAGCTATTGGCGCAAGGCTGATCGATGGTCTCAGGCCAGCGCCTGCGTTGGCCTGAGCGTTCCGACCTCGATGCCGTTCCAGTTGTGCATCACCGGATGCGCGAACTCCCTGAGCTTCGCCGCCAGCTCCTCGTCCTTCTCCATCAGCTTGGCAAGTACGGCTGCGACCATAACCTCCGAAGCACGCACCGCGCCGTCGTCGCACTTGATGGCGATGCCGAGCCCCAGTTCCGGGATCGCGCCGCAATAGACGGCCTCGGCCCCGGTCTTGATCATGATGCGTCCGTTCGCGGCCTGCATCAGTCGGGTGTCGAGCTTGTCGGTTCCGGCAACATAGTACGGCTCGGCCATGCAGGCTTCGAGGATGCGTTTGGCGGCTTCTGCCCGCTTCGGTGCAAGGCCCACGCCTGTCGCCATTTTCGCAAAACCCTGCGCCAGCGCGCGCTGCGGGACGGCATAGGTTGGGATCGAGCAGCCGTCGGTCCCGCAATTGTCGATGCCGTGTACCGCACCCGTCACCGATTCCATCGCCTCGCGCACCATCTGCTGCAGCGGATGCTCGCGCTTCACGTAGCCCTTGTAGTCGAGCCGCAGGTGCTGGCAGGTGCACAGGAAGCCTGAGTGCTTGCCGGAACAATTGTTGTGCAATGCCATCGGCATCTGGCCGTGCCGGGCAAGGTCCAGCGCGGCTTCCTGACGCGTCGGCCAGTGTGCGCCGCATTCGAGCGCGCCCGGCGACAGCCCTGCCCGATCGAGCATTGCGGCGGCAAGCGCAGCGTGCTTTGGCTCGCCGGAATGCGAGGCGCCAGCAAACGCGATTTCGCGAACGCCGAAGCCGAACGCGTCGGCCGCACCAGACTCGACGAACGGCAGAGCCTGGATCGCCTTTACCGCCGAGCGCGGAAATACCGGCCGGTCAATGTCGCCGATCTCCAGGACCACGCCGCCATCGGCATCGACGACCGCAACAGACCCGCGGTGCGTGCTCTCGACGATGTTACCGCGCGTGACTTCAACCAGAACCGGATTTGTCATTATCTCGTCCAGACATGAGTTCTCTGCCTCTCGTTTCTCCGCCACCGGCGCATCGGCGCCTGCGACCGCTCAGGCTTTTGAGAGGCGTTCTCCTATTTATCCTCATCGTCTTCGTAGCGCCAACTGCCGCCACGGCAGCCTGGTGGGCGATGGCCGACCGGCCCACCTCCTGGAGCTCGGCAAACTGGGAGTCGAGCGGCATCCTGCCACCCGCATCCGACGATCCCGAGGCAGCGATCTACATCATGGCCGCGCGCACCGGCGGCATGAAGGGAGCGGTCTCGGTGCATAGCTGGATCGTGCTCAAGAAGCCCGGTGCCCACAGTTATGAGCGATACGACAAGGTCGGCTGGGGCTCGCCGATCCGCATCAACGGCTACGCCGCCGACGCCTACTGGTATTCCAACCAGCCGTCGATCATCCGCGAAATTCAGGGCGAGGAGGCTGAACGCCTCATCCCCGAAGTCGAAGCGGCCATTGCCGCTTACCCATATTCCCAGCGCGGCGGCTACCGGATCTGGCCGGGCCCGAACTCGAACACATTTGTTGCCCATGTGCTGAATGCGGTACCGGCGCTCGGCACGGTGCTGCCACCCAACGCCGCCGGCCGCGACTATGCCGAGGGCCCAGTCTCGCTGCGCGTCGCGAGCGACTGGCGCGATCTGCACTTTACGCTGAACGGCCTCGCCGGCTTCGCCGTCGGCCTGCGCAGCGGCATCGAGTTTCATTTCATGGGAGCGGTGGCCGGCATCGATTTCCTGCGCCCGGCGCTGAAGATCCCTGCTCTCGGCCGCGTCGGCCTCGACTAATTAGAGCCTGCGCCGCATCCCGGCGGCCATGAAACCGCCATCTACGGCGATCGTCTGGCCGGTAATGTAGGCGGCCTCAGGCGACAGCAGGAAGGCGATTGCCGCCGCCACTTCGTCCGGCTCGCCATGTCGGCTTAGCGGGACGTGCTGCAGCCATTCCTGGCGCATGTTCTCGTCGTGCAGCCGCGCCGACAGCGGCGTCTCTATGACGCCGGGTGCCACGCAATTCACGCGCACATCGCGGTGCGCTAGTTCCACCGCCATCACCTGCGACATCAACGCGACACCTGCCTTGGACGCACCGAACGCCATCCGGCCCTCATTGCCGCGCATGCCGGACACCGACGCAAGATTGACGATCGACAGCGTCTCCGCCATCCGCTCGACCGCCGCACGCGAGGTGATGAATGAACCGACGACATGGATGTCCAGCATCTCGCGCAAGAGCTCGGCGCTCGTCTCGAGGCATGGCGCGACATGCGCCACGCCTGCCGAGTTGACGAGACCGCCGATGGGTCCCAAGACGTCCGCGACCTGGTCGAAGGCGTCGGAGACCATTTCTTCATCGGTCACATCGACTGGAATGAAGATCGCGCTCTCGCCCGCGAGCATGTCCTCGGCGGAAGCAAGCGCCTCAGGGTTCACGTCAAGGACGGCGACCGGCCAGCCGTCGTCCAGCAGCCACTCGACTGTCGCCAGTCCGATTCCAGATGCTCCTCCGGTGACGACGGCCGACGGCTTCATCTGATCCGTTCGAGGATCGACACGTAGTTGGCGACGGCCGCGCCGCCCATGTTGAAGATGCCGCCGAGTGTCGCGTCCTTGATCTGGATGCCGCCGGCTTCACCCATGAGCTGCATCGCGGTGAGCGCATGCATAGAAACGCCTGTCGCGCCGATGGGATGGCCCTTCGCCTTCAGTCCGCCCGACGGGTTCACCGGCAGGCGGCCATCCTTTTGCGTCTGGCCTTCGAGCGCGATTTTTGCGCCCTGCCCCGGCTTCGCAAGGCCCATCGCCTCGTATTCGATCAGCTCAGCGATGGTGAAACAGTCATGGGTTTCGACAAAAGACAGATCGTTGAGCGTCACGCCCGCCTGTTTCAGCGCCCGCGCCCACGCTTCCGAGCAGCCTTCGAACAGCAGGATGTCGCGCTTCGACATCGGCAGGAAGTCCTGCACGTGCTGGTTAGCGCGGAAGGTGACGGCCCGGCGCATCTGCTTTGAGGTTTCATCGTCCGCTAGCACAATCGCCGCGGCGCCATCCGAGACGAGCGAGCAGTCGGTGCGCTTCAGGGGCCCCGCGACAAACGGATTCTTCTCGCTCTCAGTGCGGCAGAACTCGAAGCCGAAATCCTTGCGCATTTGCGCATACGGGTTCTCGACGCCGTTCTTGTGGTTCTTGGCCGCGATGTAGGCGAGTGCATCTGACTGGTCGCCATGGCGCTGGAAATAGGCAGCGGCGATCTTGCCAAAGACGCCGGCAAAGCCTGCGGGCGTGTCGCCGTCTTCCGGCAGGTAGGAGGCCTTGAGGAGGTTCTTACCGATCTCCGGCCCCGGCGTCGTCGTCATCTGCTCGACGCCGACCACCAAGACGATGCGCGCTGCGCCCGAGTCGATCGCCTGTATGCCCTGACGCACCGCCGCCGAACCGGTGGCGCAGGCGTTTTCCACGCGCGTCGCCGGCTTGAAGCGCAGGCGGTCGTCAGCCTGCAGCACCAGGCTCGCCGTGAAATCCTGCGCCGAGAAACCGCCGTTGAAGTGGCCCAGAACGATCTCGTCGACATCGTCCGGCCCGATGCCGGCATGGTCCAGCGCATCGCGCGCAACACCGACGATCAGGCTTTCGACCGTCTCGTCAGTCAATTTGCCGAAGGGCGAATGCGCCCAACCCACAATGTTTGCAGTCATAGTCTCTCTCCCGCGGTCGAGCATAGCATGAAGGCCGCCGCCTTCATCGCCCAATGTTTGTTCAACCATGAACTGTCTGCGTAGCCTCGTAAAGAGCCGCCACTTCCCGCAGCGTCAGCATTTTTTCTTGATTGATGGCTCAATCAAAAATAGCTTCGCGGCCGCAAGGAGCGCGAAATGCCAAAGGTTGGAATGGAGCCAGTGCGCCGCAAGGCGCTGATCAATGCTGCGATCTCGGTGATCGGCGAGCACGGCTCGCTCGACGTCACCATGACGGAGATTGCCGGGCGCGCGGGCGTCTCGGCGGCGCTTGCCCATCATTACTTCGGCGCCAAGGAAGGTCTCCTGCAGGAGACCATGCGCCACATTCTGCGGGAGCTCGGCCACGACGCGGCCAACGCGCTACGCGGCGTCACCGATCCGCGTCAACGCCTGTCGGCGCTGGTCGCCGTCAACTTCGCGAACAGCCAGTTCAGCACCGAGACGGTCTCCGCCTGGCTCGCCTTCTATGTCGAAGCCCAGCGCTCGGAGCCAATGCGCCGGCTTCTTTTAATCTACGCGCGTCGCCTGCACTCGGACCTGATGAGCAGCCTGCGCCACCTGCTGCCGCTCGACGAAGCGACCCGCACGGCCGAGGGCGTCGCGGCGCTCATCGACGGGCTCTACATCCGCTGCGCACTGCGCAGCGCAGCACCCGATGCCGCGAGCGCCATCGCGCTCGTGGAGGACTATCTCGATCACAAGTTGTCGGGGGAACGAGGCGGATGACGACACGGCCGAACATTCTCATCATCATGGTGGACCAGCTGACCGGGACGCTGTTCCCGGATGGTCCGGCCGACTTCCTGCACACGCCCCACCTCAAAGCGCTCGCAGCCCGATCGGCTCGGTTCAACAACAACTACACCGCCTCGCCGCTCTGCGCCCCTGCCCGCGCCTCCTTCATGAGCGGCATGCTGCCCTCGCGCACGCAGGTTTATGACAACGCGGCCGAGTTCGCATCGTCGATCCCGACCTTCGCGCATCACCTGCGCGCCGCCGGCTATCACACCTGCTTGTCGGGCAAGATGCATTTCGTCGGTCCCGACCAGCTGCACGGCTTTGAAGAACGGCTGACGACCGACATTTATCCAGCCGACTTCGGCTGGACCCCGGACTGGACAAAGCCCGGCCAGCGCATCGACTGGTGGTATCACAACCTCGGCTCGGTGACCGGCGCGGGCGTCGCCGAGATCACCAACCAGCTCGAATATGATGACGAGGTCGCGCATCATGCGGTGCAGAAGCTCTACCAGCTCGCGCGTCAGTCAGAGGATGCCGGACAGCAGCCCTGGTGCCTGACGGTCTCCTTCACCCATCCGCACGACCCCTATGTCGCGCGACGCAAGTACTGGGACCTCTACGAGGACTGCGAGCACCTCGACCCGCAGGTCGGCTTCATTCCTTATGAACAGCAGGATCCGCATTCCCGCCGGCTCTATGACGCCAGCGACTACGGCTCGTTCTCACTGACGGACGAAGACATTCGCCGCTCGCGCCGCGGCTACTTCGCCAACATCTCTTACATCGACGATCATGTCGGCACGCTGGTCGATGTGCTCGCGCGCACGCGCATGCTCGACGACACGCTCATCGTGTTCTGCTCCGACCATGGCGACATGCTCGGCGAGCGCGGCCTGTGGTTCAAGATGACCTTCCTTGAAGGTTCGTCGCGCGTGCCGCTGATGATTGCCGGCCCCGGCATCACCCCGGCCGGGGTCGATGCACCGACCTCCAACCTCGATGTCCTCCCGACACTCTGCGACCTCGCGGGCATCGACATCGAGGCGATCCGGCCTTGGACCGACGGCGACACGCTGAAGCCGCTGATGCGCGGCGGCAAGCGCAGCGCTCCCGTCTATATGGAATATGCCGCCGAGGGCTCCATCGCGCCGATGGTCGCGATCCGCACCGAGCGCTTCAAATACATCCACTGCCCCGCCGATCCGCCACAGCTGTTCGACCTCGAGGCAGATCCCCTCGAGCTGACCAACCTCGCGGCCGATCCTGCCCATGAGGCCCTTGTCGCCGAGTTCGAGGCAATGGTCGCGGCACGCTGGGACATTCCCGCTTACGACGCGGCCGTGCGCGAAAGCCAGGCTCGCCGCCTCGTCGTCTATCCGGCCCTTCGCAACGGCGCCTACTACCCGTGGGACTTCCAGCCGCTGCAGAAGGCCTCCGAGCGCTACATGCGCAACCACATGGACCTAAACGTCCTCGAAGAGCGTCAACGATTTCCAAGAGGTGAGTAATGCTACAGGCTGACTTCGTCATAGTCGGCTCGGGTTCTGCCGGCTCGGCGATGGCCTACAGGCTGTCCGAGGACGGAAAACACTCCGTCATCGTCATCGAATACGGCGGCTCCGACTTCGGGCCGCTGATTCAGATGCCGGCAGCCCTTTCCTATCCAATGAACATGCGCCGCTACGACTGGGGGTTCCAGACCGAGCCAGAGCCGCATATCGGCGGCCGCGTGCTCGCCACCCCGCGTGGCAAGGTTGTCGGCGGCTCTTCGTCCATCAACGGCATGGTCTATGTGCGCGGCCACGCGCGCGACTTTGACCACTGGGCCGAGCAGGGCGCGACCGGCTGGTCCTATGCGAACGTCCTCCCCTACTTCAAGCGCATGGAGAACTCGAAGGGCGGCGAGGATGGCTGGCGCGGCACCAGCGGCCCGCTGCACGTCCAGCGTGGACCGCGCAAGAACCCGCTCTACACCGCCTTCGTCGAAGCGGGCCGGCAGGCAGGTTTTGAGACGACCGACGACTACAACGGCTCCAAGCAGGAAGGCTTTGGCCCCATGGAACAGACGATCCATCAGGGTCGCCGCTGGTCTGCCGCCAACGCCTATCTGAAGCCGGCCCTCAAGCGCCCGAACGTCAGGCTCGTCAACGGCTTTGCCCGCCGCGTCGTCATCGAGAACGGCCGCGCGACCGGCGTCGAGATCGAGAACCGCAGCGGCATCCAGGTCGTGCGCGCCAACCGCGAAGTCATCGTCGCCGCGTCCTCGATCAACTCGCCGAAACTGCTGTTCCTCTCCGGCATCGGCCCGGCCGAGCATCTGCGCCAGCACGGCATCGAGGTGGTCGCCGACCGTCCCGGCGTCGGCCAGAACCTCCAGGACCACATGGAGCTCTACATCCAGCAGGAATCGCTGCAGCCGATCACGCTCTATTCCAAGCTCAACCTGTTTTCGAAGGCGCTGATCGGCGCGCAGTGGCTGTTCTTTAAGACTGGCCTTGGCGCCTCCAACCATTTCGAGGCCGCCGCCTTCGTGCGCTCGAAGCCCGGCGTCGACTATCCGGACATCCAGTACCACTTCATCCCGATCGCGATCCGTTACGACGGCAAGGCCGCAGCCAAGGCGCACGGTTTCCAGGCCCATGTCGGCCCGATGCGCTCCAAGTCGCGCGGCAGTGTCACGCTCCGCTCGGCCGATCCGTGGGAGAAGCCGGTCATCCGCTTCAACTACATGTCGCACCCGGACGACTGGGCCGACTTCCGCCACTGCATTCGCCTTACCCGCGAGATCTTCGGCCAGAAGGCGTTCGACCTCTACCGCGGCCGGGAAATCTCGCCCGGCGCCCACGTCCAGACCGACGAGCAGCTCGACGACTTCATCCGCGAGCACGTCGAGAGCGCTTACCATCCCTGCGGCACCTGCCGCATGGGCCGCGCCGACGACCCGATGGCGGTGGTAGACCCCGAATGCCGCGTCATCGGCGTCGAGGGCCTGCGCGTCGCCGATTCGTCGATCTTCCCGCGCGTGACCAACGGCAACCTCAACGCGCCGTCGATCATGGTCGGCGAGAAGGCTTCCGACCACATCCTTGGCCGGCAGCCGCTCGCCCCGTCGAATCAGGAACCGTGGATCAACCCGCGCTGGCGTGAGTCGGACCGCTAGGCCCGGCCCCGCGCACGCACCGTCAATTTCGGCTAGGATCGGCCAACACGAGAGGACAATTCCCATGCGCGCCCAGCCAAAAGCTTCGCACTACATCAACGGCCGTTTCGTCGAGGACGACCAGGGCCAGCCGATGGACGTCATCTATCCGGCAACCGGCGAGGTGATCGCCCGCCTGCATGCCGCCACGCCCGCGATCATCGAACAGGCGATCGAGGCTGCCCGCGAGGCGCAGGACAAATGGGCGCGCATGCGCCCGGCCGACCGCGGCCGCATCCTGCGCCGCGCCGCTGACATTCTGCGCGCCCGCAACCAGGAGCTCTCCGAGCTCGAGACCCTCGACACCGGCAAGCCGATCCAGGAGACCACCGTCGCCGACCCGGCTTCCGCCGCCGAGGCGCTGGAGTTCTTCGGCGGCGTGGTCGCCGGCTTCTACGGCCACTATGTCGATTTCGGCGGCCCGTTCGCCTACACGCGCCGCGAGCCGCTGGGCGTGTGCGTCGGCATCGGCGCCTGGAACTATCCGATTCAGGGCGCCGGCTGGAAATCCGCCCCCGCCCTCGCCATGGGCAATGCGATGGTCTTCAAGCCGTCGGAGAACACGCCGCTCAGCGCCCTTGCGCTCGCCGAGATCTACACCGAGGCCGGCCTTCCCGACGGACTGTTCAACGTCGTCCAGGGCTTTGGCGACGTCGGCGGCGCGCTGATCAGCCACCCGGTGGTCGCAAAAGTCTCGCTCACAGGCTCGGTGCCCACCGGCCGCAAGGTGCTCGGCATTGCCGGCTCGCTGATGAAGCACGCGACGATGGAGCTCGGCGGCAAGTCGCCGCTCATCATCTTCGACGACGCCGATGTCGAGAACGCCGTCGGCGGCGCCATGCTCGCCAACTTCTACTCCACCGGCCAGGTCTGCTCCAACGGCACCCGCGTCTTCGTCCAGAACGGCATCTACGAGCGATTCGTCGAGCGCCTCACCCAGCGCACCGCAAAAATTAAGATCGGCGACCCGCTCGATCCGCAGACGCAGATGGGCCCGCTCATCAACAAGGCGCAGCACGACAAGGTCACCGGCTACATCAAGATCGGCCAGGACGAAGGCGCCACGCTGCACCATGGCGGCGGCGTGCCGCGCCTCCAGGGCTTTGAGAACGGCTTTTATGTCGAACCCACCATCTTCACCGGCGTGAAGGACGACATGCGCATCGCCCGCGAGGAGATATTCGGGCCAGTAATGAGCATTCTGACCTTCTCCGAGGAGGACGAGGTCATCGCCCGCGCCAACGACACCGAGTTCGGCCTCTCCGCCGGCGTCTTCACCCGCGATCTTCCCCGCGCGCACCGCGTCATCGCCGAGATCAAGGCGGGCAGCTGCTGGATCAACCACTATAATCTCGCGCCCGCGGAGCTCCCCTTCGGCGGCTTCAAGCAGTCCGGAATCGGCCGCGAAAACTCGCTCGCGGCGCTCGATCACTACTCCCAGCTGAAGTCGGTCTACGTCGAAACCGGGGATGTGGAGAGCCCCTACTAAAAATTGCAAAAAAGTTCGCTGGCCGGGCTTGCAGGGTCCAGAGGAGGACGCTATAAGCCCGGCCACTGGCCACGGAGTGTAGCGCAGCCTGGTAGCGCACCTCGTTCGGGACGAGGGGGTCGCAGGTTCAAATCCTGCCACTCCGACCAGTTAAATCAACTACTTAGCACCCTACAAAAAATCCCGCAAAATTTTACCGGACCGATACCCGGACCGAAACGTCACTCCACCCCGTTCACTTCCGCCCCTGTCAGCGTGTAGCCGATGAGGTCAACGAGGCTGTCGCGGTGATTTGGTGTGTGGCAAAGCCGCGCCTCTTTGAACAGCCGCATCATCGGTGAGATGTCGGCTGCGGTGATCTTCACGTCGCCGCGTCCTGTGTTCTCGAAGTAGGCCTGCCAGAAGCGGGCAATGGCTTCGAACCCGCGTTCTGGCCCGCCGTACTGTTCACGCCGAGCCCCGGCAACGATGGCTTTCGCTTCGTCTGCGATACTCATTCTAAATCCCAACGAGAAGCATGTTCTTCAGGCCGTGGCGCTTATGGAAGGTCATGGCGAGCATCCCCGCGCCGTCCTGATACGGACCCCATGCGGCATGGGTATCGAGGCTCACCACCGAAGGCAGCTGATGATGCCTCACCGGCCCATACGGAACCGACTGATAGTTGTGGAAGTGGCCCGAGAAGTAGTGCCACTGACGGGCCCTACCCCACTGCTCGGGATACTTCCCCGGAAGCTCGGCGCATACGTCCTTCGGCTTGCGGTTGTGGCCGTGATGGCCGCAAAGGAACGCAATACCCCAATTCATCTGCCAGAACTCGTTCTCTGACACATGGATCGTCACGCGCGGCTCGTTGCGGTAGCGCTGCTGTAGCGCGTAGAGAACCGGCGCGGGCGTGCCCGGATCGTGATTGCCGGGGATGGAATAGAACTCGACCTCGCGGTGCCGCTGCAATGCCAGGTCGATCTTGAACACCTCAAGCTCGATCAGCCGCCCGATATTCTGGAAATGCGTGCCTTCAACCTTGAGCTTGTGACCGCTGCGAGGCGTGCGGTCGGTGTCGTCGTTGGCATGTGTGGCATCCCCCGCGTCAACGATCACCGCCTTTGCGCACGGCGGCATACCCATCACACATTCCGTCACGCCAGCCTTGAAGCGCTCGGCTGCAACTTCGGGATTGTATGGACGCCCGCCTGTTTGATCCTCAGTCGCGACCGCGCCCATGTGCAGATCGGCATGGGGGAGGAAAGCCAGAAGGTCTTCCTCAACTGCTTCCGGCATGGGGACGGGCTCGGCGGCGGGGATGTCCTCGAAAGCCGCCCTAATCCTGCCAAGGTACTCGTCTAGCTGTCGCTCAGATTTCGGCGCGTTCCAGCGAACCGTCTCGACTTTGCGGCCCTCATCGTCGTAAATGTGACGGTAGCCGCCTGCAATTTCATAGCCGTTGAGGCGGGTTGCCGCCATGGCTTCGCGAGCGCCATCGGAAAGGTGCAGGCCCTGCTTCCGAGCCGTTTCGAGCCGCCGCCTGACCGTGTTGTCGCTGATGCCCAGCTCACGACCGGCTTTGGTGTAATTGCCGTCGTGCCGCTCAAATGCCGCTAGGGTTTCCAGCAGCTCCGCCGTGCTGACTGGTACGCCGCCCATTACTTGCCTCGTAGTTTGGTGACGATCTGCACGAGAAGCCAAGCGACACCGAAAATTGGCATCAACTGACCAGCGATCTCGGAAAGGTCTTTGAGCGGCGGTATCCAAGCTGGGGAAGCAATGCCCGCCATTGCGACAAGCGTCGTCGTCTTATCGAGGAAGGCGTCTTTCATTTCCAGCATCCCCGGCTAGCGCCAAATCCGTTATGCGAGGCAACGCCAATCGCGAATGGCCGGTCATGCTCGATGATGAAGGCCCGCGTCTCGGCGGATGGGGTTAGCTTGCGCCAGCCGTCACAAATCGAGGCCGTTGCACTCGTCTGGCAGCCCCCCAAGAGCGGCGCACAAACCGCGATCATCCATATTGCTGATCTTTTCATCGACGCGTGTCCTTTCGCGCAGAGCCTCGACTGATCGGGAGAGAGTGGCCGCACGCTCTTTTTCAGCCCCGGCCCGATAGGCGGAGACGTGCGACCATGTGAGAAGGATTGCAGCGCCCATTGCCGCGAGCGCGTAGAGCTTGACGGTGGAGAGGCCGAACATCAGGCCAGCCCCTCGCGGATCTCCTTCACCCCGGCGATGATCTGCCGGCGCATCAGGAAGATGACGACAAGGAAGACGAGGACCACACCGCCGATCGCGACAATTGCCTGCCAGTCCATCCCGGCCAGCCAACCAAGGCCGAGCGCGCCGGACGAGAAGAGACCAGTGATCCAGGACCACAGCCCGGTCTTCTGCTTGACCTCGTTCTCNACCGACANCGGGACCGTGGGCTTNTCGACCGGAACCGAAACTTCCCGCACCACCTCTTTGACGTCGGCTGGATGGCCCACCATCAGCTGAGCGGTCTTGCGCACATCCTCAACTCGGCGCGACCAGCCCTTGCCGAAGGTCTCCCACATCAGCTTGCCGTTGTTTTTGATGCGCTTGAGGAAGGCCAGCCGGTTGTCACAAAGCGCATCGATCACATCACGCGCATTCGCCTTCTCGGCCGCTGCAATCGTCTGAGGCCCGACCCGGCCGTCCTGCGCTACACCGAGCACCGCCTGCAGATATTTGGCCGCGCGAGCCGGTCCGCTGTTCACCGCAAAGTCAAAGACGGCGTAGTCGATACCGGACGGCAGAGCCTGCGCATTCACCGCCGACCAGTAATGGCGGTAATAGACGGTCGCGACCTGCGCATCGGTGATGGCCTTGAGATCATCGACCGTTCCGTTCGGCTTCACATAGGCGCGGAACGACGCCAGCGTCACGCCCTTGTTGGTCGCCCCACCCGGATCTGCCGGATGGTTCACGAAGCCACCTTCATGTTTGAGGACGAGCGGGAGCGCCCGCTGGAAGTTGCGGTCCATGTCTTCTCCTTCCGCCGTTGCCGGCTGGCTGGTTGTGGGATGGGGGGAGGCCGCGCCTCGGAGGGTTTTCCTCAGACGATCGTCTGAGGGTGACCGGCGTCTAAGCGCGTGCTAGATCATCCGAAAGTAGTACGCTCAGGCACAGGGAACGCGATGCACAGACCCCTCACGGGCATGCAGCTCATCGCCTTGATCATTGCTCTCATCGGAATAGCGATCGCCATAGCGACGCTGGCACCACATTTTCGGTAGTGCCGCCAGTCGCGTCTGCTGGGCAGGTTATCGCCCCGCGGCTGCCATAGGTTCCCCCTTCCCGCCATTGCCGGCTGGCAGGTTTCGTGATGGGAAGATGATGATGTTAGGAGGGGCAGCAGAACCTAGAGCACAGAAACAGAGCCAAATCGCTGTCACGGAGCATAATACGAGCGACAGCTCAAGACGGACTGGCGCTTGAAGATCTTGCGTATCTCACCTAGAGAAGGCGACCGAGGGTCTGGGGTGAAAAATGGCTAAAGTAGAGCGCCTGCATGGGCTTGATTTTTTGCGCGGCG
>NZ_JAGL01000012.1 GCF_000526635.1 Aminobacter sp. J41
AAGGAAGCCGACGGCTATCGCTGCCCTGAAGGTCAACTACTCGGCTATGCCACCACCGGCCGCAACGGCTACCGGCACTACCGGTCCGACCCGGCACAGTGCAGGACCTGTCCGCTGCTGGCCTCCTGCACGTCGAACGCCAAGGCGGTCCGCACCATCACCCTGCATGTGTGGGCGGACGCCCGCGAACGGACGGACAGTTACCGCAAAACGGCGTGGGGCAAGGCGATCTACAAGCGACGCAAGGAGACGGTGGAGCGCTCGTTTGCCGACGCCAAACAGCTGCACGGGCACCGTTATGCGCGCTTGCGGGGGCTGATGAAGGTGACCTGGCAATGTCTGCTGGCGGCGGCCAGCCAGAACATAAAGAAGATCGCGCTGGCGCTCACCCGCCAGCCACGCCTGGCGGGGGCATGAGGCCCTCTCGCCCCTTCATTATCTTCACTTCGTCAGGCACCGGCAGCGCCCCCGCGCTCTGTCATCCCGCCCAAACGAAAAACCCGCCAAAAAATCGGCGGGTTTGTCAGTGGTCTGAGGGCGCGGAGAAATCCGCGCCCTTTTCCTTTCGAGAATGTGACTACATCCGGGCCCGCCAACCTATCGCGGCTGGAAAGATTTGGTTAACCATAAGTCTTTACCAGTTGCCGCAAAGGAATGGAGGGGACGGATGGCAATTTCACGCAGAGGTTTCTTGATCGGGCTGCCGCTGTTTGCGGCTGGCTGCTCGGTTACCGAGTACAGTGCCGATATTCGAAACTATGCTGCGGTTCCGCACCCGCAATTCCCGCTCGCGGCTCTTTCGCCCGAGAAGATCAAGCCTGAACTTCGCCGCCGCGTCGTTGACTACAAGACGAGCCACAAGGCCGGTACCATCGTCGTCAACACCCCGGAACGCCGCCTTTACTACGTGTTGGGCGACGGCAAGGCGATGCGTTACGGCATTGGCGTCGGCCGCGAGGGCCTCGCGCTGAGTGGCAATGCCTATGTCGGCCGCAAGGCCGAGTGGCCGAGCTGGACGCCGACCGGCAATATGATCGCGCGCGACCCGCGCAATCGCCAGTACGCCGGCGGTCTGCCGGGTGGCCTCAACAATCCGCTTGGCGCCCGCGCGCTCTATCTCTACCGCGGCGGCAGGGACACGATGTTCCGCATCCACGGCACCAACCAGCCGAATTCCATCGGTCTTGCCGTATCGAGCGGTTGCGTGCGCATGCTCAACCACGACGTTATCGACCTCTACGAGCGCGTGGCTGTTGGCACGAACGTGGTGGTCATCCAGGCCTGAGACGACCCTTCGCTTGTCTTCACCGCCGGGTCCCGGTAGCAAGGGCTATTCGGGACAACCGGCGTGAAGGCGTGACACATGCGACTGGGCGGAAGACTTGCGGCAGCCATCGAGGTTCTGGGCGACATCGAGAGCCGCCACCGCCCGGCAGCTGACGCGCTAAAGGACTGGGGCCAGTCCCACCGCTTCGCCGGCTCCGGCGACCGCGCCGTAATCGGTAACATCGTCTACGACGCGCTGCGCAGAAAGCGCTCCGCCGCCTGGCTGTTCGATTCCAACGAGCCGCGCGCACTCGCAATCGGCGCGCTCATGCTCCAGTGGGGCATGAGCGCCGATGAGGTGAACGCGACCCTTGACGGCGACCGCTTCGCGCCCGAGCCGCTGAGCGCGGCAGAGCTCTCCGCCATTGCCTCCCGCAACCTTGCCGATGCGCCTGCGGCGGTCCAGGCCGACTGCCCGGACTGGTGCGCGCCGCTCGCTGAGGAAGCATTTGGCGACGAGTGGATTTCGGAACTGCAGGCGCTTTCGGGCCGCCCGCCGCTCGACCTTCGAGTCAACACGCTGCATTCCTCGCGCGAGCAGGTGCTTGAAGCGCTGGCGGACGCCGGCGCTGCTCCTGCCGATTATCCTCCCGATGCTGTTCGCATTCCGCCGATTGACGGCGACGGCCGACACCCGAACGTCCAGGCGTCCGATGCATTCAAGGAAGGCTGGTTCGAGGTGCAGGACGTTGGCTCGCAGATGGTCGCCGCCATGGCTGGCGTAACGCAGGGCATGCAGGTGCTCGACTACTGCGCCGGTGCGGGTGGCAAGACGCTCGCGCTGTCGGCCGCGATGAAGAACACCGGCCAGATCTTCGCGCACGATGCCGAGCGCCAGCGTCTCAATCCGATCTTCGAGCGCCTGCGCCGCGCGGGCTGCCGCAATGTCCAGGCGGTTGCCGGCGAAGAGGGCTTGCGTCCGCTAGAAGGCCAGATGGATCTCGTGCTGGTCGATGCGCCTTGCACGGGCTCCGGCACCTGGCGCCGACGCCCTGACGCAAAATGGCGGCTCACCGAGAAGCAGCTCGAAACGCGCGTCGGCGAGCAGACGGCGATCCTTGAGGACGTGAAGCGGTTCCGGAAGCCCGGCGGCAGGATCGTCTACATCACCTGCTCGTTCCTCCCGCAGGAAAACAGCCACCGCATCGCCGGCTTCATCGAAGCCAACCCCGAGTTCGAGGTCATCTCGCCGGAAAAGCTCTGGCAGGACACGTTCGGCGCGAGCCTCGACAGGGCCCGGTTCGGCACGCATGGCGTGACGCTCAGCCCCGCGCGCACCGCAACTGACGGCTTCTTCTTCTCGGCGCTGCAACGGAAGGCCTGACAGGAACCATGCGACCCCGGCTCCGTTCTACCGGAGCTTGCATTTGAAGGGGTCACATGAAACGCATTCTTCCGATCATTCTGTTTCTCATCCTCGTCGTCGGCGGTGGCTGGCTCATCGGCATGGAGACCGCGCCGGGCGAATGGTACGAGTCGCTGAACAAGCCTGCCTTCAACCCGCCGGGATGGCTGTTCGGGCCGGTCTGGTCGATCCTCTATATCCTGATTGCCATCGCCGGCTGGCGCACCTGGATACGCCGCGACACGCATGGCGCGATGACGATCTGGTGGGTGCAGCTTGCGCTTAACTTCCTCTGGTCGCCGCTGTTCTTCTCGCTGCAGTCGCCGGTTGCGGCACTTGTCGTCATCATCGCGCTGCTGCTTTCAATCATCCTGTTCATGCGCACGGTGTGGAACGAAGACCGCGTCGCTGCCTGGCTATTCGCGCCCTATCTTGCGTGGGTCGCCTTCGCGACGCTGCTCAATGCGTCGATCGTCGTTCTGAACTGACTTTCCCGCACTGCACAAATCTGCGATTGCTAATCCCTGGCGTTCTGGAAGGGAGCAGGGATCTGGATGTCAGTCAGGTTTGAGCCTTTCGGCGACTATGAATCGCGCGTGCGGGCTTCCTATGCCCGCCAGAAGATCATGGGTGCCATTGGCGCGGAGCTTACGCGGGTCGAGGCGGGCACCGTCGAGATCGAGATGGACTATCGTCCGGAGCTGACCCAGCAGCACGGTTTCCTGCATGCGGGCATCATCTCGACGGCGCTGGATTCGGCCTGCGGCTACGCGGCCTATTCGCTGATGCCGGAAGACGCGGCGGTCCTCACCATCGAGTTCAAGGTGAACCTGTTGTCGCCCGGCCGCGGCACCCGCTTCCTGTTCCGCGGCTCGGTGACCAAGCCCGGCCGGACCATCATCGTCGCCGATGGCCAGGCCTATGCATATGACGCCGACGGCGACGCCAAGCTGATTGCAACCATGACCGCGACTATCATGGCCGTGAGCGGACGAGATGACATTGCCGGTTGAACCCGTCACCAGCCTCGGCGGCAGGCGCGTCCTGTTCGTCATGGCTGCCGAGCCCGAATATGGCCCGCACCTCAAGGCCCGCTTCCAGCCGCTGATGACCGGCGTCGGCCCGGTCGAGTCGGCAATCGTCGTTTCGGCGGCGCTGACGCGGCTCGAGGCGAAGGCCAGCGTGCCCGATCTCGTCGTCTCGCTGGGCTCGGCCGGAAGCCGGGTACTCGAACAGGCGGAGGTCTATCAGGTCGCCTCGGTTTCCTACCGCGACATGGATGCTTCGGCCCTCGGCTTCCCGAAGGGACAGACGCCGTTCCTCGATCTGCCGGTGACGATCGAGCTGTCACACCGGATCGACGGCATACCCGCCGCGAGCCTGTCGACGGGAGCGAACATCGTTTCGGGCGCAGCATATGACCGCATCGACGCCGAGATGGTCGATATGGAGACCTTCGCGGTGCTGCGCGCCTGCCAGCGCTTCAACGTTCCGCTGATCGGCCTGCGCGGCATCTCGGACGGGGCGGAGGAGCTGCGCCATGTCAGCGACTGGACCGAGTATCTGCACGTCATCGACGAAAAGCTCGCAAATGCGGTGGATATGCTCGCCATTCAGCTGGAACAGGGCAGCCTTGCATTCTGACAGCTTGCACAATCGCTCCAGTTTCTTTATGCGCTCGCCATGAACTCCACCGCTCATCCCGACACAATCCTTATCATCGATTTCGGCAGCCAGGTGACGCAGCTCATTGCGCGCCGGGTACGCGAGGCTGGCGTTTATTCCGAGATCGTCCCGTTCCAGAATGCCGAAGATGCGTTCCATCGCATCCAGCCGAAGGCGGTGATCCTGTCGGGCAGCCCGGCATCGACCATCGACATCGGCAGCCCGCGCGCGCCGCAGGTGGTGTTCGAGGCCGGCATTCCGGTCCTTGGCATCTGCTATGGCGAGCAGACCATGTGCGCCCAGCTGGGCGGCAAGGTCGAAGCCGGCCATCACCGCGAGTTCGGCCGCGCCTTCCTGGAGATCCAGGAAGACAGCCCGCTGTTTGAAGGCATCTGGGCGAAAGGCACCCGTCACCAGGTGTGGATGAGCCACGGCGACCGCGTCACCGCGCTCCCGGAAGGTTTCAAGGTCATTGGCACCTCGACCGGCGCGCCGTTCGCGGCCATCGCGGACGAGAAGCGCCGCTTCTACGCGGTCCAGTTCCACCCGGAAGTCGTGCACACGCCGGACGGCGCGAAGCTGCTGTCGAACTTCGTCCACCGTATCGCCGGCCTTGCCGGCGACTGGACGATGGCTGCCTATCGCGAGCAGGCGATCGAAGCGATCCGCAAGCAGGTCGGCGATGGCCGCGTGATCTGCGCCCTTTCGGGCGGCGTCGACTCCTCCGTTGCAGCCGTCCTGATCCACGAGGCGATCGGTGATCGCCTGACCTGTATTTTCGTCGACCACGGCCTGATGCGTAAGGGCGAGGGCGAGCAGGTCGTCTCCATGTACCGCGAGCACTACAATATCCCGCTGGTGCATGTGCAGGCGCAGGACCTGTTCCTGTCGCAGCTCGAGGGTGTCTCCGACCCCGAGGTCAAGCGCAAGACGATTGGCCGCCTGTTCATCGAAGTGTTCGAGGAAGAGGCCAGGAAGCTGGCGGATGCCGGCAAGCCGGCCGACTTCCTGGCTCAGGGCACGCTCTATCCGGACGTCATCGAGAGCGTCTCCTTCACCGGCGGCCCTTCGGTAACGATCAAGTCGCACCACAATGTCGGCGGCCTGCCCGAGCGCATGAAGATGAAGCTCGTCGAGCCGCTGCGCGAACTGTTCAAGGACGAGGTCCGCGCGCTCGGCAAGGAACTCGGCCTGCCGGATCACTTCATCGAGCGCCACCCGTTCCCGGGTCCGGGCCTCGCCATCCGCTGCCCGGGCGTCATCACCCGCGAGAAGCTGGAGATCCTGCGCGAGGCGGATGCGATCTACCTCGATGAGATCCGCAAGGCTGGCCTCTACAACACCATCTGGCAGGCGTTCGCCGTGCTGCTTCCGGTCCAGACCGTAGGCGTGATGGGCGACGGCCGCACCTACGAGTTCGTCTGCGCCCTGCGCGCGGTGACCTCGGTCGACGGCATGACCGCCGACTTCTACCACTTCGACATGGAATTCCTCGGCCGCGCCGCGACCCGCATCATCAACGAGGTGCGCGGCATCAACCGTGTCGTCTACGACGTCACGTCGAAGCCGCCCGGGACCATCGAGTGGGAGTAATCCCGGTCATCGGGATTCTCTGAACGGAATTCTGGCAGCCGCTTCGGACAGATGCGGCTGCCGGCCCGGCGCTGCTCACATCGTCGCGCCGACCTGCCAGGGCACGAACTCGCTGTCGCCGTAGCCCAGCTCTTCCGACCGGGTCCTTGCACCCGATGCGACGCGAATGATCTCCTCGAAAATCTGACGGCCTTTTTCCTCGTGGCTCACGCCATCGAGGATGTCGCCGCAGTTGATGTCGATGTCGTCACGCATCTGCTCGTAGAGGAAATTGTTGGTCGAAAGCTTGATCGACGGCGTCGGCTTGCAGCCGAAGGCCGAGCCGCGGCCGGTGGTGAAGCAGAGGATGTTGGCGCCGCCAGCGACCTGCCCGGTCGCCGAGACCGGGTCGTAGCCGGGCGTGTCCATGAAGACGAGCCCGCGCTGCGTGACGGCTTCCGCGTATTCGAACACGCCCATCAGATTGGTCGAGCCGCCCTTGGCGGCCGCGCCGAGCGACTTTTCGAGGATCGTCGTCAATCCGCCGGCCTTGTTGCCCGGGGAGGGGTTGTTGTCCATGCGCATGTTGTTGCGGGCCGTGTAGTCTTCCCACCAGCGGATGCGCAACACGAGTTTTTGGCCGATTTCGGTCGTTTCCGCGCGCCGCGTCAGAAGGTGTTCGGCGCCGTAGATTTCCGGTGTCTCGGACAGGATCGCCGTGCCGCCCTGCGCGACGAGAAGGTCGACTGCGACGCCGAGGGCCGGATTGGCGGTAATGCCCGAATATCCGTCTGAGCCGCCGCACTGGAGCGCGAGCATTAGTTCGGAAGCCGGTGCGTCTTCGCGCTTTACGTCGTTGACGGCAGGCAGCATGTCGATGATCGCCTGCACGCCCTTTTCCACCGTCTTGCGCGTGCCGCCGGTCTCCTGGATGACGAGGGTGCGGAAGGTGGTGCTTTCCTCGATGCCGTAGGCCTCCTTCCAGCGCGGGATCTGGAACCCCTCGCAGCCGAGGCCGACCATCAGCACGCCGCCGACATTGGGGTTGGTGGCGTAGCCCCACTGCGTGCGTTTCAAGAGTTCGTAGTCCTGGCCCTGGTGGTCGATGGCGCAGCCGGTGCCGTGCACCAGCGAGATCACGCCGTCGATATTGGGATAATCCTTGAGGACGCCGCTGCGCTCGACCTCGCCGGCAATGTGCCGCGCGGCGGTGGCCGAGCAGTTCACGGAGGTGAGCACCGCGATGTAGTTGCGCGTGCCCCACTTGCCGTTCGCTCGGCGGTAGCCGCGGAAGGTCCTGAGTTCCGAGGTTGGCGCGCGGTTGGTCAGCCTGCGACCCCGGCTGAACTGGTAGTCGCGGGCAAAATCGTGCAGGCCGACATTGTGCTCGTGCACCCATTCCCCCGGCGCGATCGGCTGCGAGCCAAAGCCGATGATTTGGCCGTACTTCACGATCTCTGCGCCCTCGGGGATGGCGACAAGCGCCATCTTGTGGCCGCGTGGGATGCGCTGCGTGGCGGCGATGCCCTGTACCTCGTCGCCGGCCGCGCACGCCTCGATCAGAACGGCGACATTGTCACTGGCGTGCAGTTTCATCGAGCGGGGCATGGCGCCTTTCCGGGTTACGATGATTTCAGGAAGTCGGCGCGGTGTGGCGTGAAATTGTCGATCAGCCGCCCCTTGGTCAGCGCCTTCACGCCGTGCTCGATGCCGGATGGGACGATGTAGCTGTCGCCGGCGCTGAGCGTTTCGGTGCGCCCGTCGATCGTCACCTCGAAGGTGCCTTCGACGACGTAGCTCGACTGCACGTGCGGGTGCGAATGCATCCAGCCGACGCCTCCTTGTTCGAAGGCGAACTCGACCATCATCAACTCGTCCGTGTAGCAGACGATCCGCCGCCGGTTGCCGTCCGGCGTGTCTTCCCAGACGCCGTCGGCGGCCCGCACGAAGATGTCGGTGCTTTTCGTCATCGCTACCTCGCCAGCCAGCCGCCATCGACCGGGATCACCGCGCCGTGCATGTAGTTGGATGCGGGTGCCAGCAGGAACACGGCTGCGTGGCCGATGTCGTCCGGCACGCCCCAACGGCCCGCCGGGATTCGCTCGAGGATTGCCTTCGAACGGGCGGGGTCGTTGCGCAGCGCCTCGGTGTTGTTGGTCTCGATATATCCCGGCGCGATCGCGTTCACGTTGACGCCCTTCGCCGCCCATTCGTTGGCGAGCAAGCGCGTGAGGCCGAGCACGCCGTGCTTGGATGCCGTGTAGGACGGCACGCGAATGCCGCCCTGGAAGGAGAGGAGCGAGGCGATGTTGACGATTCGACCCGGCCGGCCCGCCTCGATGCAGGCCTTGCCGTAGGCCTGGCTCAGGAAGAACAGCGACTTCAGGTTGACGTTCATCACCTCGTCCCAGTCGTCCTCGGTGAAGTCGATCGCGTCGGCGCGGCGGATGATGCCGGCATTGTTGACGAGGCCGTCGAGCGGCCCCTTCGCCATGATGACCTGAAGCAGCTTCACCGCTGCCTTCGTGTCGCTGATGTCGACCTTCTCGGCCTCGAAGGCAACGCCCTGCGCCTCGACCAGCCGCTGCGTCTCGTCCATCGACGAGCGGCCAATTCCGACGACTGAGCCACCGGCGCGGGCGATCGCGACGGCGATTCCCTGACCGATGCCGGTGTTGGCGCCGGTCACAGCAATGCGCTTGCCCTCCAGGCTGAAGGCGGAAAGGTCGGTCATCGCATGTCCCCCAGCGCCACCGGGTCTACGTCAGTGTAGTCGACATTGTCGCCCGCCATCGCCCAGATGAAGGCGTAGTTGGACGTGCCGCAGCCGGAATGTATCGACCATGCCGGCGACAGCACGGCCTCCTCGTTAGCCATGATGATGTGGCGCGTCTCGGTGGGCTCGCCCATGAAGTGGAACACGCGCGCCGCCTCGTCGAGGTCGAAGTAGAGGTACGCCTCCATGCGCCGGTCGTGGACGTGCGCGGGCATCGTGTTCCAGACCGAGCCCTTCGCAAGTTGCGTCATGCCGACGACCAGCTGACAGGTTTCGATCGTGGTCGTGAACTGGAAGATTGAGCGCTCGTTGGAGGTTTCCTGCGAGCCGAGGTCAAGGCGCTTCGCGCTGTCTATGGTGATGCGGCGCGTGGGATAAGAATGATGCGCCGGCGCCGACAGCAGGTAGAATTTTGCCGGCCTTGCCGGATCGTCCGACGCGAAGGTCACCTCCTGCCCGCGCCCGACATAGATCATGTCCCGCGCACCGAGCTGGTGTGATTCGCCTCTCGCCGTCACCGTGCCGCTGCCGCCGATGTTGACCGCGACCATCTCGCGCCGCTCGAGGAAGCTCGCGGTGCCGCAAGGCTTGATCGTTTCGAGGGGCAGAGGAGTGCTGCCCGGCATCGCCCCGCCGACGATCATGCGGTCATAGTGGGTGTAGACGAGCTTGACCGTGTCCTGCACGAACAGGTTGCCGATGTGGAAATTACGGCGCAGGTCTTCCGTGCCCATTGCGGCAGCCGCGACCGGATCGATGGCGAATCTGGAGCTGAATTCTGTCGGCATGTCTCTCTTTCGATTGTCACTCAGAAGCTGCGGATGCGGGCAGCGGGTGGGGGAGCCGGGGCGTAATTTTCCTGCTGGCCGCTGAGGCGGGCCCGGTAGCGGTCGCGTGCGGCCAGGAGATGCGCGCGCATCGCCGCCCGCGCCGCTTCGGAATCACCGGCTGAGATGGCCTGCAGGATGCGAAGGTGCTCCATCTGCAATCCGGTCAGGTACTCGTAGGAAAGCACCTCAACTGAATACCAGGGCGAGTTGCGGTCGCACGGAATGGTGCGGTCGCCGAGCGCGTCGAGGATCTCGACATAGAACGGGTTGTTGGTGGCCGCAGCGATCTCGCGGTGGAAGGCAAAGTCCGCCTTGCCGGTCGGCTGGCCGGCCTGCAGGAGGCGCTCGAACTCGAAGAAGGCTTCCTGGATGCGTGCCTCCTGCGAGGGGTTGCGCCGCTGGGCGGCGAGCCCCGCGCTCTCGATCTCGATGCCCATGCGCACTTCGAGCACATTTATCGCCTGGCTGATCTTGTAGCCGGCATCGGCCGCCATCGCTTCGAGCTTGCGGGTCGGGTGATCGCGCACGAAGACGCCCGAGCCGTGCCGTGGCTCGACCAGCCCGTCCGCCGCAAGTGCCGCCACCGCCTCGCGGATGACGGTGCGGCTGACACCGAAGAGCTGCGTCATGCGGGTCTCTGACGGCAGCTTGTCGCCGACGCGAAAGTCGCCGCCGAGGATCTGCTCGCGCAGTGTCTGGGCAACGTTCTCCGAAAGCTTCGGTTTGCGTCTTCCCGTCAGTTCGCGGACATCCTCGGCCATCATGCTTTCCTTACTTGAACACGCCCGGCAGCCAGAGCGACAGCGCGGGGATATAGGTCACAAGCAGGAGTACCGCGATTCCGGCGCTGTAGAAGGGCCAGATGGACCGCATCGCTTCCCAGACGGATATCTTGCCGACCGCGCAGGCAACGAACTGCACGCCTCCGACAGGCGGGGTGTTGAGCCCGATGCCGTAGTTAAGGATCATGATGACACCGAAGTGGACCGGGTCGATGCCGTAGGCGGTGGCAATCGGCAGGAAGATCGGCGTGGTGATGATGATGGTCGGCCCCATGTCCATGAATGTGCCGAGGATCAGCATGATCACGTTGAGGAGCAGCAGGATCATGATCGGGTTGTCGGAGAGCGTCTGCATCCAGCCAACCAGCGTTGCCGGCACGCGCAGGAATGCCATAAGCCAGGAGAACGAGGCCGCGCAGCCGATGATGAGCAGCACCATCGCCGTGGTGCGCACCGCGCCCATCGTGGCGTGGACGAAGTCGTTCCACGACAGCTGGCGGTAGACGAAAATTGTGACCAGCAGCGCGTAGATGACGGCGATGCAGGAGCTTTCCGTTGCGGTGAAGATGCCGGAGCGCACGCCGCCGAATATGATGGCGATGAGCAGCAGGCCGGGCAGCGCGACGGCAAGCAACTGCACCGCAATGGTGAAGCCGGGGAATTTCTCCGTCGGATAGCCGCGCTTGCGGGCGACGAAATAGGCCGTCAGCATCAGCGCCGCAGCAAACATCAGGCCGGGAATGATGCCGGCGGTGAAGAGGTCTGCAATCGAAATCTTTCCGCCCGCCGAGATCGAGTAGATGATCATGTTGTGCGACGGCGGCAGCAGCAGTGCGATAAGCGCCGCCATGGAGGTAACGTTCACCGCATAGTCGGCACCATAGCCGCGCGCCTTCATCTGCGGGATCATCAGGCCGCCGACGGCCGCTGCCTCCGCCACCGCCGAACCTGAAATGCCTCCGAACAGCGTCGAGGTGACGATGTTGACCTGGCCGAGGCCGCCGCGCAGGTGGCCGACGAGTGCCGCCGCGAAGGCAACGATGCGTCCGGCTATGCCGCCGCGCACCATCAGGTCACCGGAATAGATGAAGAAAGGGATGGCGAGCATCGAAAAGACGCTCATGCCGGAATTCATGCGCTGGAAGACCACGACCGGGTTGAGGCCGATATAGGCGACCGTGGCAAAGCTCGCGACGCCGAGGCAGAACGCGATGGGGGTGCCCACGAGCATCAGCAGGACGAAGGTGCCGAAGAGGATCCAGAGTTCCATGGATCAGTCCCTCCTTGCCGTTGCCAGGCCGCCGTCAGGCGCCAGGCCGGCTGCGTCGCCGCGCACGTCATCGATGTTTTCGAGTTCTACCGCGACTTCGGAGGGGGCGATGTCGTCCAGCACCTCATCGACTGGCCGGCCGCGCACGCGAAGGACGATGCGCTCCAGCGCAAACAGGATGACAAGGACGCCGCCGACAACGAGCGGAGCGTAGTCCCAGCCGCCCGAGATGCCGAGCGCGGGCATGGTGGTGTTTGCTGTGAGCCGCACGAGGCCGATGCCGTACCAGACCATGCCGATGCCGAAGGCGAAGATCACGAGGTCCGAGATCATCCGCAGCCATTTCTTGGCGGACGGCGGCAGCATGTAGAGCAGGACGTCGAAGCCGAGATGGTTGTTCTCCCGGACGCCGACCGCGGCGCCGAGGAAGATGAACCAGCTCATCAGCATCACCGCGCCGGGCTCGGTCCAGCTTGGAGAGTCGTTGAGGACGTAGCGGCAAAACACCTGCCAGGCGACCATGCCGGTCATTACGACGAGGCCGAAGCCGGCGAGGTAGAGCGCCAGCGTGTTTACCTTCGTCAGCAGCGGTGCGGCCGTATTCTGTTCAATGCGCATCGGATCTCCACACGGATGGTGGGGTCTCGCCGGCGCGCTCGGTGCGCAGCCGGCGAGACGCGGCTGCTACTGAACGGCCTGCACGTCGGCGACGAGCTTCTTCAGGACCTCGTCGGTGATGTGCTTGTCGTAGACCGGCTTCATCGCGTCGATGAAGCCTTGCTTGTCGACCTCGTTGATCTCCACGCCCGCCTTTTCCACGATCGCGCGCGACTCCGCGCTCTTGGCCGACCACAGCTCGCGCTGCTTGGCGACGCTCTCCTTGGCGGCCTGCTTGAAGATCTCCTGATCCTCAGGCGTGAGCTTGTCCCAGGCGTCCTTGTTCATCACGAACACTTCCGGAAGGATCGTGTGCTCGTCGAGCGAGTAGTATTTCGCGACCTCGAAGTGCTTCGCGGTGTCGTAGCTTGGGAAGTTGTTTTCCGCGCCGTCGATGACGCCGGTCTCGATCGACGAGTAGACCTCGCCATAAGGCATCGGCGTCGCGTTTGCGCCGAGCGCGGCGGTCATGTCGACGAAGATGTCCGACTGGATGACGCGGAACTTGAGGCCCTTCATGTCCTCGACCGTCTTGATCGGCCGCTTGGAGTTGTAGAACGAGCGCGAACCCGCGTCGTAGAAGGCGAGCACGACGAGGCCGGCCGGCTCGAACGCGGCCTTGATCTGGTCGCCGATCGGGCCGTCCATGACCTTGTGCATGTGCTCTTCGCTGCGGAAGATGTACGGCAGCGCCGGGACGATCGATTCCTTCACTGTGCCGTTGAACGGGGCCATCGACACGCGGTTCAGCTCGATCACGCCGGAGCGGACCTGCTCGATCGTGTCCTTTTCCTCGCCGAGCTGCGCCGAATGGTAGACCTCGACCTCATAGCGGCCGTCGGTGCGCTCCTTCACCAGCTGGCCGAAATACTTCACGCCTTCAACGGTCGGGTAGCCGTCCGGATGGGTGTCCGAGGACTTCAGCACGGTCTGCGCGGCAGCCGTGCCGAGCGAGATGAGTGAGGCGATCGCCACTCCTGCCAGCAGTTTGCTCACATGCAACATTGGTATCCTCCCAGTGGTTGAGCCATCGGCTCGGTGCTTGCTCAGATTTCCGCAGCAATGCCCGGCGAAGATCTCGTTGGGGTGACGAAAGTCGCTCACAGGTCAGGGCTCGCAGCCGCTGGTTCCTGTGCCATTTCCGTCATGGATATTCTTGAGACGAGCTCGGCTCGGGCAGTTCCTCCTTCTGCAGGGAAATTGGTATGACTCCACAAAAAACATGTCAACATACATGTTTCACATAGTTGTATGATGAATTAGTCTTAAACCCTGTACTTGAAGATCTTGCGCCGCGCGGGGAGTTCTGTTCGCGGCGAAGCGCAGGTGTTCCGGAAGACGAGGGGAATTGCAGTGAAGCGAGTGGGTGTGATCGGTCTGGGAATGGCGGCAGCGCCGCATGCGCTGAGCCTTGCTGACCTTAAGGATCGCGTTGAGGTTGCCGGCGTCTACAGTCCGAGCGTCGAGCGCCGGGCGGCGTTTGGCCAGCGCTTCGGCCTGCCGGTCGTGGACAGAGCCGACGGACTGTTCGACGATCCGTCGGTCGACTATCTCGTGCTGCTGACCCCTCCCAACACGCATCTCGAACTCGTCCAGCGCGCGGTGAATGCGGACAAGCACGTCCTGCTCGAAAAGCCGCTGGAGGTGTCGCTCGAGCGCTCGCGCCAGCTGGTGGGCATCGCGGAGCAGGCGGGCATTCGCCTCGGCGTCGTGCTGCAGCGGCGGTTCCGTAAGTGCATCACCGAGCTGAAGGCGATGCTCGACCGGGGCGAGCTCGGCGAGATTTCCTCCGTCTCGGCGAAGCTGAGCAACTGGCGCCCGCAGACCTACTATGACGAGCCGGGACGTGGCACGCTTGCCCGCGACGGTGGCGGAGTGCTGCTCACCCAGGCGATTCACACCATCGACCAGATGATCGCGCTCGCCGGGCTGCCCGACCAGGTGGCGGGCCTGGCGGTCACCAGCGGGGTTCACCGGATGGAGACGGAAGACCTTGTCCACGCTATGCTGCGCTATCCGAACGGTGCTATCGGCACGCTGAGCGCGACCACGGCTGCTTTCCCCGGCTTTCCCGATGTCATCGAAATCATCGGCACGACCGGCACCGCGCGGCTGGAGGGTGATTGCGGTCAGGTGTTCCTGATGGACGGTCGAACCATCGAGCTTGCCGACGAGGCAGGTGACGGCGGGACCGGCGCGGACCCGATGGCTTTCTCACACCACAACCACCGCTCGGTGCACACGGACTTCCTCGATGCACTTGATACCGGCCGCCCGCCGAAGGTGTCGGGCGTCGAGGCGCTTAAGGCGCATCTGCTGATCGATGCCGTGTTGCGCTCGGCCCGCGAAGGGCAGTTCGTGCCCTGTGTGCCGAAGAAGGTGGCCTAACGGAATTCCGCTGGGAAATGCGACCTAGCCCGGTGCAATCCTGCCGGGCAGCCGCTATCAGGAAACATCACAATCTGGACCAGCGGCTATGAGCGTCACGATCTACGGCATCAAGAACTGCGACACGATGAAGAAGGCCTTCACCTGGCTGCAGAACAATGGCGTCGACTACGCCTTCCACGACTACAAGTCGAAGGGCGTTGCGCGCGAGCAGCTTGAGCGGTGGTGCGCCGCCGCCGGCTGGGAGAAGGTGCTGAACAAGGCCGGCACGACCTTCAAGAAGCTGCCGGACGAGAAGAAGGCGCATCTCGACGAGGCGAAGGCCATCGAGCTGATGCTGGCGCAGCCGTCGATGATCAAGCGCCCGGTTCTCGAAAAGGACGGCGCGATCAAGATAGGCTTCAAGCCGGAGCAGTACGCGGCGCTGTTCGGAACGGCAGCCTGAGTCCGGCTGCCGCATCATGGCGAAGGCAGGCCGCAGCCCATTGATCTATGCCCTTGGCGGAATGGTGACCATGGCCGTGGCCATGGGCATCGGCCGCTTCGTATACACTCCGATCCTGCCAGGCATGATGGACGAGCTGGGGCTTTCGGCATCCGCCGCGGGATGGATCGCGTCTTCTAATTATGCGGGCTATCTGCTCGGCGCGTTTCTCGCGGCCGGCAATTGGGGACAGGGGCGCGAATATCCCGTGGCGCTGCTCAGCCTGCTGGCGACCGCGATACTCACCGGCGCGATGGCATATACGAGCAACGTTCCCGCCTTCCTCGTCATCCGCTTCCTGGCGGGGCTTGCGAGCGCGTTCGCATTTGTTTTCCTGTCGACGATCGTCTTCGGGCGTTTGGCAAAGGCCGGCCGCCCCGATCTCCAGGCTGTCCATTTCAGCGGCGTCGGCGTTGGCATCGCCACCTCCTCGCTGATGATCGCGGCACTCGGCGTTGCTCAGGCGGGGTGGCAGGCGAGCTGGATCTGGGCTGCTATCCTCGCCGCGGTGGGCTTCGTTGCCGTCGCGCTTCTGATCGATCGCGAACCCGCTTCGGCAACCCGTGTGCAGGCAGAGCCACCATTGCCTCGCACGCCCGCGATGGTACGCATCATCGTCGGCTACGGCCTGTTCGGCTTCGGCTACATCGTCACCGCAACCTTCCTCGTTGCCATCGTCCGCCAGGGCCAGATGGGCTCGCTGTTCGAGGCTCTGGTGTGGTGTGCCACCGGGCTGGCGATCATCCCCTCGGTTCTGGTGTGGAACCTGATCGCCAAACGGACTGGTCGCGTCGCCGCATATTCGCTTGCCTGTCTCGTCGAGGCGCTGGGTGTCATTGCGAGCGTCGCTATCGGCGGGCATGCAGGCCCGTTGATCGGCGGCGTTCTGCTTGGCAGTACCTTCGTGGCGATCACCGCGCTTGGTTTGCAGGTGGCGCGTGAGATTGCCGTCGCCGCACCCCGCCGGGCGGTCGCGCTGATGACCGCTGCCTTCGGCCTCGGCCAGATCATCGGACCGGTCGTCGCGGGATTCATCACCGACCGGACGGGAACGTTTACATTCGCGTCGCTGATTGCCGCCGCGACCCTTGTTGCAGCCGCTTTGGTCGTGGGAAGGCGCGGCTGACTGCCGCCTTTTTCCGATCAGGCCTTCCATGCGACCAATTTTCAGCTAAAACGCATGCCAAAGCTGTCGGGATCGTCATTCCCGACACGAGCATCTCCAACGCCGCCGGTGAACAATGTCCGACGACAGTTTCTTTCGTGAAGTAGACAGCGAGCTTCGCCAGGACCAGGCGAAGGCTCTGTGGGATCGCTTTGGCTCGTACATTATCGGCGGGGCGATCGCGATCGTTGTTGGCACTGCAGCCTTCGTGGCATGGGATCACTGGACGACCAACAAGGCGAATGCCTCGGGCGACATCTACCTGCAGGCGCTGGCGCAGGCCCGCGAGGGCAAGACCGACGAGGCCAAGGCTTCGCTCGAGAAGCTCGAGGCCGAGGGCTATGGCGCCTACCCGGTGCTGGCCCGCCTGCGCACGGCAACGCTGCTTTCCCAGTCCGGCGACTTCAAGGGCGCCGTTGCCGGCTTCGATGCGGTTGCAGCCGATACGTCGGTTCCGACGTCGATCCGTGACATGGCGCGCCTGCGAGCGGCATTCGTCCTCGTCGACCACGGCACCTATGCCGAGGTTGCCCAGCGCGTCGAGCCGCTCACGGCCGACACCAACGCTCTGCGCCATTCGGCACGCGAAGCGCTGGCGCTGTCTGCATGGAAAGAGGGCCGCGCTGCGGATGCGGCGACCCTGTTCGACCAGATTACCGAAGATGAAGCGACGCCGATGAACCTTCGCCGTCGCGCAGAAATGATGTCCGAGCTGATCCGCGGTTCGGGATCTGCATCCTGACCGCCCCGGAGGGGCCTCGAATGAGCTTCACCGTAGCGATCATTGGCCGGCCTAACGTCGGCAAGTCCACCTTGTTCAACCGGCTGGTCGGCCGCAAGCTCGCGCTTGTCGACGACACCCCGGGTGTCACGCGCGACCGCCGCGTCCATCCGGCCAAGCTGTATGATCTCAACTTCGACGTCATCGACACCGCCGGATTCGAGGACGCGGATGCGGCTTCGCTTGCCGGCCGCATGCGTGCGCAGACTGAGCTGGCGATGGACGAGGCGGACCTGATCCTCTTCGTCGTCGACGCGCGCAGCGGCATCGTCCCCGACGACCGCACCTTTGCCGACATCGCCCGTCGAACATCCAAGCCGATCGTGCTCGTAGCCAACAAGGCCGAGGCGCGCAGTGCCCAGGGCGGCATGCTGGAGGCTTGGGAGCTTGGCCTTGGCGAGCCGATCCCGATTTCGGCCGAACACGGCGAAGGCATGCCGGACCTGCGCGAGGCAATCGTCGACGCGCTGGGTGCCGAGCGCGTGTTTGCCGATGAGGAAGAAGACGAGGAAGTCGCAAGGGCTGCCGGCGAACCGCTGGTCGGCGAAGACATTGCCGATCCGGATGACGAGTCGGTTCCCGAATATGACGCGACCAAGCCGTTGCGCATTGCGATGGTTGGCCGCCCGAACGCCGGCAAGTCGACGCTCATCAACGCCTTCCTCGGCGAGGAGCGCCTGCTGACCGGCCCCGAGGCCGGCATCACGCGTGACTCGATTTCGGTCGACTGGGACTGGCGCGGCCGCCGGATCAAGCTGTTCGACACCGCCGGCATGCGCCGCAAGTCGCGCGTGCAGGAAAAGCTGGAAAAGCTGTCTGTCGCGGATGGTCTGCGCGCGATTCGCTTCGCCGAGGTGGTCGTCATCGTCCTCGACGCGACGATCCCGTTCGAGAAACAGGACCTGCAGATCGCCGACCTCATCATCCGCGAGGGCAGGGCGCCGGTCATCGCCTTCAACAAGTGGGACCTGATCGAGAATCGCCAGGAGCTGCTGGCCGAGCTGCGCGAGAAGACCGAGCGGCTCTTGCCGCAGGTGCGCGGCATTCAGGCCGTGACTGTTTCTGCCGAGACTGGCAAGGGCCTCGACAAGCTGATGGAGGCGATCGAGAAGACGCACCGCGTCTGGAACCGCCGCGTCTCCACCGGCAAGCTCAACCGCTGGCTCGAAGGCGTGCTGGCGCATCATCCGCCTCCGGCGGTCGCTGGCCGCCGCCTCAAGGTGAAGTATATCACCCAGGTGAAGACGCGCCCGCCGGGCTTCGTCCTGTCGTGCTCGCGGCCGGACGCGATGCCGCAGTCCTACATCCGCTACCTGACGAACGGGCTGCGCGACACGTTCGACATGCCGGGTGTGCCGATCCGCATGGTTCTGCGCGCGCCGGACAATCCATTCGCCAGTAAGGCGAAGAAGCGATAGCGGTTCATTACTGCAAGCTTTTGAAGAAGACGGGGTCGCTCAGGCGTCCCCGTTTTCGTTACGGCACTTCGGCGACTGCAAGATGACGCTGTGTAATGGCCGATGTGATCGCCCGTGTCCGGCTGAATTAACCAACCATCAAGGTTAATGCCGCAAATTTTCCACTCAGTCGCGTGAGTGGAGAGTACCGGTGTTGCGTTATGAGGCTAAGCGCGGGCGACCCCGCGCCGGATCGCGTTCCCTTGCTGCCCCCCTGTTGGTCGGCCTCGGCATCTGGATCGCGTCGCCGACCCATCTTTCCTATCAGGACATGGCGAGCTACATCGCCGGCCTCGAAACGTCGGGTGCCCGGTGGAACGGCTATGTCGAAGCGGCCGCAGCCGGATCGGTCCATGCGGCCGAGATGCGCTTCACCGACGATACCGCTACCGGCTCGATCTCAGGCGCCGGCCTCAATGCCCCCGGCGTCGGCAAGGTCGCCTTTCGCGGCAAGACGGAAGTTGCCGACACGCCCGACGAGGACCGGATCAACCGTGAGGAAAAGCGCTCGCGTGTCGTTCATGTCGCGCCGGTCGCGCCACCAAAATTCTTCAACGCCGGGTCGATCTTCGAACGCACCAGCCTGCTCCTGACGCCAACTCAGGAGCCGGAGATCAAGATGACCTTCGTTGTACCCGAGATCGCGGGCAAGGAAGTCCAGATCGCCAGCGCCTTCCATGTCCGCGAGGACGAAAAGGTCGATCCTGGCGTTCCGGCGTTCCTTGCCAACCTCGTCAACAACGACAAGCCGGATATTCTGGCCACCGCCTATGCGCCGCCGAAGCCGGACTATGCCAAGGCCTCGCCCTTCGCGAGCATCCTGAAGGAAGAACAGGACCCCTATGCCGGGCGGTATATTCCGCCGGTAGGGGAGGGCGACCACGAGTGGATGAAGAATCCGCTGCCGCCGGAGGTCTTCTCCGAGAAGGAGCAGAAGTGCCTCGCCGAAGGAATCTACTTCGAATCGCGCGGCGAAGACGTGAAGGGCCAGGCCGCCGTGGCGCAGGTGATTCTCAACCGCGTCCGCAATCCGGCCTACCCGAACACGATCTGCGGCGTCGTCTATCAGAACAAGGACTGGCGCAACCGCTGCCAGTTCTCCTTCGCCTGCGAGGGCCGCAAGCTGAAGATTACCGACCGCCGTCATTACAAGATGGCGCAGGAAGTCGGCATGGCCGTTACCGCCGGCAAGGTCTTCCTGCCTGAAGTTGGCTCGGCCACGCACTACCACGCGACGTATGTGAAGCCGGGCTGGGCGCGCACGATGGAGAAGGTGAAGAAGATCGGCCTCCACATCTTCTACCGCACCTATGGGGGCGGCTGGAGCTGACGATTGAGGGCGGATTCTTCTGATTCCGCCCCCGCGCCAGCCAAGGCGCATTGTCGCACATACCTAATTTCCTGATTTTATTGGGTGAATATCAGGCGTGCATGGCGAATCCACCGGCTTGACTGGGGGGAGGGCCCTAACTATGTTGCGCGCGACTTTAAAAGCGGAGAGACGGTAGACGTTCTGTCCGGGCAGGAGGTTGTAATGGCCGGTTTCGACAGGCCAGAAGACGAGGGCAAAGCCCAGCCTGGCGGAGCGGGAAAACCGGCTGTTCGCGACGAAGAACTTGAGCGTCGTGGTCGTGATCTGGAAGCTGCTATAGCGGCACGCCGCGCGGCAGACGATGCGAAGGTGAAACCATCGGCAGGGTCCCGCGACATGGCGGGCTTCGGCCAGGCGATGAAGCTGTCCAGCGAGTTTATCGCGGGGGTGGCGGTCGGAGCCGGGATGGGTTGGCTGATCGATCGGCTCGCGGGCACGTCGCCCTGGGGGCTGATCATCTTCCTGCTTCTCGGTTTCTGTGCAGGTGTGCTGAACGTGCTGCGGGCGGCTGGCAAGATTGCCGAGCCGAAGCCGGGTGTGATAGGCCGCAAGGAAAATGAATAGCGCCGTTGGCGCGTGACGTAATCGAGGGGCTCGACATTGGCCAACGATCCGATCCACCAGTTTCATATCTCGAAATTGATTCCGATTGAGGTCGGCGGGATCGATCTCTCCTTCACCAATTCGTCGCTGTTCATGGTCGCGACCGTCGCGGCCGCCAGCGCGTTCCTCTACTTCACGACCGGCGCTCGCAGCATGGTTCCGAGCCGCGGCCAGTCGATGGCGGAGCTCTCCTACGAGTTCGTCGCCAATATGCTGCGCGACTCGGCGGGCACCCACGGAATGAAGTTCTTCCCGCTGGTGTTCTCGCTGTTCATGTTCGTGCTGTTCGCGAACATGCTGGGCATGTTCCCGTACTTCTTCACCGTCACCAGCCAGATCATCGTGACCTTCTCGCTCGCGGTTGTCGTGATCGGTACCGTCATTCTCTATGGCTTCTACAAGCACGGCCTCAAGTTCCTCGGCCTCTTCGTGCCGAGCGGCGTTCCCGGTTTGCTTGTGCCGCTGGTTGTGGCGATCGAAGTCATCTCGTTCTTCTCGCGTCCGGTCAGCCTCTCGGTTCGTCTGTTCGCCAGCATGCTCGCCGGTCACATCACGCTGAAGGTCTTCGCGGGCTTCATCGTGTCGCTGGCCGCTCTTGGTCCTCTGGGTATTGCTACCGCCGTGCTTCCGCTTCTGATGACGGTCGCGCTGACGGGCCTGGAGTTCCTCATCTCGTTCATTCAGGCATATGTGTTCGCAATTCTGACCTGCATGTACCTGAACGACGCGGTTCACCCGAACCACTAATACCTTTCACCGGCGGCGCCGCCGCCCGCAGAAAACCGCAATCTGGAAATCAACAGGAGTTTGACATGGAAGCGGAAGCAGCACGTTACATCGGCGCAGGTCTGGCTTGCTTTGGCATGGCTGGCACGGCTCTCGGCCTCGGCAACATCTTCGGCAACTACCTCTCGGGCGCCCTGCGCAACCCGGCAGCTGCTGACGGCCAGTTCGGCCGCCTGATCTTCGGCTTCGCGGTGACGGAAGCTCTCGGCATCTTCTCGCTGCTGATCGCTCTGCTCCTGCTCTTCGCCGTCTAAGACAAGAAGCTGAAACGGTCGGCTGCGTCATCGCGCGGCCGACTTAATTCTGACAGGGGAAGCCCATGTTTGTGGCGCCTGCATTCGCGCAGGAATCGACTAGCGATCACCAGCTGCAGACCGAGCTGGAGGTCGAGACGCACGAGGGAACCGGTGTGTTTCCTCCGTTCGATTCCACATACTTCGCCTCACAGATCGTGTGGCTGGCGATCACGTTTGGTCTGTTCTACCTCTTCCTGAAGAAGGTGCTGGTTCCGCGCATCGGCGGGATCATCGAAACCCGTAATGGCCAGATCGCGCAGGATCTTGAAGAAGCTGCGCGCATGAAGGCCGAAGCGGACGCCGCGGTTGCTGCCTACGAGCAGGAACTTGCCGATGCCAAGGCCAAGGCAAACGCCATCGGCCAGCAGGCACGCGACGCTGCCAAGGCCGACGCCGAGGCAGAGCGCAAGAAGGTCGAGGCCGAGCTTGAGTCCAAGCTCGCCGGCGCAGAGGCCCGCATCGCCCTGATCAAGGACGAGGCCATGCGCGACGTCGGCCAGATTGCCGAGGATGCGGCTTCCGCCATCGTGCAGCAGCTCGTTGGCTCGGCTGCGGACAAGTCCGCCGTCGCCGCCGCGGTCAAGGCTGTAAGGAGCTAGGATCATGGACGCTACATTCTGGGCAACAGTAGGTCTCGTCCTGTTCCTCGCACTGGTGATCTTCGCTGGCCTGCCGGCCATGATCACCAAGTCCCTCGACGCCCGTGCGGATCGCATCCGCAACGAGCTGGAGGAGGCGCGCAAGCTCCGCGAGGAAGCCAAGAAGCTGCTGGCCGAATACCAGCAGAAGCGCAAGGAAGCCGAGCAGGAAGCGGCCGACATTGTCGCTGCTGCGAAGCATGAGGCCGAGACCCTCGTCGCCGAGGCCAAGGCCCGCACCGAGGAGTACGTCACGCGCCGTACCGCACTTGCCGAGCAGAAGATCGCTCAGGCCGAGCGCGACGCGGTTGCCGAAGTTCGCACCAGCGCAGTTGAGATTGCGGTTGCTGCGGCTGGTAAGCTTCTCGCTGAATCCGTCGACACCAAGACGGACGCTGCGCTCTTCCAGGCTGCCCTGGCAGACGTCAAGGCACGGCTGAACTGACGGGTTTCAAACCGAACATGAACGAGGCCGCCTTCGGGCGGCCTTCAGTTTGTTGACAAACCCTCGACGCACCTTTCCGGAGCCCGAGATTCACGGAACGTCTCAGATTCAAAGTGAGAACGGATCGGAATCAACAAGCCTGATTTGAAGGCTCGCGGAACTTTGTCAGCAGTCTGGAGGCCGCCTTCGGGCGGCCTTTTTCTTTTGTGCGGTTGGAGCTGATTAGGGGGAGGCAACGGGGACGAAGCTGCGCCGTAAATTCAGGCACGCAACGCCGGGCACGCGAAAGCCCCCAGGAAAATCCTCGATTGAACAGGCGAAAAAAGCGCGGCGTCAGCTGCCGGTGAGCTCGAGTTCCTGCTGCAGCCGGAATGGCGCAAAGGAAAGGCGGTGCAAGCGCGGCAGCGGTCCGGCGGTGGTGATCGCCGTACGGTGGCGGGCGGTCGCATAGCCCATGTGGATCTCGAAGCCGTAGCGCGGGTCGTGCTGGCCGACGCGACACATGATGCGGTCGCGCATGACTTTGGCGACAATCGAAGCGGCTGCAATCGACTGCGAGCGCTGGTCGCCCTTTACGACCGCGCGGCCCATGCAGGGTAGGCCGGGCGGCACGTCGCGGCCGTCGGCGAGAACCATCTTCGGCTGCGTGCAGAGCGTTGCCACCGAGCGGCGCATCGCCTCAAGGCTCGCCTTGCGGATGTCGCCGCAGTCGATCGAATGGGCGCAGATCGACGTGAAGGAGACCGACACGGCGCGCGCCAGAATTTCGGCGAAGACCGCTTCACGTTCGGCCGAATCCATACGCTTCGAATCGTCGAGACCGTCGGGGATGTTGTCGGGGTCGAGAATGACCGCCGCGGCGACGACCGGGCCGGCAAGCGGCCCGCGTCCGGCTTCATCCGTGCCGGCGACCGGCCAAAAACCTTCGCGGAGGGCAGAAATCTCCAACGAAAAATCCGGCCTGACGGGCAGGTCGAAAAGTGTCGGAGAATCGGAAGCGAGACGAGACATTGTGCGGGAATGTCTGGCATCCGCTCCGATTCTCCGCAAGCCCTTCCGTGGCCCAGGGGCAGGGTCGGAAGGATTTCCGCTGGTGCGAGGACAGTGCGGCGGTCCCCAGCGGAACTGGAAAAGGCGGCTGGCCGCGGATCAGAACAGCGTCAGCTGCTCGCCGGGGCCGCCCGGAGCCTTGAAGAGGTCAGTGCGAAGCCTTAGGCGCTCCGCGTTGAGCCCGAGGCGCTTGGCGGCGATCTCGAAGCGGCGGCCGATCTGCCACGCATAGGGGCCGGAGCCTTTCATGCGCTTGCCCCACTCAGCGTCGTAATCCTTGCCGTCGCGCATGGAGCGCACCAGCGACATCACGTGCCGGTAGCGGTCCGGATAGTTGCGCAGCAGCCAGTCCTTGAAGACCGGCGCGACCTCCAGCGGCAGGCGCAGGATGATGTAGCCCGCCTCGCGCGCGCCAGCCTGATGCGCGGATTCGAGAATGCGCTCGATCTCCTGGTCGTTGAGGGCCGGGATCACGGGGCCGATCATCACCGAGGTAGGGATGCCTGCCTCGCGCAGGGCGCGAACCGCTTCCAGCCGTTTCGGAGGCGTCGAGGCGCGCGGCTCCATCACCCGGGCGAGCTTGCGGTCGAGCGAGGTGATGGACAGCGCGACCTTGGCGAGACCCTTCTCGGCCATGCGCGAGAGGATGTCGATGTCGCGCGTGACCAGCGCCGACTTGGTGACGATGCCGACCGGGTGGTTGTGCGCCTCGAGCACCTCCAGCACCTCGCGCATGATGCGCCACTGCCGCTCGATCGGCTGGTAGGGGTCAGTGTTGGTGCCGATGGCGATGGTCTTCGGCTCATAGCCCGGCTTCGACAACTCGCGCTCCAGCAGCCGTGCCGCGTCCGGCTTGGCGAACAGCTTGGATTCGAAATCGAGACCCGCCGACAGGCCCATATAGGCATGGGTCGGCCGCGCGAAGCAGTAGACGCAGCCATGCTCGCAGCCACGATAGGGGTTGATCGAGCGGTCGAAGGAGATGTCCGGCGAGTCGTTGCGGGTGATGATGGTGCGCGGACGCTCCACCTGCACCGTCGTCTTGAACGGCGGCAGCTCTTCGAGCGTGTTCCAGCCGTCGTCGAAGACGTGGCGGGTCAGCGCCTCGTAGCGGCCGGTCGGATTGACGCCGGCGGCGCGGCCGCGCCTGCGGTCGAAGCCGATGCGCAGGCCGCTTTCGTCAATCACGGCGTTGGCTGCCGCGGCGCCGCCCTGTGCGAAGGCTGCTGCATCTGCCTGACGGATCGGTTCCATGCGTCGCTCCCGGTGTCGTGCAAACGACTCGTCGTCGCTGAATTCATTCCTATGGTTCGAACGTATGTTCCGGAGGAGAACAAATCAAGAACTTTGTTCGCGCCGTCTGGTGCGGACGCTGCGTTTGGCGTATTGGGGCAGCTATGCTGTCCGTGTTGATCGAAACGCACAACGACGAGGAAGCTCTGGCGCGCACGCTCACCTCACTGGTGCCGGCTGCGGTTGAGGGAGTCGTGCGCGAGGTGATCGTCTGCGATCGGGGATCGACGGACCAGACGAAGCTGGTTGCCGAGCATGTCGGCTGCAGCTTCCTGGAAGGTGCGGATGTGGCGGCGGGTGCCCGCCGCGCCAAGAGCGAATGGCTGCTTCTGGTCGAGCCGGGCGCCAAGTTGGTGGACGGCTGGATCGAGGCAGCGATAGCCCATGTCGAGGCGGGGCGCGGCGCCGGGCGTTTCACCCGCTCGCGTCATGCGCGACGCGGATTGCTGGATCGGCTGCTCAAGCGCCGGCGGCCTCTGGAAGAAGGGCTGGTAATTGCCCGCCGCGACGTGCTGGCAATGGCGGGCGATGTATCGGCGCAGGCAATTGCGCGCGCGGCGCGTTCGAGGATCCTCGCGGCCGAAATCGTTCCGGCCGTGGTCTAGGCGCTCTTGCCGCCGCCGCGCTTCAGGTGCTCATCGAGCCGCGGCATGATCTCCACGAAATTGCAGGGCATGTGCCGGTAGTCGAGCTGGGCCGAAAGGATGTGGTCCCAGGCATCGCGGCAGGCGCCGGGCGACCCCGGCAGCACGAAGACGAAGGTGGCGTTGAGCACGCCGCCGGTCGCGCGCGACTGAATCGTCGAGGTGCCGATCTTCTCGTAGGAGACGCGGTGGAAGATGGCGGAAAAGCCATCCATTGTCTTCTCGAAGATCGGCTCCAGCGCTTCCGGCGTTACGTCGCGGCCGGTGAAGCCAGTGCCGCCGGTGGTGATGACGACGTCGATGGCGGAGTCCTTAGACCAGGCGACGACCTTTTCGCGGATCGCCTCGATGTCGTCGGTGACGATGTCGCGCGCAACTAGCTTGTGACCGGCTTCCTCGATCCGGGCGGCAAGCGTGGCACCCGACTTGTCTTCCTCCAGTGAGCGGGTATCGGAGACGGTGAGGACGGCAATGCCGACGGGGATGAACGGACGGCTCTCGTCGATGCGTGCCACGGCCTGGCCTCCTAGATCGTGCGCGTTGCCCTGACGTACCATGCAGGATGAGCGGCCGCGAGCCTTGCGGCTGCTGCTTCCGCCTCCGCCTGGCTCGGGAACAGGCCGAAGCAAGTCGCGCCGGAGCCCGACATGCGGGCGAGCGCCGCGCCTGCATCGCGCAGCGCATCAAGCGTTTCGCCGACTTCCGGAGCAAGGCTGCGGGCTGGTGGTTCGAGATCGTTGCGGGTCCAGCCCGCCAGCCATTCTACGATTTCCTCAAAACTGGCGTCATCGGGCACGGGCGGAAGTGGCGGGTTGTCCTTGCGCTGAAGCGCGCGAAAAGCAGCGGGGGTGGAAATCGCTACGCCGGGGTTGACCAGCACCATGGCCAGCGAGGGGAGGCGTGCCGGCTCGATCTCCTCGCCGATGCCACGAGCCACCAGCGTATGCGCTCTGACGCACATCGGCACGTCGGCGCCGAGCTTCAGCCCAATCGCGTCGAGATCTTCCGAATCGGGCAAAATCCCCCACAAGCGGCACAGCGCCCGCAGTGTCGCTGCGGCATCGCTCGATCCGCCGCCGATGCCGGAGGCGACCGGCAGGTTCTTTTCGAGATGGATCGCGACGGGGGTAGGGGGGACGGCGATGGCCGTCAGCTCTCGCATGCGGTCGCGCGCCCGGATGACGAGGTTGTCTGGGCCGGTGTCCAGCCCTGCGCCGAATGGCGCACTGATGGTGAAGGTGTCGGTATCAGCTGGTTCCACCGTGATGCGGTCACCCGCCTCGGTGAACACGACGAGCGAGTCGAGAAGGTGGTACCCGTCGGCGCGCTGGCCGGTGATGTGCAGCGCAAGGTTGACCTTGGCCGGGGCGTGTTCGGCAATCGCGTCGGCCATGATGGGAATGCGTCAGTCCTTGCTCAGATGATAGTCGCCGGTGACTGGGTCCTTCACCAGCGTTCCGTGCGAGCCGGTGCGCATTTCGGCCTCGGCGCGGCGAGCGCGGGCAGTGACACGCTCGGCCTCGCGCACGAATGCGCGGTAGCCGACATAAGCCACGATGCCGACGACGGCAAAGAATACGAGCTGGGGCATTGTCCGTGTCCTTCCTGCGATCGGTTGTCGTTGCCGTTGTCTGCGACCGGAAGTGTAGCGTGTTTCCTGCGGGCCTTCAAAGCCCGTAGCGGGACCACATCGCACGTTCCTCGGCTGCGTCAGCCAGTCCATGTGCCGCTGCGGCGGCGATTTCGGGAGCCTCGCTGCCAAATACGCCAAGCTTGCGGCCAAACAGGCTGCGCGCCGGAGAAATCAGTTGCAGCTTCGCCTTGTCGCCGTAGCGCTGCTTGATGAAGGAGCGCATGTCGCCGAGCCCGTCGATCAGGCCGAGCTCGAGGCCCTTCTTCGCCGTCCAGAACATGCCGGTGAAAAGGTCCGGGTGGTCGGCGAGCTTTGCGCCGCGCCGTTCCTTCACCATGTCGATGAAGGTCTCGTGGATTTCGAGCTGCAGCTGCTTCAGCCGCTCGACGTCCTCTGGCTTTTCCGGCTGGAACGGGTCGAGGATCGCCTTGTTCTGACCAGCCGTGTGGACGCGGCGCTCGACGCCGATCTTCTTCAAGAGTTCCTGGAAGCCGAAGCCTGCGGAGACGACGCCAATTGAGCCGACGATGGAGGAGGGATCGGCGATGATCTCGTCACCGGCCAGCGCGATCATGTAGCCGCCGGAGGCCGCGACGTCCTCGACGAATACCAGCACGCGCTTGTTCTTCTCCTCGGCGAGGTCGCGGATGCGCTTGAAGATCAGCCGCGACTGCACCGGCGAGCCGCCTGGCGAGTTGAGCGAGATCGCCACCGCCGGAGCGTCCTTGATGGCAAACGCCTTCTCGATCAGCCCCGCAGTCGTTGCCAGTGAGAGAGTGGGCCGGAACTGGTTGCCGCCGGGCATGATTGGGCCCTGCAGGCGGATCACCGGGATGGTGGTTTCGCCCTTGCGCATGGAGGCGGGGAGGAAGCGGCTGAACAGTCGTTTCAAGTGGCGGGTCTCCAGTATGTCGCTTCGCATGTAGGTTGTTCACGTCGCCGCGCAATATCCCGCGCGCGATTCAGGCTGAAGTAGAATACCGAGATGTGGGGGAAGGACGGTTCAGTCGTCGAACAGCGATGCCCGGCCGTTGTTGACGTCGTCGGCGCGGGTGCTGAAGTGGTCGCCGGTTGCGTCGTGAATCACCAGCGGCGGCATCAGCGACAGGGGCGCACGCGAGGCGCGCACGGCACGAATCACGATGCGGATCGCAGGCTCCGTTGCCCGCGGCAGGATCGGCACGATCTGCGCCGCGCCGAAGCGGCCGTCCATCGCGTCGAGAATTTCGGTGAGCGAGCGCGGGCGCGCAATCAGCGCGAGCCCGCCGCGCGGCTTGACGATGGCGGCGGCGGTGCGCAGCCAGCTTTCGAACAGGCCATCGACCATGACATGCGCGCCGCGGCGCAGCTCGTCGGGGGAGGGCCGGTCCGCCCGCTCGTTGAAGGGCGGGTTCATGATCGCGAAGTCAAAACTGGAATCGTCGAGTCCGGCCGCGATCCGCGCTTGGCCGGTGAGGGTGACGTCGGTGACGACGACTTCAGCGCGGCCGGCGATGTGGTCATTGTCGGGATGGGCGATAGTTTCGCGGGCGCAACCGGCCAGCTCTTCCTCGCGCTCGACCAGCACGACCCTGGCATTCGGACAACGCGAGGCAACGGCGAGGCCGGCCGCACCTGCACCTGCACCAAGGTCGACCAGCCGGCCGGAAAAGCCGGAGGGAACCGCCGCAGCCAGCATCATCGCATCCGTGCCTGCCCGATGGCCGCGCCGCGGCTGGATCAGGTAGAAGTCGCCGCGATGGAACGCGTCGATCGTCCGGCCGCTTCGCGCGGCCGGCTCATCTTGCGTGGCAGGCAGTCCGTTCATTCGCCTTTCAGCTCTTCTTCAATTCCGGCGTCCTTCAGCAGAAGGCGTGCCTCTTCGAGATCATCCTCGCTGACCATCACGCGACGCGGCAGGATGCCAAGCGAGCCTTCGATCACGCTCATATTCTGGTCGGCGACGAAATAGGAGAGGCCAGAATCACGCAGCAATGCCTCGACGAAGGAGAGCATCACCGGGTCGTTGGTTCGCATCAGCTCGATCATGACGATGACCCTCTCAGGTGGCGCAGTCAATGTAAACGGAAATTGGCCGCCGCTTACCCCGCGCCAATTCGCCCCTTGCCGCAAAATGCTTGCCTCCCTAGAGTCCCGCGACTAAATGGCGGCAGCGACGGCCGTTTGTACGGGAGACCCGAGTGGTGGGCGTAGTAGTGAACATTGATGACGGCAAGCGCGCGAGCGCCTCGATCGAGGGGCTGATTGCGCTGACCAAGGAAGACATGGGCCGCGTCAATGAGTTGATCCTGTCCAAGGCTGGCTCGGACGTCACCATGATCCCCGAGGTGGCCAACCACCTGATCTCGTCAGGCGGCAAGCGCCTGCGGCCGATGCTGACGCTCGCTGCCGCGCAGATGTTCGGCTACGAGGGCGACGGCCACGTCAAGCTCGCGACCAGCGTCGAGTTCATGCACACGGCGACCCTGCTGCACGACGACGTCGTCGACGAAAGCGACATGCGCCGCGGCAAGCGCACCGCCCGCATGATCTGGGGCAACCAGGCGAGCGTGCTGGTCGGCGATTTCCTGCTCGGCCAGGCCTTCCGCATGATGGTCGATGTCGGCTCGCTCGATGCCCTCGACATCCTCTCGACCGCTGCCTCGGTCATCGCCGAGGGCGAGGTGCTGCAGCTCAGCGTCGCCAAGAACCTCGAGACCACCGAGGACGAATATCTCGCCGTCATCAAGGCCAAGACCGCCGCGCTGTTCTCGGCTGCGGCTGAGGTCGGCCCGGTCGTGGCCAATGCCACCAAGTCCGACCGCGCGGCGCTGCGCTCCTATGGCACCAATCTCGGCCTTGCCTTCCAGCTCATCGATGACGCACTCGACTATGCGGGCGACAGCTCGAGCCTCGGCAAGAATGTTGGCGACGACTTCCGCGAAGGCAAGGTGACGCTGCCGGTGATCCTGTCGTTCCGCCGCGGCTCGGCCGAGGAGCGCGAGTTCTGGAAGAGCGCGATCGAGAACGCGCAGACCGACGACGAGCAGCTTGAGAAGGCGCTCAAGCTGATGAAGAAGCACAACTCCATCGCCGACACGATCGGCCGGGCCCGCCACTTCGGCGGTATCGCCCGCGACGCGCTCGCCCCGCTGAAGGACACGCCGCAGAAGAAGGCGCTGCTCGACGTCATCGACTTCTGCATCAGCCGCGTCAATTGACAGCCGCAGCTCCTAGCCTGATCGTGAACGGACGCGGATTGAACCTCGTCCGCAAAAAGGACATGCTTGCCTGTCAGTGGGTGCTTCGGCGGCGCTCTGATCGCACAAGCTATCGGGAAGGAATGCAATGCGGCTCAAGACTGGAAGCCTGATCGCAGCGGCTGGCATGGCCGTGAGCCTCACGCTGGGCGCGCTGCCTGCGTGGGCGGCCCAGGACGAGACGGTCAAGGTCAACACGCTCACCGGCGCGTATCTCGCCGCCCGCATTGCCGAGAGCGACAACGACCTCGACGCCGCGATCGCCTACTACAAACGCGCGCACGCCTTCGATCCCGACGACCAGACGATCCAGCAGAGCCTGCTGCTCGGCTACATCTCGCAGGGCAATTTCAACGAGGCGCTGCGCTTTGCGCAGATGCTGAAGGAAACGCCCGAGGTCGAGCGATTCTCGCGCCTTGCGCTGGCCATCGACGCCATCCGCAAGGACAAGTTCGGTGAGGTCGAGAACTGGCTGAAGCTTTCGCTCGCCTCCGACCTCGACCGCCTGATCACCGGGCTCATCACCGGCTGGGCAAAGCTTGGTGCTGGCAATGGCCAGGAGGCGCTTGCCCACGTCAAGGGCATGGCCGGTCCCGACTGGTACGACCTCTTCGTCGGCTATCACCGCGCACTCATCGCCGAGCAGGCGGGTGATGTCGAAACTGCCCGCAACACCTTCCAGCAGGTCGTGGCGGATGCCGAAGCTGGCAGCGCCGCACCTGAAGCGTATCTCCGTGCCATCGAGGCGCAGGCAGGGTTCTTGGCCCGCCAGGGCGACAAGGAAGCTGCGTTGGCCGCACTTGCCGTCGCCGATGGCTTTGCGCCGGGCCGGGTCACCATCGACGCGCTGCGCGCCAAGATCGAAGCGGGCGAGAAGCCTGAGATGATGGTTCCCGACGTTCGTTCGGGTGCCGCCGAGGTGCTGCTGAACCTTGCCACCGCGCTCAACCGCAGCGGCGGCGAATCCTTCGTGCGGCTCTACCTGCAATATGCGGCGGCGCTGCGCCCCGACAGCGACGCGATCCAGATCCAGCTTGCCGGCATCGCCGAGCAGCAGAGCGACGCCGAGACGGCGATCGCGCACTATAAGAAGATCCCGGCCAGGTCGCCGATGAAGGCGATCGCCGAGCTGCAGCTCGGCCTCAACCTTGCCGATCTCGAACGCTTCGAGGAAGCCGAGAAGCATCTGAAGCAGTCACTCGTCCGCAATCCCGATGAGCTGCGCGCCTATCTCGCACTCGGCGGTGTCTATGCGCGGCAGGAAAAGTACCGCGAAGCAGCCGGCCTCTATGACCAGGCGGTCGAGCGCATCGAAAAGCCCACCCGCGCCGACTGGAACATCTTCTACCAGCGCGGCATCGCCTATGAGCGGCTGAAGGAGTGGGACAAGGCGGAGCCCAATTTCAAGAAGGCGCTCGAACTCTACCCGGACCAGCCGCAGGTGCTGAACTACCTCGGCTATTCTTGGGTCGACATGAACATGAACCTCGCGGAAGGGCTGAAGCTGATCCAGCGCGCGGTCGACCTGCGCCCGAGCGACGGCTACATCGTCGATTCGCTCGGCTGGGCCTATTACCGCCTTGGCCGCTACGAGGATGCCGTGCGCGAACTCGAGCGCGCTGTCGGCCTGATGCCCAACGACCCGGTGCTCAACGATCACCTCGGCGACGCCTACTGGCAGGTGGGCCGCAAGCGCGAGGCGACCTTCCAGTGGCGTCATGCGCTGACGATGGAGCCGGACGAGAAGGTCAAGGCCGACGCCGAGCGCAAGCTGCGCGAGGGCCTGCAGATTTCGAATGAAACGTCCGACCAGAACGTGATGGTTGCCGAAGGTCCGGGCGGCGAGGTCAAGCAACTGGCCGAGGCTGCTGCACCCGCTGCGCAGCAACCGAAGGCTCCTGCTGAGGCTTTCCATACGGTGCAGCCGGGCCAGAGCCTCTGGGACATCGCGGTGCAGCGTCTCGGCAATGGCGAGCGCTTCCGCGAGATCATCGAGCTCAACCCGCAGCTCAACGGCAACCCGAACCACATCTTCCCGGGACAACGGTTGACGCTGCCGGACGCGACACGCTGACCGCAGGGCGCTTCTTGACGCTACCTTGCAGCCGCTCTAGGACGGGCCACCGTCCCGCTCACGGCCGCGAGGAAGTTCAGTGAACGCCCAATTGCCCGACCACATGCACCCCAGCCGCTCCTTTCAGGGGCTGATCCTGACGCTGCACAACTACTGGGCCGACTACGGCTGCGTGGTTCTCCAGCCCTACGACATGGAGGTCGGCGCGGGTACGTTCCACCCGGCGACGACCCTGCGTGCGCTCGGCCCCAAGCCCTGGAACGCTGCCTACGTGCAGCCGTCCCGCCGCCCGAAGGACGGCCGCTACGGCGAGAACCCGAACCGCCTGCAGCACTACTACCAGTACCAGGTCATCCTGAAGCCGAACCCGTCGAACCTGCAGGAGCTCTATCTCGGCTCCCTGAAGGCGATCGGCATCGACCCGCTGATGCACGACATCCGCTTCGTCGAGGACGACTGGGAAAGCCCGACGCTGGGCGCCTGGGGTCTCGGCTGGGAATGCTGGTGCGACGGCATGGAAGTGTCGCAGTTCACTTACTTCCAGCAGGTCTGCGGCATCGAGTGCGCGCCGGTTGCGGGCGAACTGACCTACGGCCTCGAGCGCCTTGCCATGTATGTTCAGGGCGTCGACAACGTCTACGACCTCAACTTCAACGGCCGCGAAGGCGCCGAGAAGGTCACCTACGGCGATGTCTTCCTGCAGGCCGAGCAGGAATATTCGCGTCACAATTTCGAGCACGCCAACACCGAGACGCTGTTCCGGCACTTCATCGATGCCGAGAACGAGTGCAAGGCGCTGCTCGCCGCCGGCGCCGAGCGTCCGGGTGGCAAGCCGCACCAGATGGTGTTTCCCGCCTACGACCAGTGCATCAAGGCCTCGCACGCCTTCAACCTGCTCGATGCGCGCGGCGTGATCTCCGTCACCGAGCGCCAGAGCTACATCCTGCGCGTGCGCAATCTCGCCAAGGCCTGTGGCGAAGCATTCCTTGAGACCGAGGCCGGCGGCTTCGAACCGACCACAGAGGCTGCGTAAGATGCCTGATCTTCTGCTTGAACTTCGCTCTGAGGAAATCCCGGCACGCATGCAGCGCAAGGCTGCCGCCGACCTGAAGAAACTGGTCACCGACGGTCTCGTGAACGCCGGCCTCACCTACGAGGCCGCCACCGAGTACTGGACGCCGCGCCGCCTGACCCTCGACATCCGTGGCCTCACCGCGCGTTCCAAGGACGTGCACGACGAGATCAAGGGTCCGTCGACCTCCGCGCCGGAACAGGCCATTCAGGGCTTCCTGCGCAAGGCGGGCCTGTCGTCCCTCTCCGAGGCGCATGTCCATTCCGACCCGAAGAAGGGCGACTTCTACGTTGCCCACATCGTCAAGCCGGGTCGCGCGGCCGAAGAGATCATCGCCGAGCTGGTCCCGAGCGTGATCCGCAACTTCCCGTGGCCGAAGTCGATGCGCTGGGGCGCTGCGTCCGCAAAGCCCGGCAGCCTGCGCTGGGTGCGTCCGCTGCAGTCGATCGTCTGCACCTTCGGCCCGGAAAATTCCGAGCCGGTGGTGGTCGACTTCGAAGTCGATGGCATCCGCTCGGGCAACGTCACCTACGGCCACCGCTTCCACGCGCCGGACGCGATCACGGTCCGCCGCTTCGACGACTATGTCAGCAAACTGGAAGCCGCCAAGGTCGTGCTCGACGCCGAGCGCCGCAAGCGCATCATCCTTGATGACGCCAAGAACCTCGCCTTCGCGGCAGGCCTTGAGCTGGTCGAGGACGAGGGCCTGCTCGAGGAAGTCTCGGGCCTCGTCGAGTGGCCGGTCGTCTTGATGGGCGAGTTCGAGGAAGCCTTCCTTGAGATCCCGGCAGAGGTCATCCGCCTCACCATCCGCGCCAACCAGAAGTGCTTTGTTACCCGCCCGCAGGGCGCGAGCGAGGGCCTGTCCAACCGTTTCATCCTGATCTCGAACATTCTGGCCAAGGACGGCGGCAAGGAAATCGCCTACGGCAATGGCAAGGTGGTGCGCGCGCGTCTGTCCGATGCGGTCCACTTCTGGAACACCGATCAGGCCGGCCTGCCGGACCTCAACCAGCTGGCCGAGCCAGCCGCGAAGTTCGGCCTTGACCTCAAGAAGCCGCTCGACCAGCGCATGGCGCGCCTCGACAAGCTGAACGTGACCTTCCACGCCAAGCTCGGCACGCAGGGCGAGCGCGTCGCGCGCATCGCGAAGCTGGCTGAAGAGCTCGCGGAAGTTACCGGTGCCGACAAGGCGTTGGTGCGCCGCGCCGCCGTGCTCGCCAAGGCCGACCTGCAGACCGAGGTCGTCGGCGAGTTCCCCGAGCTTCAGGGCGCGATGGGCCGCAAATATGCGCTGCTGCAGGGCGAGCATCCGTCCGTCGCCGCCGCGCTCGAAGAGCACTACCGCCCGCAGGGCCCGTCCGACGTCGTGCCGACCGATCCGGTCTCGATCACCGTTGCGCTCGCCGACAAGCTCGACACGCTGACGGGCTTCTGGGCGATCGACGAGAAGCCGACGGGTTCCAAGGACCCGTACGCGCTTCGTCGTGCGGCTCTGGGCGTCATCCGCATCATCATCGAGAATGGCGTGAGGCTGCCGCTGCTCAGCGTCACCAATGGCGACGCTGACCTGCTGTCGTTCTTCCACGACCGCCTGAAGGTCTATCTGCGCGACAAGGGCGCGCGGCATGACCTGATCGACGCGGTGATCTCGCCGGAAGCCGACGACCTGCTGCTGATCGTCAGCCGCGTCGCCGCACTCGGCATCTTCCTCGACTCCGAGGACGGCAAGAATCTGCTCGCCGGCACCAAGCGCGCCGCGAACATCCTGGCCGCCGAGGAGAAGAAGGGCACCGTCGTCAACTCGGACGTCGATCCGGTGGCGTTCCGCAACGACGCGGAGCGCGCGCTGTTCACCGCGATCAACCATGCCGAGAGCGAGGCCGCCAAGGCCGTCGCGCTGCAGGATTTCGCCGGTGCCATGCAGGCGCTGTCGGTGCTGCGCGCGCCGGTGGACACCTTCTTCGAGGCGGTGCTGGTCAACGACGAGAACCCGGTCGTCCGCGCCAACCGCTTGGCGCTTCTCGCCCGCATCCGCAACGCCACCGGCCAGGTCGCGGACTTCTCGAAGATCGCCGGATAAGGCAGAGGGGGCCTGCTGCTGGCGAACGAGCTGGCGGCAGCGTCGGTGTACCCCCACCCCTAACCCCTCCCCACAAGGGGGAGGGGAGCTTTGGGCACTCGATTTTCGGAGGGCTCCGTCGTACCGACACATCCCGCGCGAGGCATGCGACGGCGGGAGCGAACGCTCCTGCCACAGATGCTCCTGCCGCGAATGCTTCTGCCAGGCTCGTCGTTTCAGGTGGAGTGCTGACGCCCATGTCTCCCTCCCCCTTGTGGGGAGGGTAAGGGTGGGGGTGCTTGTCGCTCCTCGCCCGCATCCGCAGCGCCACCGGCCAGGTCGTCATCCTCGGCCTTGAGCCGAGGATCCATGCCTGAACACCGATCGAAGGTGGGGCGGCCGAGGTCTGCTGCCTGAGCTAATTAAATATCCAAACAGCCAACCCAACCGCCAATATGGTCAGCACCGGCGTCGACATGCCGAGCTTTGGCAGCCACGCCGGTGGCGGCGTGCCGGCCTTGAGCGAGCGGCGCAGGGTGACGGTCACGACCAGGATGATGATGAGCAGGACAAGGGCGACCAGCATCTTCAGGTCGAACAGCGGGCCGAGGTGGCTCATGTCATAGCGGTGGGCCCACAGGCCAAGGCCGCTCAGCCACAGAAGGATGATGCCGGTGAGGCCCACCCGGCCGAACATCGGCCGCAGCCGCGCGAGCTCCGGCGTCGGCGTGCGGCGGACCTGCCGGACGACGATCATCTGGCCGATGCCGGAGGCAGCCCCGAGCATCAGGCCGAAGATGTGGATGAACTTCAGCAAGAAATCGATCGCCATGGGCGCAGCCTTTCCTGCCCGTTCAGAGGATGGTGGCGGCGAAAGGCTGGAGCGTCAAGCAGCGGATGTGATTGCTACTGACGTGCCGCGAGGTTGAGGTCAGCCGTTTCCTCGCCCGCCGGCGTTTCCGGCGCAACGGCATCCGGCTCCCGGATCTCCCCGTCGCGAATGCCGAGCGGACCCTCGGAGCTCAGCCACGCCGGGCTTTCCTCTTTCGGCTCGGCTTCAGGGATCGCGCTGACATCCTCTGCGCTTGCCGGAATGGCGTCGGCATCTGCGGCGGCGACCGATGGCGTGATCGGGATGATCTCGGTATCAGCCTCGGCCGGCGATGCGACGGCCGCATCGATCGGCTCAGGCGAGGCCGAGCCGCGCATGACGATCGATGGCGTAGCGGCCTGATCGGCGGCGGGCAGGCTGATGATGGAAGAAGCTGCGGCGGTTCCGGCGCTCAGGATGAGCGCAGGCATGATGGCACTGACGACACGAAACATGACAAGCCCCCCAATTCCTCGCGGAAATGGTACAGGGCGCGGATTAACAAATCGGTGACATCGCGGCACTTGCAGCAAAGGAGCGCGCGCGATAGGCAATGCCGACCCCACGGAGCGTGAATTGGCCGAAATCCTTTCGCCTGAACGGGCACTGCAGCCCGCGCTGGAAATCCTGCGAGCCGGTGAACCGGTCGCGATCCCGACCGAAACCGTCTACGGCCTTGCCGCGGATGCGACCAACGGCGAGGCCGTCGCCCGCATCTTCGAGGTGAAGGGCCGCCCGCGCTTCAACCCGCTGATCGTCCACGTCGCCGACATGGAGATGGCGGAGCGCATCGCCGTGTTCGACGACGTCTCGCTGAAGCTCGCCGAAAAATTCTGGCCGGGGCCGCTGACGCTCGTCCTGCCGCTGAAGAATGGCCACGGCATCCACCCGCTGGTTTCGGCCGGGCTCGAAACGGTGGCGCTGCGCATGCCGCGCGGCGTGGCGGCCGAATTCATCCGCGCGCTGGGCCGGCCGCTCGCAGCACCTTCTGCCAACTCGTCCGGCAAGATCAGCGGCACGACCGCCGAGGCGGTGAACGCCGATCTCGGCGGAAAAATCCAGCTCATCATCGACGGCGGCGCGACCGACGTCGGCGTGGAATCGACTATCGCCAAGGTGACGGAAGAGGGCGTGCGCATCCTGCGTCCCGGCGGCGTGACGGCGGATGAGCTGGCAGCCGTGACCGGTCTGCTGGTGCTGCGTGGCGGTACCAAAGGCATTGAGGCGCCGGGCATGATGTTTTCACACTATGCGCCGGATGCCGGCGTGCGCCTCAACGCGACCGAGCTGCGCGAGGGCGAGGCGCTGCTTGCCTTCGGTCCGGACCGCATTGACGGCGCCGACAAGGCGATCGCGACGCTCAACCTTTCCGAACAGGGCTCGCTGGGCGAGGCAGCGGCCAATCTCTACAGCCATCTCCAGGCGCTCGACCGTTCGGGCGCGGCCGTCATCGCGGTCGAGCCGCTGCCCGAGGACGGGCTTGGCGAGGCGATCAACGACCGGCTGCGCCGCGCCGCCGCGCCGAGGGGCAGTCAGACCGACTCAGGGAGTCAGCAGTAATGGATGCCAGCCTGATCGAGCGTTTCGTCGCCATCGTCGGCGAGAAATACGCGCTGCGTGACGAGGCGGACATCGCGCCTTTCGTCACCGAGCGGCGCGGCCTCTGGGGCGGTAAGACGCCGCTGGTGCTGCGGCCTGGAACGGTCGAAGAGGTCAGCGCCATCCTGAAGCTGGCAACCGAAACCGGAACCCCGATCGTGCCGCAGGGTGGCAATACCGGCCTTGTCGGTGCACAGATGCCGGACCAGACCGGTACGGAAGTGGTTCTTTCCATGTCCCGCTTCGACAGGATCCGCGAGATCGACCTTGAGTCGAACACCATCACCGTCGAGGCGGGCGTGACGCTGCAGCGCGTGCGCGACGCAGCCGAGGAAGCCGGAAAGCTGTTTCCGCTGTCGCTTGCCTCGCAGGGCACCGCGCAGATCGGCGGCAACCTTTCTTCCAATGCTGGCGGCACCGGCGTGCTCGCCTATGGCAATACGCGCGACCTTTGCCTTGGCGTGGAGGTGGTGCTGCCCACGGGCGAGGTGTTCGACGACCTGCGCAAGCTCAAGAAGGACAATACCGGTTACGACCTCAAGGATCTGTTCGTCGGCGCGGAAGGAACGCTCGGCATCATCACCGCCGCGGTGATGAAACTGTTTCCGAAACCGCGCGGCCGCGAGGTCGCCTGGCTCGGCGTTGCGAGCCCCGCCGATGCGCTGAAATTGTTCGGAATGGCGACAGACAGGGCAGGGCAGAGCCTTACCGGTTTTGAGCTGATGATCCACGCCTCGCTCGACTTCGTGCTGAGGCACGTTCCGGGCGCGACGCATCCGCTTTCCTCTCCGCATCCCTGGTATGTGCTGATGGAAGTCTCGTCCGGCCGCTCGGTCGAGGATGCGCGCACGCTGATCGAAGAAATTCTGGCCGAGGGATTTGAGGCCGGTCTGATCGCCGATGGCGTGCTAGCGGAGAGCCTGACGCAGGCAAACGCACTGTGGAACCTTCGCGAAAACATGTCGGAGGCGCAGAAGCCGGAAGGCGCCTCGATCAAGCACGACGTGTCGGTGCCGGTGGCAAGGATCCCGAGCTTCATCGAAGAGGCCTGGGCGGCGGTGACGCGCCTGGAGCCGAATGCGCGGCTCGTCTGCTTCGGCCACATGGGCGACGGCAACCTGCACTACAACATCTCGCAGCCGGTCGGCATCAGGCCTGCCGACTTCCTCGCGCGCTACCGCGTTATTAACGACGCGGTGCACGACGTCGTGCGCGCCTACAACGGATCGATCTCCGCCGAGCACGGCATCGGCCGCATGAAGCGCGATGAGCTGATCGCAACCGCGCCGCCGGTCGCGACCGACCTGATGCGCCGGATCAAGAAATCCTTTGATCCTGCGGGGATCATGAACCCGAACAAGGTGATTTAATCGGGTATTTACTGAGGTTTCGAAGGTCTTACACCGGGTTGCAAAGCGATAACCATCGGACGAAGCCACAAAACCTTAACCCTGCTTTTTAAGCCGTCTGACACAGGGCGCCCCCTAGTCTCGCACCTACAACGAGGTGGGAAAACCACCCGCGAGAAGACCGGAAAACCGGCTCTCAGGAAGAGACAGGAAGGCAAAGATAGTGTCACACACACAGCTCAAGCCCGTTTGGGCCGAGGCCGACTTTCGGCTTGACCCGTTCCGGTTGCCGCACGCGGCATCCTTCAGAATGATGGACGCCCACGGCGACGTGACGTTCACCGTCTCCAGCCGTGGCGCCACCATCCGCCGGGTTCTGGAAACAAGCGGCCTGCCGGTCTCGATCGCGCTGCCGGCACGCGCCTTCCGCGGCGTTGCCGCCCGCGCCATCGAGGATGGCGAAGGCAATGTCACGGTCACGCTGGAACTGATGCATGCGGACCCGATGCTGTCGGTCCCGCTGCTGGTCGCCCACGACCTCGACAACGTTGCCGCCGACTGGCGCGCATGGTCGGAGGCGTTCAAGCTGCCGATGCTGCTGGTCGAGGCCGATGGCGTCGCCCGCTCGCTGGACGAAAACGCTGGGCAGATCAGGAAGGCGCCGCCGGCGACACGCCGCCAGGGTCGCGTTCACCTGCAGCGCCGCCCGCGCTTCCTCGCCCGTCGCAAGACCGGCGCGCTCGGCGTTCGCCTCATCATCAATGGGGAAGAGATCATCGCGCGCCGCTAGCAGAGGCGCGCGACTACCGAAGCATCGGCCAGAAGATCAGAAATTCTGGCTGATGACCGGCCAGGCTCCGCCGATGACGAGGCCGAGGAAGATCAGCCAGCCGACGACCGAGTTGGACTTGAACAGCTTCAGGCACTGGTCGGGATTGTCGATGTCGAGCACGCGGATCTGCCGGATCATGTGCGCGGCCGCGGCAACGAGGCCAGCCAGCGCCGGCATCGGCACTTCGGCATTGGCGAAGGCGACGACGAAGAACAGCAGGGCAAGGCTGTAGAGGCCGATAAGCCACTGCTTGGTGTTCTCGGCAAACAGGCGCGCGGTGGAGCGCACGCCGACCAGCGCGTCGTCTTCCTTGTCCTGGTGGGCGTAGATCGTGTCGTAGCCGATCACCCACAGGATCGAGCCGAAATAGAGCAGCAGCGCTGCGAGGTTCAGCGAGCCGAAATGGGCGGCCCAGCCCATCAGCGCCCCCCACGAGAAGGCGAGGCCGAGGAAGAACTGCGGCCAGTCGGTGAAGCGCTTGGCGAACGGGTAGATGGCCACCGTCAAGAGCGACGCGATGCCGACCAGAACGGCGAACCAGTTGAACTGCAGCAGCACGACGAGGCCGAGCAGGCACTGCAGGAACAGAAAACCCCAAGCCTGCTTCTTGCTGACCTTGCCTGCGGGCAGCGGGCGCGAGCGGGTGCGGGCGACCTTTTCGTCAATGTCCTGGTCGACGATGTCGTTGTAGGTACAGCCGGCGCCGCGCATCAAGATCGAGCCTGCCATGAACAGGAACAGGTGCCAGACGGACGGAAGTACGTCCGCGAGCGCCACTCCCGGCTTCGCATAGGCGGCAGACGCCATTGCAGTCGACCACCAGCACGGCCACATCAGCAGCCACCAGCCGATCGGCCGGTCCCAGCGCGCGAGCTGGGCATAGGGCCAGAGCCCGCGCGGCAGCAGGCGATAGACCCAGTGACCGGAAGGGGCGTCGGCGACGCGTCCCTGCGACTCTTTGGACTGAATGTTTTCCATGCGGACGGAGTGGCAGCGACACAACGCGCCGTCAAGAGATGAGGCTTGCGCCTTGACCCTGACGCCTCCCGGCCCTACCGGAAAGCCGCGATCAATAACGATGAGGAATCGCCGCGATGAACGTACTGCTGATCGGCTCTGGCGGGCGCGAGCACGCACTGGCATGGAAGCTTGCGGCATCGCCGCTGCTGACGAAGCTTTACGCCGCACCGGGCAATCCCGGCATTGCGCAGGAAGCGGAATGCGTTTCTCTCGCGGTTGACGATCACGCGGCCGTCGTTGCGTTCGCGAAGGAAAAGAACATCGACCTCGTCGTCGTCGGTCCCGAGGCGCCGCTGGTGGCTGGCCTTGCCGACGAGCTCGAGGCGGCCGGCATCCGCGTCTTCGGCCCGTCGAAGGCTGCGGCGCAGCTGGAAGGCTCCAAGGGCTTCACCAAGGACCTGTGCGCCCGCTACGGCATTCCGACGGCCGCCTATGGCCGCTTCAACAACGCGCCGAAGGCGAAGGCCTATGCCCGCCAGGTCGGCGCGCCGATCGTCATCAAGGCCGACGGCCTCGCTGCCGGCAAGGGCGTGACCGTCGCCATGACGCTCGATGAAGCGCTGGACGCGATCGACGCCTGCTTCGAGGGCGCGTTCGGTGCTGCCGGTGCGGAAGTCGTCGTCGAGGAGTTCCTTGAGGGCGAGGAAGCAAGCTTCTTCTGCATCTGCGACGGCACCACGGCGCTGCCGTTCGGTTCGGCGCAGGACCACAAGCGCGTCGGTGAGGGCGACACCGGCCCGAACACCGGCGGCATGGGCGCATACTCTCCCGCTCCGGTCATCACCGCCGAGTTGGAAGCGCGCGTCATGCGCGAGATCATTGAGCCGACCATGCGCGGCATGGCAGAGATGGGCGCGCCGTTCCGTGGCATGCTCTTCGCCGGCCTCATGATCACTGAGGAAGGCCCGAAGCTCATCGAATACAACACCCGCTTCGGCGATCCCGAATGCCAGGTGCTGATGACGCGCCTGAAGGACGACCTGCTGACGCTCGTGAATGCCGCCGTCGACGGCCAGCTTTCGCACATGTCGGTGCGCTGGCGCGACGAGGCTGCGCTGACGGTTGTCTTCGCCGCCGAAGGCTACCCGGCCTCGCCGAAGAAGGGCACCGTCATCTCCGGCATTGAGTCGGCTGAGGACGAGAACGTGCAGGTTTTCCATGCCGGCACCGCGCGCGACTCGGAAGACCGTCTTGTTGCCAATGGCGGCCGCGTGCTCAACGTCACGGCCAAGGGCGCGAACGTTACCGAGGCTGCCGCACGCGCCTATGCGGCGCTCGACAAGATCAGCTGGGAAGGCGGCTTCTGCCGCCGCGACATCGGCTGGCGCGCGATCGAGCGCGAGAAGGCTGCCGGCTGATCAGCGCCGGTAGACCGGATCCATTTCGAAGGGATTGGGCGCCGGCTCGTCAGGCAAGGTGCCTTCCTCCCGCCGCATCAGGTAGTGCTTCAGCGAGCACTGCGGTGAACACAGCACGCCACGGTCGCACCAATAGGCCGGGCCGTTATCGATGTTGCCCTCATAGTATTGGAAGTTCTCTGACCCATAGGGCAGGGAGCATTCGATGCACAGGTGCTTTTCGGGGCGTGCCAGCATGGAAGTTCCTCTAGGATAGCGACAATAGTGCCCCAGGCTTCCGTTGCGCAATGCTTGATTGATTTGACGTTTACGTCAGAAGAAAATAGTCAACTTCCTCGACTGGCTGGTGCGCCGTCACGCTTGCAGGACGGCACCGTCCTCTCCGCCACCTGTCCCGACCGAAAGGAAGTTCCGAATGTATCGAGCCCCCGTTGATGAGATCGCCCACACCCTGAAGCACGTCGCCGGCCTGGCGAAGGCGGTCGAGGCAGGGCAATTCGGCGACCTTTCCGAGGATCTGGTGGATGCGATCCTGGCCGAGGCCGGCCGATTCGCCACCGAGGAAATCTTCCCGCTGCGCGAGGCGGGCGACAAGCATGGGGCGGTGCTGAAGGACGGGGCAGTCACCACTCCGCCGGGCTGGAGGGACCTCTACCACCGCTGGATCGAGGGCGGCTGGAACGCGCTCGCCGCTCCGGAGGAGTATGGCGGGCAGGCTCTGCCGACCATGTTGTCGGTCGCGGCCCTCGAGATGTGGAACTCCGGCTCGATGGGCTTTGCCATCGGTCCGACGCTGACGATGGGCGCGATCGAGGCTCTGGAGAAGCACGCCTCGGAAGAGCTGCGCGCCAAGTATCTCGAGAAGCTCGTCTCCGGCGAGTGGATGGGAACGATGAACCTGACCGAGCCGCAGGCGGGTTCGGATCTTGCAGCCCTGCGCGCCCGCGCGGAGCCGGTCGGTGACGGCACCTACCGCATCTTCGGCCAGAAGATCTTCATCACCTACGGTGAGCAGGACTTTACCGACAACATCGTCCATCTGGTGCTTGCACGCCTGCCCGATGCCCCGGCCGGCACCCGCGGCATCTCGCTGTTCCTCGTCCCGAAGTTCTTCGTCAACGAGGACGGCTCGCTGGGCGAGCGCAACGACGTCTTCTGCGCCTCGATCGAGCACAAGCTGGGCATTCACGGATCGCCGACCTGCACGATGATCTACGGCGACGGCTACGTGAAGGACCGTGAGCCGGGTGCGATCGGCTGGCTGATCGGCGAGGAGAACAAGGGTCTCGCCTGCATGTTCACGATGATGAACAACGCACGCCTCGCCGTCGGCATGCAGGGCGTTGCGATCGCGGAAGCCGCCTTCCAGAAGGCGCTTGCCTACGCGCAGGAGCGCCGCCAGGGCAAGGCCGCGGGCTACAAGGGCGAGGGCATGGCGCCGATCGTCTATCATCCGGACGTGCAGCGTAACCTCCTGACCATGAAGGCGCTGACGCAGGTGGCCCGTTCGATCTCCTATTCCTGCGCCCATGCGATCGACATGGCCCGCATCAGCGAGGGTGACGCCGCCCGCCATTGGCAGGAGCGCGCCGGCCTGCTGACGCCGGTCGCCAAGGCGTTCTCGACCGACATCGGCGTCGACGTCGCCTCTATCGGCCTGCAGATCCATGGCGGGATGGGCTATGTCGAGGAGACCGGTGCTGCCGCGCTTCTGCGCGACTCGCGGATCGCGCCGATCTACGAGGGCACCAACGGCATCCAGGCAGTCGACCTCGTCGTCCGCAAGCTGCCGCTTTCCGGCGGCGCTCAGGTGCGCGGCTACATCTCGGAACTCCGCGCCGACATCGAGGCCCTACGCAGCTCGAATGCCGAGGGCTTCGGCCGTACGGCCGAGAAGTGCGCTGCTGCCATCGACCAGCTCGAGGAAGCAACCAACTTCCTGCTCGACGCACAGGGCTCGGGGCGCATGGACTCCGCGCTGGCGGCCGCCACGCCGTACCTGCGCCTGTTCGCGCTGGCGGTGGGCGGTGCTTACCTGATCCGCGGTGCGCTCGCCGATCAGTCGGCGCAGCGCGTCGCGCTCGCACGCTTCTTTGCCGAGAACCTGATCGACGAGACCGAGGCGCTCAAGAGCCGCGTGATCGAAGGTGGTGACAGCCTCGCCGAAGCCGGCGCGGCGCTGATCGCCTGACCAGAATAGCGGCTCAGGGAGGGGACATGAGCGAGCACATCATCGTCGAACGTCGAGGCGCGGTTCAGCTGATCCGCATGAACCGCCCCGACAAGAAGAACGCGATCACCAGCGCCATGTATGCCTCGATGACGAAGGCGCTGGTGGACGGCGATGCCGACGACGAGGTGTGGGCGCATCTCATCCTCGGCGTGCCGGGCATCTTTTCAGCCGGCAACGATGTCGCCGACTTCATGGCGGTCGCGATGGGCGATGATGGCCCGCTCGACGCGTTTGGCTTTCTCATCGCCCTGGCGCGATTGCAAAAGCCACTGGTTTCCGGCGTCGACGGCATTGCCGTCGGCATCGGCACCACCATCAACCTGCACTGCGACCTGACCTTTGCCACGCCGCGTACGGAGTTCCGCACGCCGTTCGTGGACCTTGGCCTCGTGCCGGAGGCGGGGTCGAGCTTGATCGCGCCGATGGTGCTCGGGCGGCAGAACGCGTTCGCCCTGCTGGCGCTGGGCGAGGGAATTTCGGCCGAGAAGGCGAAGGCCGCCGGCCTGATCTACGACGTGGTTCCGGAGGAAGAACTCGAGGCAACCGCCTTTGCCGCTGCCGAGCGGATTGCGCAGAAGCCGCCGCAGGCGCTGAAGATCGCCCGCGACCTGATCCTGGGCGACCGCGAAGTGCTCGTCGCCCGCATCCGCGAGGAGGGCGAGCATTTCCGCGAGCGCCTGAAGTCGGATGAGGCCCGCAACGCCTTCATGGCGTTCATGAGCCGCAAGAAGGGCTGACCCTTACGGGTACAGCCTCGTCTTCTTCCAGCCGTCGCCGTCGCGCTCGAAGATGACGCGGTCGTGCAGGCGGAACTGGCGGTCATGCCAAAACTCGATCGACACCGGCTTGATGCGGAAGCCCGACCAGTAGGGAGGGCGCGGGATCGAGCCGATCGCGTACTTCGCCGTGTATTCGGCCACTGCCTTCTCGAGCGCAAAGCGGCTTTCCAGCGGGCGTGACTGCTTCGACGCCCAGGCACCGATGCGGCTGCCGCGCGCACGCGATTCGTAGTAGGCGTCAGCTTCCTCGTCGCTGACCTTCTCGACGATCCCGCGCACGCGCACCTGCCGGCGCAGGCTCTTCCAGTGGAAGCACATCGCCGCCTTCATCGAGGCGAGGATCTCGCGGCCCTTGTTGCTCTCATAGTTGGTGTAGAAGACGAAGCCGCGCTCGTCGAAACCCTTCAGCAGCACCATGCGCACATTTGGCAGGCCGTCCGGATCGACCGTCGCGAGCGCCAGTGCATTGGGGTCGTTCGGCTCGGATGCGGTGGCGTCCTCAAGCCATTTTGCAAAAAGCTTGTAGGGTTCCGCGCTTTCGGTGAAGTCACCATCTATTAAGCTTGTTTCCGCCATGCTAGCACCCTGTATGCGATTGTCATGAACGGGGAGATTGCCTATTGGCGCGCCCGAAGCAAGGGTCCGATAGAAGGCGCAGCCGGCTTTTCCTTTGGGTCAGCCTGTGCATGACCTTGCCCCTGGCCGCATGCGGCAGCAAGGGCTTCTCCCTCGAAAGTGCAGTTCCGGACACGCTGACGACAGGCACCGTCAGCGGCGCGCTCTCGCCAGCCTCCGATGAGTGGACCATCCGCAACGCGGTCTCGTCGGCGATCGTCGGCGAAATCGGCGAGAATGGTCTTGGCTGGGCCAATGTGGCTTCCGGTTCGCGCGGCACGATCCGAAATCTCACCGAAAGCCGGGACGGCGATACGCTCTGCCGCGATTTCACAACGACTCTGGAAAGTTTTGAGGGCGTGTTCCTCTATGATGGGCGCGCCTGCATGGAGCGATCCAAGGTCTGGACCCTGCACAGGTTCGAGAAGGTCGGCTAGTTTGCATGAATAAGGCACTGGAATCCGTGTCTTATCGTCCACATATTAACCGCGACAAATACCTTCCTTCCCGGCAGACAGGATACAATGCGCGATCCCTATGACGTTTTGGGCGTTGCGAAGAACGCCTCTGCAAAGGACATTAAGTCCGCTTTCCGGCGGCTGGCCAAGAAGTATCATCCGGACCAGAACCCGGATGATCCGAAGGCCAAGGACCGCTTCGCCGAGGTTAACCAGGCCTACGAGATCCTCGGCGACGAGACCAAGCGCGCGCAGTTCGACCGGGGCGAGATCGATGCAACCGGCAAGCCTCGCTTTGCCGATTTCGGTGCTGGCGGCGATCCATTCGGCGGCTTCCGCCGCAGCGGGCCCGGCGGCGCGCATTTCGAGTTTCGCTCGTCCGGTCCGGGCGGCGGTTTCGACGCGTCGGACATCTTTTCCGAGATTTTCGGCAGTGCCTTCGGCGGTCGTGGTGCGGGCCCCGGCGCCGGCATGGGCGCTGGCGGTGCGAAGCGCCGTGCCAGCGCGGCCGGCGGCAACGACATCAACGTCACGCTCGACGTGACGGTCGAGGACATTGCGACAGCCGCCAAGGTTACCGCGAACTTTCCGGACGGCCGCAAGGTCGGCATCAAGCTGCCCGCCTATGTCGAGGACGGCCAGACCATCCGGCTCAAGGGCCAGGGCGAATCATCGCCGCTTGGCGGTCCGGCAGGCGATGCGCTGGTGAAGGTGAGGCTGCGCCCGCACCCCCTTTACCGCGTCGAGGGCCGTGACCTGCACGTCGACGTTCCCGTGTCGCTAACTGATGCCGTTCTCGGTGGCAAGGTGCCGGTCGAAACCCCGCATGGCCGCTTCGCAGTGGCGGTGCCGGCATGGTCGAGTTCGGACCGCAAGCTGCGTCTCAAGGGCAAGGGTCTGCCGCTCAAGACGGGCGGTCACGGCGACCTCTATGCCCATGTCCAGATCATGCTTCCGGAGGGAAACGCCGAGCTCGAAGCCTTCGCGCGGCGCGCCCAGTCGAGCAGCGCAAATAGCGCATAGCTTGAAGCCTGAACGCGCCTGTGCGATACGGCTCCCATTCTTGAACGATGCGGAGTACGTCTCATGGCGGCAGGTAACGGCCTGATGGCAGGAAAGCGCGGCCTCATCATGGGGGTCGCCAACAACAGGTCGATCGCTTGGGGTATCGCCAAGGCGCTGACCGAGCAGGGCGCGGAACTCGCTCTTACCTACCAGGGCGAAGCATTCCGCAAGCGGGTTGAGCCGCTCGCCGCCGAACTCGGCGCCTATATTGCCGGCGATTGCGATGTCACGGTCGAGGAAAGCATCGACGCTGTCTTCGACAACCTCGAGAAGAAGTGGGGCAAGATCGACTTCCTGGTCCACGCCATCGCCTTCTCGGACAAGGACGAGCTCGATGGCCGGTACGTCGACACCACACGTGCGAACTTCCAGCGCACCATGGATATCTCCATCTACTCGTTTACCGCGGTCGCCCAGCGCGCGGAGAAGCTCATGCCGGATGGCGGCTCGCTGCTGACGCTGACCTACTACGGCGCCGAGAAGGTGATGCCGCACTACAACGTGATGGGTGTCGCCAAGGCGGGCCTGGAGGCGAGCGTGCGCTATCTCTCGGTCGACCTCGGCGGCAAGGGCATTCGCGTCAACGCGATCTCGGCCGGCCCGATCAAGACGCTGGCGGCCTCGGGCATCGGCGACTTCCGCTACATCCTGAAGTGGAACGAGTACAACGCGCCGCTGAAGAAGACCGTCTCGATCGAGGAAGTCGGCAGTTCGGCGCTGTACCTGCTGTCCGACCTTTCGAAGGGCGTGACCGGCGAAATCCATCACGTCGATGCCGGCTACCATGTCGTCGGCATGAAGGCGGTCGACGCACCGGATATTTCCACCGTCAAGGAATGACCCCTCCAGCGATCTTCTTCGTCAGGCACGGGCAGACAGACTGGAATGCCGAAGGCCGCCTGCAGGGGCAGGCCGACACGCCGCTCAACGAAACCGGCCGCGAACAGGCGGCCGGCAACGGCAGGAAGCTGCTTCAGCTGGTCAAGGACCCGGCGGCGATCGACTTCGTCGCCAGCCCGCTGTCGCGTACCCGCGAGACGATGGAAATCCTGCGCGCCGCAATGGGCCTCGACCCGAAGGCCTATCGCACCGAGCCCCGCCTCGTCGAACTCCACTTCGGCGACTGGCAGGGCCACACCTACGACGAGCTGGAGCTGGTCGATCCCGGCTGCTCGGCACGCCGGGACGCTGACAAGTGGCACTTCGTGCCACCCGGTGAGGCGGCGGAAAGCTATGAGATGCTTTCCGCGCGCATCCGCTCATGGTTCCAGGAAGTCAGCCGCGACACGATCTGCGTCACCCATGGTGGCGTGATCCGCTCGATCTTCCGCCTTACGCGCCAGCATTCAATCGAGGAATGCGCCGCGCTCCCAATCCCGCAGGACAAGGTGCTCCGCTACGAGAACGGCCGCCTCGACTGGTTGTGATGCCTATTCGTAGGTAACGAGGTCGGTGACGGTCTTCTGGCCGTTGATGGTGTCGTAGGCGAGGACGACCTCTGTGCCCACCTCAAGCGCCTCGACGTCAAACTCGCCCGAGAGCTTGTAGGTGTTGCCGTTGTCAAGCGTGATCGTCAGATTCTCGACATCGATGCGCGCGATCTTGCCTTCGTCGTCAGCGGCATGGGCGATCCCGCCCGCAAATGCCATCCCCGTGGCAAAAAGGGCAGCCAAAACCGTGCCTCTAAGGGTTCGCATGGGCGATCTTCCTCATGATTTCCAACGCCGCGCCGGCATGTTGGCGCAGCGGCTCTACTAACGGAAGCAGAAACATTGCGAGTGTGTCAAAAATTTTGCGCGGCCAAGGCGATACCTTGGTTCACGCGAGTTTGACGCTCACGGAAAACGCCAATAGAAGCGTCTGCGAAAACATCCGCGGATCCTCCCATGTCGCATAATACATTCGGTCACCTCTTCCGCGTTACCACGTGGGGCGAAAGCCACGGTCCGGCGCTCGGATGCGTCGTTGATGGCTGCCCGCCCGGCATCCGGTTCAAGCTTGCGGACATCCAGGCCGAACTCGACCGCCGCCGCCCGGGCCAGTCCCGGTTCGTCACGCAGCGGCGCGAGCCTGACGAGGTGAAGATCCTTTCCGGCGTCCTTGAGGACGGCGACGAACTCGTCACCACCGGTACGCCCGTTTCGATGATGATCGAGAACGTTGACCAGCGCTCCAAGGACTATGGTGAGATCGCTCGCCAGTACCGTCCCGGCCACGCCGACTATGCCTATGACGTCAAGTACGGCATCCGCGACTATCGCGGCGGTGGTCGCTCGTCGGCGCGCGAGACCGCGGCGCGAGTCGCCGCCGGTGCGCTGGCACGCAAGGTCGTGCCGGGCCTCGTCGTGCGCGGCGCGCTGGTCGGCATGGGTACCAGGGAGATCAACCGCGCCAACTGGAACTGGAACTTCGTCGAGGACCCGGAGAACCCGTTCTTCACGCCCGACCCCGAGTCGGTCGCGGTCTTCACCGAATATCTCGACGGCATCCGCAAGGACGGTTCCTCCGTGGGCGCGCTGATCGAGATCGTTGCGGAAGGCGTTCCGGCGGGGCTCGGTGCACCGGTCTACGCCAAGCTCGATCAGGACATCGCCTCCAACCTCATGTCGATCAACGCCGTGAAGGGCGTCGAGATCGGCGACGGTTTCGAGACCGCGCGCATGACCGGCGAACAGAACGCCGACGAGATGCGCATGGGCAATGACGGCAAGCCCGTCTTCCTGTCCAACCACTCGGGCGGCATTCTCGGCGGCATTTCCACTGGCCAGCCGATCGTCGCGCGCTTTGCGGTCAAGCCGACTTCCTCGATCCTGACGCCGCGCCGTTCGGTCGACAAGGACGGCAATGACGTCGACGTCCGCACCAAGGGACGTCACGACCCCTGCGTCGGCATCCGCGCGGTGCCGATCGGAGAAGCGATGGTAGCCTGCGCGATTGCGGACCACTATCTGAGACACCGCGGCCAGACCGGCCGCATCGCCTGACACCTTTTGAAACGGACTTCGCCAGATGGCATACGACCAGAAGAAGATTGTCGAGGCGCTGCGCGCCTTTGAACGTGGTGAGATCGTCGTCGTGATGGACGACGATGGTCGTGAGAACGAAGGTGACCTGATCGTTGCCGCCGTTCACTGCACCCCCGAGAAAATGGCGTTCATCGTCCGTCACACGTCGGGCATCGTCTGCGCGCCGATGACGCGCGAGGATGCGCGCAGGTTGAACTTGCAGCCGATGGTGGCTGAGAACGACGCGCCGCACTCGACCGCCTTCACCATCTCGGTCGACTTCAAGCACGGCACCACGACCGGCATTTCGGCGGAAGACCGCACGCTGACGGTGCGCAACCTCGCCAACGGCAATGTCGGCCCGTCGGACTTCGTCCGTCCCGGCCACGTCTTCCCGTTGGTTGCCCGCGAGGGCGGCGTGCTGATGCGCTCGGGCCATACCGAGGCGGCCGTCGACCTCTGCAAGCTCGCCGGCCTGCCGCCGGTCGGCGTCATCTGCGAGCTCGTCAATGACGACGGCACCGTGATGCGCGGCCCGCAGGTCCAGGCCTTCGCCGAGAAGAACGGCCTCAAGCAGGTGTCGGTCGCCGACCTCATCGCCTACCGCCAGCGCCAGGAAACGCTGATCGAGCGCATCGCGACTTTCCCGATCGAGACGACCGCAGGTCCGGCAAAGGCCTACACCTACCGTCTGCCGTGGGATGCGATGCAGCACTTCGCTGTTGTCTTCGGTGACATTCGCGATGGCGTCGACGTGCCGGTGCGCCTGCATGCCGAGGACGTCGTTGCCGACGTGTTCGGTCCCAAGAGCCGCCTCGACGGCGTGATGAAGCGGATGGCCGAGGCGCAGCGCGGCGTGATCGTCTACCTGCGCGAGGGCTCGGTCGGCGTCGGCCAGGGCGCTGCCCGCAACCGCCCGGTGGTCGGCGACGAGGCCCACGAAGAGGCTCTGCGCCGCGAGAGCGAGTGGCGCGAGATCGGGCTGGGCGCGCAGATCCTGCGGGACCTAGGCATTTCGTCGATCCAGCTCTTTGCTTCGCGCGAGAAGCACTATGTCGGCCTTGAAGGTTTCGGCATTGAGATCAGCTCGACCGAAATACTCTGACGCGCGACTACTTCACGCGACTCAATCGCTGATACTATAGTGCGGCCCCAATACCTGTGAGGGGAGGGGCTGCACTCATGTGGGACTTCGATATCGGCCGCACGCTTGGCATCATGGCCCGCACCTGGCCGTTCATTGCGCTGCGGCTGCTCGCCTACTTCGGCATTACTGTCGGTTACGTCTTCGCGATCGGAGTAGGCGCGGGCGTAGGCTACGGCGTCGGCCACATCTCCGACGAGCCTGGCGCGTTCGCGCTCTGGGGCGGCATCTTCGGCTTCGGCCTCGTCTCGATGATCGTCTACTGGATCCGCGAATACATCCTCTACGTCGTCAAGGCAGGCCACATTGCGGTCATGGTCCACCTGATCGACGGGCGCGCGGTGCCTGATGGCCAGAACCAGATCGACTACGCCCGCAAGGTCGTCACCGCCCGCTTTGCGGAGGCGAACATCCTGTTTGTGGTCGACCAGCTGGTGAAGGGAGCCATCGGGGTCATTACCGGCCTGATCGGCGGCGTTGCCTCGTTCCTGCCGGGTCTGCAGGGCATTGCCCAGTTTGTGAACACGGTGATCCGCATCTCGCTGACCTATGTCGATGAGATCATCCTCGGCTACAACGTGCGCATCGACAGCCGCACCCCGTTCGACAGTGCGCGCCAGGGTGTCGTCCTCTACGCGCAGAACGCGAAGACCATGGTGAGAAACGCCGTCTGGCTTTCGATCTTCATGTGGCTGCTCGCCTTCGTGGTGTTCCTCGTCATGCTCGCGCCTGCAGGTGCCATCCTCTACCTGATGCCCGGGCAGCTCGCCGGCTGGTCGTTCGTGCTCGCGCTGATCTTTGCCTGGGCGATCAAGGCGGCGCTGATCGAGCCGTTCGCGATCGCGGCGCTGCTGCAGGTCTATTTCCGAACCATCGAGGGGCAGGCGCCCAATCCGGAATGGGACCGCAAGCTCAGCGAGGTCTCCAGCCACTTCCGCGAATTGAAGGACAGGGCGCTTGGCGTTCCGGCCTGAGCGAACAGCAAATTGAGAGGGTTTGGGACAAGGGCGTGGTCAAACGCCGCACCTCGACCTATACCGATAGCATGACCACGCGCCTCTACACGCATCCCATCTATCTCGAGCACCTGACGCCGGCCGGACACCCGGAGCGGCCGGACCGGCTGCGCGCCATCGGCAAGCTGCTCGACGAGCCCGAGTTCGAGGATCTCGACCGCAAGGAATCGCCGCAGGCCGATGCGGGGGCGATCCTGTTCGCGCATCCGGAAGAGTACTACGACAAGATCAGGCTGCGCATTCCGCGCGAGGGGATCGTCAGGATCGATTCCGACACCACTGTCAGTCCCAAAAGCTGGCAGGCGGCGCTCACGGCGATCGGTGGCGCGCTGGCGGCGGTGGATGACGTCATCAGCAAGCAGGTCGACAACGTGTTCGTCGCCGCCCGCCCGCCGGGGCACCACGCCGAGAAGGCGACCGCAATGGGCTTCTGCCTGTTCAACAACGCGGGAATCGCGGCGCGCCATGCCCAGCGCGTTCACGGCCTCGAGCGCGTGGCGATCGTCGACTGGGACGTCCACCACGGTAATGGCACCCAGGACATTTTTTGGGACGACCCGTCGGTCATGTACTGCTCGACGCACCAGATGCCGCTGTTTCCAGGCACCGGCGCCAAGACCGAGACCGGCACCGGCGACAACATCGTCAACGCGCCGCTTTCGGCCGGCGACGATGGCGAGGTTTTCAAGGAAGCGTTCCGTAGCCGCATCCTGCCGGCGATCGACCGGTTTCAGCCGGACCTGATCATCATCTCCGCCGGTTTCGACGCGCACCATCGCGACCCGCTGGCGGAACTCAACCTTGTCGAAGACGATTTTGACTGGGCGACCGCCGAGTTGATGGGGAAAGCCGATCGCTGGGCGAACGGGCGGCTGGTCAGCCTGCTGGAAGGCGGCTACGACCTGCATGGGCTGGCGTTTTCGACCGCCGCCCACGTGCGACGCCTGATGAAGGGATAGGACATGAACGAGACCGCCAACAACGACGACATTGCCGCAATGAGCTTCGAGCAGGCGCTTGCTGCTTTGGAGCGGATCGTTGACGATCTCGAGCGCGGCGACGTGCCGCTCGACCAGTCGATCCGCATCTATGAGCGTGGCGAGGCGCTGAAGGCGCATTGCGAGAAGCTGCTGAAGGTCGCCGAGGACAAGGTCGAGAAGATCCGCCTGTCCCGCGAGGGCAAGCCCGTCGGCACGGAGCCGCTCGACGGCGAATAAAGCGGGGCGCGTTGACGCTCCCGCCTCATCGACTTACCCTTGGCGGCTGTTCGCCACGGAGGTCGCCATGACCACCACCGTCAACATGCATGATGCCAAGGCGCAGCTTGCAAAGCTGATCGAGGCCCTTGAAAACGGCGCCGAAAGCGAAATCGGGATCGCCCGCGACGGCAGGCCGGCAGTGAAGCTGGTGCCGGTCGGCGAGGCGGCGAAGCGGGAGCGAGAATTGGCGTTCCTTGCGGGCAAATACCCGCTGATCGATCTCGATCCCTCCCTGTTCATGGACGCGGATATTGCGTCCATGTTCCTCGGCGAGGGCAAGTGAGGTTTCTTCGCGGTCCTCATTTCGCCGCCCGGAAAAAATTCGTCCCGCTGCTGACGCGGCAGTAACCTGGAGGAGATGCGATGAGCTTCTTTCCCGGAAATGACCCGCAGCCTGGCGATGTGCTCGCCTGCGATGCCATCGAGACGCTGATCATCCCGAACGCGAAGGACCTCGCCGGTTTCGAGGTGCGCCGGGCGCTGCCGACGGCGCGACGCAAGCTCGTCGGTCCGTTCATCTTCTTCGACCGCATGGGCCCCGCTATCCTGCGGCCCGGGCGGATGATCGATGTGCGGCCGCATCCGCATATCGGCCTCTCCACCGTGACCTATCTTCTGGACGGCAAGATCCGCCACCGCGATTCGCTCGGCACCGAAATGGTGATCGAGCCGGGCGACGTGAACCTGATGACGGCGGGGCGCGGCATCGTCCATTCCGAACGCTCGCCGGAAGAACTGCGGGGCAATCCGATGTCGATGTCTGGCCTGCAGACCTGGCTGGCGCTGCCGGACGGGCAGGAAGAGATCGACCCGATGTTCCAGAACACGGGGCGCGGCGAGCTGCCGGAAATCGACGCCGAGGGCATCTCCGGCCGCGTCATCATCGGCTCGTTTCATGGCTGGAAGTCGCCGGTGCGCACGGCCTCCGAAACGCTCTATGTCGAGCTTCGCCTTGCGCCCGGCGCGCGGCTGCAAATCCCGGCCGATGCCGAGGAACGCGCCATCTACATCCTCGACGGCGAGGTCGACGTGCTCACCGACCGCTTCCCGGCAGACCGGCTGCTCGCCTTTCGCCCCGGCGACGAGATCGTCGTCTCGACGGAGCGCGGGGCGCATCTGATGTTGTTCGGCGGCGACTCGCTCGGCTCGCAGCGCTACATCTGGTGGAACTTCGTCTCCTCCTCGAAGGAGCGCATCGAGCAGGCCAAGGAGGAATGGCGAACCGGGCGTTTCGACATCGTCCCAGGCGACGAACACGAATTCATCCCCTTGCCGCAGTACTGACTCAGGCCTTTGCACGGCAGCGCGCATTTACTTTCTTGGCCCGAAAGCCTATTTCCCCCTCAAACCAACAGGAACGGTCGAAAAAGCCCGTGTCGCCAGCCCCCAGCACGCCACTCCTCGATAAGGTCCGGATTCCGGCTGACCTTCGCGCCTTGCCCGAAACCGATCTCCCGCAGCTCGCCACCGAGTTGCGCACGGAGCTGATCGACGCGGTATCGCAGACCGGCGGGCATCTCGGCGCGGGGCTGGGCGTCGTCGAGCTGACGGTCGCGTTGCACTACGTCTTCAACACGCCGGACGACAAGGTGATCTGGGACGTCGGCCACCAGGCCTATCCGCACAAGATCATCACCGGCCGCCGCGATCGTATCCGCACGCTGCGCCAGGAAGGCGGCCTGTCGGGCTTCACCAAGCGCGACGAGAGCGAGTACGACCCGTTCGGCGCGGCGCATTCCTCGACCTCGATTTCGGCTGGCCTTGGCATGGCGGTCGGCCGCGACCTCAAGGGCGGCACCAACAATGTGATCGCCGTCATCGGCGATGGCGCGATGTCGGCCGGCATGGCGTATGAGGCGATGAACAATGCCGGCGCGCTCGATGCGCGGCTGATCGTCATCCTCAACGATAACGACATGTCGATCGCCCCGCCGAGCGGCGCGATGAGCCACTATCTGGCGCGCCTTGCCTCGGGCAAGACATACCAGGGCATCCGCGACTTCGGAAAGAAGCTGACTTCTTATCTCGGCAAGCGCATGGACCGCGCCGTCACGCGCGCCGTCGAGCACGCCCGCGGCTATGTGACCGGCGGCACGCTGTTCGAGGAGATGGGCTTCTTCCACATCGGCCCCATCGACGGCCACAATCTCGAGCATCTCGTTCCGGTGCTGCGCAACGTACGAGACCACATCACCGGTCCGGTGCTGATCCACGTCGTCACGCAGAAGGGCAAGGGCTACGCACCCGCCGAAGCTGCGGCGGACAAATACCACGGCGTCAACAAGTTCGACGTCATCAGCGGCGCGCAGGCCAAGGCGCCCGCCAATGCGCCGGCCTACACCAAGGTGTTCGCCGAAAGCCTGATCCAGGAAGCGAAGCTCGACGACCGCATCGTCGCGATTACGGCGGCCATGCCGAGCGGCACCGGCCTCGACCTGTTCGGCGAAGCATTTCCGACCCGCACCTTCGACGTCGGTATTGCCGAGCAGCATGCGGTAACCTTTGCGGCTGGCCTTGCGACGGAAGGGCTGAAGCCGTTCACCGCGATCTACTCGACCTTCCTGCAGCGCGCCTATGACCAGGTGGTTCACGACGTCGCGATCCAGAAGCTGCCGGTGCGCTTCCCGATCGACCGCGCCGGCTATGTCGGCGCTGATGGCCCGACCCACTGCGGCGCGTTCGACATCACGTACCTTGCCTCGCTGCCGAACTTCGTGGTGATGGCCGCTGCCGACGAGGCAGAGCTGCGCCATATGGTGCGCACCGCGGCCGACTATGACGAGGGTCCGATCTCGTTCCGCTATCCGCGCGGCAATGGCGTCGGCGTCGAGATGCCGGAACGTGGAAAATTCCTCGAGATCGGCAAGGGCCGCATCGTCAAGGAAGGCACCAAGATCGCGCTGTTGTCGCTCGGCACGCGCCTCGCCGACTGCCTTGCGGCAGCCGAGGAACTTGATGCGGCAGGCCTTTCGACCACAGTCGCGGACGCGCGCTTTGCCAAGCCGCTCGACGTTGACCTCCTGCGCCGTCTTGCGCGCGAACACGAGGTGCTGATCACCGTCGAGGAAGGTTCGATCGGCGGCTTCGGCAGCCACGTGCTGCACCAGCTGGCGCATGACGGCCTGCTCGACAACGGGCTCAAGGTGCGCCCGCTCGTCCTGCCGGACGAGTTCACCGACCACGGCAAGCCGGAGAAGATGTACGCTCGCGCAGGGCTTGATGCTGCCGGGATCGTCCGCACCGTCTTCACGGCGCTCGGCCGCTCGACCAGCGCGGCATCTGCCTGAGCGGCGGAGCGGGCGTGAGCTTGCCCACCTCCACCGAGAAGCTGCGGCTGGACGAACTGCTCGTCCGGCGCGGCTTTTTTGCCAGCCGCTCGCGGGCGAGGGACGCGGTGGCGCGCGGGGCGGTTTCGGTCGGCGGCAAGGTGGTCTCGAAGCCGGGACAGCCGACGCCGGAAGATGCAGACATCGTGGTTGATGACCCGGCGCGCGGCTATGTCTCGCGCGCGGCGCTGAAGCTGATTGCCGGGCTCGATGCGTTTGGCTTCGATCCGGCGGGGATGGTCGCCATCGACATCGGCGCCTCGACCGGCGGGTTCACGCAGGTGTTGCTTGAGCGCGGCGCTTCCCACGTCTACGCGGTCGACGTCGGTCATGGCCAGATCGATCCGGGGCTGGCAAGCGATCCGCGGGTGACAAACCTCGAGAAGCTGAACGCACGGGAGCTTTCCGCCCATCACATCGACGGTGCGGCGCCGAATTTCGTCGTCTCGGATGTGAGCTTCATTTCGCTGAAGCTGGCGCTGCCGCCTGCACTTGCACTTGCGGCCCCGGGCGCACGCTGCGTGCTGCTGGTGAAGCCGCAGTTCGAGGCAGGCCGCGAGGCGATCGGCAAGGGCGGCATTTTGCGCGATCCGGCACTCGGGCCGAAGATCGCCGAAGATCTTTCCGCCTGGCTGGGCACCCAGCCCGGCTGGCGCAGCATTGGAACTGCTCCGTCCCCCATCGAAGGCGGCGACGGCAACATGGAATTCCTGCTTGGCGGGATAAAGGACAGATGAGCAGCATAGTCACGATCTCGCGCCTCGGCGCACAGGCCGACGGCATCGCCGAGACCGAAGGCGGGCAGGTCTTCGTGCCCTTCACGCTGCCCGGAGAGAAGGTGAACATCGCCGTCGGCGGCAAGCGCGCCGACATCGTCGCGCTGCTGGAGACCTCGCCGCAGCGTGTTGCCCCGCCATGCCGGCATTTCGGCGATTGCGGCGGCTGCGCGATCCAGCACCTCGAGCACGGCGCCTATCGCGATTGGAAGCGGCAGATCCTGGTCGATGCGCTGCGCGCCCGCGGCATCGAGACGGAAGTCGACTCGATGGTCGATTGTCCGCCGCATTCGCGCCGCCGCGCGGCACTCACCGCCCGCAAGACCGAAAAGGGCCTGCTCCTCGGCTTCAACGCCGCCCTGTCGCACCGCATCGTCGACATGGAAGAATGCCCGGTGATGCTGCCGTCGATCGTCGAAAAGCTCGACGTGCTGCGCCAGCTTGGGCTGCTCGTCGCGCAGACGAAGGATCCGTTCCGCTTCGGCGTGACGCAGACGGCCTCAGGCCTGGACGTCGCGGCGCAGGACAGCGGCAGGCTCGAAGGCCCGGCGCGGCAGGCGGCGATCGAGTTCTGCCTCGCCAACGGCATTGCGCGCCTGTCGGTCGATGGCGAGATCATCGTCGAGCCGAAGAAGCCGATGGTGATGGTCGATGACATCGCCGTCATTCCGCCCCCCGGCGCGTTTCTGCAGGCGGTCGAGAGCGCCGAGCAGGTGATGGCCGGGCTCGTGACCGAACACTTGAGGAAGGCCAAGCGCGTCGCCGACCTCTTTGCCGGCATTGGCACCTTCGCGCTGCGCCTTGCGCGTCAGAGCGAGGTGCATGCGGTGGAGGGCGACGCGCCGGCGCTCGCCGCGCTCGACCGCGCCTTCCGCTTCGGGACGGGCCTGAAGCGCGTGACGATCGAGAAGCGCGACCTGTTCCGCCGCCCGCTGACCTTCAAGGAACTTGATTTTGGTTTCGACGGCCTTGTTTTCGACCCGCCGCGCGCGGGCGCCGAGGATCAGGCGAAGCAGATCGCACGCTCGAATGTGCAGCGTGTGGCGGCGGTGTCGTGCAATCCAACGACGCTCGCGCGCGACCTGCGGATTCTCATCGACGGCGGCTATACGCTGAAGCGCGTGGTGCCGGTCGACCAGTTCCTCTGGTCGCCGCATCTGGAAACCGTCGCTCTGCTCGAGAAGCCGAAGAAGCGGAAGTAGGCGAGCGGGACGCTTGTCTCGCCCCCTCCGGCGCTTCGCGCCACCTCCCCCGCTTCGCAGGGGAGGATCCTCGTGCAGTGTCGGTCCGGCGTAGCACGCAACCGGAGATGCTCCGGCATGGACCCTCGGGTCAAGCCCGAGGGTGACGATGTGGGGATGTGGTCGGCCAGATGGGGTCGTCGCGCCCTCGGGATCGTCGCGCGCTCGGCCACCTACTCGTTCCAAAGCCCTGAACTCAAGGGTCTCGCCAAGGTGTTATGGTGCTGGATGAATGCAACCCGATCTCGCAGACACCACTTCTTAGCTAAGGCTTCGCCAATGCCTAGAAAACCGGGCGCAGGGTGCGGGTGACCTCAGCGACAGTCGTGGAAGTTTGAGCTCAACATCTCAATCTTCGTCACCCTCGGCTTGACCCGAGGGTCCATGCCTGAACGCTAAAAGCGGCAGAGCCGTCGCGGGTTATAAGGTCATCCCCGAGCGACGAGGTTGCATAGTTGAAGCATCGGCGGAACGGTTCAATGCGTCGACGCTCTAAACCCGTAAACCCTTAGGATTCTACGTCCCTATCCCCTTAGCACCTTCTCCACATACTCCGGCACGATGTCCGTCGCCTTGCCGTGGATGGTTTCGTGGAAGGCGGAGGCGTTTTCGGACGGTTCGAGGTTGAGCATCACGGTATGCGCGCCGTTGAGGCTGGCTTCCTCGACGAAGTCGGCGGCCGGATAGACCGCGCCGGAGGTGCCGATGGCGATGAAGAGGTCGGCCGTCGCCAGCGCCTGATAGATCTTGTCCATGTGGTAGGGCATCTCGCCGAACCAGACGATGTCCGGCCGCAGGCGCCCCGGCGACTCGCAGGACGGACAGCGAGAGTCGATCGTCATGTCGCCGAGCCACGGGCTGCGCGCGCCGCGGGAGCGGCACAGCGCCGAACGCAGCTGGCCGTGCATGTGGATGAGGTTCTTCGTGCCGGCAGTCTCGTGCAGGTCGTCGACGTTCTGGGTGATGATCGTCACCGATCCGGAAAATTCACGCTCGAGGCGGGCGAGCGCATAGTGCGCCTCGTTGGGTTTCACCTCATGCAACTGGCGCCGCCGCGCATTGTAGAAGTCGTAGACGCGGGCAGGGTGGCGGGCAAAGGCATCGGGCGTGGCATAATCGCGCCAGTCGAACTTCGACCAGATACCGTGGGCGTCGCGGAAGCTGGCGATCCCGGATTCCACCGAAATGCCCGCGCCGGTGAGGATGACGATCGAATTCACGGGTCTGCCTTGAACCGAACAGATGTTGAGCTCATATTGAGCACGTGAGTGCCAAAACGCGCAAGGATTTTGTCATGGCAGACGCTGTCCTCGACATTCAGGCTTCGAAGTTCGGCGAGAAGGGATCGCCGTTCCTGTCGCCGCGCCGTGTTGCAGAGCTTCTTGGCGTTACGATGACCGAGCTCGCCGGCCTGATCGGGGTGGCCCGCAACACCTTGGCGGCCAAGACAGGCGCGCGCAAGGTTGATGCCGCCCTGAGCCCGGTGGTGCGCGTGCTGGCCATGGCCTCCGAAATGGCGGGTGGCGAGGAACGCGCAGCGATCTGGTTCAAGCACCAGCCGATACCGGGCTGGGCCGGCAAGACGGCTTACGATCTGGTTCAGGAAGGCAAGGCGGACAAGGTGCTCGCCTATCTCGAGGCAGTGCGCTCCGGCGTCTATGCCTGAGAAGCAGGACGAACCGGTCGACCTCTGGCGTGCCTACGTGCCGCAATGGGCGCATGCTCCTCTGTCCGGAGACGGCGCGGCGCGGTTCGGCGGCAGGTGGAACCCGGTAGGTGCCCCCACCATCTACGCCGCGCGCGAACTGTCGACGGCCTGGGCCGAGTACAACCAGGGTTTCGTCCAGCATCCGGCGCTCATCGCCAGGCTGATCCTCACTGGAGCAAGGCTGGCGGATTTCACCAACGGTGATGTGCTGGCGTCATTCGGCGTGGATAAGACGATCCACGCCTGCGAATGGCGCGCCGATCTGGACGAGGGAAGGCGGCCGGCAACGCACCGGCTGCGCGAGGAGCTGCTGAAACAGGGCTTCGACGGCCTGATCTATCCGTCGTTCATGTCGCCGGGCGGAACCTGTGTCGCGCTGTGGCGCTGGAATCGCGGGGAGGGGCCGCGGCTCGAGGTGATCGATCCGGAAGGCAGGCTGCCGAAGACGCCTGCCTCCTGGCTCTGAGGCGGCCGCGTCAGGTGCGGGTGCCGCCGATCGTCATCGCGTTCATGCGCAGGTGCGGCTGGCCGACGCCGACCGGCACGCCCTGACCGGCCTTGCCGCACATGCCGATGCCATTGTCGAGCTTCATGTCATTGCCGATCATGGTGATGCGGTGCATCGCATCCGGTCCGTTGCCAATAAGCATCGCGCCCTTGATCGGCTGGGTCACCTTGCCGTTTTCGATCATGTAGGCCTCGGTGCAGCCGAACACGAACTTGCCGCTGGTGATGTCCACCTGGCCGCCGCCGAACGAAACGGCGTAGATCCCGTTCTTGACCGAGGAGATGATCTCCTCCGGCGTGTGGGAGCCTGCGGTCATGTAGGTGTTGGTCATGCGCGGCATCGGCGCGTGCGCGTAGGATTCGCGGCGGCCGTTGCCAGTTGGCTTCATGCCCATCAGCCGCGCGTTCTGCCGGTCCTGCATATAGCCGACGAGCTTGCCGTCCTCGATGAGGACGGTGCGGTTGGTCGGCGTGCCTTCGTCGTCGATGGTAAGCGAGCCGCGGCGTTCGGTGATGGTGCCGTCGTCAACGACGGTGACGCCCTTGGCGGCAACCTGCTGGCCCATCAGCCCGGCAAAGGCCGATGTTTTCTTCCGGTTGAAGTCGCCCTCAAGGCCGTGGCCGACCGCCTCGTGCAGCATGACGCCCGGCCAGCCGGAAGAAAGAACGATGTCGAAGGTGCCGGCGGGTGCCGGGACCGCCTCGAGGTTGACGAGTGCCTGGCGCAGCGCTTCCTCGCAGGCATGCTGCCAGGAGCCTTCGGCAAGGAACTCACCAAAACCCTTGCGGCCGCCCATGCCGTAGGAGCCGGTCTCCTGCCGGTCGCCTTCACCCACGACGACCGAGACGTTGAAGCGAACCAGCGGGCGGATGTCGCGCGCAACGCGGCCATCGGCGCGCAGGATTTCGACGTGCTGCCAGGAGGCGGCCACCGAGGCCGTCACCTGCCGCACGCGCGGGTCCTTGTTGCGCAGGTAAGCGTCGACCTCCTGCAGGAGCTTCGCCTTGTCGGCAAAGCCTGGCTCGGCGATCGGGTTCTCTTCGCCGTAGAGTTTCACGTTGGTGCCCGACGGCGCTTCGGCGAGCGTGCCGGAATACCCGGCCTTCACGGCCGAGACGGCGGACGAGGCGCGAAGCAGTGCCGCCTGCGACAGCTCGCCCGCATGCGCGTAGCCCGCAGCTTCGCCGGCAACGGCGCGCAGGCCGAAACCCTGCTCGGTGTTGAAGTTGGCCGTCTTCAGGCGGCCGTTGTCGAAGACAAGCGCCTCGCCCTCGCGGTATTCGACGAAGAGCTCGCCGTCGTCCGCGCCGGCGACCGTCTCCGCCACGATGCGGCGCAACGTCTCTTCGGACACATCGAACTGTTCGAGAAGTCTGGCTGTCACCGCATCGCTCCGAAATCTGAATGGCGTTGGCGAGTCATATAGTCGCCCGCAAGGCAAGTTGCACCTTGCGATTGGCCGTCAGAGCGTTTCGGCGGCGTTAAGCCCGATCAGGGGAGAGCGGCAAAACCCGCGGAAAAACCTTCGAGGTCGACCGGGATGCCGACGCCTTCCTCAGGCGTCTGGAAGACGATGAAGGTGGCCGACTTGCCGGACTTGAGAGTGCCGAGCAGCGGCTCCTCCAGAATCACCTCGGCGTAGCAGCCGTCCTGGAAGCAGCGGACGAAGTAGGCGCGGCCGATGTCCTTGCCGTCGACATTGAGGCCGAGGCCGTTGGGCAGAAGCACGCCGAGCGGCGCGAGCACGCGGAGAATCTCGGCGCTCTTGTCGGCAGTGCGCAGCACGACGACCGAGAGGCCCACTTCCGGGCGATCCTCGGCGACGACGTTCTGCATCAATGCGCACTGTTCGCTGGTGGCACCGCCGGGGGTGTCGCAGATGATCGACCAGCTGCCGTGAGTCGAGCGGACGACGCCTTGCTGCTGCTTCTGCTGGGCTGCGGCCGGCAATGCCAGCAGTGCCGCGCAGGCGGCTGCGGCAGAGATCTGCACGAACTTACGAAGCGACATCCAACCAATCCCGACTTTGCGAATCACGCCAATTTAGCGTGCCCGCGCCTGTGCGCAACAAGCCTGCACGCCATGCGCGACGAATGGTCTCCAATTTGGTATGAGTTGAGCGAAATCAAGGCGGGACTGAAAAACTTCGCCCTGCGCGCGCAAAAATGCCGCACATATCCACCGACGCCTTCCTTGCGGTAGATATGAGAGTGTGTTTGAAGTCACGATGATCGCCGCGCGCCTTACACGAGGAGCGAGCTGGCGCCTTAAGATTTCGTCGAGAGGATCGACTGGGAGATGAAGAGGGTGACTAAGAGAATCATTGCGGGACTGGGCGCATTTTCGCCGGTCCTGGCGGCGACGGCTGCATTTGCAGGCCAGCCGACTGCGTGGCAGCTGAACTTCCAGGAACCTGCAACGCGAATCATGGAAGAGATCATCTGGTTTGAACGCTACACGCTGGCGTTCATCGTGCCGGTGACTCTCTTGGTTCTGGCGTTGCTGCTTTGGTGCCTGATTCGTTACCGCGAGAGCGTCAACAAGACGCCGTCGCGCACCAGCCACAATACTCTGATCGAGGTGATCTGGACGGTCGGCCCGGTCATTGCCCTCATTTTCATTGCTGTTCCCTCGTTCCAGTTGCTCACCGCGCAGTACACGCCGGAAGAGGAGCCTGGCCTCACGGTCAAGGCGACCGGCGTCCAGTGGTACTGGGACTATGAGTACCAGGACGAAGAGCCTCTCACCTTCTCGTCGTTCCGCCTCGTGGACGAAGATCGCGAGGCAACGGGCAAGCAGGACACTGCGCGCTACCCGCGTCTGCTGGCCGTCGACAATGACCTTGTCGTTCCGGTCAACACGACCGTTCGCGTCCTCGTGACCGGCGGCGATGTGATTCACGCCTTCGCGGTTCCGTCTTTCGGCATCAAGGTCGACGCCGTGCCGGGCCGTATCAACGAAACCTGGTTCAAGGCAGAGCGCGAGGGCATTTTCTACGGCCAGTGCTCGGAGCTGTGTGGCAAGGATCATGCCTTCATGCCGATCGCGGTCCGCGTCGTGAGCCAGGAGCAGTACGACATCTGGCGCGCCGCTGCGCAGAACGATCTTGGCGAAGCGAACAAAGCGCTGCTGGCCGCAGTTGATGGCAAGCAGCTCAACGTCGCCAACGCAGGCAACTGAGTTGGCGCAGAATAACAAGATACGGAGCGGGAATATGGCAGGCGCTGCGGCCCATGGAGCCCACGACGACCACAAGCCGACTGGCTGGACGCGTTGGGTCTATTCTACAAACCACAAGGACATCGGGACGCTCTATCTGATCTTCGCGATCTTTTCGGGTCTCCTCGGTTTCTTCCTTTCCGTGATGATGCGCTGGGAGCTGGCTGAGCCCGGCATCCAGATCTTCCACGGCCTTGCCTCGATGGTCTACGGCCTCGAGGGTGATGCCGCGATCGATGGCGGCAAGGAGATGTTCAACGTCTTCACCACCTATCACGCCCTGATCATGATCTTCTTCATGGTCATGCCGGCGCTGATCGGCGGCTTCGCCAACTGGATGATCCCGATCATGATCGGTGCTCCGGACATGGCGTTCCCGCGTCTGAACAACATCTCGTTCTGGCTGCTGCCGCCCGCGCTGCTGCTGCTGATCATCTCGTTCTTCATGCCGGGTTCGGCTGGTAGTTATGGTGCCGGTACTGGCTGGACGATGTATCCGCCGCTGTCGACGATGGGCTCGCCTGGGCCGGCTGGTGACTTCGCGATCTTCTCGCTGCACGTTGCTGGTGTCTCGTCGATCCTCGGCGCCATCAACTTCATCACCACGATCTTCAACATGCGTGCGCCGGGCATGACCCTGCACAAGATGCCGCTGTTTGCCTGGTCTGTGCTGGTGACGGCATTCCTGCTGCTGCTGACGCTGCCAGTTCTCGCTGGTGCGATCACCATGCTGCTGACCGACCGCAACTTCGGCACTGCCTTCTTCACGCCGGAATTCGGCGGTGACCCGATCCTGTACCAGCACCTGTTCTGGTTCTTCGGTCACCCGGAGGTGTACATCCTGATCCTGCCGGGCTTCGGCATCGTCAGCCACATCGTCTCGACCTTCTCGCGCAAGCCGATTTTCGGCTACCTGGGCATGGCCTACGCCATGGTCGCGATCGGGGTCGTCGGCTTCGTCGTGTGGGCGCACCACATGTACACCACCGGCATTTCGCTCAATGCACAGCGCTACTTCGTGTTCGCCACGATGGTGATCGCCATCCCGACGGGCATCAAGGTGTTCTCGTGGATCGCGACCATGTGGGGCGGCTCGCTCTCCATGCGCGCTCCGATGCTGTGGTCGATCGGCTTCATCTTCCTGTTCACGGTTGGTGGCATGACCGGCGTTCAGCTCGCGAATGCAGGCCTCGACCGCTCGCTGCATGACACCTACTATGTGGTTGCGCACTTCCACTACGTGCTGTCGCTGGGCGCCGTGTTCGCGATCTTCGCTGCCTGGTACTACTGGTTCCCGAAGATGTTCGGCTACATGTACTCGCCGCTGATCGCGCGCACCCACTTCTGGGTCACCTTCATCGGCGTAAACCTGATCTTCTTCCCGCAGCACTTCCTGGGTCTGGCCGGCATGCCGCGCCGCTACATCGACTACCCGGATGCATACGCTGGCTGGAACATGATCTCGTCTTGGGGTTCGTACATCGCGGGCATCGGCGTCCTGATCTTCCTCTACGGCGTGTTCGAGGCCTTCTCGAAGAAGCGCGAGGCTGGCGCCAATCCGTGGGGTGAGGGTGCAACGACCCTCGAGTGGCAGCTTTCGTCGCCGCCGCCGTACCACCAGTGGGAGCAGCTGCCGAAGATCAAGTGATCGCCGGTAACTGACCAAAAGAATCCGGATCGCCGGCTCCGGCCGGCGATCCAACCAGAATAAGAAATAACAAGTGGAACACGTGAGTAATGTCCCTCGTGGAAAAGCAAAGTTTCGATGACGTCGCGCTTCGTGTGTCAGAGGCACACGCGAGCGATTACATCGCGCTTCTGAAGCCACGGGTGATGTCGCTCGTCGTCTTCACGGCATTCGTCGGACTCGTCACTGCGCAGGCCCCGATCAATCCGTTCATCGCCTGCTTCGCCATCATTGCTATCGCAGTCGGTGCGGGTGCGTCCGGCGCACTCAATATGTGGTACGACGCCGACATCGACGCCGTCATGTCGCGCACCCACAAGCGGCCGGTGCCGGCGGGGCGCGTGCTGCCGGGCGAAGCACTTGTCTTCGGCCTGGTGCTTTCCGGTTTCTCCGTGCTTGCGCTCGGTCTGATCGCCAACTGGCTGGCCGCCGGGCTGCTCGCCTTCACGATCTTCTTCTACGCTGTGATCTACACGATGTGGCTGAAGCGCTGGACGCCTCAGAACATCGTCATCGGTGGCGCCGCGGGCGCGTTCCCGCCCATGGTGGGCTGGGCAGCTGCGACCGGCGACATCAGCCTCTACAGCGTTCTCCAGTTCATGATCATTTTCCTGTGGACCCCGCCGCATTTCTGGGCGCTCGCGCTGTTCAAGTCGGGAGACTATGAGCGCGCCGGCGTTCCGATGATGCCCAATGTGGCAGGCGAGGCGTCCACTAAGCGGCAGATCTTCGCCTACGCCGTCCTGGTTGCCATCACTGGCGTCTTGCCCACGTTGGCGGGCTATGCCGGCTATTCCTACGGTATCCTGGCTGCGGCTCTCGGTGCCGGCTTTGTCTGGTACTCCTGGAAGGTCCTGCTGATGCCGGAGAGCGACCGCGGCATGAAGCCCGCCAAGGCGCTGTTCGGGTATTCGCTGCTGTATCTCTTTGCCATCTTCACGGCGTTGCTTGCCGACAGCATCCTCGCAGATTTCGGAGTTGCATGGTGACTGCCGTGGGTAATGACCGCATCGAGTTGACCGACAAGCAGAAGAAGGCGCGCCGCAACCGTTCGGTCGCGCTGGGCGTGGCGCTCGCCGCCTTCGTCGTGGTGGTCTACATCGTCACCATCGTGAAGATGGGTCCGAACGTCTTCAGTCGGCCTTTTTAGGAAGATCGGGATGAGCGACGCACAGCCACCTGTCAGCGACAACGTCCAGCGGTCCAACCGCCGGCTGGCCCTCGTCTGTGTCGGGTTCTTTGCCGGCATGATCGGCATGGCCTACGCGGCAGTCCCGCTCTACGACATGTTCTGCCGCGTGACCGGTTATGGTGGCACGACGCAGCGCACCAACCAGTATTCGGATGTCATTCTCGACAAGGAGATCAAAGTCCGCTTCGACGCCAACGTGTCGGGCGGGCTTGGCTGGGAGTTCACGCCGAAGCAGCGCGAAGTGACGCTAAGGATTGGCGAGACTGTCCAGGTAGCCTACGAGGCCACGAACATTACGTCTAAGCCGCTCGCAGGGCGCGCCACCTTCAACGTATCGCCGCCGCTGTCCGGCGCCTACTTCATGAAGATGGAATGCTTCTGTTTCACGGACACGACACTGCAGCCGGGAGAGACTATGGAGATGCCGGTTGTGTTCTACGTTGACCCGGAAATAGTCAACGTCAAGGAACTGAAGAACCTTACCACATTGACGCTGTCCTATACCTTCTTCCCGATAAACGGGGAGAAGTCGGAGGTTTCATCGGCAGCGTCGATCAAGAGCAAAACTGACGCCGATACCAGTTTCGGGGGATGACATGGCAGAAGCACACGCAAAACAACACGACTATCACATCATCGACCCCAGTCCCTGGCCGTTCCTGGCGGGCGTATCCGTCTTCACCATGGCGGTGGGCGGCGTCTCGTGGATGCAGTACCTGAAGGGTAACGTCGATTACACCTTCCTCGGTATCCCGCTTGCGACGCCGTGGCTGTTCTTCGTTGGTCTCGCCGGTGTGCTCTATGTGATGTACGCTTGGTGGGCTGACACCATCCGCGAGGCACACGAAGGGCACCACACCCGCGTGGTCTCCCTGCACCTTCGCTACGGCATGATCATGTTCATCGCGTCCGAAGTGATGTTCTTCGTGGCGTGGTTCTGGGCTTTCTTCGACGCGAGCCTCTTCCCGAATGAGGCAGCGCAGGTTGCCCGCGTCGAGTACACCGGTGGCCAGTGGCCGCCGAAGGGTCTGGAGATCATCGACGCCTTCCACCTGCCGCTCTACAACACCATCATTCTGCTGCTGTCCGGCACGACGCTGACCTGGGCGCACCATGCGCTGCTCGAGAACGACCGCCGCGGTCTTGTCTGGGGCCTGGTCATCACGGTCCTGCTCGGCATCCTGTTCACCGGCGTGCAGGCCTACGAGTACATGGTTGCCCCGTTCGACTTCACCAACTCGATCTACGGCGCGACCTTCTTCATGGCGACCGGCTTCCACGGCTTCCACGTGATTGTCGGAACCCTCTTCCTGCTCGTCTGCCTGCTGCGCGCCATGGCAGGCCACTTCACGCCGAAGCAGCATTTCGGCCTCGAGGCAGCCGCCTGGTACTGGCACTTCGTTGACGTGGTGTGGCTGTTCCTCTTCGCCGCGATCTACGTCTGGGGTTCGTGGGGCGCACCGATCGCGCATCACTGATCCCGCGGTGATTAGACAATGAAAGGCGGTCGCGTGGCGCGGCCGCCTTTTTTCTATCGCCTGGCTATGCAAAGAACCGCGCAATGAGTGAACATCACCATCACGACGAAGCTCTCTGGCCGCCGGTCGACCCGATCAAGGCCGGTCTTTCCGGCCACTGCCCGTGCTGCGGGCAGGGACGCCTGTTCAAGGGTTTTCTGTCGGTCGGCGAGCGCTGTGGCGTGTGCCGCCTCGATTACTCCTTTGCCGATTCTGGCGACGGTCCGGTCGTCTTCGTCATTCTGTTGATTGGCTTCCTGGTCTGCGGCCTCGCCCTGTGGCTGGAGGTCTCCTACAACCCGCCGCTCTGGTTGCACTTCGTGTTGTGGGTACCGATGATCCTTATCCTCGGCCTGATGGCGCTCAGGATGCTGAAGGGCCTGCTGATCGTCCTGCAGTACCGCAACAAGGCCGCGGAAGGCCGCCTCGGAGACCGGCAATGACCCAGGCCGGCACTGCCCGCGGCGGCTGGGGTCTGGGGCAGGTCGTATTCCTGGCCGCGGCGCTGGTCGCGCTGGCGATCCTGCTGGGCCTCGGCACCTGGCAGGTGCAGCGCCTGGGCTGGAAGGAGAACCTGATCGCGACGATCGAGCAGCGCGTCGCCTCGGAGCCGCGCCCGCTTGCGGAGATCGAGCAGTTGCTCGGGTCGGAAGGCGATGTCGACTACTGGCCGGTTACGGTGGAAGGCACCTTCCGTCACGAAGGCGAGCGCCATTTCTTCGCGACCCACGAGGGCAAGTCGGGCTACTACGTCTACACGCCGCTCGAATTGCAGGACGGCCGCCTGCTGTTCATCAATCGCGGCTTCGTCCCCTTCGACCTGAAGGATGCCTCGAAGCGCCAGGACGGCCAGGTGGAGGGCGTCATGCGCATCACCGGTCTTGCGCGCAACGAGCTCGACGGCAAGCCGTCGATGATGGTGCCCGACAACGACCTGGCGAAGAACGTCTTCTACTGGAAGGACCTGCAGGCTATGGCGGGGACTTCGGGTGTCGGCCAGCCGGATAACTATCTCCGCTTTTTCGTCGATGCCGACGATACGCCTAACCCGGGCGGGCTGCCGGTCGGCGGGGTGACGATGATCAGCCTGCCGAACAGCCATCTTGAGTACGCGCTCACCTGGTACAGCCTTGCCGCGGTGCTGGTGGGGGTCCTTGCTGTATGGCTGGTGCGCCAGCGCAAAACTTGACATCGCGGGCCGGCAGACGCCATCTGCCTTCCGTGAACAGGCACGATTTGGACATGTCGATGAAAACTCCGTTGACCATCAGGCTCTGCAACCCGCGCGGCTTCTGCGCCGGCGTGGATCGGGCCATCCAGATCGTGGTGCTTGCGCTGAAGAAATACGGCGCGCCGGTCTATGTCCGCCACGAGATCGTCCACAACAAGTATGTGGTCGAGGGGCTGGAAGCCAAGGGCGCGATCTTCGTCGAGGAACTCGACGAGATCCCGGCGGAACATCATTCGCAGCCGGTGGTGTTTTCCGCCCATGGCGTGCCGAAGTCGGTGCCGGCGGATGCCGAGCAGCGCAACTTGTTCTATCTCGACGCGACCTGCCCGCTGGTGTCGAAGGTGCACAAGCAGGCGATGCGCCATGAGCGCCAGGGCCGCCATGTGCTGCTGATTGGCCATGCGGGCCACCCCGAAGTTATCGGCACGATGGGTCAGCTGCCGGAAGGCTCGGTGACGCTTGTCGAGACCGAGGCTGACGCTATGGCCATCCAGCCGAACGATCCGGACGCGCTCGGCTTCGTCACCCAGACGACACTGTCGGTGGACGACACCGACGGCATTATCCGTGTGCTGAAGCAGCGCTTCCCGAACATCCAGGCGCCGGCGGCCGAATCGATCTGCTATGCGACCACGAACCGGCAGGAAGCAGTGAAGTACGCGGCACCCGGCACCGACCTCTTCCTCGTCGTCGGTGCGCCGAACTCGTCGAACTCCAAGCGCCTCGTTGAGGTCGCCGAGCGGGCTGGCGCCAAGCGCAGCATGCTGGTGCAGCGGGCCGATGAAATCCCGTGGGGCGAGATCGGCGACATTTCCGTTCTCGGCCTGTCCGCGGGTGCCTCTGCGCCGGAGCTGATCGTCGACGAGATCATCAACGCCTTCCGCGATCGCTTCGAGGTTGCCGTCGAACTGGCTGTTACTGCCGAAGAGACCGAAAACTTCCCCGTCAACCGCGTGTTGCGCGACGTCGAGCTGACGGCCGCCGACATGGCTTTCGTCAACGGAAACGCCTGACCCACATGGCCGTCTACACCGACATCACCGAGCAAGAGCTTGGCGCATTCCTGCGCGATTACGACATTGGCGATCTGCTGTCCTACAAGGGCATCGCGGAGGGCACGGAAAACTCGAACTTCCTGCTGCACACGACCAAGGCGTCCTACATCCTGACGCTCTACGAAAAGCGCGTCGACCGCAACGATCTGCCGTTCTTCCTCGGCCTGATGGTACATCTCGCCACGCGCGACGTCACCTGCCCGCTGCCGGTGAAGCGCAATGACGGCAGCCTGATCGGCGACCTTGCCGGGCGCCCGGCGGCGATCATCACCTTCCTCGAAGGCATGTGGCCACGCCGTCCGACGGCCGTCCACTGCCGCGCGGTCGGCGAGGCGCTGGCAAAGCTGCATGTGGCGGGCTCTGACTTTGAACTGAAGCGCGCCAACGCGCTTTCAGTACCGGGATGGAAGACGCTGTGGGACGGCTGCCATGAGCGCGCCGACGAGGTCGAGAAGGGTCTGGTGGCCGAAGTCGATGCCGACTTTGCCGCCATCGCCTCGGCATGGCCGAAGGACCTGCCGGCGGGCGTGATCCACGCCGACCTGTTTCCCGACAACGTCTTCTTCCTCGGCGACGAGCTGTCGGGACTGATCGACTTCTACTTCGCCTGCAACGACTTCTTCGCCTACGATCTGGCGATCTGCCTCAATGCCTGGTGCTTTGAGCGCGACCATTCGTACAACCTGACCAAGGGCACTGCGATGCTGGCGGGCTACCAGAGCATCCGGCCGCTGCGGAAGGATGAGGTCGAGGCGCTGCCGCTGCTATGCCGTGGCGCATCGCTGCGTTTCATGCTGACCCGCCTCTACGACTGGCTGCACGGTCCCAACGGCGCGCTGGTGCAGAAGCGCGATCCGCTCGAGTATGTGCGCAAGATGCGGTTCCACCGCCAGATCGCCTCGGCCAGCGAATACGGCCTCGAGAGCAAATGAAGCGCGTCGAAATCTTTACCGACGGGGCTTGCTCGGGAAATCCAGGTCCCGGCGGATGGGGCGCGATCCTGCGCTTCAACGGCGTGACCAAGGAACTGAATGGCGGCGAGGCGGAGACGACCAATAACCGCATGGAGCTGCTGGCGGCCATCACGGCGCTCAACGCGCTGAAGGAGCCGTGTGAGGTCGATCTCTATACCGACAGCAAATATGTGATGGATGGCATCTCGGGCTGGATCCATGGCTGGAAGCGAAACGGCTGGCGAACGGCCGACAAGAAGCCGGTGAAAAATGCCGAGCTGTGGCAGGCGCTCGACGAGGCGACGCGTCGCCACAAGATCCACTGGAACTGGGTGAAGGGCCACGCCGGACATCCGGAGAACGAGCGCGCCGACGAACTGGCGCGCCTCGGCATGGAGCCTTTCAAGAAGAGATAGGCGAAGGCCGCGCCCATAAGGACGCGGCCAACTGCAATCAGCTATCAGAGCTGCTGGAGAATCGTGGCGGCACCCGACGCGTCGACGCCAGCGCCTTCCTCTATGTTAAGCGACTTGACCACACCATCCTCGACGATCATCGAGAAGCGGCGGTTGCGGAGGCCAAGGCCACGCTCCGACAGATCGAACTCGAGGCCGGCGGCCTTGGCAAACTGGGCGCTGCCGTCTGCGAGGTGCAGGATCTTGCCTTCCGCGCCGGAAAAGCGGGCCCAGGCACCCATGACGAAGGCATCGTTGACGGCGACCACGGCGACGGTGTCCACGCCCTTGGCGAGGATCGCGTCGAGGTTTTCGAGGTAACCCGGCAAGTGGTTGTTCGAGCAGGTCGGCGTGAACGCGCCGGGCACGCCGAACAGCACGACTTTCTTGCCGGCAAAGACTTCGCCCGTGGTGATCGGCTTCGGACCGTCAGACGTCGGGGTCATGAAGGTCACGTCAGGCAGCTTCTGGCCTACAGCAATGGTCATGGAGTACCTCGAAAAATGAGAGAGCGGTTTCGTTCCCGGTCAGCGATAGCCGGGCGCAGGTCGCTTTGCAACGAAACTAACGCAGGGAGAGTTCCCCGCTGAAAGCTCCGGCACTCGTCTGCAGCGTGTAGCGAAGCCGCTCAGGCTCCGCGCCCGGCGTGCGGAATGCGACTGGAATGCGGAAGCGGGGCGAGGTTCCGCCGCCCGCGGAAACGAGTTCGGGCGCCTCCAGCGACAGGTTTTCGTTGCCAGCAACGAACAGGTCGAGCGCAGAAACGCCCTCAGGCAGCTTTGTATCGATAACGATTGCCTTGTCGTCGGTGCTGACGAGGTCGACGTTGAGATTCTCCTCCGCAGGGGCGGGGAGGGCAGCAAAGGCCGCATCAACGATGGCTGCTTCTTCCGCAGCGTCCGCATTGTCGCCGAGCGACAGCGTCAGTTCCGCCTGCACGGGAATGCAGATCGTCTCGCAGACGCCCAGGAAGGTATGAGCGGTGACGTCCTGTGCGTTGGCGACGCCTTCCGGCAGGCGGAAGGTGAGGGCAAGGGCAACGGGTTCGTCGTAGCCGGCCCACTGGGCATAGCCGTCATCGAAACGCTGCGGCGCCGGAAAGCCGACCTCGACCTCGGCGGCCTTGTCCTGCACGTTGACCGACACTTGCGGCGGCACGCCGAAGGAGCCAGGGTCAAGCCAGTAAGTCTTCCAGCCGGGAGCCAGGTCGATCTGCAGCGCGCCCCTGATCAAACCGTCAGGACCGGGCTGGCCCGCCGTGACGAAACGGATGGCTCCGCCCTCGACCTGATACCACTCGCTTGACGCGGAAAAGGCGGGCGAGGCGAGCAGCAGGACCGGAGATGCGAGTGCAAGGAGGCGGATCATCGACATGGTACGGAACATTGTCTTTCACGCTGCATTAGGCAATCAGGGCGGCCTCGCAAGAGCATCATAAATGTGTGAGTGTAGTGACTGCACGAATTGTGTGCTGGCCAACCAAGCGCGAAAAGCAGTAGCTTCGTGTCGATGAGCTTGATGGGTTCGAAAATGAAAGCCAAGAGCGGCTTCCTCGATCACCAGTTCCTGGTGGCCATGCCCGGCATGCAGGACGAGCGCTTTGCGCGGTCGGTGATCTACATGTGCGCCCACAGCGAAGAGGGCGCCATGGGCATCATCATCAACCAGGTGCAGGAACTCCAGTTCCCCGACCTGATGGTGCAACTTGGCATTCTCGACGAGAAGCAGGCGATCCGCCTGCCGTCGCCGGCCCGCGACATCATCATCCGCAATGGCGGCCCGGTGGACCGCAGCAGGGGCTTCGTGCTCCACAGCGACGACTACATGGTCGAATCCACAATGCCGGTCTCCGACGATATCTGCCTGACAGCGACGGTCGACATTCTCCGCGCGATTTCCTCCGGCCGCGGCCCTCGCCACGCGCTGATGGCGCTCGGTTATTCCGGGTGGGGTGCGGGGCAGCTGGAGGATGAGATCGCGCAGAATGGCTGGCTGACCTGCCCGGCGAATACCGAACTGTTGTTCGACGCCGATATCGACCACAAGTACGAGCGGATTCTCGCGTCGATCGGCATCAATCCGATGCACCTGAGTTCGCAGGCCGGTCACGCCTGAGCGCCGTCCCTGAAACGCCGGGGCGGCTTTTTCCCTAATCAGACCTGAACCAGCGGATACTGCTCCTTGAGGAGCTTCATTGCCACGTCTGACGTCAGCGGCGGGCCAAACAGGAAGCTCTGAACGTATTCGCAGCCCATCTGACGCAGCTCGAGCGCGTCGTTCTCGTCGGCAACGCCTTCGGCGACAACCGACAGGCCGAGATCGTGCGCCATGTTGACCATGGAGCGCAGCAGCACCGAGCGCTTCGGGCTGGTGTCGTCGATGAAGCTGCGGTCGATCTTGATCGTGTCGAACGGGAAGCGCGTCAGGTAGGACAGCGACGAGTAGCCGGTACCGAAATCGTCGAGCGACAGGCCGACGCCAAGCTGCTTGAGGCGCGACAGGACGTGGGCCGACTGCTCCGGATTGTCCATCACCAGCGATTCCGTCAGCTCCAGCCGGAAGCAGCGCGGGTTGAGGCCGGCGCGGGCGACGACAGAGCGGACGTCGCTGATGAGGTCGCGGCGGATGAGCTGCCGGCTCGACAGGTTGACCGAAACGGACAGCGGCACGTCGCCGATCTGCTTGAGCCAGGATGCGAGGTCGTCTGCCGCCTGCTGCATCGCGAACAGGCCGAGCTGGACGATGAGGCCGCAGGACTCGGCCACCGGGATGAAGTCTGACGGCGGGATCGAGCCGCGGCGCGGGTGCTCCCAGCGCAGCAGCGCCTCGAAGCCGGCGACCGAGCGGTCCTCTAGACGGACGATCGGCTGATAGACGAGACGCAGTTCCTGACGCTCGACGGCCCGGCGCAGGTCCGATTCCAGTTGCAGCCGGTCGGTGCCCACGGAGCGGAAGGCCGGGCGGAACGGCTCGATGCGGTCGCCGCCGAAGCGCTTGGCCTGATACATGGCAAGCTCGGCGTCCTTCACCATGTCCTCGGCGCTCGACTGCGACGAGTTCCACGAGACGAGGCCGATCGATGCGGCGAGGATGATCTCGCGCTTGGCGAAGGTGATCGGCAGGTTGATCGCCTGCTTCACAGCTTCGGCCACGTCGGCGATGCGCTGCGAGTTCTGCTCCGACAGGATCAGCATGGCGAACTGGTCGCCGGCAAAGCGCGACAGCGAGTCGCCGGGCTTGAGCAGCCGGTGCAGGCGCCGGGAAATAGTCAGGAGGATCGTGTCGCCGCCCGAAATGCCAAGGCCTTCGTTGACCATCTTGAAGCGGTCGAGGTCGATGACCAGTACCGTCGGGCGCACGTTCTCCTCGGTCTTGGCGATCGAGATGACGGCTTCGAGGCGGTTCAGGAAAAGCTCGCGCGAGGGCAGGCCGGTGAGGTTGTCGTGGACGGCGTCGTGCAGCAGGCGCTCTTCCGCTTTCTTCTGCTCGGTGACGTCGACCAGCGTGCCGACGCAGCGGATGATCTCGCCGTCGGAGCCGATGACCGGACGCGCGCGCAGCGTGAACCAGTGATAGTGCCCGTCGGCGCCGCGCAGGCGGAACGACTGCGAGATGCGGCCGCGCCGGTGCTCGAGGATCACGTCCAGCGTGGTGCGGAAGGTGTCGCGGTCGTCGGCGTGCAGCGCAGGCAGCCAAAGGCGCGCAGCGCCGTGCAGCGCGCCGGGCTCGAGGCCGATCATGCGGCTGACATCCGGCTTGGTGATGACGCGGTCGCGCAGCACATCCCAGTCCCAGACGATGTCGCCGGAGCCGGTGACCGCGAGCGCTTGGCGCTCCATGTCGCTGAACAGGCCCTGGTGCAGGGCGCCGCCGGCAAAGGCGTGCTGCATGACGGTGAAGCCGATCAGCAGGATGATGAGGACGAGGCCGCCGGTCAGAGCCGACTGGACAATGTCGTTGGCGAGCGAGCCGGTGACGGCGAGCCAGCCGCCGGCGAGCCAGACCAGGATCATCAGCCAGCTGGGCACCAGCATAATGGCGCGGTCATAGCCCTGGAACGACAGGTAGGCGATGATGCCGAGGCCGACGACGGCGGTGAGCGCAAACGAGAAGCGGGCAATGCCGGCCGCGACAGCCGGGTCGAAATAGGCGACGCCCGCAAGCAGGCAGAGCGCCAGCACCCAGGCGGCCGTGCCGTAGCTGAAATGCAGATGCCAGCGGTTGAGGTTGAGGTAGGTGAACAGGAACACGACCAGCGTCGCAGCAAGCGCCACCTCCGTGCCCGCGCGCCACAGCCGCGCATCCTGCGCCGAGATCGACAGCATCTGGTTGAGGAAGCCGAAGTCGATGCAGATATAGGCGAGCACCGCCCAGGAAAGCGCCGCGGTGGCCGGGAACATCGACGTTCCCTTGACCACGAACAGGATGGTCAGGAACAGCGCCAGCAGGCCCGCGATGCCGATGACGATGCCTCGGAACAGCGTGTAGGAGTTGATGGTGTCCTTGTAGGCCTCCGGCTCCCAAAGATAGACCTGCGGCAGGTTCGGCGAGGACAGTTCGGCGATGAAGGTGACGATCGAGCCGGGGTTGAGCGTGACAAGGAAGACGTCGGCGTCGCGGCTCGGCTGGCGGTCGAGCGCGAAGCCCTCGCTCGGCGTGATCGCCGCGATGCGGTTGGAGCCGAGATCCGGCCACGCAAGTCCCGAGCCGACCAGGCGGTAGTGCGGCGCCACGATCAGGCGGTCGATCTGTTCGTCGGTGGTGTTGGCGAGGGCGAATACGGCCCAGTCACCCGTCGAACGCTCATCGAGCGCGCTCACCTCGATGCGGCGGACGATGCCGTCGAGGCCCGGGGCTGTGGATACCTGAAAGTTTTCGCCCTGGTCGCGGTAGATTTCCACAGCGCGCGAGAGGTCGAGGGCAACATCGTTCTTCGAGATCGTGATCGGCTCAATCGCCATCGCCGGCAGCAGGGGCAACGCGAAGAGAAGCACCAGCGCCGCGCAGACAGAGGAGAGCGCCGTTCGAACCGTTGATCTCACCGATCAGCCTCTTGTTTCATTGGCCCTGCGGTCATCCGCGATCAGGGCGTAGATGAAGTGATCCTGCCAGACGCCATTGATGCGCAGGTAGGAGCGCAACAGGCCTTCGCGCGTAAATCCGGCTTTTTGAAGCACATGAATGGAACGTGCGTTTGAGGGAATACAGGCCGCCTCGATCCGGTGCAACCTCATCTGGTCGAACGCATAGGAAATCAGGGCCTGAATGGCGTCCTGCATGTAGCCTTTGCCGGCGTAGCGCTCTCCCATCCAGTAGCCGATCTGCGCGGTCTGAGCCACGCCGTAGCGGATGTTGCCGATGGTGATGCCCCCCACCATCCGGTTCTCTTCGTTCTCGAAGATCAGGTAGGCGATGGCCGATCCGGCGGCATATTCCTGCCGGTAGCGGCGGACGCGGTTGTTCCAGCCGCTGCGATGCAGCTCGTCGGGAGCCCAGCGTGGCTCCCACGGCTCAAGGAAGGCGCGGCTGTCACGGCGCAGCGCCGCCCATTCGCGATAATCGGAGGGGCGTGGAAAGCGGAGCGTGGCACGCTTCCCCTTCAGCACCGGAGGTTCGCGGCGGAGGAAGGGGAAGTCGAACACGCGCAGTGCCCGGCACCTAGACGGCGAGCTTGCGCTCGACCGGGGAGGGCAGGGCGCTGCTGATCGCCTCGTAGGCGGGCAGCTTGCTGACGGGGCCGACCGCGGCAATCGTCGGTCGGGTCGAGAACAGCCGCTGCGACAGGTCGCGGAGGCGCTCGACGGTGAGCGCGCCGAGGCGCGTCATCAGCTCGTCCTTGTCCACAGGCTTGCCGAACAGCAGCATCTGCCGGGCGATCTGCGAGGCGCGGCTTGCCGCGCTTTCCTCGGACATGATCAGGCCGGCGCGGTATTGCGCGCGGGCCCGGTCAAGCTCTTCCTGGGTGATGTTCTCGCCGGCGCGCTGCAGCTCCTTGGCGATGACCGGGACCAGCTTGGCGATGCCGCCCTTGTCGGTCGCGGCGTGGATTCCGAAGATGCCGGTGTCGGAAAAGCCCCAGTGGAACGCGTAGACCGAGTAACAGAGGCCGCGCTTCTCACGCACTTCCTGAAACAGGCGTGACGACATGCCGCCGCCGAGGATCATCGACAGAACCTGCGAGGCGTAGAAGTCGCGGACGTGGTAGGCGCGGCCCTCGAAGCCGAGCACGACCTGCGCGTCCATCAGGTCGCGCACCTCGCGGAAGTCTCCGCCGACATATTTCGCCGGCTGCGGGTCCTCGACCTGCGCATGCGGACGGAAGGTGCCGAACTTCTTTTCGACCTCGCGCACGAACTCGTCGTGGGTAACGCCACCGGCGGCGACCACGACCATGCGGTCGGCGCCGTACTGGCGCTCGATGAAGGCGCGCAGATCCTGCGAGGTGAAGGACTGCACCGTCTCGGGCGTGCCGAGAATCGAGCGGCCGAGCGTCTGGTTGAGAAAGGCGGTCTCGGTGAAGCGGTCGAACACGATGTCGTCAGGCGTGTCGTGCGCCGCACCGATTTCCTGCAGGATGACATGCTGTTCGCGCTCGAGCTCCATCGGATCGAACTTCGAATCCGTGAGGATGTCGGCAAGCAGGTCGATGGCGAGCGGGACGTTGTCCTTCAGCACGCGGGCATAGAAGGACGTTGATTCAACGCTGGTGGCGGCGTTGATCTCGCCGCCCACATCTTCGATTTCCGAGGCGATCTTCCAGGCGCTGCGGCTTCCGGTACCTTTGAAAGCCATGTGTTCGAGAAGATGGGCGAGGCCGTGCTCGTCGTCGCGCTCGTTGCGCGCACCCGACTTTACCCAAACTCCCAAAGCGACGGATTCGAAATTCGGAATGGTTTCGGTTGCGACTGTCAGGCCGTTCGACAGACGGCTTACCTCAACACCCATATAGTCTGAACTCCCTAGACTTGGGTCGCCCTTGTCAGACGGCCAATATGATCTTCCACCATTTTCGGGTCCGATGGAAGCACCGTAAACTTCTCATCCCGCTCCATCAGTTTGCCAAGCCACAGCGGAAGCGCGGGCGAGATGCCGGAGGCCTTTTCCACCGCTGTGGGGAACTTCGCCGGATGAGCCGTCGACAGGACGATCATCGGCGCGGCCGTCGAAGCCTGCTCGCGCGCAACCTTGATGGCGGTCGCGGTGTGCGGGTCGGCGAGGTAGCCGGACGATTCGAGCACGCTGCGGATGGTCGCCGCGGTCTCGTCCACCGAGGAGCGGCCGGCCGAGAATTCGGCACGGATGCGCTCAAGCTCGTCCGCGGCAATCGTGAACTGGCCGGACTGCTTGAGGCTCTGCATGTAGCGGACGACCGTGTCCGCATTGCGGCCAGCGGCTTCGAACAGCAGGCGCTCGAAATTGGACGACACCTGGATGTCCATCGACGGCGAGGTCGTCTCGATGACGCCGCGCGTCTCATAGACGCCGGTGGCGAGGGTGCGGGCGAGGATGTCGTTGTCGTTGGTGGCGATCACCAGCTTCTCGATCGGCAGGCCCATGCGCTTCGCTGCATAGCCGGCGAAGATGTCGCCAAAATTGCCGGTCGGAACCGTGAAGGAAACCGGACGGTCTGGAGCGCCTACGGAAAGGGCCGACGAGAAGTAGTAGACGATCTGGGCCATGATGCGGGCCCAGTTGATCGAGTTGACACCTGCTAACTGCACGCGGTCGCGGAAGGCATGGTTGTTGAACATGCCTTTCACGAGGTCCTGGCAGTCGTCGAAGTTGCCCTCAACGGCGATAGCATGGACGTTCGCCGCGCTCGACGTCGTCATCTGGCGCTGCTGCACCGGCGAGACGCGGTTGTGCGGGAACAGGATGAAGATGTCGGTGCGGTCGCGGCCGCCGAAGGCTTCAATCGCGGCGCCGCCAGTGTCGCCCGAGGTGGCGCCGGCAATGGTCGCACGCTGGCCGCGCTCGGCAAGCACATGGTCCATCAGCCGCGCAAGCAGCTGCATCGCGACGTCCTTGAACGCCAGCGTGGGGCCATGGAAAAGCTCGAGGATGAACTCGTTCGAGCCGGTCTGGACGATCGGGCAGACCGCGTCGTGGCGGAAGGTGGCGTAGGCCTCGTGCACGATGCGCGAGAAGGTCTCGGCCTCGATCTCCCCGTCGACGAACGGGGTGAGAAGCTTGACCGCGAGCTCGGGGTAAGAAAGGCCGCGCAGCGAGCGGATCTCGTCGCCCGTCAGCGTCGGCCATTCGGCGGGCACGTAGAGGCCGCCGTCGCGCGCCAGCCCTGCCAGCAGTACATCGCGAAAACCGAGTTCGGGCGCGCTGCCCCTTGTGCTCACATAGCGCATATCGGACTGTCCATTTTGTCGTAGACGATGATGTATGGGTAAAAACCGCAAACGCCCCGTCGCATTTTCGTTGGCGCGTTGGTATAGAACGGCAGCTTTGCTGTAGGGAAGTGCAGTTTATGGTGGCACGAGCATCTCGACGCGGGTCTGCCGCAGTTTTTTCCATTCTGGGCCTGGCGCTCGCGCTTTCCGGCTGTCAGTCGAGCAATCCGCTTGCTGCACTCGGCGGCGGCGCGAGCGAGCAACAGCAGGTGCAGCAGACGATCCCGGAGGGGAAGGTCACGGCCGATGAGCTGCTGGCCTACTGCCCGGCAGTGTCGATGCGCGAGCGCAACGCGGTGCACGACACCTACCAGCGCGGCGGTGATGGTGACCCGTCCAAGCTGGTCTACCGCGCGATGATTTCCGATGCGACCCGCGCCTGCACCTATGGCAACGGCATGACCAACATGACGATCGCGGTCGCGGGCAGGGTCATTCCGGGTCCGGTCGGCGCCGTCGGCACCGTCCAGCTGCCGCTGCAGATCACCATTTACCGGGACAACGAGGTCATCGACGAACGGACGATCAATCATCAGGTCGCCATCTCCGATACCGTCGGCGCAACGCAGTTCATGCTGACCGACACCTCGGTTTCGATGCCCAATCCGGATCAGCGCAACATCCGCATCCTGATCGGCTTCAAGCAGCCGAAGTAATTCGGCAAAGCCTCCGGCATTTCCGCGGGGGCCGCGGAAATGCTCCTTGCGCGTGCGGCTGACGCTCACGCGTCTTCCGACCATTCCGACAACGCGGCGAGCACCGCAGGGAAATCCGCCCAGCGGCGGATGACGGTTTCCGCGCCTGCTTCCATCAACAGGTCCGCATGGCCGGGATGCGTGTGCGACGCGCCGGTAAAGCCGATGACGCGCATGCCGGCGGCCTTGGCCCCGGCAATGCCATGCACCGAATCCTCGATCACGAAGCAGCGCTTCGGGTTCGCTTCCATCTTCTCAGCCGCATAGAGGAACACGTCCGGTGCCGGCTTCGGCCTCGCGGACGGAGTTTCGAGTGAGGAAAAGATCACGTCCTTGAAGTAGGGCGCGAGATTGGTGCGCGCCAGCATCGCGTTGATGCGCTCCTTCGCGGAGTTCGAGCAGATGCAGCGCTTGCCGGTGACCGAGCCAACGGCGGCATGCACGCCCTCGATCGGCTTTACCTCGGTTGCAAGCCGGCGGTCGACTAGCTTCTCGGCCTCGTCGATCAGCGTCGCCTGGAACAGCTGCTGCGATTCCTGCTCGATGCGCAGCATGATCTCCTTGAAGGTCAGACCCGCATAGACGCGAGCAAGGTCTTCCGGTTCGATCGGGTAGCCGGCCTTGGTCAGCAGCTCGGCTTCGACGCGCGCGGCGATGATTTCGGAGTCCACGAGGACGCCGTCGCAGTCGAAGATGACGAGATCGATTTCTGACATAGGCGCTACTCCAGCAATTTCGCGATCAGGCCGCGCCGCTTACACCATGCGCGCCGCGCCGGCAAATTTTCGAGGTTCACCAAAAATTTACGCTGCTCGGTAACCATAACGGACAGTAAACCAGTAAGCGTTTTTCGGTGTCCCATGTCAGCAGTGCGTCCTTTCCACGAGCTTTCCTCAGTCGCTCCTGCAGCCCAGTGGCTCGACACGATCCTGAAAGGGGATTGTGTGGCGGCGCTGAACCGCTTGCCGGAGAAGTCGGTCGACGTGATTTTCGCTGACCCTCCCTACAACCTGCAGCTCGACGGCGACCTGCACCGTCCGGACCAGTCCAAGGTCGACGCGGTCGACGACGAGTGGGACCAGTTCGAGAGCTTCGAGGCCTACGACGCCTTCACCCGCGCCTGGCTGCTGGCCGCGCGCCGCGTGCTGAAGCCCGAAGGCACGATCTGGGTTATCGGTTCGTACCACAACATCTTCCGCGTCGGCGCCATCATGCAGGATCTCGGCTTCTGGATCCTCAACGACATCATCTGGCGCAAGACCAATCCGATGCCGAACTTCCGCGGGCGCCGGTTCCAGAACGCGCACGAGACCATGATCTGGGCTTCACGCGATCCGAAGGCAAAGGGCTACACCTTCAATTACGAGGCGATGAAGGCCGCCAACGACGACGTGCAGATGCGCTCGGACTGGCTGTTCCCGATCTGCACCGGCTCGGAGCGCCTCAAGGACGAGAACGGCGACAAGATCCACCCGACGCAGAAGCCGGAGGCGCTGCTGGCCCGCGTTCTGCTGTCGTCGACCAAGCCGGGCGACGTCGTCCTCGACCCGTTCTTCGGCTCGGGCACGACCGGCGCCGTCGCCAAGCGTCTTGGCCGTCACTTCGTCGGCGTCGAGCGCGAGCAGAAATACATCGACGCGGCCCTCGACCGCATCGCCAAGGTGCATCCGCTCGGACATGCCGAGCTCAAGGTCATGACCGGCAAGCGCGCCGAGCCGCGAGTCGCCTTCGTCAGCCTGCTCGACAACGGCCTCATCAAGCCGGGCGCACGCCTTTATGACGCCAAGCGTCGCTACTCGGCGCAGGTCCGCGCCGACGGCACGCTCGACTGCGGCGAGCTGACCGGCTCGATCCACAAGGTCGGCGCCCATGTTCAAGGGCTGGACGCCTGCAACGGCTGGACCTTCTGGCACTATGAGCGCGAGGGTGGCCTGATGCCGATCGATGAACTGCGCCGGATCGTCCGCCTCAGCATGGAGAAGGCCGGGGCGTAAGGGACTGGACGGCGAGACGAATATGGAAAAGGGTCGCTGATGCGGCCCTTTTTGTTTGGCGTTGGTTTTCTCAAGGGCGTGGGTTCTGCGCCGCCGCCCCGCTTCACAGTTCCGGCATGGATGCCCGTGTCGAGCACGGGCATGAGGGAAGTGGATATGTATTTTCCCTCGCTTCGTTCGCCGTATCCGTGAGCGGAGTACACTATAGTGCCCGTTATTGCCGAACGTCTCATTCATCGTCATACCCCGGCTTGACCGGGGTATCCATGCCTGAACGGCGAACCAGCCACGGCGGTGCAGAAATTGCAGTCGGTTTCTCGCGACGGCAGCCTTCCCTACAGCACCCCGTAACGCTGCAAATCCGCCCGGAAGGCAGCGGCGCCGGTGAAGAGCACCGCGTTCCAGCCGACGGCCTTTGCACCCTCGACATTGGCCGCACTGTCGTCGACGAACAGCGTGGCCGACGGCTCAAGGCCGAAGGTTTCCGTGTGCAGCCGGTAGATCGCCGCATCCGGTTTAATGAGCTTGACCTCGCCAGAGACGGTGACGCCGCGCGGCTTCTTCAGGAACGGGAATTTTTCCTTCGCCTCGGCAAAGGTGTCGGCGGCGAAGTTGGTGAGCATGGTCACGTCGTGACCGTTCTTGAGAAGCTCCTCGAGGATCGCGACCGTGTCGTCATAAGCGTGCGAGACCATCTCATGCCAGTAGCGGCGGAAGCTGCGGATCAGCTCTTCCTTTTCCGGATGCTCGGCGATCAGCAGCGCCTCGGCTTCCTCCCAGGTGCGGCCGCGGTCTTGTTCGAGATTCCATTCGTGCGTGCAGACGGTGGCGAAGAACTCGGCGCGCTCCTCGTCGTCGGGGATCAGCCGCCGAAAGGGCAGGTTCGGATCGTAGTGGATCAGCACCTTGCCGATGTCGAACACGATGTGACGAATCTCGCTCATTTTGTTCCTTTCAGACGGAGCCGGTTTCGGGTTGCGCCGGGTATTGCTGCCTCGATTGCCTTCTTCATCACGGTCGGGAGCGCCTCGCCGGGGATCTCGTCCGGCGTCGACCACCACGCGCCCGGCGGCGTCGGGAAGGCATCGCCATCGGCGCGCCAGACCGAAAGCGTCAGCTCGAAATGCGTGAAGACGTGACGAACTGCTCCCGCCGGGCGCCAGTTTGCAGGAAACGGCGCGCCCGCGACAGTGGTGTCACCGTCCTGGCGCGATGTCCAGCCGGTGGTGGGCGGCTCGCTCATGCCGCCGAGAAGGCCGGAGTTGGGCCGGGTGCGCAGCAGGATCGCGCCGTCGTCGCGCACGGCAACGAAGGCCGCGCCCTGCCGCAACGGCTTTTCCTTCTTCGCGGCCTTGACCGGATAAAACTCCGGATCGCCCTGGCTGAGCGCGGTGCAGGATTCGTTGACCGGGCAGAGCATGCATTTTGGCCGCTTCGGCGAGCAGATGGTGGCGCCGAGGTCCATCATCGCCTGGGCAAAGTCGCCGGGACGGTCGTGCGGAAGAATTTGAGCGACGCGTGCCTTGATCTCCGGCTTGGCGGCGGGGAGGGGGGTGGCGATGGCATAGAGGCGCGAGATGACGCGCTCGATATTGCCGTCGACAACGGCGGCTGGCTGGTTGAAGGCGATCGCCGCGATGGCGGCCGCCGTGTAAGGGCCGATGCCGGGCAGTGCCCGCAGCCCTTCCTCGGTGTCGGGAAAGACGCCGCCGTGCTTTTCTGCCACTTCCTCGGCGCAGGCTTTTAGGTTGCGGGCGCGCGAATAATAGCCGAGCCCGGCCCAGGCCTTCATCACGTCGGCGGTGTCGGCGGCAGCCAGTTCTTTCACGTCCGGCCACTGCTCGACGAAGCGGGTGAAGTAGGCCTTCACGGCCTCCACCGTCGTCTGCTGCAGCATCACCTCCGACAGCCAGACGCGGTAGGGATCGGGTCGCACACCCTCGCGCAGCGCGCGCGGCGGCGTGCGCCAGGGCAATTCGCGGTGGTGCGCGTCGTACCAATCCAGTAATGCCGGGGCGACCTGATTTGCGCCGCGATTGATGCTAGTGTGCGCCTTCATTCAAACATTCGCCTGACCGCAACGGAGAAAGCTCATGGCAGGGAAAAGCGACCGCGGCAATGCCGTGCCGGTTAGCGACCTCGCTGCAAGCCTGCTCGATCCGCTGCTGCGCAAGCGCGCCGGCATCAATATCGGGCTGGTGCAGTCGTGGGAGGAGATCGCCGGGCCGCGCCTGGCCGCGGTGACAAGGCCCGAAAAGATCGTCTGGCCGCGCCGGCTGCACGAGGACGACCCGTTCGAGCCGGCAACGCTGGTCATTGCCTGCGACGGCTCGGCCGCCTTCCGGCTGCAGCATGAAACGGGTGAGATCATCGCGCGCGTCAACGCCTTCCTTGGTTTCATGGCGGTTGCCCGCATCAAGATCGTGCAGAAGTCGGTGGCGCCGCAGGTCAAGCCGAAGCCGAAGCTGCGCCCCCTGAGCGGGGCCGAGGAAAAGCGGCTCGACGGTATGGTCAGCGGCATCGAGGATGATGGGTTGCGCGAGTCGCTGGCGAAGCTCGGCCGCTCGATGCTGGGCGAGCGATCCTGAGCCTCACCTATTTTCGCGCATTCGTGAACATCGGCGAGCGGGATTGGATTGGAAAGCCCCGGAATTTGCCTTATTCGGCATCATGTAATTTTTTAGAGCGCAGCCTCAAGTTTGCCCGCTAACAGGTGATATATGACCGCTATTCTTTCGCGCAGGACAGTTCTTGGCTCGCTGGCAGCCGTATCTGCAGCATCCCTGCTTGCCGCGTGCAATGATTCCGGAGGCAGCGCCAACGCGCAGCCGACGACCAGTTCCACCGCTGCCAACGTGCCACAGCCGAGCGGTAAGGTCGATATGGCCAAGGTGCTGGCTGAGGGCGCGCTGCCGGACAAGGTGCTGGGCAACGCCGATGCGCCGATCACCATCGTTGAATATGCTTCGATGACCTGCGGCCACTGCGCGAACTTCCACCGCAATACGCTGCCGGACATCAAGAAGAACTACATCGACACCGGCAAGGCGCGCCTGGTGCTGCGCGAGTTCCCGTTCGACCCGCGCGCGGAGGCTGGCTTCATGCTCGCCCGCTGCGCCGACGACAAGTATTTCGCCATGGTCGACGTGCTGTTCCAGCAGCAGCAGAACTGGGCGCCGGTCGAAAATGCCCGCGAAGCGCTGCTCCAGATCGCCCGTCTGGGCGGTTTTTCACAGGAGTCCTTCGAGGCATGCTTGACTGATCAGAAGCTTCTGGATGATGTCAGGAAGGTACGAGATCGAGGCGCCAAGGAATTCAACGTCGATTCCACGCCCACCTTCTTCATCAACGGAAACGTTTACAAGGGGGCTATGAGGGTTGAGGAGATGTCGGCCATCCTCGACAGCATGCTCTAGTCGCAACCTGGCGACAGCGTTTCTGCGCGCGCCGGCCCGACGGAGGGCGCGCGCATGAAGTTCTCCCGGCTCCGCCTTCTCGGCTTCAAGTCCTTCGTCGAACCCAGCGAATTCGTCATCGAGCGCGGGCTGACCGGCATCGTCGGCCCCAACGGCTGCGGCAAGTCCAATCTTGTCGAGGCGCTGCGCTGGGTGATGGGCGAAAGCTCGTACAAGAACATGCGTGCGTCCGGCATGGACGACGTGATCTTTTCCGGCTCGGCGACGCGCCCGGCGCGCAATACCGCCGAGGTCACCCTCTTCCTCGACAACACGGACCGCTCCGCGCCGCCCGCCTTCAACGACGCGGACGAGCTGCAGGTGTCGCGCCGCATCGAGCGCGAGGCAGGGTCAGTCTATCGCATCAACGGCAAGGAAGCGCGCGCCAAGGACGTGCAGCTGTTGTTCGCCGACCAGTCGACGGGGGCGCGCTCACCGTCGATGGTGGGGCAGGGGCGTATCGGCGAGCTGATCCAGGCAAAGCCGCAGGCGCGCCGTGCGTTGCTGGAAGAGGCGGCCGGCATTTCCGGCCTGCACACCCGCCGCCATGAGGCGGAGCTGCGCCTGCGCGCAGCCGAGCAGAACCTCGAGCGTCTCGACGACGTCGTCGGCGAACTCGAAAGCCAGATCGAGAGCCTGAAGCGTCAGGCGCGGCAGGCGACCCGCTTCCGCAACCTGTCGGCTGAAATCCGCAAGGCGGAGGCGATCGTGCTGCATCTGCGCTGGTCGCAGGCGAAGGCGCAGGAGGCCGAGGCAAAGTCCGCGCTGGCCGAGGCGACCAAGCTGGTCGGCGACCGTGCAGCGGCGCAGATGAATGCCGCGCGCGAGCAGGCGATCGGCGCCCACCATCTGCCACAGCTGCGCGACGCGGCGGCGGCTGCTGCGGCGACGGTGCAGCGGCTGACGATCGCCAAGACTCAGCTTGAAGACGAAGCGAACCGCATGCGGGCGCGCGCTGCCGAGCTGCAGAAGCGCCTGTCGCAATTCGATGATGACATCGCCCGCGAAGAGCGGATGGTGCGAGATAATGCCGAAGTGCTAGCCCGGCTCGACGAGGAAGAGCGCACGCTGAACTCCGAGAATGCGGGCGCGACCGAGCGTGAGGCGCAGACCCGCGCCGAGTTCGAGGAAGCGCAGGCACGCCTTGCGGCAAGCGAAGCGGCGCTTGCGAAGCTGACGTCCGAGCGCGCCGAGGCTGCTGCAGCCCGCGCGCAGGCCGAACGCGCGCTGCGCGATTCCACCGAGCGGCGCGACCGCCTGATGCGCCAGCTCGCAGAGATCGATCGCGAGGCGTCGGAAATCACGCAGCAGATCGCTGCGCTGGCAGATCCCGCCGAGAAACGGATGCTGGCCGAAGAGGCCGAGGAACGCGCTGTCCAGGCCGAGGAGGCGGTTGCCATCGCTGAAGATGCCGTGGCCGAAGCACGCGAGGCGGAAGCAGCGGCACGTCCGCCGCTCGCCGAAGCGCGAGCCCGCCTGCAGGGCATCGAGACGGAGGCGCGGACGCTCGCAAAGATGCTGAGCGCGGTTTCCGGAGATGGATTCCCGGCGGCACTCGAGCAGGTGCGCGTCGAACGCGGCTACGAGACCGCGCTGGGCGCGGCCCTGGGCGAGGACATCGACCTGCCGCTGGATGCCGCTGCACCGGTCCACTGGGCCAATGTTCCGCCACAGGATGGCGACCCGGCGCTGCCGGCTGGTGTCCGGCCGTTGTCAGAACTCGTCCGCGCACCGGAGCAACTGGCGCGGCGCTTGTCGCAGATCGGCGTTTGCGATGACGAGCAGGGACCGGCGCTGCAATCGCAGCTTCAGGTCGGTCAGGTGCTGGTCAGCCGCGCGGGCGCCGTGTGGCGCTGGGATGGCGTGACGGCGAGTGCCGATGCGCCGACAGCGGCTGCACTCAGGCTGGCTCAGAAAAACCGCCTCGCCGAACTTGAGGCCGAGGCGCAGGAAGCTGCGGACGCGCTGCGTGCCGCCGAGGACGTGCTGGCGCGGGCCGAAGCCCGCGTGAAGCAGGCCGTCGAAGATGAGCGGCGGGCACGTGAGGCATTGCGCGAGGCGCAACGCACGGCATCTGAGGCACGCGATGCGCTGGCGCGTGCCGAAAAGGCTGCCGGCGAGCTGTCGAGCCGCCGTGATGCGCTGGTTGACGCACGCGAGCGCCTGGCGGAGACTGCGTCGGAAGCCGCCGAAAGCGTCGAGGAAGCGCAAATGGCGCTGGCGGAAGCGCCTGACCTGACCGAGCTGCAGATCCAGCTTGATCGGCTTGCGAAGGACGTCGCCGAAGATCGCGCCCGCCTGGCTGATGCCCGCGCGGCGCACGAAGGTCTTGGCCGTGAGGCCGAGGCGCGTACGCGCCGGCTCGCCGCCATCCAGGTCGAGCGCGAGTCGTGGATCGAGCGCGCCGCCAATGCCGACCGGCAGATTGCCTCGCTGCGCGAGCGCCGCGAGGAGGCCGCAGCCGAATACGAGGCGCTGGCCGAAGCTCCCGACGAAATCGATGAGCGCCGCCGCAGCCTGATGTCGGAACTGTCCAAGGCCGAGGCGGCGCAGCGCGAGGCAAACGACCGGCTGCAGACCGCCGAAACCAAACAGGCGCAGGCGGACCGCGCCGCGACCGAGGCGATCCAGGCGCTGTCGGAAGCGCGCGAGGCGCGCGGCCGCGCCGAGGAGCGCCTGACGGCTGCCGATGAGCGCCGCCGCGAGGCCGAGGCGCGTATCCAGGAAGTGCTCAATGTGCCGGCGCACATGGTGCTGAAGCATGCCGGGCTCGAGCCCGACGCGCCATTGCCGGACATGGCGGCGACGGAGCGCGACCTGGAGCGCCTCAAGATCGAGCGCGAGCGGCTGGGGGCGGTGAACCTGCGCGCCGAGGAAGAGCAGCGCGAACTGATGGAACGCCACGGCACGATCATCACCGAGCGCGAGGACGTGATCGAGGCGATCCGCAAGCTGCGCCAGGCGATCCAGAGCCTTAATCGAGAGGGCCGCGAACGGCTGCTGGCGGCGTTCGAGGTGGTCAACGGCCACTTCCAGCGCCTGTTTACGCACCTGTTCGGCGGAGGCACCGCCGAGCTGCAGCTGATCGAGTCCGACGATCCCCTCGAAGCCGGCCTCGAAATCCTCGCCCGCCCTCCGGGCAAGAAGCCGCAGACGATGACGCTGCTTTCAGGCGGCGAGCAGGCGCTCACTGCGATGGCGCTGATCTTTGCCGTGTTCCTGACCAACCCCGCGCCGATCTGCGTTCTCGACGAGGTCGACGCGCCGCTCGACGATCACAATGTCGAGCGCTTCTGCAATCTGATGGACGAGATGGCGAAAACGACGGAGACGCGTTTCGTCGTCATCACCCACAACCCCATCACCATGGCGCGCATGAACCGCCTGTTCGGCGTCACCATGGCCGAGCAGGGCGTCAGCCAGTTGGTTTCCGTCGACCTGCAGACGGCCGCCGAACTCGCCGAGGCAAGTTAGAAGCTGCGCCCGTCGACAGGCTGGCGCTTGATTGTCGTGAGGTCGATTCCCTCGATGCAGCGGATGTTGATGGCGGCGGTGGCGCTTCCGTCGGGTGCGGTGCCGAACGCGATCGGCGCGCAGCCACATTCAGGGCAGAAGTGGTGGTCGATGACGTGCCGGTTGAAGTGGTAGGTCGAAAGCTGCTCCATCGGCGTCAGCATCTTCACCTTGTCGCGGGGCACGAAGCTGAGCAGATAGCCCTTCCGGCTGCAGTGCGAGCAGTTGCACTCCAGCCCCTCGGTGAATTCGGCGTCGACCTCGTATTTCACATTGCCGCAATGACAGCTGCCGATGTGCATGCTGTTTCCTCCTTCAGTTATTTTTCGCTCCAGACCGCAAGCTCGTTGCCGGCGGGATCGGTGAAGTGGAAGCGCCGCCCGCCGGGGAACGAGAAGATCGGCCGGACGATCTTGCCTCCCGCCTCGGTGACCGCGTCGAGCGTCCGCTCAAGATCGGCAGAGTAGAGAACCGGCAGCGGCTTTGTCTCGCGTGTAGTTGAACTGTCGAAGCCACCGTCAAGACCTTCAGAATAGGCCGAGTAGGTCGGGCCGTAATCGGTGAACGTCCAGCCGAAGGCCGCGCTGTAGAACGCCTTGACGCTGTCGAGCGTGCCGTTTGCTGCCTGCATTTCCAGATAGTCGAGTTTGCCGTCTTCGCGCATGCTGAAGTCTCCTCGCTTGTTCTGGTTTTGTTCAAGTCTAGGCCACCCTGCTGATCTTGGGAAGAAAGAATTTTGACCCAAATCGATTGAGGTTGCCGGCAGCCGAATGCAGTCCTTGCTTTCGTGCCATTCGGGTTCTAACGCTCAGGCGCGAGGGGCTGACGAGTTTGAACCGGCTAACTGTACGAGAGGCGGACGGCTGCCATGGCTAAGTGGGTCTACAGCTTCGGTGGAGGCAAGGCAGAGGGTACGGCGGGCGACCGCGCGCTGCTCGGCGGCAAGGGCGCGAACCTTGCGGAGATGTGCAATCTGGGCCTTCCCGTACCGCCAGGCTTTACGATCACCACCGAGGTCTGCCGCTGGTACTACGAGAACGCACGGAGCTATCCTCCGGAACTGAAGGAGCAGGTACAGGCCGCGCTTGACGGCGTGGCCGAGATCACCGGCCGCCGGTTCGGCGATCCTGAGAAGCTGCTGCTGGTATCGGTCCGCTCGGGCGCGCGCGCCTCGATGCCGGGCATGATGGACACGGTGCTCAATCTTGGCCTCAACGACCAGACGGTTGAGGCGCTCGCCCGCGACTCCGGCGATCCGCGCTTTGCCTATGACAGCTACCGCCGCTTCATCCAGATGTATTCCGACGTCGTGCTCGGTCTCGATGACGAGTACTTCGAGGAGATCCTCGAGGACGAGAAAGCCAGCCGCGGTTACGAATACGACACCGACCTGACAGCCGAGGACTGGCAGCAGGTCATTACGCTCTACAAGGCGAAGGTCGAGGAAGAGCTGGACGAGCCGTTCCCGCAGGACCCGCATGCGCAGCTGTGGGGCGCAATTGGCGCCGTCTTCTCCAGCTGGATGAACCCGCGTGCGATCACTTATCGCCGCCTGCACGACATTCCAGAAAGCTGGGGCACCGCCGTCAACATCCAGGCAATGGTGTTCGGCAATATGGGCGAGACGTCGGCGACAGGCGTTGCCTTCACCCGCAACCCCTCGACCGGTGAAAAGCGCCTCTATGGCGAGTTCCTGATCAACGCGCAGGGCGAGGACGTCGTCGCCGGCATCCGCACGCCGCAGAACCTTACCGAGGAAGCGCGCATTGAGGCCGGCTCCGACAAGCCGTCTATGGAAAAGGCGATGCCGGAAGCTTTCGCCGCCTTTGTCGAGATCGCGGATAAGCTCGAGCGCCACTACCGCGACATGCAGGACCTGGAGTTCACCATCGAGCGCGGGCGGCTGTGGATGCTGCAGACCCGCTCGGGCAAGCGCACGGCGCGGGCAGCACTCAAGATCGCCGTCGACATGGCGAACGAGGGGCTGATCACCGAGGCGGAAGCCGTCGCGCGCATCGACCCGGCTTCGCTCGACCAGCTGCTGCACCCGACCATCGACCCGAAGGCAACGCGCGACGTCATCGCGGTCGGTCTGCCGGCTTCACCGGGTGCCGCGACCGGCGAAATCGTCTTCACCTCGGACGAGGCGGAAGAGATGCGGGCCCAGAACCGCAAGGCGATCCTCGTGCGCGTCGAGACGAGCCCCGAGGATATTCATGGCATGCATGCCTCGGAAGGCATTCTCACCACCCGCGGCGGCATGACCAGCCACGCGGCGGTGGTCGCCCGCGGTATGGGCAAGCCGTGCGTTTCTGGCGCCGGCACGCTGCGTGTCGACGCGCGGGCCGGCACGCTGGTGGCGATGGGCCGCACCTTCCACCGCGGCGACATCATCACAATCGACGGCACCACCGGGCAGGTGCTGAAGGGTGCCGTGCCGATGCTGCAGCCGGAGTTGTCGGGCGACTTCGCCGCCATCATGAGCTGGGCCGACAAGCTGCGCCGCATGAAGGTGCGCACCAACGCCGAGACGCCGGCGGATGCGCGCATGGCGCGCTCGTTCGGCGCCGAGGGCATCGGCCTTTGCCGCACCGAGCACATGTTCTTCGACGACGACCGCATCGTCGTCATGCGCGAGATGATCCTCGCCGACACCGAGAAGGACCGCCGCGCGGCACTGGCGAAGCTGCTGCCAATGCAGCGCTCCGATTTTGTCGAGCTGTTCGAGATCATGGCGGGTCTGCCGGTGACGATCCGCCTGCTCGACCCGCCGCTGCACGAGTTCCTGCCGAAGACCGAGCAGGAAATCGCTGACGTTGCCGCGGCGATGGGCGTGTCCGCTGAGAAGCTGCGCCAGCGCACCGAGGCGCTGCACGAATTCAACCCGATGCTCGGCCATCGCGGCTGCAGGCTCGCCGTCTCCTATCCGGAGATCGCCGAGATGCAGGCGCGCGCGATCTTCGAGGCGGCTGCCGAAGCCGGAAAGAAGACCGGCAGCCCGGTCGTGCCGGAGATCATGGTGCCGCTGGTCGGCCTCATGAAGGAGCTCGACTACGTCAAGGCGCGCATCGACCACGTCGCCCAAGCGGTGATGCAGGAGACGAGCAGCAAGTTCGACTACCTTGTCGGCACGATGATCGAGCTGCCGCGCGCGGCCTTGCGCGCCAATGCGATCGCCGAGGCCGCCGAGTTCTTCTCGTTCGGCACCAACGACCTCACCCAAACCACCTTCGGCATTTCGCGCGACGACGCCTCGTCGTTCCTCGAGACCTATCGCCAGAAGGGCATCGTCGAGCAGGACCCGTTCATTTCGATCGACGTCGAGGGCGTTGGCGAGCTGGTCCGCATTGCCGCCGAGCGCGGCCGGCAGGCCAAGCCCGGCCTCAAGCTCGGCATCTGCGGCGAGCATGGCGGCGACCCGCGCTCGATCGAGTTCTGTGAGGAAGTGGGGCTCGACTACGTCTCGTGCTCGCCGTTCCGCGTACCGATCGCGCGGCTAGCAGCGGCGCAGGCGGCGGTGAAGCAGTGGCAGAAATAGTTCTGAGAGGGGGGCTCTTGAACGCCCCCTTCGTCGCTTCGCGACACTTCCCCCGCACGCGGGGGAAGATCCCGGAGACGTAATTTCCAGAACGGTCTTTACAGGCTCAAAGCTGGATCCTCCCCCTCGTGAGGGGGAGGTGGTCCGAAGGACCGGAGGGGGCTGACCGAGAGCATGCTCACCAAGGTTGGAGCCAGACGCCCCTTCGTCGCTTCGCGACACTTCCCCCGCACGCGGGGGAAGATCTTGGAGACGTGGTTTCCAAACGGATCTTACAGGCTCAAAGCTAGATCCTCCCCCTCTTGAGGGGGAGGTGGTCCGAAGGACCGGATGGGGCTGACCGAGAGCATGCTCACCAAGGTTGGAGCCAGACGCCTCCTTCGTCGCTTCGCGACACTTCCCCCGCAAGCGGGGGAAGATCCCGGAGACGTAAGTTTCAAGCTGGATAAAGCGTGGCGTTGCCGCTGGATCCTCCCCCTGGAGAGGGGGAGGTGGTCCGAAGGACCGAGGGGGCTCTTAGAGCGCTACCGCAACAGACCTACCGCAACCCGGGCGCTTCCTGGCCGGTGCTGGCGACGTATTCGGTGTAGCCGCCGCCATAGGTGCGGGGGCCTTCTTCAGTGAGTTCCAGTACGCGGTTCGAAAGCGCCGACAGGAAGTGGCGGTCGTGCGAGACGAACAGCATCGCGCCTTCATATTTCGACAGCGCATCGACGAGCATTTCCTTGGTGGCGATGTCGAGGTGGTTGGTCGGCTCATCGAGAACGAGGAAATTCGGCGGGTCGAACAGCATGATTGCCATGACGAGCCGCGCCTTCTCGCCGCCTGACAGCACCCGGCAACGCTTCTCCACGTCATCACCGGTAAAGCCGAAGCAACCGGCAAGCGCGCGCAGCGGCGCCTGACCCGCCTGCGGGAACTGATGCTCCAGGTTTTGGAGGATGGTGAGGTCGCCCTCCAGCACTTCCATCGCATGCTGGGCGAAATAGCCCATCTTGACGCTCGGCCCGCGCGAGACCGTTCCCTTATCCGGCTCGGAAGCGCCGGCGATGAGCTTGAGCAGCGTCGACTTGCCGGCGCCATTGACGCCGAGGACGCACCAGCGCTCGCGGCGCCGGACCTGAAAGTCGAGGCCTTCGTAGATGACCTTCGAGCCATAGCTCTTGTGAACGCACTTCACGGTCGCGACGTCCTCGCCAGAGCGTGGTGCCGGCTGGAACTCGAAGCGGACGGTCTGACGGCGCTTGGGCGGCTCGACCTTATCGATCTTGTCCAGCTTCTTGACGCGGCTCTGCACCTGGGCGGCATGCGAGGCGCGGGCCTTGAAGCGCTCGATAAAGGCGATTTCCTTGGCGAGCATAGCCTGCTGGCGCTCGAACTGCGCCTGCTGCTGCGCTTCGGCCAGTGCACGCTGCTCAAGGTAAAACGTGTAGTCGCCGGAGTAGGTCGTCAGGTTGCCGGCGTCGATCTCGATGATCTTCGAAACGATCCGGTTCATGAACTCGCGATCGTGCGAGGTCATGAGGATGGTGCCATCGTAGTTCTGCAGGAATTTCTCGAGCCAGATCAGGCTCTCGATGTCGAGGTGGTTGCTCGGCTCGTCGAGCAGCATGGCATCTGGCCGCATCAGAAGGATCTTGGCGAGCGCCACGCGCATCTTCCAGCCGCCCGACAAGTTGCCGACATTGCCGTCCATCATTTCCTGCGAGAAGCCGAGGCCGTCGAGAACCTCGCGCGCGCGCCCGTCGAGCGAGTAGCCGTCGATCTCGTCGAAGCGGCTTTGCACCTCTCCGTAGCGCTCGATGATCTCGTCCATCTCGTCGGCGCGGTCGGGATCGCCCATTGCTGCCTCAAGCTCGGCCATCTCCGCTATCATCGCGCTGACGGGGCCCATGCCTTCCATGACCTCGGCAACGACGGTGCGGCCTTCCATTTCGCCGACATCCTGGCTGAAGTAGCCGATGGTCACGCCGCGATCGATGGAAACCTGTCCTTCATCCGGCGATTCCTGACCGGTAATCATGCGGAACAGCGTGGTCTTTCCCGCGCCGTTCGGACCGACGAGACCGATCTTTTCGCCTCGCTGCAGGGCCGCAGACGCTTCGATGAAGACGATCTGCTGACCGTTCTGCTTGCTGATGTTTTCGAGACGAATCATGCCGGAAGGACCCCTGGAAGATGGCTAGGGGTCCCTTAAGCGATGGCGTTTGGTTGAGAAAGGGGCGTCAGGCCGTTTCGAGCGTGCCCTGCGTGCGGCTCTTCGCCCAGCATTGGGCGAGGTTGGCATAGGCCACGGCCAGCGACGCCAGCGGCAGGCTGGACTGCGTGACGGGCGTCACCTCGATAGGGCTGCCGTCGCAGGGGATCGAAATCACCGCATATTCCTGGCGGTCCTCCTCGGCGAAGGCGACCGCTCCCAGCCAGCGCTGGTCCCTTCCTTCTCCGATCCTGATCTGGAACAGCAGGATGCCGCCGACGCTCTCCACCGTTTCGCGGATGATCTGCTCGCACAGATCCTGCTTCGTGTCTCGTTTTCCGAGGGCAAGTTCGAGCTCGACGGCTTCAAGGGCAGCTTCAAATGGGGGTGGCGGTGGCTTCAGTGCGGGTGAGAGCGTGTCGCTCGCGGTCATTCGTTGCCTCTCCATGGGTGCCGAAGCCAAACGCTGCGCGGAACCGGCGGTTCCAGATCCTTCGCGACAAGCGTCACCCCCGGCCTTCGCATCCTCTGGACAGCGGGCTCATTCCGGCGAACACTGCCCTGGCAACGCAAGGAGGAGGAACGCGATGCAAGGACTGATGCAGGAATGGCCTCTGCTCTGTCACAAGATACTGGATCATGCCGCGAGACAGCATGGCGAACGGGAGGTGGTCACACGCTCAATAGAAGGACCCATCGTCCGCCAGACCTACGCCCAATTGCGTAGCCGTGCCCTGAAGGTTGCGCAGCAGTTGCAGCGGGATGGTTACGGCTTGGGCGATCGCATCGCCACTCTTGCCTGGAACACAGCCCGTCACCTCGAAGCCTGGTACGGCATCAACGGCATCGGCGCCGTCTACCACACGCTCAACCCGCGCCTGTTTCCCGACCAGATCGCCTGGATCATGAACCACGCCGAGGACAAACTCCTGTTCGTGGACCTGACGTTCGTGCCGCTGGCGGAAAAGATCCTGCCGCAGGTGCCGAGCGTGAAGAAGGTGATCGTCTTCACTGACGCCGCGCACATGCCGCAGACCACGCTGCCGGGCGCTGTGGCGTACGAGGACTGGCTCGCCCAGGCCGACGGCGACTTCCAGTGGCTCGCGCTGGACGAAAACACGGCGAGCGGCATGTGCTACACCTCCGGCACGACGGGCGACCCCAAGGGCGTCGTCTACTCCCACCGCTCGAACGTGCTGCACGCGATGATGGCGGTTCAGCCCGACGCGATGGGCCTGTCGTCGCGCGATGCCGTCATGCCGGTCGTGCCGATGTTCCATGCCAACGCCTGGGGTCTTGCCCAAAGCGCGCCGATGGTGGGGGCAAAGATGGTGATGCCGGGCGGCAAGCTCGACGGCGAGTCGGTCTACGAGCTGCTGGACACGGAGAAGGTGAGCTGCACCGCGGCGGTGCCGACCGTCTGGCTGATGCTGCTGCAGTACCTCGAAAGCTCCGGCAAGAAGCTGCACTATCTGAAGCGCGTCATCATCGGCGGCTCGGCCTGCCCGCGGGCGATGACGGAAAAATTCGAGCGCGACTTTGGCGTCGAGGTCATCCACGCCTGGGGCATGACGGAGATGAGCCCGCTCGGTTCGCTCTGCACCATGAAGCCGCAGCATGCGAACCTCGCGGGCGACGCGCTGCTCGACGTCAAGCAGAAGCAGGGCTTTGCCCCCTTCGGCGTCGAGATGAAGGTCACCGACGACGACAACAACGAGCTGCCCTGGGACGGCAAGACCTTTGGCCGCCTGAAGGTGAGGGGCCCGGCGGTCGCCCGGGCCTACTATGGCGGGGCCGGATACGAGCAATTCGACGACGAGAACTGGTTCGACACGGGCGACGTCGCCCATATCGACGAGAACGGCTACATGCAAGTGACGGACCGCGCCAAGGACGTCATCAAGTCCGGCGGCGAATGGATCTCGACCATCGAGCTGGAGAATCTCGCCGTCGGGCATCCGGATGTGGCGGAGGCGGCCGTCATCGGCGTCCGGCACCCGAAATGGGACGAGCGCCCGCTGCTGGTAGTGGTGCCAAAGCCCGGCAAGCAGCCGGACAAGCAGGAACTGCTGAATTTCCTCGAGGGCAAGGTCGCCAAGTGGTGGCTGCCGGACGACGTGGCCTTCGTCGACGAGATCCCGCACACGGCGACCGGCAAGATCCAGAAGACGACGCTGCGCGAACAGTTCCGGCAATACCAGCTGCCGACGGCGTAAGGGGCGTGGTCTTGATCGGACGCTCGGCAGGACGGTCGTCCGCCTGTCATGCCGTGCTGCCCCTCATCCGCCCTTCGGGCACCTTCTCCCTGCGAGCGGGGAGAAGGTACAGGCTGAAACCGATACCGTTTCAAATCCGCTTGCCGTAGATTGCGCTCAGATTCATTGCTGCTTCATTGCTGCGGGCAGGCACGGCATGGCAACGACGATACTGGCGGATCGCAGGGTTTCGCGCTCGGCCGACTGGGCGCGGAAGGTGTCTTCGTTTTCGCTGATCCTGCTGTTGGTGGCCTGCGTGGGCCATCGCTACGGGTTGATGGAGACGGCTGCCTTCCTGTGGGTGCTGGCGCTGGTCGCGGGGCTTGCGATCCTCGCCATCTTGCTGGCGGCACTCGGATTCCATCGCCTGTGGCACTACGGCGCGAAGGGCGGGCGCGCGTCGTTGGTGGCAGTGCTTCTCTCGGCGCTGGTGCTGGCACCTTACGGCTATGGCGTCTATCTCTACCTGACCCATCCGCCGCTCGCCGATGTTTCGACGGATCTCATCGACCCGCCCGCCTTCATCACCGCCCAGAATAACCGCACCGCGGGCATGAACCCGCTTGGCCGCATCACGCGGGAAGAGGCTTCGGTGCAGGCGGAGGCCTATCCGGACCTGACGGGCCGCCGCTTCGATGCGTCGATGGAGCGGGTATTCAGCGCCCTCAAGGTTGCGCTGGAGCAACAGGGGTGGCGTCCGACGCGTCAGCTGCCGGTTGAGACAGAACAAACCCGGCTGACTTTGGAGGTCTATGCGCCGACCTGGCTGCTGCGGCTCCCATCAGACGGGGTGCTGCGGCTCGTCGACGAGGGCGAGACGGTGTTCGTCGACCTGCGGCTCGCCCAGCGCTACTTCTGGCACGACCTTGGCAGCGGCGCGCGGCGCATCAACCGCTTCATGACGGCGCTGGAGGCGGAGTTCGAGCGCCAGTCGCTCGAGATCATCGATATTCCCGCCTCAGCGGGGGATGAAGATCCCGCCAATTGATGGCTCGCCTTCGGCCTCGACGAGACCGCGCGCGACCATGTCCTCAAGATGGGCAAGGACCGACAAGCCAGCGGCGTTATGGAGCCGCGGGTCGGTGTCGCGGTAGATCGCCGCAACCATTTCCGGAATGGTGCGGTCGCCGCTGCGCAGCCGCTCGAGGATCGCGCGCTCGCGCATCCTGCGGTGCGTCTTGAGGCCGCGCAGGAACGCGGATGGCTGACGCACCGGCCCGCCGTGGCCCGGCAGATAAAGCGTGTAGTCGCGCTCCATGAGCTTATCGAGCGAGGCCATATAGTCCGACATCGCGCCGTCGGGCGGGGCGACGATCGTCGTTGCCCAGGCCATCACGTGGTCGGCGGAAAAGAGGATGCCGGTGCCTTCGAGCGCAAAGGCGAGGTGGTTGGCGGTGTGCCCCGGTGTGTAGATCGCGCGCAGGCTCCAGCCGTCGCCCTCGACGAGTTCGCCATCGGCAAGCGAAACGTCCAGCATAAACTCGGTGTCGGCGCTGGCGTCGAGCGGATTGATTTCACCGATGCGCAGCGGCCGGGCAGGGCGGTGGGGACCCTCGGCATAGACCTTCGAGCCAGTCGCTTCCTTGAGCTGGCGCGCGAGCGGCGAGTGGTCGGCATGGGTGTGCGAAACGAAGATGTGGCTGACCGGGCGGCCGCCGATCGCGCGCAGCAGTGCCTGGAAATGATTCTCGCTGACCGGGCCAGGATCGATCACCGCCAGTGTATCGGTGCCCAGTATGTAGCTGTTCGTCCCGTGGAAGGTGAAGGCGCTTGGATTATCGGCCGTGATTCGTCGCACGCCGGGGGCAACTTCAATCGCCTCGCCGTGCGCAGGCTCGAAGTGGTTGTCAAAATCCAGAGCCATTAGCGGTTTCCTTGTGAACAGGCACTGCGAGCGAAACGTGTTGCCGCATATCACGGAAGGCCATATACGGAAAACCGTGTATTGCCTTCCGGATCCTGATGGAGAACCCGATGTCAGCTGCAGTTCTTTCCCGTCCGCTCGTTTCGCTTGCCTTGCCTGAAAAGGGCATTGCTCGCTACGCGGCCCTCGGTTTTCTGGCCGTAGCCGGCACGTTGCTGCTTACCGTTGCAGCCAAGACCAAGGTGGTTCTGGGACCGGTCGACCTCTATCTCGGCAACTTCGCCGTGCTGGCGCTCGCAGCCGCCTACGGCTCGCGCCTCGGCCTTGCGACCTTCCTGCTCTACCTCGCCGAGGGTGCTGCCGGCTTCCCGGTCTTCCAGAGCACCCCTGAGAAGGGCATCGGTCTCGCTTACATGATGGGCACCACCGGTGGCTACCTTGTCGGCATGATCGCCGCGACCGCGATGGTCGGCTGGGCGGCTGACCGCGGCTGGGGTAACAAGCCGTTCCGTCTGTTCGCCGTCATGGTTGCCGCTGTCGCAACCATCCTTGCTGCCGGCTTCGCCTGGCTGTCGGTCCTGATCGGTGCCGAGGCCGCATGGCAGTTCGGTGTCGTTCCGTTCATCGTGCCGGACCTCGTTAAGGCAGCGCTCGCTGCTTCGGTCGTCCCGGCCGTCTGGGCGCTCTTCCGCCGCGCCTGAGACTTGGCAGGTTTCAAAAAGAAAGGTCGGTCGCGAGACCGGCCTCAGACTGCTGACAAACCTCTGGCTTCGGCCGGAGGTTTTTGATTCAGTGGGGCATGCTGAAGAAGCCTGCTCCCGAACAGACGGCGCTCGAGATAGTGACGCTTGAGAGCCTGGTGCCGAAGGATCACCTGCTGCGCAAGATCGACGCGGTGATCGACTTTTCCTTCATCCACGATCGTGTCGCGGGGCTCTACTGCCCCGACAACGGCCGGCCGCCGCT
>NZ_JAGL01000013.1 GCF_000526635.1 Aminobacter sp. J41
GCTACTGCGAGAGCTTCAACTCGAAGCTCCGCGACGAACTGCTTGACGGTGAGATCTTCTACAGCCTCGCCGAGGCCAAGATCATCATCGAAGCCTGGCGGCGATACTACAACACCAAGAGGCCACACTCGTCGCTTGGATACAAGCCACCGGCACCCGAGGCCATCATCTGGCCTGCGCCAGCAAGCGGAGCAGCACCGTCATCTGCCCGGGCAATAGCCCCAAGGCCGATCATGAACTAAGATTGAAACCGGACCACCCTATGGGGTCAGGCCACTTCGACATTGCTTAAACCTTTGTGGTAGATCAAAAGAATCTGGGGGGAGTATTTTCGTGGACGAAAAGACGCTTGAGGCAGCAGCAGCGCACGCCGTCACCGAAGAGGCACTTGAGGCAATTGTCGAGCGTGGGCACTATCTCGACCACCTCAAGAAGGTTAATGATGTCTATTACGACCAGATCAAGATAGCCGACCAAAAGGCGGCCTACCTGTTCACCTTTATGGTTGCTTTCCTCGTTGCTTCCGCAGAGGGTCGCGACGTCTTTAGCGCGGCGCGCTATGCGCAGGGAAGCTGGCACACCATCGTGCTTTCTGCCTGCATGGCGCTTGCGGTCGTCACCACGATATTTGCGGCGGTGCTGGTCGTGCTTCCGCGCAAGGCGACGGGCGGCACAACGCTCTACTGGGGGGGCCTGGTCCGACAACCGCCAGCGCTTCATCGAGGCCGACCGCACCGGCGACCCGCAGTTCCTGACGCGCGAATATCTCGGCAATGTCGACGCTCTGGCTTCCATCGCCCGGCGCAAGTTCATGTTCGTCGCCACCGCCTTCCGCGGCCTGCTACTCGCCATCCTCGCCTATGTCCTGCTGCTCGCGACGAGGTGAGGTGTCTCACAGCATCAGGTGCCGCCGTACTTCCGGGTCATCCAGCCCCGCCGCTTCGCCGGCGAAGACAATCTCGCCGCGGTCCATGATGGCGACGGAGTCCGCAAGTTCCCGCGCGAAATCGAGATACTGTTCGACTAGCAGGATCGTCATCCCGAGCGTGTCGCGGAGCCAGGCTATCGCGCGGCCGATGTCCTTGATGATCGACGGCTGGATGCCTTCGGTGGGCTCGTCGAGGACGAGCAACTTAGGCCGCATCACCAGCGCGCGGGCAATTGCGAGCTGTTGCTGCTGGCCGCCCGACAGGTCGCCGCCGCGGCGTGACAGCATCTCCTTCAGTACCGGGAACAGCTCGAACACGTAGTCCGGGATCGCCCGTTGCGACTTCGGCAGCGGCGCAAAGCCAGTCTCGAGGTTTTCGCGCACGGTGAGCAGCGGGAAGATCTCGCGGCCCTGCGGCACGAAGCCGATGCCGGCGCGCGCACGGTCGTAGGCCGCCAACCGGTCGATCGGCTTGCCGTCGAAGGAAATGCTGCCGCCTGATAGCGGATGCTGGCCAACGACGGCCTTGAGCAGGCTCGTCTTGCCGACGCCGTTGCGTCCGAGCACGCAGGTGATGCGACCTTCTTCCGCGTTCAATGAGACGCCGCGCAGCGCCTGGGCTGCGCCATAGTGGAGGTTGGCGTTGTGGACTTGGAGCATCGTCATCTCCCGAGATAGACTTCGATGACGCGCGGGTCCTGCGAGACATGATCGATGCTGCCTTCCGACAGTACCGAGCCCTCGTGCAGGCAGGTCACCTTGACGCCAAGCTCGCGCACGAAGTGCATGTCGTGCTCGACAATGATTACCGAATGGCGGGTGGCGATGTCGCGCAGAAGCCGCACGGTTTCTTCCGTCTCCGCATCCGTCATTCCCGCGACCGGTTCGTCGACGAGCAGCAGCTTTGGTTCCTGCGCCAGCAGCATGCCGATCTCGAGCCACTGCTTCTGGCCGTGGCTGAGATTGCAGGCGAGTTCATTGCGCCGCTCCTCGAGCCGGATGGTGGCGAGGATCTCATCGATCCGCGTGCTCTCCTCAGCCGAACTGCGGTCGAAGACGGTGCGCAGGATGTTGCGAGGGCCTTTGAGCGACAGGGCGATGTTGTCCTCAACCGTGTGGCTCTCGAACACGGTGGGTTTCTGGAACTTGCGGCCGATGCCGAGATTGGCGATGTCTGCCTCATCGTAGCGGGTGAGGCCGTGCTCGCCGTCAAAAAAGATCTCGCCCTTGTCCGGCCGCGTCTTGCCGGTGATGAGGTCCATCATCGTTGTCTTGCCGGCGCCGTTCGGGCCGATGATCGCGCGCATCTCGCCTTTGTCGAGCACCAGGGAGAGGTCATTGATAGCGCGAAAGCCGTCGAACGAGACCGACACCGCATCGAGATAGAGAATGGTGTTGTTACTGCTCATCGATCACTCGGCGGGTTGCGGACGTGCGGCTAGGGCCGGCCCGGTGACAGGCGCGGCTGCGGGGCCGGATGGGGATACCGCGGGCGGTTCGGCTGGCGGCACGGGTGCCACGCGCCGGCGAGCCTTGAGCGACGAGCGCCACTGCTCCCACACTCCGACGATGCCCTTTGGCATGAGAAGCGTTACGGCGATGAAGAGGCCGCCCAGCGCAAACAGCCAGACTTCGGGAAGAGCAGCGGTGAACCAGCTCTTGCCCCAGTTGACGGCGATCGCGCCGATGACCGGGCCGACGATGGTTCCGCGCCCGCCAACAGCTGTCCAGATCACCACCTCGATGGAGTTCGCGGGGGCAAATTCGCTCGGATTGATGATGCCCACCTGCGGCACGTAGAGCGCACCTGCAATGCCGGCCATCACGGCGGAGATGGTGAAGGCGAGCAGCTTGATGTTCTCCGGCCGCCAGCCGAGGAAGCGCGTACGGCTTTCGGCGTCGCGCACGGCGACCATCAGCTTGCCGTACTTGGAGCTGACCAGTCTCGCGGTGGCGACCACCGCGAGTGCCAGCATCAGTGCGCTGGTCGAGAACAGCGCCGCACGCGTTGCCGGCGCCTGCAGGCTGAAGCCAAGGATGTCCTTGAAGTCGGTGAGGCCGTTATTGCCGCCAAAGCCCATGTCGTTGCGGAAAAAGGCCAGGAGCAGCGCATAGGTCATCGCCTGGGTGATGATCGACAGGTACACGCCCGTGACGCGCGAGCGGAAGGCGAGCCAGCCGAAAGCGAAGGCAAGCAGGCCCGGCGCGAGCATCACCATCAGCGCTACGAACCAGAACTGATCGAAACCGTACCAGTACCATGGGAGCTCCTTCCAGTTGAGGAAGACCATGAAGTCGGGCAGCACCGGGTGGCCATAGACGCCGCGGCTGCCGATCTGGCGCATCAGGTACATGCCCATCGCGTAGCCGCCGATGGCGAAGAAGGCGCCATGGCCTAGGCTGAGGATGCCGCAGTATCCCCAGACGAGGTCGAGCGACAGCGCCAGCATCGCGTAGCAGAGGTACTTGCCGAGCAGTGCCACTGCATGCGGCGGCATATGGAAGCTGCTGGAAGGCGGCACAGCAAGGTTCAGCACCGGCACCGCGATGGCAGCAGCGACGAGAAGGATGAGGAGCAGGAGGACGCGGCGGTCGAGCCCGCCGGAAAACAGTCGCGAGAATATCATGCTTCTACCGCCCGGCCCTTGAGCGCGAACAGTCCGCGTGGGCGCTTCTGGATGAACAGGATGATCAGCACCAGGACGACGATCTTGCCCAACACAGCACCGGCATAGGGCTCAAGGAACTTGTTGGCGATGCCGAGAGAGAAAGCGCCAAGCAGCGTGCCCCAGAGATTTCCGACGCCGCCAAAGACGACGACCATGAAGGAGTCGATGATGTAGCCCTGGCCGAGATTGGGTGAGACGTTGCCGATCTGGCTGAGGGCGACGCCGGCAATGCCCGCGACGCCTGAGCCCAGGCCGAAGGTGAAGGCGTCGACCCAGGGTGTACGGATACCCATCGAGGCGGCCATGCGCCGGTTCTGGGTGACCGCCCGCATATGCAGGCCCCAGGACGTGCGGTTGAAGATGAACAGCAGCAGCGCAAACACCGCGAGCGAGAAAACGACGATCCAGAGCCGGTTCCAGGTGATCGCCATCTGGCCGATCTCGAAACTGGCGGACATCCAGGAAGGATTTGCCACCTCGCGGTTGGTCGGGCCAAAGATCGTGCGAACCGCCTGCTGCAGCACGAGTGAGACGCCCCAGGTGGCCAGCAATGTTTCGAGCGGCCGGCCGTAGAGGAAGCGGATGATGCCGCGTTCGATGGCTATGCCGACGGCACCCGCGACGACGAAGGCAATTGGCAGGGCGAATGCGAGCGACCAGTCCTGCAGGTTCGGCGCGATGCTCTGGACCGCTCCCTGCACGACAAAGGTCGTGTAGGCGCCTAGCATCACCATCTCGCCATGTGCCATGTTGATGACGCCCATGACGCCGAAAGTGATGGCAAGCCCAATAGCGGCAAGCAGCAGCACCGAGCCAAGCGAAATGCCGAACCAGATGTTCTGTGCCGCGTCCCATGCGGCAAGCACGCTGCGGATGTTGTTTGACGCGCGCTCGGCGGCGCGTCTCAGGTCGCCCTCAGACTTCGCCTCGACGGCGGCAAGCAGCGACAGGACGTTGCGGTCGCCAACGGAGCCCAGAACCTCGACTGCGGCGATCTTTTCAGCGTCGGGCAGGTCAGACTGAAGGACGGCTGCGGCGCGCGCTTCCTGCATCCTCTGCTTCACCGCAGGGTCCTCCTCGGCGGCGATCGCCGCATCGAGCGCCTCGACCATGGCAGGATCTGGATTGGCGAGCATGTTGCTGGCGGCGGAGAGCCGCGCTTGCGGGTTTTTCGCGCCCAGCGTCAGCGAGCTGAGCGTGTCGCGGATGACGCGGCGCAGACCGTTGTTGACCTTGACCTTCTTCAGCCCGGATGCAGAAGCGTCCGGCACTTCCTCGCCGGTCAGCGGGTCGAGGAGCTTGGCGTTCTTCCCAGAACCTTCAACGATATAGACGGCGCCGTCCGACTTGCGCGCCTGCAGCCTGCCTTCGCCGAGGGCTTCCAGCAGCGGCCGTACCGCTGGGTCCCCGGTTGCGCCCAGCTCACGCACCAGCGCTTCGGTCTGGTCGAACTTTTCAGCAGTTGCGAATTTCGCGGCGATTTCGGCAAGCGACGGATCCTGCGCGCGCGCGGTGCCCGCAACAAGCAGCAGCGGCAGCAGGATGAGGCACAGGGCGCGCAGGATCATCGTTAGCTCATTTCAGTCTGGGAGGAAGGAAGGCCGGGGCGAAGGCGGCATTCTTCGCCCCGGCTGTGGGGCATCAGTTGATGCCCTTTCCGCCGCACTTGCCCGTTGCGACGTTGAAGTTTCCGCACGACAGCGGCGCGCGCCAGTCGGCGATGAGGTCCTTGGAATCAGGCAGGAAGTCCGACCACTCGTCGCCCACGACGAGGCCCGGCGTCTCCCAGACGACCTCGAACTGGCCGTCGTCCTGGATCTCGCCGATCAGGACCGGCTTGGTGATGTGGTGGTTCGGCATCATGGTCGAATAACCGCCCGAAAGGTTCGGGACCGACACGCCGACGATGGCGTCGATGACGGCGTCGGCATCGGTGGTGCCGGCCTTCTCGACCGCCTTCACCCACATGTTGAAGCCGATGTAGTGGGCTTCCATCGGATCGTTGGTGACGCGCTTGTCGTTGCCGGTGTAGGCGTGCCAGGTCTCGATGAACGCGGCATTCGCCTCGCTCTCGACCGACTGGAAGTAGTTCCAGGCGGCAAGGTGGCCCACCAGCGGGCCGGTGTCGATGCCGGCAAGTTCCTCCTCACCGACCGAGAAGGCGACGACCGGGATGTCCTCGGCCTTGATGCCCTGGTTGGCGAGTTCCTTGTAGAACGGCACGTTCGCGTCGCCGTTGATGGTCGAGACCACCGCCGTCTTCTTGCCGGCCGAGCCGAAGTTCTTGATGTCCGTGACGATCGTCTGCCAGTCGGAGTGACCGAACGGCGTGTAGTTGATCATGATGTCCTCTTCGGCGACGCCCTTGGACACCAGGTAGGCCTTGAGGATCTTGTTGGTCGTCTGCGGATAGACGTAGTCGGTGCCGGCGAGCACCCAGCGCTCGACGCCTTCCTCATTCATCAGGTAGTCGACGGCCGGGATCGCCTGCTGGTTCGGGGCAGCGCCGGTGTAGAAGACGTTGCGCTGGCTTTCCTCGCCCTCGTACTGGACCGGGTAGAACAGTAGAGAATTCAGCTCCTCGAACACCGGCAGCACCGACTTGCGCGACACCGAGGTCCAGCAGCCGAACACGGCGTCGACGCCGTTGACGGAGATCAGCTCACGCGCTTTTTCGGCAAAGAGCGGCCAGTCCGAGGCCGGATCGACCACCACTGCCTCGAGCTTCTTGCCGAGCAGGCCGCCCTTCTTGTTCTGCTCCTCGATGAGCATGAGCATGGCGTCTTTCAGCGTCGTCTCCGAGATCGCCATCGTTCCCGACAGCGAGTGGAGGATGCCCACCTTGATGGTGTCCTCTGCGGCAAAGCTCTGTCCGGCGGACATCATGCCTGCGATGATGGTTGCTCCCATCAGCAGGCCGCTGGCGCGCGAAGTCAGTTTCATGACACTTCCCCTCTGGTTGTTTGCTGCGCTGCAAAAAAGCAAAGCAACCAGCGTGCCAATTATTGGTCGCTGACCTTTCTCATCAATAATCCAAGGGGTTGCGTGATCAGCATAGTGGGCTGCGAATTGCGGTGACTCTGAGCGGTCGGCAAGTTAACGCGAGTACCTGCATTTTTTTTTAGCATTTGCACAATTTGCGCAGAGTAGATGCAGTGCAGACTTCCAGGCAATTTCGCAGCTGGCGGAAATCCCAGCCCGTTTGTCATTCATGCGTGGCGGTGGTGCTTGTAGGTTCGGGGTCTGCGAAACCCGGGATGCCTGAGGTCAAGAAAAAGTTTTGCGGCAGCGGTGTCGGAGCCGACGCTCTACACACGTCTTTAATGAGCCAGCTGCTCGAGCTGGCGATCATCGGTCATGCCGGCGAAGCTTTGCAGAGCCAGAGCCCGCGCTGAGCATTCGACGACCACAGAGCAACGGGAGTGTCACATGCCAAGTACTATCCGTCTGCACCGCGTCTTCGCCGCCAAGCCTGAGAAGTTGTACCGGGCATTCACCGAGCCTGACGCCGTGGCGAGCTGGCTGCCGCCCTTCGGATTCACCTGTACTGTTCAACAGTTGGAGCCCAAAGTCGGCGGCCGGCACAGGATCTCGTTCCGCAACTTTTCCACCGGATCCAACCCTTTCTACTTCGGCGGCACCTATCTGGAACTCGTTCCGAACCAGCGGCTTGTCTACACCGACAGCTTCGAAGACCCGAACATGCCGGGCGAGATGAAGGTTACGGTCGATCTCAAGGCCGTGTCCGTTGGCACCGAGGTCAACATCGAGCAGCAGGGCGTGCCGGACGCGATTCCCGCGGAAGCCTGTTACCTCGGCTGGCAGGAGTCGCTGCAAAAGCTCGCGAAGCTCGTGGAGCCCGAGATTCCGGACGAATAGACCCCTAGCTACAAAGAGGAGGAAGCGATGAATTTTCCCAAGAACATCATCTGCCTCTGGTACGACAAGGATGCCGAGGAAGCGGCCAACTTCTATGCCAAGACCTTCCCCAACAGTTCGGTCGGTGCAGTCCAGCGGGCGCCGAGCGACTTCCCGTCCGGAAAGGAAAAGGACGTTTTGACGGTCGAGTTTACCGTCGCCGGAATTCCGTGCGTCGGCCTCAACGGCGGGCCGATGTTCAAGCACAGCGAGGCCTTCTCCTTCCAGATCGTGACCGAGGACCAGGAGGAGACCGACCGCTACTGGAACGCGATCGTTAGCAACGGCGGCCAGGAAAGCATGTGCGGCTGGTGCAAGGACAAGTGGGGCATTTCCTGGCAGATCATCCCGCGCGTGCTTCTGGAAGCAATGGCCGCGGGCGGCGCCGAAGCCAAGCGGGCCTTTGAAGCCATGATGCCGATGCGCAAGATCGACGTCGCGACGATTGAAGCCGCCCGGCGCGGGTAAGCGCGGGCGGCAGAACCGACCTACCTCAACGCAGCCGCGATGTTGCCGCCGTCGACGGTGGTAACGTCCGCGGTCGTGCGTTCGGCGAGCGCATGGTGCAGGAATGCCTGGGCGACGTGGTCGGCAGTGACTTCAAGTCCGAGCAGGTTGCCGGACATGTAGTCCTTCTCAGAGAGCCCGCGCGCCTTCGAGCGGCTGGCGATCATTTCGTCCGTCAGGAGGCCCGAACGGATGCGGTCGGCATTGACCGCGTTCGAGCGCACGCCGATCGAGCCATATTCCAGCGCATACTGGCGCGACAGGAACAGGCTCGCGGCCTTCGGCAGGCCGTAGGCACCGAATTTCGGGCCGGGATTCACGGCCTGCTTCGAGGTGTTGAAGAGCAGCACGCCGCCGGTCTGCTGCGCCTTAAAAATCCGGACAGCTTCCCTGGCGACGTTCTGGTGCGAGAAGAAGTTGAGCTCGAAGCTCTTGCGAAGGAGCGCATCGTCAAGCTCGCCGATCTCGCCCTCGAAGGCAGCACCCGCATTGGAAACGACGATGTCGACGCCGCCATAGGTGCGCACGGCCTTGTCGAAGGCGGCGGCGATGTCGACAGGATTGGTGATGTCCGCACCGACGCCGATCGAGCCGTTGCCGGCTGCTTTCGCGGCTTCCGCTGCGCGGTCTGCGTCAAGGTCGACGACGACGACATGCGAGCCCTGTGCGGCAAACAGCTTGGCCGTTGCCGCACCGATCGCACCGGCGCCTCCGGTCACTAGCGTGACCTGACCGGTGAGCGGCTTCGGCTTGTTGCCGGCGAGCTTGGCCTGTTCTAGCGACCAGTATTCGAGCTCGAAGAGGTCCGACTTTGCCAGCGGGCGGAAGTCGCCGATGGCTTCCGCGCCACGCACGGCCTCGATCCACATCTCGCCGACGTCCGAGGCAATCTTCGCGTCCTTGAGCGTGCGGCCGAAGCCGAACATGCCGAGGCCCGGTACCAGCAGGAGGCGCGGCATCGGGTCGAGCATGGTGCGCTTCATATCATCGCGCGCGTCATTCTCCTCAAAGTAGCGGGTGTAATCGTCGACGAAAGCGGCGACGCGCTCCTTCACCACTTGCTCGTAGGCCGCAAGATCGTCGGCGTCTGGCGCGGGCAGGGCAAGGGGGCCGGTCTTGATGCGGATGGAAAGGTCCGGCGTCGACACGCCCCGTGCGGCGCGGCGCTCGAGGCCCTCTGCGTTCACGAATTCAAGGACCTGCGGCGATGTGCGGAAGACACAGACCATGCGGTCGAAGCGACCCTCGCCGTGGCGGACGGCTACCGCTCCACGCAGCATCGGCGCGATCTGGGCCGGATCGGGCAGGCGATTCGGCAAGGTGACCGGAACCAGCCGGTTGACCTTGTTTGCCGCGATGTAATCTTCCGCCACTGTTACGTGTTGGATCATGCGGTCGTAAGCTTCTTTCGCCGTCGCCCCGAAGGTGAAGATGCCGTGCTTGTCGAGGATCAGCCCCTCGACCGAGGTGTCCTGCTCGTAGATCTCGGCCGCGGCCTTGGCGAGGTCGAAGCCCGGCTTGATGTAGGGCACGTATCCCATCTTCGGCCCGAACACCTTGCGGATCAGCGCCTCGCTGTCGCTGCCCTGGTCGACGATGGCGAGTACGGCGGTGGAATGGGTGTGGTCGACGAACTTGTGCGGCAGGAACGCGTGCAGCAGCGTTTCGACCGACGGGTTGGGAGAGGACGGGTTGATGAGGTTGGCGCGTTGCAGCGCGACCATGTCCTCATCCGAAAGCTTGTCCAGCGTGCGTGCCTTGAGGAGCGGTCCGAGCTTCACAGCCGGCAGCCCCTCCGGTTCGATCACCGCCATATCCCAGCCGCTGCCCTTGACGTGCAGCACCGGCCAGCGATCGCCGACTAGGTCAATCGCCTCAAGCTTGACCGAGGTATTGCCGCCGCCATGCAGCACCAGGCGCGGATCGCCGCCGAGGAGGCGGGTCGTGTAAACCCGCAGCGCAAGGTCGCGCTCAACGCCCTTCTTCGCATAGCTCTCGACGAGGGCTTCGGCTTCGGTTTCGTTCCACAGGTTCTTCATGTCGGGTCCGGCGGTCTGTTGGATTGGATCAGGAACTTTTCGGCAGGTCGGCCAGAAGGCGCTCGGCCATGCCCTGGGTGAGCACGAGATGGGTGGCGAAGCGCCCGGCGAGTGCCGCCTTCAGCGGCTCGAGCTTGGCCTCTTCCTGCACGACCATCATTCGCTTCGGAATGCTGCGCAGCGAAGCGAAGTCGGCGGAGATGACGCGGCGGTTGTAGTCGCAATCGAGCAGCTCGCCCCTCGCGTCGATCATCTGCCCGGCAATCACGCCCGTGGCACCCTGACGGCGCAGCTCTTCGACTTCCGCAGACGTCATCGCGCCGCATTTGACGACGTGCGCGTCTTCGCTGACGAGGCCGACGGAGTAGAGCGCAAGGTCGCAGTCGGCGACACCGGCCAGCTGCTCGCGGATCACCGGCTCCTCGCGCAGCTCGCGCGCCAGCCGCTCGTTCGTCAGCACCAGCGGCGCGTAGAAATTGAGGCCGCGCGCGTTGAGCCGGCGGGCGATCTCCATGGTGCACTGATCCGGTCGGTAGGAGTAGGGCGCGCCGAGATTGCCGCAGAGTTGCACGACGGTGACGTCGTGGAGGTCCGCGTAGGACATGACGTCGGCGATATTGTAGACGGTGCGGCCCCAGGCGATGCCGATTTTCTGGCCGCTTTCGGCGAGCGAGAGGAAGACGCTGGCGCCGAGGGCCGGGATCTCGGTTGCCGGATCAAAGGACGCGCCGTTTTCGGGGGCTACCCAGACGCCGTCTAGCCCGAAGGCGTCCTCGATCCGCCGCGCAAGCACGTCGCTTGCGAAGAGCGCGGTTGAGGTGGCGATGGTGACGATGCCGGTTTCGCGCGCCTTTCGCAGATAGAGCGCGACAGACGCGCGCGAGATGTCGAGCCGCTTGGCGACCTCGTCCTGCCGCAGGCCGTGGGTGTAATAGAGCCACGCTGCCTTGTGCACGATCTGGTCGGCGGGGCGGATGGACATCGACTTCTCCTCTTGGCTCGACATTATTCAATGTGAATGACAAAAGTCAATTCGCATGGCCGTTACGAAGAGGCAAGGGTGGCGGGTTCACGCCCGGGGACCCAGATGGTGATCGGTCAGCAAGCTAATGCTGAAGGCAAAAACCCGCCGGAGACCGGCGGGTTTTGTCGAGGAAGCGCTCAGCTGACGCCGCCTTACTCGTTCGGGTTCGGCATCCATGCCGGCATGGCAACGTCAGCATGGCGGAACTGCGGCATCTTTGCCGACAGGTCTTCCATGTTCTTGATATCGTTGTCGTTGAGGTCGGCCTGGGTGATGAGGGTCGGCGGCACGATGACGCTGCGGCCCGGATCTTCGCCAGCGAGCATCATGGCAAGCGCACGGACGGAGACCTGACCCACTACGGCGGGGTTGGTTGCCGCGGTTGCGGCCCAGGACGAGCCGGGCTCGCGCATTGCCGAAATGTCTGCGGTCGAGACGTCAGCCGAATAGATCTTGATGTCCGAAGACAGGCCTGCTTCATCGACCGCGATCTTCACGCCCTTGGCGAACTCGTCATAAGGGGCGAACACAACCTGGATGCCGGGGTTGGCGGTCAGCACCGAACGGGCCTGGTTGGCGACCGAGTTGGCGATGGGGTTGTCGAGCGTGCCGAACTGCGCGACTTCCTGGATGCCGGAATACTTCGCCTTGAACTCCTTCCAGGTCTCGTCGCGGCGGTCGAGCGGGGCGATGCCCGCGACATAGACATAGGCGGCCTTCCAGGACTCGCCATTGTCCTTGATCGCCTGCTCAAGGGCGAGGCGGGCAAGGTCACGGTCCGACTGCTCGATCTGCGGGATTTTGTCGTTCTCGACGTTGACGTCGAAGGCGACGACCTTGATGCCGGCGTCGACCGCGCGCTGCGCGGCTTCTTTCATCGACTCGGTCAGGCCGTGCTGGATGATAATGCCGTCGACGCCGAGCGCGATCGCCTGGTCGACCATGTCGGCCTGCAGCGCGGCGTCCTGGCGGCTGTCGAAGACGCGCAGGTCGACGCCCAGCGCCTTGGCCTGCGACTCGACGCCCGACAGGTACGCCTGGAAGAAGTCACCGGTCGAAAGGTAGCGCACGAGCGCGATGCGCACGTTCTCCGGCTTGTCGAACGGTGCCGGGCGGTCCTGCGCCAGCGCCGGCAGCGCCAGCAGGCTGGCTGCGGCGAGCGTCAGCCTGCCCAATGTCCTGCGTGTGATGCTCATTCCTCACTCCTCCACGTTATGCCGCTGTGCGGCGTATGCATTGCTCCCTATTTCGTCCTGCTCGACAGCGCGAAGGTGAACACGAGCGCCACGACGAGCACCGCGCCCTTGACGAAATCCTGCGTGTAGTAGGGGGCGTTCATCATGGTCAGCCCCTGCAGGAGAACGCCCACGAAGAGCGCGCCGATGGCGGTGCCGAAGGCGTTCGGCTTGGCGGCTCCCAGTACCGCAAAGCCGATCAGAGCGGCGGCAACCGCGTCGAGGAGCAGATTGTTACCTGAGGCGATGTCGCCGCGTCCAAGTCGCGCAGCGAGCAGAATTCCGCCGATCGAGGCGAAAATTCCAGATATGACGTAGGCCCAGATCTTGTATGCCTTGACGGGTGCGCCGGCGAGTTCGGCTGCCTTCTCGTTGGAGCCGACGGCGTACATCATTCTCCCGAAGCGGGTGAATTCGAGGAAGAACCAGATCAGCACGGCCAGTACGAGCAGTACCACCACTGACACCGGCACGAGGTTCGGCAGGAAGAAGTCGAAGCGGTGACGGCCAAGCGACAGGAACGCTTCGCTGAAGGTGCCGGTAGCCGTCGAGCCGTCCGGCAGGGTCATGCCGGCCGCGATCGAGCGGCCTTCGGTGGGGATGCGCTGCAGGCCGACCAGCAGGAACATCATGCCGAGCGTCGCCAGCAGGTCCGGGACGCGCATGTAGACGATGATGATGCCGTTGATGAGGCCGACGATGGCGCCGATGGCAAGGCAGAACAGCACCGCGACAAACGCGCTCTGCTCCATCACCACCATCGCATAGGCCGCCGCCATCATCGCACTGGTCGCGACCGAGCCGATGGACAGGTCAAAGCCGCCGACGACCAGCGTGGCCGTGACGCCCAGTGCCAGGATTCCGGTAATCGCCACGGACTGGAAGATGAAGACGGCGCTCTGCGGTGAGGCAAAGCCGGGCGCGGCAACCGCGAAGAAAATGATGAGCCCTGCAAGCAGCGCAAGGAAGCCGTAGCGGATGACGATGTTTGCCATCAGGCGGCACCTCTTCTGTCGTCTTTGTCTTCGCCGGCGACCTGCGCCAGCAGTCTGTCCATGTCCAGGTTGGCGTTCCGATGCTCGCCGACGATGGTGTGCTCCGACATCACGAGGATGCGGTCGGCCGTCTCGAGCGCTTCGTCGAGCTCAGTAAGGAACAGGAGCGTCGCGCGGCCCGGCGCGCTGGCGCGCAGCTTTGCGGCAATGTCACGCCGCGCCGCGATGTCGACACCCTGAAAGGGCTCGTCAAGGATCAGCAACTGAGAGGGCTGCGACAGCCACCGGCCGACCATCACCTTCTGCTGGTTGCCGCCCGAGAGCGTCTGCATCCGGTCGCGCTCGTTGCGGCAGACGATGCCGAGGCTCTGGATCTGCTCGCGCGCGATCGCCCGTTCGGCACGGGTGCGCAGGATACTTCCCAACGACAGCCGGGGCAGGAACGGCAGGCTCATGTTCTTGTAGAGATTGAAGTCCGCGACAATGCCGCTCTCGGCGCGATCCTTGGCGACGAGGAAGACGCCGGCTGCGATGGCATCCGCAGACGTGCGCGGCGCATAGTCTTGTCGGGCTAGCCGCATCGTTCCGCCGAGCGGCCGGCGCACGCCGAACAGCGTCTCGGCGAGCTTCGTCTTACCGACGCCCACGAGACCGGTGATGGCGACGACCTCGCCGTCACCCAAGGTGAGCGAAAAGGGGCGGGCGGACGGCGCAATGCGCAGATCGTTCGCCTCGAACACTTTGCGAGTCGCATCCGCGACGGTCACTGCCGCATGACCCATCTGGCGGCCCAGCATCGCGTTGACCGCGCCCTCATAGTCGAGCGGCTTTTCCTCGAACACGCCGGTGATGACGCCGTCGCGGAGTGCTACGATCCGGTCGGCGACGCGGCGAATGTCCGACATGCGGTGCGAGATATAGAGAATGGCGACGCCGTGGGCGCGCAAGCGGTCGATGACCGAGAACAGCCGGTTCGCCTCCGCGCTCGACAGCGACGAAGTGGGCTCATCAAGCACCATCACCTTGGGCTCATGCGCCATGGCGCGTGCGATCGCGACCATCTGCCGGTCGGCGAGCGAAAGATCCGAAATGCTTGCCCCGAGGTCCACCTGGAGCCCGAGCCGGTCGGCAACTGCCCGCGCCTCTCGACGCACCCGGCGCGGGTTGAAGATCAGCGGCGCGCTCTTGCCGCTGAGCCGGTCCATGGTGAGGTTCGTGGCCACGTCGAGCGTCGCAACGACGCCGTCATTGATGTTCTGGTGGACGGTGACCACGCCCGCCCGGATCGCCTCGGCAGGCGAAGCCGGTTCATAAGGCTGTCCCGCCAGCTCCATCACGCCGCCGCCGCGAGGATAGACCCCGCTCATGATCTTGACGAGAGTGGACTTGCCGGCGCCGTTCGCGCCCATCAGCACGGTAACGGTTCCCGTATGCAGTTCAAGATTGACGTCGTTCAGCACCCGGATGGGTCCGAACGACTTCTCCAGCCCTGCAATACGGAACATGGCATCCATGCCGCCATTCCTCCCCTGGACACGACGCTACGGCACGTTGTCGGCAAATGTCAACATGATTGACAATTGCCAGACCGCTCACTAGCGTTTTCGACATTGGAGGCGGCCGCATTCATCTCGCGGCCGGGTGCGGGTGCGACGGGAGGAGTTGCATGGACGCCAAATCTTTTGAGGCGTTAACGGTCGAAAGTTTGCCGGCACGGCTTGGTGGGCTGGAGGAGCTGCGGAGTCGGCTTGGCGCGGAGCCTTCGGCCTGGCGCGTGCGCGAGGTCGGCGACGGGAACCTCAATCTCGTCTTCATTGTCGAGACCGACAAGGGCGGCGTCATCGTCAAGCAGGCATTACCCTATGTACGCCTTGTCGGCGAAAGCTGGCCGCTGCCGCTGAAGCGGTCCTTCTTCGAATACCACGCGCTGACGCGCCAGCAGGCGCGGGCGCCTAGGCAGGTGCCGGAAGTCTACCACTTCGACGAGGCGCAGGCGCTCGTCGTCATGGAGTACCTGACGCCGCACGTAATCCTGCGCCGAGCGCTGATCGAGGGCCGGCAGCTGCCGAGCATCGCCGACGACCTCGGTCTGTTCATGGCGCGCACGCTGTTTCGCGGCTCCGACCTTTCGATGTCGACGCGCCAGCGCAAGGCCGACCTTGCCCTTTTCGCCGACAATGTCGAGCTGTGCGACATTACCGAAAACCTGGTCTTTTCGGATCCCTATTTCGAGGCCGAGCTGAACGCGCATACCAAGCCGCAGCTTGATCCGCTCGTTGCGGAGCTGCGCGCCGACCGCGACCTGAAGGTCACTGCACAGCGCATGAAGCACCTGTTTACCGCCAAGGCCGAAACGCTGGTGCACGGCGACCTGCACACCGGCTCGATCATGGTGACCGACAGCGACACGCGCGTCATCGATCCGGAATTCGCCTTCTACGGGCCGATCGCCTTCGACGTCGGCATGCTATTCGCCAATTTCTGGATGTCCTACTTCTCGCAGGAAGGACACGAGGAGGGGGGCAGCCGCGAGCCGATGCGGGCCTATCTCCTCGACGTTCTGGAACGCTGCTGGAGCGTTTTCCGCACCGAGTTCTCGCGGCTGTGGCGAGAGGAGCGCAATGGTATCCTCTACCAGCGAACGTTATTTGAAGACCAGGGTGATGCGCTTGGCGCCGAACAGGCGCTTGATGAGCTCTTGCACGAGATCTGGGTCGACTTGCTCGGCTTTGCGGGTATCGAGATCCATCGCCGCATTCTCGGCCTCGCGCACAATGCCGACTTCGAGACCATTAGCGACCAGGACCTCAAGGCGCGCTGCGAGGCAAAGGCGCTGAAGTTCGGTCGCCACATCGCCGTCAACCGCGACCGGATCCACTCCATGAGCGAGGCAAATGCGCTGGCGGCACGACTTTGCAAGGGAGCGGTAACGTGAGGGTTGGCGACAGGCACTATCGCACGATCTGGCTGGCCGAGGACGGTCGCTCAGTCGACATCATCGACCAGCGCTGGCTGCCGCACGAGTTCCGCATCGCCAACCTTTCCAGTGTCGAGGATGTTGCGGTCGCCATTCGCGAAATGTGGGTGCGCGGAGCGCCGCTGATCGGCGTCACCGCCGCCTACGGCGTTGCCATCGCCATGCGCGACGACCCGTCGGATGCCAGGCTCGAATCTGTCTGGGACCAGTTGCACGAAACCCGCCCGACCGCGATCAACCTGCGCTGGGCGCTCGACGAGATGACGCGTGTGCTGAAGCCGCTGCCGTCGGAGGAACGCGCAGAGGCCGCATTCGCCCGCGCGGCGGAAATCGCCGACGAGGACGTCGAACTTAACCGTGCCATCGGCAGTCACGGTCTCACCCTGATCCGGCAGATCGCCGCATCAAAGAAGCCCGGCGAGCGCGTCAACATCCTCACCCACTGCAATGCCGGCTGGCTGGCAACGGTGGATTGGGGCACGGCGACGGCGCCGATCTACATGGCTGTCGAGGAGGGAATTCCGGTCCACGTCTATGTCGACGAGACCCGTCCGCGCAACCAGGGCGCGCAGCTGACCGCGTGGGAGATGGCTGGTCACGGCGTGCCGCACACGCTGGTGGTCGACAATGCCGGCGGCCACCTGATGCAGCATGGCGAAGTCGACATGGTGATCGTCGGTACCGATCGCACCACCGCCAATGGCGACGTCTGCAACAAGATCGGCACCTACCTGAAGGCGCTTGCTGCCCGCGACAACGGGGTGCCGTTCTACGTCGCCTTGCCGTCACCGACCATCGACTGGACCGTGAAGGACGGGGTCAAGGAAATTCCGATCGAGGAGCGCTCCGGCGACGAGGTTTCGCTGGTGTGGGGCCGCACTGCTTCGGGCGAGGTTGTGCAGGTCCGCATTTCACCCGCCGCCACCGGCGCGGCCAATCCGGCGTTCGACGTCACGCCCGCCCGGCTCGTCACCGGCCTCATAACCGAACGCGGCGTTGCCCCGGCCTCGGCCGATGGTCTTCGCGCGCTCTTCCCTGACGAGCCCAGATAATAGCTTCCAGTCCGTCCACAAGACGGACTAAGCCCGCTGCTGATGCAGCAACGCACTGACGCATCATGCGTGGAACAAACTGCCAGCCTGACCGTTGCGGCTCAGGATCCGGCGTTGAGGCTGCGTGAGGGATGTCTTCAAGAACAGTTATATGGCTGGTTGCGATCGCGGTTATCGCCATCGCGATCGTCTTCCTGACGAGCGGGCGCGATGCGTCCGACCGTCCCGGCACGCCTTCGCCTCACGCTATCGACCAGGACCAGTAACCTGTCATTGCTCGCCTGCGTGAGCGGTGGCCCCTGCAGCGGGAGACGACATGACGCTCACCATCACTGCCATCGTGCTCGCCCTGTTCGGAATCGCACTTGCAGGCGGCGGCCTGTGGCTGGTGGTCCTGGGAGGCAGTTTCTTCTACCTGATCGCCGGGCTGGTGATGCTGGTGACGGCGGCGCTGCTCTTTCGTCGCTCGCTTGCTGCGCTGTGGCTTTATGCCGTCTTCGTCGTTGCTGCGCTCGCCTGGGCGATCTGGGAGGTCCGCTTCGACTGGTGGCAGCTTGGGCCGCGCGGCGGCATCATCATTCTGATGGGCATCTGGCTGCTGACGCCATGGGTGCGCTGGCGGCTACTTCCTGCGAGCGGGCAGCCGACGGCCGGTTTCGCGCTCGGCGCGGTGGTTCTCGTCGCGATCGCCGTAGCCGTCTATTCGATGTTCCAGGATCCGCATGATATCGCGGGCAACCTTCCTGAAGAGCGGCTCGCGGGGGCGCGCATCGGGGAGGTGCCCGACGGAGAATGGCACCAATACGGGCGGACCGCGCTTGGCCAGCGCTTCTCGCCGCTAGACCAGATCAACACCGAAAACGTTTCGACGCTTCAGGTCGCCTGGCAGTACCAGACCGGAGATGTGAAGCTGCCGGACGATGTTGGCGAGACGACCTACCAGGTCACCCCCCTCAAGGTGGGTAATACCCTCTACCTGTGCACGCCGCACAACTGGGCGATCGCACTTGACGCCACTACCGGCGAAGAAAAGTGGAAGTTTGACCCCAATGCCGGGATGAACCCCGACCGGCAGCACCAGACCTGTCGTGGCGTCACCTTCTGGGCCGACCCCGCGACCGGCGCCGACACGCCCTGTGGCCAGCGCGTCTACCTGCCGACCTCGGACGCACGCCTTATCGCGTTGGACGCTGCCACCGGCGAGGTCTGCACCAGCTTTGCCGACAACGGCGAGCTGCACCTCGAACAGGGCATGCAGTACAACCCCGCGGGCTACTACTATTCGACCTCGCCCCCGGTCATCAGTGCCGGCAGGATCATCATCGGCGGGGCCGTCAATGATAACTATTCGACACAGTCGCAGTCCGGCGTCATCCGCGCCTTTGACGTGCGTACCGGACGCCTGATCTGGAACTGGGATTCCGGCAACCCGGACGATACCGCGCCTATCGGGGAGGGCGAGTTCTACACCACCAACTCTCCCAACAGCTGGTCGGTGTTCAGCTACGATCCTGATCTCGGCCTCGTCTACATACCGCTCGGCAATCAGGTGCCGGACCAGCTTGGCATGGGCCGCAGCGAGCATGTCGAGAAATATTCGTCTTCGATCGTCGCGCTCGACATAGAGACGGGACAGGTGCGCTGGGTGCGCCAGACGGTGCACCATGACCTGTGGGATATGGATGTGCCGGCGCAGCCGGTGCTGATCGACTTGACGCTGCCTTCTGGCACGGTACCTGCGCTGATCGGTCCCACCAAGCAGGGCGACATCTACGTGCTCGACCGCCGCACCGGCGAGCCGGTCATCCCCGTTCGTGAAGTGCCGGCGCCCACCGGCGCAATCCCGGAGGATTTTACCTCACCTACGCAGCCGGTCTCGGACCTGTCACTGGAACCCCCGCCGCTCGAGGAGCGCGACATGTGGGGCATCACGCTGTTCGACCAGCTGGCCTGCCGCATCCAGTTCCATCGCTACCGGTATGAGGGGCGCTACACGCCGCCCTCGCTAGAAGGCACGATCGTCTATCCGGGAAATTTCGGCGTCTTCAACTGGGGCAGCGTCGCGGTCGATCCTGAGCGGCAGATCATGTTCGGCATGCCGACTTATCTCGCCTTCACCTCGCGGCTTGTACCGCGTGATCAAATTCCGTCGAAGGGCGAGGACGAGAAGGCGAGCGAGCAGGGGCTCAACCGCAATGAAGGCGCGCCCTATGGTGTGTTCATGGGGCCGTTCCTCGGGCCCCTTGGCATTCCCTGCCAGACCCCGCCTTGGGGCTACGTGGTTGGCGTGGACCTGCGTACCGGCGAGATCGCCTATAAGCATCGCAACGGCACCGTCTACGACATGACGCCGCTGCCGCTTCCCTTCAAGCTCGGTGTCCCGGGTATCGGCGGGCCGATGATTACGCGCGGTGGCGTGGTTTTCCTCGGAGCCGCGGTCGACAATTATCTGCGCGCCTATAACGTCACCACTGGCGAACAGTTGTGGGAAGCCCGCCTGCCCGCCGGTGGGCAAGCGACGCCGATGAGCTACACCGGCGAGGATGGCAAGCAGTATGTCCTGATCGTTGCCGGCGGCCACGGCTCCATCGGCACGAAGGCTGGTGACTACGTCATCGCCTATCGGCTGCCGTAGTGTTAGCTCGCTAGTGCCGCCTGGTAGGCCGCAGTCAGGTGGCTGCGGGGCTGTCCTTCATTATCTCCTGCCACGCTTCGTAGGCGGCGAGAACGGTCTCGCACTGCGCAGTGTGGCCGGCGACGAAGAGGTCGTCGTAGATCGTCTCGTCAGGATACTCGGTGATCAGCGTCACGGGGGCGCTGTTGCGCTCATCCAGCGAGACGAGGCAGGGGAAGCCGTTGATCATCTCGAAACCGGTCTCCCCGGCGTGGGTTTCGAACAGGGCGATCTGCTGCGCGTTCATTTCGAGCAGGCCTGGGATTCTGGCAAGGTGCTGTGTCACCGCCTCGGTCAGCGAACGTGCAGGCTCGTCCCAGCCCTTGTGATAGCGCACGATGAGGAAGAAGCCCTTGGGCACCGTCCACATCGCGAAGTTGCGCGGCACGTAGCCGGAAAGCGGCCGCGTCCACTCGTGCGAGGGGTAGCCGTGCAGGTTGACGTGCAGCCGCGCGCCGCTCATGGCCTGCGCTTCAAGGCGGATCGCCTTCTCGAACAGAAACGGGCCTGCGTTCTCGGCGCTACGGTACTCCAGGTCGTCGCCGAGCGCGGTGTAGCGGGCGGCGTGCGACATGTGGCGGGGATTGTCCTGGCGCAGGCGCTGGTGCAGGGCATAGCCGTCGGGGTTTTCGCTCGGAGCGAGGGTGAAGTGCGCACCGGGGCGCTTCGCGAGAAACTTCGAGGCCCTCAGGGCACCTACGACGCCAGTCGTCTCGTTGGCGTGCTGGCCGCCGCTGATCATGACGGGGATGTCGCTGCCGACCACATAGGTCGCCTTCACCTGCCGGCCGGAGCGGGCGGTGGCGGCGAAACTCTTTCCGCCGATGGCGGTAAGCTCGGATGCGATCTGCTCGGCCGAAAGCGGCGCCGTCGCCGTGTCGAGCGGCTGGTCAGGTGAGGGGATGAAGCCGGTCGTGAACGAGCGGGTCTCGATGCGGAGGGCGACCTCGGAGCCCTGGACGACTTCCGGCACGATCTGGCCGGGGCGCAGGGTGCGGGCGGTGAAGGCGCGGCCGGTCTTGCGGGTGAAGAATTCGATGCCGGAGAAGTAGAGGTCCTCGTGCAGTGCCTCGCGCAGACTGACGACTTCGTCGCCCACGTGGAGAGCTTCGTCCTCGGCGGGGAATTCGACGCGGATGTTCAGTTCCTCGAAGAACGGCTCCTTGTCGCCCCAATCTCGAGCGGCGATAGCACCCATCGCCGCGTCGTAGACTTCCTCGAAGTCGGTCACCAGCCGCTCGCCCTTGGCGTCGCCCGCGCGACGGATCCAGCCTGTCGGGGAGACGGCCGACTCGCCCGCAGCATCGTCATGGACGCGGTTTGGTGCGAAGACTTGCAGTTCGCGGCTCCCGCCGTTGGCACCCGTCAGGCGGACGTCATAGTGGAACGCGCCGTCATTGCGCGCGACGAAACTGATTGCGCGCTCACCGACCATCGCCGCCAGCGGGTAGCACTCGAGCCGGAAGCGGTTCTGCGGTGCTGCCTCGTGCACTGGATAGCGGATCTCGATCGCGGCAATGCCGGCGAGGTCAATCTCCTCGAGGAAGGCATAGAGCAGCGGCTTGTAGGCCGAGCGAATTCGCGCCTTCACGCCCTTTTTCGCAAGCGCTTCTTCTGCCGCCTTGCGGCTCTTGCGGTCATCGAAAACCCAAGCTTCGAATTCGTCACCCGGTTTTGCTTCGGCGATGATGCGGTTGAGGGTGCGTTCGAACTTGCGTTCAGTCAGCAGGAAGGTGCTCATGGTCTGGAACTGCGTCCACTCGGATCAAGGGTGTCTCGGAGCCAGTCACCCAGGAGGTTCAGGCCGAGGACGGTAAGAAGGATGGCAAGGCCCGGGAAAACGCTCACCCACCAGGCGGTCTGCAGGTAGGTGCGGCCGTCGGCCAGCATGCCGCCCCAGCTCGGGGTGGTCGGGTCGATGCCGAGGCCGAGGAAGGTCAGGCTGCTTTCGAGCAGGATGTTGTTGGCGACGTTGAGAGTCATCAGCACGATCACCGGGCCAAGCAGGTTCGGCAACAGGTGCTGGAAGATGATGCGGAAGTTGCTGACGCCGATCGCCTTTGCGGAAAGGATGAACTCGCGCTCGCGCAGCGACAGCACCTGGCCGCGCACGAGGCGCGCATACTTCACCCACTCGGAGATGATAAGCAGGAAGATGGTGTTGGTGAGGCTCGGGCCCACGATGGCGACGAAGGTCATCGCGAGCAGGATGAAGGGCATCGCCAGCTGAATGTCCGCAAAGCGCATCAGCAGCATGTCCCAGAAGCCGCGATAATAGCCGGCAACGAGGCCGAGGACGGTACCGAGAATGACGGCGCCGATCACCGATACGACGCCGACCAGTAGCGAGACCTTGCCACCGGCAAGCACGCGCGCCAGCACGTCCCGGCCGAGCGGATCGGTACCGAAGGGGTGCGCGAGGCTCGTGAACGGCGGCGTCAGGCGGGCGGCGAGGTCTACCTTGGCGGCTCCGCCCGGAAACAGGACGTCGGAGAACAGCACGCCCAGGACGATCAGTGCGGTCAGCACCGCGCCGAGGATGAATTCGAGATTGTTGAAGCGGGCTCGACGGGCCGTGGCTGTGGCCATGGGGTGCTACTCCAACCGGATGCGCGGATCGACAAGGCCGTAGGCGATGTCGACGATGAGGTTGACGCCGACGATCAGCAACGCCAGCACGGTGATGACTGCCTGCAGCACCGGATAGTCGCGGGCGTTGACGGCGTCGAAGGCGAGCGTGCCGAGACCCGGCCAGCTGAACACCTTCTCGATGACGACGAGGCCGCCGAGCATGCCGCCGAACTGCAGGCCGAAATAGGTGATGAGCGGAATGGCGCAGTTGCGCAGCGCGTGCTTGTAGAGGACGCGGCGCTCGCTCAGGCCCTTGGCGCGCGCGACCATGACGTACTGCGACTGCAGCGTCTCCAGCATGGCCGTGCGCACGAGGCGGACGTTGGTGGCTGTCAGGATCACGCCCATGGTCAGCGTCGGCATGATGTAGCTCTCGAAGCCGACCATGCCGCTCGGCGGCAGCAGGCCGAGGAAGATAGAGAACAGCAGCACCAGCATGGTGGCGAGCCAGAAGTTCGGGAATGAGACACCGACCAGCGAGAAGATGCGAATGATCTGGTCCGCTGCCTTCCCCTTCGAAACGGCTGCCCAGATTCCGAGCGGGATCGACATGACGATCGAGATCAGCATCGAGACAAAAGCGAGCTTCAGGGTCGACGGGGCTGCGGCGGCGATCAGGTTGGAGACCGGGGCGCCGCTGGCGAAGCTGCGGCCGAGGTCCAGCGTGAGGAGGCCGTGCAGGAAGGCGAGATACTGCTGGTAGAAGGGTTTGTCGGTGCCGAGCGCCGCCCGGACGCGTTCCAGGTCGGCTTCCGACACGGAGCCGCCGCCGCCAGCAAACATCATCACCGCCGGATCGCCGGTCAGACGTACGGCGTACGACACGAACAGCGTGATGACGATAACGACGAAGACGGCCTGGAGTATTCGCTTGAGCAGATAGCGTGCCACGGTCTCAACCTCGGGTGAGAGGAGCGCCGCTGAGAAGCGGCGCTCCGATTGACGTTACTCAACGGTAATTTCGTTGAGCTTCAGACGGTTGTCCGGAGCTGCCTGGAAACCCTTCACGCGCTTGGCGACGCCATAGATCGCGTTGGTGTTGTAGAGCGGCAGCTCGAGCGCATCGTCGGCGACGTACTTGCCGATCGCCTGCAGCATCTTCTCGCGCTGGGCGCGATCGGTCACCGGGCGCTGCTCCTCGAGCATGCGGTCGAGCTCGGCGTCGTTGCCGTACGGGTTCCACTTCTCGCCGGTGTGGTACATGGCGTAAGCGGTGTTGTCGTAGTCGAACGTCCAGCCGCCCCACTTCTGCTGGAACATCGCGCCGGTCTTGCCCTGCGGGATGATGTCCGAAATGAGCGTGCTGGTTTCGTACGGCTTGATGGTCGCGTTGAGGCCGATCGCCTGCAGGTAGCTGACAATGACCTGCGCGACCTCGTTCATCGAAGCGTCGTTGCTGCGGATGTCGATCTGCAGCTCGGTGCCCTCGGCAACGCCGGCTTCCGCGAGCAGCTTCTTGGCGCCTTCCGGATCATACGGCAGGCCCTTCAGCTGGGGATCGTAGCCGAACGACAGCGCGCTCTGGAAGCTGACGATCTCGGAAGCCTGGCCGGCAAGAATCGCTTCGACGATCGAGGCGCGATCGACGGCCATGATGATCGCCTTGCGCACGCGCACGTCGGCAGTGATGCCGTGGCGGGTGTTAAAGCGCAGCGCGTCAACGGTCGGTCCGGGAACGCTGACGACCTCAAGCTTCGAGTCGCCTTCGATGACCGGGATCATCGCGATCGGAATGGTCGGCGGGACGACGATGTCGACGCGGCCGGCCTGAAGTTCGGCAACAGCGGTCGAAGGCTCGGAGATGAAGCGGTACTCAAGCTCGGAAATCTTCGGTGCACCACCCCAGTAGTCGGGGTTCGCTTCGAGCTTGATGCTGACCTTCGGATCGTAGGAGACGAACTTGAACGGGCCCGTACCGACCGGGTTCAGGTTGAACTCCTCGCCGTTCTCCTGGACGTATTTCGGCGGAACAATCATCGCGCCATAGCCGGCGAGCTTGGTGAGCAGCACCGGATCCGGGGCGTTCAGCTTGAAATCTACAGTGAACGGATCGATGATCTCGACGCTCTCGATCGAGGTGTAGTTCGAACGCTGCGGGCCCTTGCCGCCTTCTTCGCCAAGCAGGCGGTCGAAGGTGAACTTGACGGCTTCGGCGTCGAACTCTTCGCCGTTGTGGAACTTGACGCCCTGGCGCAGCTTGAAGCGAATGCGCTTGCCGTCATCGAGCTCTTCCCACGACTCCGCGAGACCCGGGACGATCTGCATGTCCGGACCGCGGTAGGTCAGGCCGTCGTAGATGTTGGTGGCAACGGCCGCCCACGCGACCAGGAAGGTGTCGATCGGGTCCCAGCTGCCGGCATCCTGCGGCACGGACACAGTCACCTTGCCCTCGGCATGCGCCGGCATCGCAGCAAAGGACACGCTGCCCAGTGCAAGCGCTGTCAGACCCGCCAGGATTCCCCTTCTGATGATCTTCATGTGTTCACTCCTCTATGAGCTGTTAATCGGGCACTCGCGCCACGAAATGGCCAGGGGCGATCTCGTCGTGGGCAAGAATGGCGGGTTCGTCGCCGACGGCGCGGACGGGGTTCGGGATCTCGCCGTCGATCCGGATCGCTGCGCGCTCGTGCGCGGGGTCGGCAATTGGGACGGCTGACAGAAGGCGCCGGGTGTACGGGTGGGACGGGTTCTCGAAGATCTGCTGGCGGCTGCCCATCTCCATGATCTGGCCGAGATAAAGAACCGCCACGCGATGGCTCATCTGCTCGACGACCGCGAGGTCGTGGCTGATGAACAGGTAAGCAAGGCCAAGATCCGCCTGCAAATCCATGAAAAGATTGATGATCTGTGCCTGTATCGACACGTCGAGCGCTGACAGAGCCTCGTCGGCGATGATCAGCTTCGGGTTCGATGCGAGCGCACGTGCAATGCATATGCGCTGGCGCTGGCCGCCCGAGAACTCATGCGGATAGCGCGAGGCAACGGACGACGACAGACCGACGCGCTCAAGCAGTTCGTGGACGCGCTTCGTCACTTCCTTACCGCCGGTGAGGAGCCTGTGCGTGTTGATTGGCTCGGCGATCGAGAAACCAACGGTTTTGCGCGGGTCGAGCGAGGCAAACGGGTCCTGGAAGATGTACTGCACTTCCTGGCGCATCTTGAAGAGTTCCGCCGCCGTCATGTCGGCAAAGCGCTTGCCGCGGAAGCGGATGGTGCCCGACTGCGCCTTCTGCAACTGCTGGATGGTGCGGCCGATGGTGGACTTGCCGGAGCCGGACTCCCCCACCAGCGCCAGCGTCTCTCCCGGATAGACGTCGAAGCTGACCTTCGACACCGCGCTCAGCCGGTGCGTGACCTTGCCGAGGAAGGTCTTCTTGATATCGAAGCGCACCATCATGTCCTCAACGGACAGGAGAGGGGCATCTCGGCGCACAGTGTCCTGCACACGTTCCTCGCCCACGATCTTCGGCTGACCGTCCTCGAGGACGGTGAGCGGGCGCCGCTTCGGCAGGGTCTCGCCCTTCATGCTGCCGAGGCGGGGTACCGCCGACAGCAGCGTGCGGGTGTAGGGATGCTGCGGATTGGCGAAGATCTCGCGGACCGGGCCTTCCTCGACCTTCTTGCCCTTCCACATCACAACGACATGGTCCGCCATCTCGGCGACGACGCCCATGTCATGTGTGATGAAGATCATGCCCATGCCGAGCTCGCTCTTGAGATCGCGCATGATGTTGAGGATCTGCGCCTGGATCGTCACGTCGAGCGCCGTGGTCGGCTCGTCGGCGATCAGCAGCTTCGGCCGGCATGCAAGTGCCATCGCGATCATCGCGCGTTGCCGCATGCCGCCCGAGAGCTGGTGCGGATAGCGGCTCATCAGGTTCGCCGCGTCGGGCAGGCGCACCATTTCCAGCAACTCGCGCACCTTCGCGCGTGCCGCCGAGCGGGAGATATTCTCGTGCAGCAGGATCGCTTCGCTGATCTGGTCGCCGACGGTGAAGACCGGATTGAGCGAGGTCATCGGCTCCTGGAAGATCATCGCGATCTCGTTGCCGCGGATCGAGCGCATCTCGCGCTGCGAGGCCTTCGCAAGGTCGCGGCCCTCGAACAGGATCTTGCCGCTCTCGAAATGGGCTCCAAGATTGTCGGTGAGCCGCATGATCGACAGCGAGGTCATAGACTTGCCCGAGCCGGACTCGCCGACGACGGCGACGGTCTGCCCGGCTTCGACGGTGAAGCTGAGGTTCTCGACCACGCGCGACTGGCCAAAGGCGACGGTCAGGTTCTCGATCGACAGAAGCGGCGTCGAAGTCGTCATGATGGTGTCGCCTCCTGGGTGCTGTCTGGAACGATGCGGCCGAGCTCTTCGCCGGCACTGACCGGGCTGCCGGCGACAACCGAGGCTGTAAAGGTGCCATTGCTGCCGGCGAGGATCTGGGTCTCCATCTTCATGGCCTCCATCACCCCGAGCACGTCGTTCTCGCGCACGGTCGCGCCGTCCTGAACGCGCCATGCAAGGAGTGTCCCGGACATGGGCGCCAGCACGCTGCCCGGATCTTCACTCGCCGTCTCTCGGTTCTCCTCGGCGTCGTCGGCTGCGCCGGCTCCGAACACCGTCCAATAGGCCCGCGGTACATCGACGTCGACCATCCTGCCTTCAATCTCGATCCTGGCGCGCCGGGTCTGCTGCGATCGTGCAGGCTTGGCGCGGGCGTGGGGTTCGAGCTTAGCGGCGAAATCGGTCTCGATCCATCGGGTGTGGACACGGAATACGGGGCCGGTGAAGTCGGCCTCTTCGAGCACCTGCCGGTGGAAGGGCAGCACGGTCGGAATGCCCTCGATGTTGAACTCGGCGAGCGCCCGCCGCGCACGCGCAATCGCCTGCTCACGGGTGGCGCCGGTTACGATGAGCTTGGCAGTGAGCGAGTCGAAATTGCTCGGCACAACGGAGCCTGCCTCGACGCCGCTGTCTAGACGGATGCCGGGGCCCGTCGGCGGTTCGAACCGCCTGATCTCGCCGAAGGCAGGCAGGAAGCCACGGCCCGCATCCTCGGCGTTGATGCGGAACTCGATGGCGTGGCCGCGCGGGGCAGGGCTTTCGCTGATCGACAGCGGCAGTCCATCGGCAATACGTAGCTGCTCGACGACGAGGTCGATGCCGGCGGTTTCCTCCGTCACCGGGTGTTCGACCTGCAGGCGGGTGTTCACTTCGAGGAAGGAGAGGACGCCCGAGGCGCTCAGCAGATACTCGACGGTTGCCGCGCCGGTATAGCCGACTTCGCGGCAGATCGCGGCTGCGGAATGGTGGATCGCGGCGCGTTGGTCATCTGTGACGAACGGCGCGGGGGCTTCCTCGACCAGCTTCTGGTTGCGGCGCTGCAGCGAGCAGTCGCGTGTGCCGACCACGACCACATTGCGGTGCGTGTCGGCGATGATCTGCGCCTCGATATGGCGCGGGCGGTCGAGATACTGCTCGATGAAGCACTCGCCGCGGCCAAATGCGACCAGAGCCTCGCGCCGGGCCGATTCGAAGAGCTCCTCCACCTCGGCAAAGTCGTGGGCGATCTTCAGGCCGCGCCCGCCGCCGCCATGCGCTGCCTTGATCGCAACGGGGACGCCGATCTCGCGGGCGAAGGCCAGCGCCTCGGCGGCACTGTCGATCGCGTTTTCGCTGCCACGGGCAAGCGGCGCGCCGATCTTGGCTGCAACGCGCCTGGCTTCCAGCTTGTCGCCGAGCGCGCGGATGACATCTGCAGAGGGGCCGATCCAGGTCAGGCCGGCATTGACGACCGCCTCTGAAAATTCCGCCCGCTCCGACAGAAAGCCGTAGCCGGGATGCACGGCATCCGCCCCGCTGCGCTTCGCAATCTCGATCAGCTTGTCGATGTTGAGATAGGTGTCCTTCGGCGTCGAGCCGCCGAGGGCATAGGCTTCGTCGGCGTGACGCACAAACAGGGCGTTGACGTCCTCGTCCGCGTAGACGGCGACCGACTTCACCCCGTAGTCGCGGCAGGCGCGCACGATGCGCAGGGCAATCTCGCCGCGGTTTGCGATCAGAACCTTCTTCATGGTCTGCCGCCCTTTCTCGTGGTCTCGATGGCGTGGAAGCGGATGCGTGCTCCCGCCGGGATCTGGCTGGCATAGCTCAGCTGCTCTTCGCGCAGCGTGGCAATGACGGGATAGCCACCTGTCACCGGATGGTCGGTGAGGAACAGTACCGGCTGACCGTTGGCGGGTACCTGGATGGCGCCCGAAAGCGTAGCTTCACTCGGCAGTTCATCGCGAAGCTTGCGTTCCAGCGGCTCACCGGCAAGGCGCATGCCGACGCGGTTGCTCTGCTGGCCGACCGTCCATTCCTGTGTGAGGAAGAACTTGACTGCCTCGTCCGTGAACCAGTCGTTGCGCGGGCCAAGATAGACATCGAGCTCGACGGTCTCGCCGGTAGCGGGCATCGCAAAGGGAGGCTCAGCCGAAGGCTGCACGGCAATCTTCGTATCCCGCTCAGGGACGAATACCTGGTTGCCCACCTGAAGGGGGGCGGGGCCAAGCTGCGCAAGCGTGTCGGTCGATGAGCTGCCCAGAACGGGCTTGATGTCGAAGCCACCGCGGATGGCAAGATAGGAGCGAACGCCCCGGCGCGGCGCTTCGATGGTGACTGTGTCCCCGTCGTTCAGGGCAAGCGGGGTCCAGGGGGCAAGCCGCACGGCGTCACCGTCGGCGTCGCGGACGAGGATGCCCTCGGCAGCGCCAGTGACTGCGGCAACGAGGTTGCCTTTCACGCGGAAGGTGAATGGAGCGGGCGGAATCTCCAGGGCCGCGGCATCGCGATCATTTCCGACGATGCGATTGGCTGCGATCAGCGAGCTGCGATCGGATGCGCCCGATAGGCTGATGCCCTGCGGTGCCAGGCCGGGACGCCCAAGATCCTGCGCCATCACCGGGAGAGGCGAGCTCACCACCTCGATCCATTGCGATGACGCGGGAGCCGTGGTCGCCTTCTGCACCGGCTGGGCAGGCCTTTTCGCGTCAAAATTCTCCACGCGGCGGAAGCGGACGCTCATGCCGGGGCGTAGCAGCGCAGCCGGTTCGCGGTTGATGTCGAACATGGCAATATCGGTACGGCCGATCAGCTGCCAGCCGCCGGGGCTGGCCTTGGGGTAGACGCCGGTGAACTCACCTGCGAGCGCCACGGATCCCTGCGGCACGACCGTGCGCGGCGACGAGCGGCGCGGGACGCGCAACGTGGAATCCTTGCTGGCGAGATAGGCAAAGCCCGGGGCAAAGCCCGTGAAGGCGACCGAAAACAGCGTCTCGGTGTGCCGGCGGATCACCTCATCGATGCTGCATTCGAGGATATCGGCGACGTCGCCCAGGTCTTCGCCGTCATAGACGACCGGAATTTCGACAACAGTCCCCGGAGCACCGGAGTCCGCTGCGCGGCTGCGCGCTAGGATTTCGCGGAGCAGCTGTTCCGGGTTGGTTTCATGCGGGTCATGACGCACGAGAAGGGTCCGCGCGCCTGGAACCATCTCCTTGATCTCGTCGATGGGCTGCTCCGCCAGGCCCATGCTTGCCGCCATCACCTCGTCGAGCGTGTCGAACTCGATAAGGAACGCGCCCGGCCGCACCGGGCGAATTCTCGCAGGTGATGATGACGACATTTCACTCATTTTCAGGCGCGGCCAGGCGCAAAAGGCGCAATCTCGATGCCGGCTCCATCAAGCGCCTGTCGCACTGCGCGCGCCATCGCGACGGCGTTGGGCGAGTCGCCATGAACGCAGATCGACTGGGCGTTGAGCCTGACAGTGGTGCCGTCAATCGCCTCGACAATACCGTCGCGTGCCATCACAAGCGCGCGCTGCGCGACCGCCTCGACGTCGTGGAGCACCGCGCCAGGCTTGGTGCGGGAGACGAGCTGCCCGTCGGCCGTATAGGCGCGATCGGCGAATACTTCTTCGACTACCGTGAGGCCCGCCGCGCGAGCCTGTTCCACCACCGGCGCACCGGCCAGCGCGAGCAGCACCAGCTCCGGATCGAATGCGAGGATGGCGCGGATGACGTCGTCGGCCTGCCGCTCGTTGTGCGCGATCGTGTTGTAGAGCGCGCCGTGCGGCTTCACGTAGGTGACCTTGCCCTTCGCGGCCGTCGCGATGCCTTGCAGCGCGCCGATCTGGTAGATCACGTCGCCAAAAAGCTCTTCGCTGGTCGGCTCCATGTTGCGACGGCCAAAGCCCGCGAGATCGCGATAGCCGACATGGGCGCCGATCGCGATATTCCGCTCGACGGCTGACCTCACGGTGCGCAGGATTCCCGCAGGATCGCCCGCGTGGAAGCCGCAAGCGATGTTCGCGCTACTGACGACATCGAGCATGGCGACATCATCGCCCATCGGCCAGGGCCCAAAGCTCTCGCCAAGATCGCTGTTCAGATCACAGACCAATTGTGCCTCGCGGGTCGATTAACATGTTCACCAGGTTGCGAGCCGCAACGTCGGACACTAACAAGCTCCCACAAACTTGTCCAGACTGTTGAACAATCACGTCAACAAGATTGGATGACGACACGTATCCTGCGTTTCTGGTACAAAATCGATACGAGTCGGACGTGGTTGTTGAACGCTTGGGCATCACCATCCGCCTCAACTCGATTTCAGCAGCAGTGTGAGAATTGCATGCCAGCACCAGCCAAGATCGTGACCCCGATCGTCACTGCAGTCCAGCCGTTGGCTGACTCCGTTGCCGCGCGCATCCGGGAGAAGGTCATTTCGGGAGAGCTGTCGCCGGGCGAGCACCTGTCGGAAGTGTCTCTGAGTGAGGAATTGCAGGTCTCGCGCAACACGCTGCGTGAAGTCTTCCGGCTGCTGACCAAGGAAGGCATTCTCCGTCACGAAGCGAACCGGGGGGTCTTCGTCACGACGCCGAGCATCTCGACGATCATCGACATTTACCGCATCCGTCGGCTGATCGAATGCCAGGCGCTGGCGGGCGCCTATCCGCGCCATCCGGCAATCGCGAAAATGCGCGAAGCCGTCGAGTCGGCGAAGGAGGCGCGCAAGGCCGGCAGGTGGCTTGCAGTCGGCAGCGCTGACATTGCCTTTCACAGTGCGATCGTCGAGCTCGCCGACAGCCCGCGCCTGTCAGCCTTTTATTCGCATATTTCGCTCGAGCTGCGCCTTGTCTTCGGGCTCTTGAAGGACCCGGAATATCTGCATGCGCCTTTCGTTGACCAAAACGAGAAGCTGATCGAGCAGGTTGAGGCCGGCAACTTCAAGCAAGCAGCGGAGATGCTGGACTCGTACCTGCAGCAGGCCGAGCGCTTCATCATGCTGGCCTACTCAAAGGCGATCGAGGGCTGACGTTTTGTACCGGGTCAGACGGCCACGGCATATTTCGCGATCATTTCGCGCAGGTAGCTGGCCGCTTCCGCACCCTTGAGGGCAGATCCCCAGAGCCTCGCGGCAATATCCTCGTGCAGCGTCATTGCCTCGGGCGCCGACGTAATCAGCGCGACGCCGAGCCGGACATTCGGCTGCTCGCCGAGCCGGAACGGGCTGATTGCCAGCACGGACCGATCCGCCTGGCGAAAGATCTGGAAACTCGTCGCGGGGACGGGTTCGCGCACAATGCCCATCTGGACGCCGATCGGCTGTGACTCGAAGGTCGCGAGAATGTGCTCGGCCTCGCGGCGGGCAGCGATCCTCCGCTGGGTGGAGATCTCGTTTGGCAGGTCGTGCCGGCCGATCAGGCCGTTCAGAAGAAAGCGCTCCAGGTCAACGGATGAAATGAGGCTCACGATATGCGGGCGGCGCTCGCGAAAGGCGGCCTTGCGCGCGGCCAGCGTCGACATCAGCTGGTCGATCATCTGCAGGCCGTCCTTGTCGATGTCTGCTGGTGTCGACTCATGCAGGACCGTCGACAGCATCTCGTCGTAACGGTCGGAGGTGAGCAGGTATGACACCGGGCTGAACAAGCCGATGATCTGCTGGCACTCTTCCTCTAGCTGGCGCATGCGCTCGAAGAAGACGGTGGAGCTGCTGATATACTCGACGCCAACGCCCATCAGGCTCGGAAGCGAAACTCCGAGCTCATTGGCAATGGCCGTCAGCGTCTCGATCTTGCGGATATCACCTTTTTCGACCCGGTAGAGCGCGGCGCGCGAGATTCCCAGCTTCGCGGCAAGCGTTCCAGGCGCAAGACCGCGGCCAAGCCGGTGCGCACGCAGGCGCGCGCCGATGTCGCCGAAGTTCACTCCATCCGCCGCGTTCGAGCTCAAGCCTTGCCTCTTCCGTTATCGTTGCGCCCGTTATCGGGGCCAAACTCACGTGATGTCAACAAACGTCCAAATTTTGAGGTGTGGATCATTAACGAGACGGCGCGGCCTCTCGTCTCATTTTTGAGAATTGCGATTGACAAGGGTAGAAGCGGTTCGTACGAATTTCGCTTTCTTGAACTCCACAATAACGAGTTGAGGTGGGACATGAATATTTTCGCGCGCGGGCTAAAGAGTGTAGCGATGGTCAGCATCGCTGCCGTGATGGCCGCTTCTCCTGCATGGGCAGCTGACTTCGTTGCCAAGATCGGTCACCTGGAGGCGGCCCAGCAGTCGCGCCATGTCCATCTCGAAAAGGTCGCCGAGCTCGTCAAGGAGCGCACCAATGGCGCCGTCGAATTCCAGATCTTCCCGCAGGGCCAGCTGGGCCAGCAGCGCGAGATGACCGAGGGCGTCCAGCTCGGCACGCTTGAAGCAACGGTTGCTCCGGCTGCGTTCCTCGGCGGCTTCAACCCGGTCGTGTCCGTCCTCGACATTCCGTTCCTGCTGCCGGACAATGACGAGCAGGCACAGCAGATCCGTAGCGGCGAGTTCGGCAAGGCGCTGTGCGACACCTTCGAGACGCGCGGCGTTCACTGCGTCACCCTCTGGCCGAACGGCAAGAAGCACTTCACCTCGAACCGTCCGCTGGCCAAGATCGACGACTTCGCCGGCCAGAAGTTCCGCGTGATGGACTCGAATATCCTCATCGAGCAGTTCAATGCGCTCGGTGCTTCGGCAATCGCCCTGCCGTTCGGCGAGCTCTACACCGCGCTCCAGACCGGCGTGATCGACGCGCAGGAAAACCCGATGGATACCATCCAGCGCATGAAGTACTACGAGGTGCAGAAGCACCTGGTGGTTTCCGACCACGGCGCGATGGAGGATGTCGTCCTCTTCAACCCGACCTTCTGGAGCAGCCTGCCGGAGGAATACCAGAAGATCATCACCGACACCTTCGTCGAGGTCATTCCGGACCTGATCGCGCACAAGGCTGCTTCGGTTAAGGAAGCGCTTGACGAGATCAAGGCCTCGGGCATCGACATCCGCGAGATGGATGCCGCCGAGAAGGAAGCCTTCCGCGAGAAGATGTACCCGGCGACCCGTGCCGCCTTCCTGAGCCGTACCGGCGATGAGGGCCAGCGCATCATCGACATCTACGAAGCCGAATACGCCAAGGTCACCAAGTAATCATTCCAACCCGGGTGGTCTCCGCTCCGGCGGGGATCACCCATTTTCTTTTCGGCCAGTAGCCCAGAGCGTTTGCTGATTGGAGAAAGCCGCATGAAGGCCCTAGCTGCACTGCGGACTGTCGAGCGGGTCGCCGTTGTGGCGATCTTCCTCCTCATGATCGTCCTTTACTTCATCAACGTGGTGTCGAGGCAATTCGGCGGTTCGTTCGCCACCAGCTTCGCCTGGGTTGAAGAGACTGTGCGCCTGCTCAGCCTGTTCCTGGTCTTCCTGGCGCTCGGCCTCGCACTGGAGCGCGGCCGCCATGTCGGCGTCTATAGCTGGCGCGACCGCATCGCCGAGCGGTTGCACCTGCCGATCCGCAAGATCATCGACGCGATTGCCATCGTCTTCAGCCTGTACCTCGCATGGCTCGGTTATAGCATGACGGCTTTCGTTTACTCGACCGGGCAGATCAGCCCGACGCTGAACGTGCCGATCTTCTGGATCTATCTCGCCCCGACAATCGGGTTCCTTCTGCTTGGCCTGCGCTATGCGCTCAGCCTTTTCGGCGTCATTGACCGCTATGCCGGTCAGGACGGGGGAGAACACTAAATGCTGCTCCTGGTCGTCGCAGCCGCTGCGGTACTGCTGCTTGTTCTCGGCTTTGAGATGATGCTTGTCCTCGGCGTCCCGGCGCTGATGGTCAAGGAATTCTTCTACGGCAACCTTCCTGATCCGGTGATCGTCCAGAAGATCGTGGGTGGCATCAACCACTCGACGCTCCTGGCAATTCCCTTCTTCATCCTATCTGCAGAGCTAATGGGTGACGGCCAGATCGCGCGCCGCCTGACTCAGCTGGCAGATGCCTTCCTTCGTCACTTCCGCGGTGGTTCCGGCTATACCGCGATCGGCGGCTCTCTCGCCTTCGGCTCGGTCTCCGGATCTGCACCCGCCACCGTTGCCGCGATGGGCAAGATGGTGTTCCCGGAAATGCAGAAGGCGGGATTCAAGGACAAGTTCAGCCTTGGCCTCATCGCTTCGAGTGCCGAGACCTCTCTGCTTCTCCCGCCCTCCATTACACTCATCATCTATGGTTGGATGACCGGCACCTCGGTCGCAAAGCTGTTCATCGCCGGCATCGTGCCGGGTTTCGTCCTCGCATTCGCCTTCGCTCTGCTCGTCTGGTGGGAAGCGCGCAAGAACGGCGTCTCCCGTGGCGAGAAGGCGAGCTGGAGCGAGCGCCTGCAGTCGATTTCTCGTGCCGGCTGGGCGCTGGGCATGCCGCTCATCATTCTCGGCGGCATCTACACTGGCTATTTCACGCCGACGGAGGCTGCGGCGGCCAGCGTCGTCTACGCCATCTTCGTTGAGAGCGTGATTTTCCGGACCCTTACGCTCAAGAAGCTGTTCGCGATCACCGAGCGCGCTGCGCTGTCGACCGCGATCATCTTCATCCTGCTCGCGCTGGGCGGCCTCCTTTCCTATTTCGTCACGCTCGCGCAGGTGCCGCAGGCGATCCTCGCCTTCATCAACCACATCGATGCTGGCCCGATCGTCTTCCTGATCGTCATCAACGTGATCTTCCTGATCTTCGGCATGTTCGTCGACCCGAACTCGGCGCTGCTGATCCTGGTGCCGCCGCTCTACCCGGTGGCCATGGCGCTCGGCATCGATCCGGTTCACCTCGGCGTCATCGTCACGCTGAACATCACGATTGGCATGATCACGCCGCCGTTCGGCCTGGACCTGTTCGTAGCAGCGTCGACGCTGTCGAGGCCGGTTATGCTGATCATCTCCGGCATCGGGCCGTTCATCGTCGCAAACATCGCGACGCTGTTGGTGATTACCTACATCCCCACGGTCTCGACCTTCCTGCCAAACCTCATAATGAACTGAGTTTGTCATGAATGCAGCTTTGAAGCTGGGTGACGTGCGCGAAGCCATCAAGCCGGTGGTCTTCGAGCGCGACCTGCAGATCATTTCCAACGTTCAGGTCAATGGCGAGTATCGCCAGATGGTCCTGAAGGCGCCGCGCGAGATGCTGGAGCAGTGCCGGGCCGGCCAGTTCTTCCACCTGCTGTGCCCGCAGCTTGGTGGGGAGAACCCGTACCTGCGCCGGCCGATGAGCATCTACGGATTCTACCCGGACAAGGGCGAGCTGCATTTCCTCTACAAGGTCACGGGCGAGGGTACGCGCGCTCTGGCGCATCTTGGCGCCGGCGACACGCTCAACGTTCTTGGGCCGCTTGGTCGTGGTTTTACGATCGCTGATAACTGGCAGCATCTGGTGCTGGTCGCGCGTGGTGTTGGCCTTGCGACGCTGGCTCCTCTGGCGCTCGAGGCCAACCGGCTTGGCCGCAAACTCACCGCGATCTGCAGCGCGCGCAGCGACGACGTGCTGATGTCGGTCCACTACTTCCGCTCGCTCGGCGCGAATGTCGTCACCGTCACGGATGCCGAAGGCACGTCTTCCATTGAAAACCTTGAGGCGATCATCGAAGGGTTGATCGCAGAGGAAGGCGTCGACGCCTTCTACACTTGCGGCTCCAACCGGATCCTGCGGCTGCTGCAGCGCATCGGTGAGAAGCACGAAATTCCCGGCGAGATCGCGCTTGAGCAGCAGATGGCCTGTGGCTTGGGCATGTGCCACTGCTGCGTGCGCCCGTTCCGCAAGGAAGACCGGGTCGTCAATCTTCGCGTCTGCCGCGAAGGCCCTGTCTTCGACATGCAGGAGGCGATGCCATGGTAGATCTGACGGTTGATGTCGGTTCGCTCCGGCTGAAGAACCCGATCATGCCGGCTTCTGGTACGTTCTCGGAAGACTTGGCCGACGTGTTCGACCTCGACCTTCTTGGCGCGCACGTCACCAAGACGATTACGCGCGGCTGGCGCGACGGGAACCCCACGCCGCGCGTTTGCGAGGTTTCCGGCTCGATGCTGAACTCGATCGGCATTCCGAGCAAGGGCGTTGGCTATTTCATCGAGAGGGTCATTCCTTTCTACAAGCGCTACGAGACGCCGCTCGTCGTCAGTATCTCCGGCAACACCGCCGATGAGTTCGCAACGCTGTGCTCCGAAGTAAGCGTCGACGGCGTGGCAGCCATCGAGGTCAACATCTCGTGCCCGAATATCGAGGAAGACGGCAAGGCGTTCGCCATCCGCCCGTCCTCGACCTTCGACGTGATGACCAAGCTGCGCAAGGCGACGCATCTGCCGCTTTGGGCGAAGCTGACGCCGAACACGGGCGAGACGCCGGAGGTCGCGCGCGCTGCCGAAGACGCGGGCGCCGATGCGCTGGTGGTAGCCAACACCATTCTTGCGATGGCGATCGACATCAACACGCGCCGACCGAAACTCGGCAACCTCATGGGCGGGCTCTCCGGCCCGTCGCTCAAGCCGATCGCGCTGCGCATGGCCTACCAGTGCGCACGTGCGACGAAGATCCCGGTCATCGGCTGTGGCGGCATTTCCAGCGTCGAGGACGTTTTGGAATTCCTGATCGCCGGTGCGACCGCGGTTCAGGTCGGCACGGCGACCTTCATCCACCCGCTCGCCATGCCGCGGATCATTGATGAGCTTGCCGCATGGCTGGCCCGCCATGGCTACAGTTCCGTGAAGGACGTGATCGGCAGCGTCATCGATGACGAGCAGAAGGCGGGAGTGGTCTTCATGGAGGCTGCGCCATGAACGCGCTGCCCAGGCCCGCGGATGTGAGTGCGGTCTCGGACCTCGAGATCGCCAGCTATCTCTTCGACGAGATCGCCAGTCGTACCCGCGACGTCGAGGGCGTCAGCCGTCCGGCCTTTTCGCAGATCGAAACAGACACGCTCCGCTTCCTCGAAGACTTCGCGCTGAGCCACGGCCTGTGCGTCTGGTATGACGCGGGCCAGAATGCCCGCTTCTGCCTGCCGGAAGATCGTGATGCAAAGCGTTACGTGATCGTCGGCTCGCATGTCGACAGCGTGCCCGCGGGGGGAAACTTCGATGGCCTCGCAGGTGTGGTCGCTGGCCTGCTTTGCCTGCTGCGAGCCAAGCGCGAGGGCTTGAAGTTCTCGCGGCCAGTGCACGTCATTGCCATGCGTGGCGAGGAAAGCGCCTGGTTCGGCCCGTGCTACATCGGCTCCAAGGCACTGACCGGCACGCTGGCGTCCGAACTGGGCGCAAAGCACAAGGCTGACGGCCGCACGCTGGACGAGCATATGGCCGATGTCGGCATCCCGATGGAGAAGGTGCGCGAGTCCGTACCTCTGATGGACCTGTCGGAAATCGAGGCCTATCTGGAACTTCACATCGAGCAGGGCCCGCTGCTGATCGGCAAGAAGCTCCCGGCGGCGGTCGTTTCGGGCATTCGCGGCAATTTCCGCCACCGTCGCATCCGCTGCCTTGGTGAAGCCGGCCACTCCGGCGCCGTGCCCCGCGCCTATCGTCGCGACCCGGTGCTGGCGATGTCGGACCTGCTGGTGCGCCTCGATGAGAGCTGGATGACCATTCTCAACATGGGTGACGACCTGGTGCTGACCGCAGGTATGGTCAGCACCGATCCGGCCACGCATGCAATGTCGCGCATTCCGGACGAGATAAGCTTCAGCCTCGACATCCGCAGCCAGAGCGCCAAGACGCTTGACGACATGCGCCGCCTGCTCGACGCGGAGATGCGGCAGGTCGAGAAGGAGCGCAAGGTTCGCTTCGAGCTCGACCGCGAGATGCGCGTGGAACCTGCGCTCTGCGCGCCGGAAATCGTGGCAGGACTCAAGGCCGCGATGGAGCGGCTCGGCATGGAGCCTTTCGTCATGCCGTCAGGCGGTGGCCATGACGCCGCCGTGTTCGCGGCCGCGGGCGTGCCATCCGGCATGGTCTTCGTGCGCAACCGCAACGGCTCGCACAATCCGCAGGAAGCTATGGATCTGCCCGACTTCCTCGCGGGAACCGACATCCTGCACGAGTTCCTCAAGGGGTAATCGATGGCACACGCGCTTGCTGCACGGTTTTCGGTTAACGCGGGGCCTCGTCGCGCCGCGCCGAAAGCCGGCGGCGAGGCGTTTTCCGTTTTCCCGGTCAAGTTCCGGGTCCAACCCGCGCTGCGGCTGGATTGATAGCCGGGAAGTTGGTAGCGAGGGCTATCAATAGGAAGGATTCAGCGATGTTCCCGAATACATTCCCGGATCGCTCGGTAATTTCCGAAACGGTGGCCAAGATGCTGCTGGAGGTGAATGCCGTGCATTTTCGGGCTGACCAGCCGTTTACGTTTACCTCTGGTCTCGCAAGCCCGGTCTACATCGATTGCCGGCGGCTGATTTCCTATCCTCGCATCCGTTCTGCCATCATGGACTTCGGCGCATCGGTCGTGTTCCGCGACGTCGGCTTCGAGCAGTTCGAGGCTGTGGCCGGCGGTGAGACCGCCGGCATTCCGTTCGCAGCCTGGCTGGCGGATCGTCTCGCGCTGCCAATGGTTTACGTCCGCAAGAAATCGAAGGGTTTTGGCCGCGACGCGCAGATCGAGGGCGCGTTGTCAGAAGGCCAGCGGGTACTGCTGGTTGAAGACCTGACGACGGATGGAGGCAGCAAGCTCAAGTTCGCGGAGGCCGTCGCCAAGACGGGCGCGCAGGTCACCGACACCTTTGCAGTGTTCTACTACGGCATCTTCCCGGATACGCCGCGCAAGCTCGAGGCGGCAGGCATGCGCCTGCACTATCTCGCTACCTGGTGGGACATCCTGAAGGTGGCGAAGGACCAGAACCGGTTTTCTAACGAGACCATTGCGGAAGTCGAACGCTTCCTCACCGAGCCGGTGAAGTGGTCAGCCAACCACGGTGGCATTTCGGCGCTGCCGCTCTAGATCAACAAGGGAAACAGCATGTTTGATGTATTCTTGAAGGAACTGAACGACAACGGCGGCAGCGTGCGTGCCTACGACGCGGTAGCTCGCGCTGCCCGTGCGCGCATTGCCACCGAGCCGCAGAACGCAGCCGCCCTGCTGCTGATCTCGGCGGCTGCGCAGCAGTTTGTCGACGCTTATGACGACCAGCCGCTGACTTCGGATGCTGCGACCGAGGAGCTTTCGCGCTTCAGCGCCCTCGTCACCTCGCTCGACACCGCCTTTACCAGTGGCTCCTTTGAGGACCAGCTGAAGGCTCTCAACGAAGTCGCGACCGTTCTGATGAACCATCGCGCCTGAGCTGGTTCTTTCGGGAGGATGATTTTGAACGGCCAGCCGTGAGGACAGCCGGACCGTTCGATCTGTACCCTGTGATCTAGCCCTGTGCGATCAGCGATGCGTAGGCCCTGCCCGCATCGCTGACTGCCTGCGCCTGCCCGCCTTCAAGCCGTTCAGCGAGCAGCCTGAACGCGCGCGTGTCGGCGCGCGGGTTATTGTCCAGCTGGCCGATCCGTCCCATGACGAGCTCCGCTGCCCGCCGCACCGCCGCTGTGGTGTCGCTCGCCCCAGCCAGTTCGCGGCAGAGGAATACAGTCTGCTGCAGCACGAACATTGCCTTTCCCGCCACCTTTGCCCGCTCCTCGGCACGCGCCAGCCGTTCCGAGATGCGTACGAGCCGCAGCACGCGGTGATACATCCGCGCCTCAAGGACCTGCCGGTTAATCGGCTCCGACAGCGGTGTCGCCGCCAGGCCTGCAAGTTCCCGGCGCGTGATTTTCAGCAGGTGCTGCTGGCGCCGCTGCAGGTTGATCGGGAAGACGAAGAGATAGGCTGCGAGCGCCACGACCGGACCGGCGAGCACCGCCAGTGCCTTGACGATCGAGTCGCTGAATGTACCGGTAAGTGGCAGGCCGGGCTGCGACATCAGCAGCATGATCATGCTGAAGTCGGTCGCGGCAATGACCGTGCGCCGGTGTGCGACAAGCAGCGGCGCGATCATGATGAACGGGAAGAAGAGCAGAAGCTGCTGAAGTTCGTTCGTGGCGATCGGCCATGCCATCCACCGCACGGCCAGCGCCGCGAGCACGCCGAGGAACTGGCCGAGGATGATGTGGCGCATGGTGATCGCCGGGCTCTCAAAGGTCGAGAACAGCGAGATCATCACCGACAGACCGAGCAGCATGAAGCCGCCGAAGTCCCAGCCGGTGAACAGCCAGATCAGCCCGAACAGCAGCATGCCGCCGCCGGCGCGAAGGCCGGCTTCCCGCGCACCAAGCCAGTCGCGGTGCAGGAAGACGGCTGGCGCGGCGACGCGACGGATCGAGCTGCTCACCGCAGAACCATCTTCAGGCACCAGCTCGGCGAGCGCGGCTCCGAGCCGGCCGAGGGGGCTTTCCGTCTCTGTGCTGATCGCTGACAGCAGTCGCGCGGCTCTGGTGCCGTCCCCCCGCTCCAGCGCATCGGCAACGGACGCAGTACGCGGATCGCGTTCCGGAGTGCGCTGCATCAGCAGCGGGACCACCGCCAGAAGTACCGCCCGCAAGCGCTTGATTTCATGCCGGGAACTGATCGAGCCCGCAGCGTGCGGCTCGAGGTCTTCATCGATGGCCGCGAGCTCCGAAAGATAACGGCGGCGGTCCCAGTCGCGCTGATCGATACCACCTTCGCGCAAAAGGCGAGCGACGAGCCGCGTGACGCGGCCTCGGAGATCCTTCTCGTCGGTGCGCTTGGCGAAATAATAGCCAACCAGCGTTGCGACGACGACGCCGGTGAGGACCGTAGCGAGGCGGTCGGCGCCGAGATGGAAGACGAGGTCCGGATGCTTCGTGTCGAGCAGCGCCACCATCGACGCCGAATATCCGGCGAGTACCGTACCGTATGTGACGACACCGCGCTGCAGGTTGCCGAACCAGGTGCAAAGGCCAATCCATACGGCGAGGCCGACGACGAGCACTGCCGGATGCACCATCTGGCTGCCGAGGACGAGGCCAATACCTGCCACTGTACCGACAAGCGTGCCGAACATGCGGAAGAAGCTCTTTTCGAGGAGCATTCCGCGCAACGGCTGAGACGCCGCCCAGACCGACATCCCGGACCATTGCGGGTGCTCAAGCCCCATCAGCCATGCGAGCAGGATCGAGAGCCAGCAGGCAAGCGCAGTACGCGCGGCGAAGCGCAGCCGCGCGATGTCGAATCCGTTTCGGGTCAGCCGGTCGGTCATCTGCTGTCCATACAGCAGTTTTGTTCCTCGGCTCAAACTGTCGCTGGGTGAGACTGGCTGCGCACCCTCCCGGAGGCTGTCGTATCAGATTATGAGGGATAGCGGCCTCGCAACGTCAGTGACCTTACGTAAGTGACTGCTTTCTCAGGGGACGAAGGCCGTTCCGCAGCGGCATCGTTTCCGCAACAGAATTGCGTGCTGCGGGTGTGATCGGCAACAGTCCGAACCGTTGTGACACACAAGCTTTATCTTAATATCTTTTCGATCGCGAAGAATGTGAATTCACGAACGCGCTTCACCTTGTTATATGCCGCCCCGTGTTCGCGCGAGGCTGCAGCATTCCTCCCTGCTTACGGCACTCGCGCATGCGCGTGACTCGGCTTGGCCGGCCGATCAGTCCCTCCCAAACGCGCTCCGCAAATTCCCCCGGCCAGGAGTAAAGTGAATGTCATCCACTGTTGCAGCTGCGCCGCAGGAACGAGCGCCAGCCAACCCCCGATCTCGTGTGCTGCTTGCCAGCCTCGTTGGCACGACGATCGAATTCTACGACTTTTATGTGTATGCGACCGCAGCAGTTCTCGTCTTCCCCCACCTGTTCTTCCCGGCAGGCGACGACACCGCGGCACTTCTCGCATCCTTCGCGATCTTCGGCGCTGCGATGATTGCGCGCCCGCTTGGCGCCATCTTCTTCGGCCACCTAGGCGACAAGCGCGGCCGCAAGATCACCCTCGTTGGCGCGCTGCTGACGATGGGTATCGCCACCTTCCTGATCGGCCTGCTGCCGACCTACGCCTCGGTCGGCTGGCTCGCCCCGGCGCTGCTGGTGATCATGCGCCTCGCACAGGGCTTCGCGCTCGGCGGCGAGTGGAGCGGCGCAGCACTGGTCGCGACTGAGAATGCGCCTGAAGGCAAGCGCGCCATCTTCGGCACCTTTCCGCAGCTTGGTGCACCGCTCGGCTTCATCATCGCCAACGGCCTGTTCCTGATCATCGCGGCCGTACTGCCGTCCGAGGATCCGTCGCGTCCGTCGGAAGCCTTCCTCAACTGGGGCTGGCGCATTCCGTTCCTGTTCTCAGCCGTGATGGTCGTGGTCGGACTCTGGGTCCGCCTCAATCTCGTTGAGAGCACGGCGTTCGAAAAGACGGTCAAGACGGGCAAGGTCCGCAAGCTGCCGCTGGCCGAAGCCTTCAAGAAGTACTGGGTCGAGCTGATCCTCGGCACCTTCTACATGCTCGCGACCTACGTCCTCTTCTACCTGATGACGACGTTCTCGCTCAGCTACGGCCGCGCCGGCGTCAACGGTCCGCTGCCGGGCCTGGGCTATGACTACAGTGACTTCGTGCTGATGATGATCGTCGGCGTCATCTTCTTCGGCATCTTCACCATGGTGTCGGGTCCCTGGGCTGATCGTTGGGGCCGCCGCAAGACCCTGATCTGGGTCACGATCGCCATTGCCGCGTTCGGCATGCTGTGGGTGCCGATGCTGTCGGCCGGCTTCGTCGGCGTCATGGCCTGGCTGATCCTCGGCTTCACGCTGATGGGCCTGACCTTCGGCCCGATGGGCGCTCTGCTGCCGGAGCTGTTCCCGGCAAACGTCCGCTACACCGGCTCGGGTATCTCCTACAACGTTTCGTCGATCCTCGGCGCGGCTGTTGCCCCGTTCATCGCGGTGGCGCTATGGAGCTACGGCGAGGGCAGCCCGTTCTGGGTGGGCGTCTACCTCACGGTGATGGCTCTCATCACCCTGATCTCGCTGCTGGTCGGTAGCGAAACCAAGGACATCGACATCGAGCAGTAAGCTGCCTGATGTAGCGATCTTAGAAGGCCCGGGCCGATGTGCAGCCCGGGCCTTTTTCTTTATCGGGCTCAATCAGTCACAGCGATTGCTGGCAGCATTCGACGAAGGCGCGGACGGCGGCAATGCGCGGACCCGAACGGCCCCACAGCACGCCCGTCTGGCGTACCTCGCCGGCATCGAGACAGATCTTCTGCAGCCTGAGACCTTCCGGCCAGGGGGGCGCCCAGTCTGGTACAATGGCAAGGCCGAGACCGCGGTCGACGAGGGCGGCAATCGCATCCAGCGCATCGAGTTCCAGCCATTCCCGCAGCTTCAGCCCTTGCTTGCGCAGATAGCGATCGACGATCTGCCCGCCCCACTGGTTGCGGTCGTAGCGGATGAAGGGTGCCTGCGTCAGTGCCGCATGCGGATCCTCAATCGGCGTGTCCTCCGGCGCAATGAGCACCAGCGGCTCGTCGCGCAGGGTCAGCCATTCGTGGGACTTCGGAATGGGGAAATGCGGGCGCACAAGGATGGCGGCGTCACATTCGCCTGCCAGCAGCGCGTGGTAGAGGTCAACCGAGGCGCCGGGGCGGACAAAAACCTCGATACGCGGAAAGTTCTGGCCAAGCGTGGCGAGAATGGCGGGCAGCAGTCCGGTCAGCGCTGTGGCCGTCGCGCCGAGACGCAGTTGCCCGGCCGGCATGTCATTGGCTGCTGCTGCCTTCAGTGCGCGCGTTGCTTCAAGCAAGGCATGAGCCTCGGCCAGCACCGCAAGGCCGGAGGCAGTGGGTCGCACGGTGCGTCCGGTGCGGCTTACCAGCGAGTGTCCAAGCTCAGCCTCAAGCGCGCGCAGCCGCTGGGCGACAGCGGCAGGTGTCAGGTTCAGGCGACGGGCGGCCTCGGCAATCGAGCCGCAACTCGCAACCGTCACGAAGCTTTCAAGGAAGCGGGTGTCCATCTTCTACAAAAACTATCGTTTGAAGATATGAAAAGCAACATTTTACAACTGATCGTCGTCGTCTATCAGGAGATGGACAACGCGCATGTCGCGGCAGCAGATCAGGAGATGACAGGTGTCGATCGAAGAGAAGTTCAGCAGGCTGGGAACCGACAATGCGCCGGGCCAGGAAGTGCGCCAGAGCGCCGCGGGCATCGAGGCGCTGATGCGCGGTGAAAAGCTCGAAGGCAAGCCGGTCGACTTTTCGCATGGCGACGTCGACGCGTTTCTGCCGACGCCGGGCTCGTTCGAGGTGTTCTCGGCCGGCTACGCATTAGGTGGCAAGCAGGCCTACACCGAGTACCGCGGCGACTACGGAATCCGTGAGCTGCTAGCCGAACGTCTGGCTTCATTTACCGGCGCGCCGGTAAACGCCCGCGACGGCCTCATCATTACGCCGGGCACGCAGGGCGCACTGTTCCTTGCGATCGCCTGCACCACGGCGCGCGGCGACAAGGTCGCGATCATGCAGCCGGACTACTTTGCGAACCGCAAGCTGGTCGAGTTCTTCGAAGGCGAGATGATTCCGGTCCAGCTCGACTACGTCAATGCAGGCAACAATGCCGGCATCAACCTCGGCGAACTCGAGGATGCCTTCAAGGCGGGGGCCAAGGTGTTCCTGTTCTCGAACCCGAACAATCCGGCAGGCGTCGTCTATTCTGCCGATGAAATCGCGAAGATTGCCCAGCTCGCTGAGCGCTACGGGGCGACTGTCATCGTGGACCAGCTCTATTCGCGTCTGCTCTACACCAGTGCCACCTACACGCATCTGCGCGCCGGCAACATCGATCCTGAGAACGTGATTACCATCATGGGCCCGTCGAAGACGGAGTCGCTCAGCGGCTACCGCCTCGGCGTAGCGTTCGGCTCGAAGAAGCTCATCAACCGCATGGAGAAGCTGCAGGCAATCGTCTCGCTGCGCGCGGCAGGCTATAGCCAGGCCGTGCTTCGCACCTGGTTTGCCGAGCCGGAAGGCTGGATGGACGAGCGCATCCGCCTGCACCAGGCGATCCGCGATGACCTGCTTACCGTACTGCGGGGTTGCGAAGGGGTATTCGCCCGCACGCCGCAGGCGGGCAGCTATCTGTTCCCGCGTCTGCCGAAGCTTGACGTTTCCTATGCCGACTTCATCAAGATCCTGCGCCTGCAGGCAGGCGTGTCGGTTACGCCGGGTACCGAGTTCAGCCCGCACTGCGCCGACAGCATTCGCTTCAACTTCTCGCAGGATCATCAGGCGGCTGTCGCAGCCGTCGAGCGTCTGGTTACGCTGGTCGAGCGCTACCGCGCCTGATTTTTTGGTCCTTCCCTGTGAGGTCAGCGCCCTTGCGAGAGCCTCGCGGGGGCGTTGATTTATGTGCGCCAGCCGGTGAAACTGCGGTCAGGCAGGTGGGGAACCTGCATCGCCAGCATTCATCAGCCGGTTCTTTCCGAGCCGGCTGCAGCAGCACAAAGGATTTGCCCATGACCGAGCGCGCCATCAGCCGGTTCCCGGTGCCCAAGCTCGAGGACCTTCCCGAGGATATCCGTGAACGCATCATGGCGGTGCAGGAAAAGTCGGGCTTCATCCCGAACGTGTTTCTGGCTCTCGCGGACCGCCCGGACGAGTTCCGCGCCTTCTTCGCCTATCACGACGCGCTGATGGATAAGCCCGGCAACCTCACTAAGGCCGAGCGCGAGATGATCGTGGTGGCGACGAGTGCCGCCAACCAGTGCCAGTACTGCGTGATCGCACATGGCGCGATCCTGCGCATCCGTGCCAAGAACCCGCTGATTGCCGATCAGGTCGCGATCAACTACCGCAAGGCCGACATTACCCAGCGACAGAAGGCGATGCTCGACTTCGCCATGAAGGTTTCGACCCGTGCTTCCGAGGTCGGCGACGAGGACTTCGAGATGCTGAATCAGCACGGCTTCACCGAGGAGGACATCTGGGACATCATGGCGATCACCGCTTTCTTCGGCATGTCGAACCGGATTGCCAACGTCACCAGCATGCGCCCGAATGACGAGTTCTACACGCTCGGCCGGTAAGGCAGAGGGCCATTCAAGGTGAATCGAACGGGCGGCCTTGAAACTGAAAAGTTCTGAAACTAGCTCGATATGCGCGGCGCCTTCTGGGCCGCGCCCCGCATCGGTCCGGCCGGACCGGTGCGGCGGAACCTCTCAATGATTGTTTGTCCTTCAGGGAGAACGATATGAAGTTCCATCATTGCTGCGACCGCTTCCACGCAGACTTCGCGCATCGACCATGTCGAACGTTCACCGCCGCTTCAGCGCTGGTGATGTGACCCCGCCACCGACGGAAACTGCAGGCTCTGCTTTCGAGGGAGAAGCATAGAGTACGCTGATCGGAGTTTGACATGAGCATGATGCCACGCTTTGACCAGGTGCCGACCCCCAACCACCCGCCGAGCGAATTTCTCTCGCATGACGCTGAGGCGCGCGAGGTGATCAAGCCGATGATTGATTTCATGCTCGACAGCCTGGCGCGCGCGGGGTGGGATCCGCGCACGGCGGCTTCGGCGATGATGTTCCACGCCGCTGCGCGCGTGTCCTCCTTCTCCATGGGTGAAGCAAGCCGGCAGCCCGCGGGATGATGAAGGTCCGTCGGACGTCGTAACTGCAAGTCAATACCATGCCGCGCCACGCATGCCCGCTTCTGTTCTGGCAATCCCGCCCGTCCAGAGAAGGGCGAAGCGTGCCTGCGCGGCCCACTGATTTTTCGCACATCAACGAAAATGGGAGAGAACGATGACAACCAAGTCGGGATCGCTTTTGGCTGTGACCTCTCTTGTGACGATTCTGCTCGCGGCCGTGCCGGCCGGCGCGCAGGAGGCAGGAACGGGGGAGGCGCTGAAGGGTTTCTGGCTGACCACATCCTATCCGGAACTGGCGATCAAGCCGGGTGAGACCCATACCCTCTCGCTATCGCTGCGCAACGAGAACCTGCCGCCGCAGCGTGCCTCGATCGAGGTGGCCGGCGTGCCGGAAGGGTGGGAGTGGGCGCTGAAAGGCGGCGGCAAGGAAGTGTCGGCCGCGATGGTCTCGCCGGATTCCACGGAACGGCTGTCGCTTGAACTGACCCCGCCGCAGGACGCGGCTACCTCAGAGGCCTACAACATTGAGGTGAAGGCCCGCACGGCGACCGACACCGTTATACTGCCGCTGACCGTGAGGCTGTCGGGCTCAGAGACGGCGTCTTCCGGGCTGTCGCTTGATCCGGAACTCCCTGGCCTTCGCGGCACCTCGCGCTCCACCTTCTCCTTCAAGATCAAGGTGAAAAATGAAGGCGCCGAGGACGGCCTGTTCAATCTCGCCGCCAGCGTTCCGGCCGGCTTCAATACCCGCTTCAAGAAGGGCTATGGCTCTGAGGAGATCACCGGCGTGCCGATCGCTGCGGGCGCGACCGAGACGGTGACGATGGAAGTCATTCCGGCGCGCAATGCTGCAGCCGGTCGCTATGATGTCGGGCTTGAGGTTTCGGGCAACGGCATCGCAGAGTCGACGCAGGTGAGCCTCGAGATCACCGGCGAGCCGCAGCTGCGCCTGGTAGGCCCGCAGGAGCGCCTGTCCGGTGAAGCCGTCGCCGGCAAGGAAACCAGCTTCGCGTTTACTGTCGTCAACGCCGGCACCGCGCCGGCCTCTGGCATCGAAATGGCCGCGACACCGCCGACCGGCTGGAACGTCGAATTCGACCCCAAGGAGCTTGGCCAGCTTGCGCCAAACTCCACCGCGGAAGTCAACGTGAAGATCACGCCGTCGGAGAAGGCGGTGGCCGGCGACTACATGGTCTCGCTGCGCGCGGAAAATGACACCGTGTCCGAAAGCGTGCAGTTCCGCACCACCGTCCGCACCTCGACCATGTGGGGCGCCGCCGGCCTCGGCATCATTGCTGCCGCCGCGCTGATCCTCGGCGGCGCCGTGACGAGGTATGGCCGGCGATGAGCGAAATCGTTCTTGAGGCGAAAGGCCTGACGAAGAAATACGGCAACTTCGCCGCCGTTTCTGGCATCGACCTCAGCGTCAGCAAGGGCGAGGTTATCGGCCTGCTCGGTCCCAACGGCGCGGGCAAGACGACGACGATCCTGATGCTGCTTGGGCTCACCGAGGCGACCGAAGGCACCGTCAACATCCTCGGCAAGGACCCGCTGCGACAGCCGCTCGAGGTCAAGCGCGAGGTGGGGTATCTCCCAGACGCCGTCGGCTTCTACGACCTGATGACGGGGCGCGAGAACCTGCGCTTTACGGCGAAGCTCTCCGGCATGAGCCGGGAGGAGGCCGAGAAGCGGATTGCGGACGCGCTTGCCACCGTGCGGCTCAGCGAGGTTGCTGACCGCCGCGTGGCCACCTATTCGCGCGGCATGCGCCAGCGTCTGGGCATCGCCGAACTGATCATGCGCGAATGCAAGGTCGCAATCCTCGACGAGCCGACCTCGGGCCTCGACCCGCAGTCTACCTATGACCTCCTCAACCTCATACAAGAGCTGTCGCAGGGCGGCATGACGATCCTTCTGTCCTCGCACATGCTGGACGTGGTGCAGTCAATCTGCACGCGGGTCGCGCTGTTCCATCGCGGCCGCATCGGCTTCTTCGGCACGATCGAGGAACTTGCGGCGCGGATCGGCCGCGGCTCCTTCGTCATCGACGTCGAGGCGGATGGGGCCGACCTGCAGAACGTCGGCGCGCAGATCTCCGGGGTATCCTCCGTGCAGCGGCAGCCCGACGGACGCTGGCAGGTCGAGGCGGCACACGACGTGCGCCCGGACCTCGCCCGCCTGATCGTTTCGGCGGGCGGATCGCTGAAGAACCTCGACCTCAGGAGGGCGCGCCTCGACGAGGCCTACGACCAGTATTTCAGGGAGCTTGCACATGCCGCGTGAAGGTTCACCGTTCAAGGGCGTCGGCATCGTCGCCCTCAAGGAGGCGGCCGACCACATGTCGAGCGCCCGCATGCATCTGGTGATGCTGCTGGTGTTGTTGACGGCAATCGCCGCCGCCTGGGGTGCCATCGACCGTATCCGCGACACGACGGCGGAAGACGCCTATCTGTTCCTCAAGCTGTTCACGGTCGCGCGCGAGCCGCTGCCGTCGTTCGCTGCCTTCCTCGGCTTCCTGCTGCCGCTGGTGGCGATCAGCCTCGGCTTCGACGCAGTCAATGGCGAGTTCAACCGGCGCACCATGAGCCGGCTGCTCGCACAGCCGGTTTATCGCGATGCGATCCTCTTCGGCAAATTCCTTGGCGGGCTTCTCGTCATCGCGATCGCGTTGCTGACCTTGTGGCTGCTGACCGTGGGCCTTGGCATCCTGACGCTCGGCCTCCCGCCCTCGGGGGCAGACATCGTCCGCAGCGTGTTCTGGCTGATTGCGACGCTGTTCTATGCGGGCGTGTGGCTGGCGCTGGCGATCTCGTTCTCGACGGTCATCCGCACGCCGGCGACCTCGGCCCTCGCAGCGCTCAGCGTCTGGCTGATCCTGACCTTCTTCTGGGGCATGATCGCGCCGCTGCTGGCGAGCCTCCAGCCGGTTGATCCGTTCGATCCGGTCAGCATCGTCAATCAGTACGAGCTGCAGCAGTCGATCGCTCGGTTCTCACCGCAGACACTCTACAGCGAGATCACCGGACTGCTGCTGAACCCGTCGGCGCGCTCGGTTGGCCCGCTCTTCATGCACCAGCTGCAGGGCGCTGTCATTGGCGCGCCGTTGCCGACGATGGAGAGCGTCATGATCGTCTGGCCGCAGATCTCCTGCATGGTCGCCGCCATGCTGGTGCTGTTCACGCTGGCCTATGTCGTGTTCCAGCGCCAGGAGGTGAGGGCATAGCTCGCCTAGCGGGACAGGCGGCCTTCGTCGTCAATGACGGTAAGCCGTGCTGGGGCGCCCGCGCCCCAGCGCCACACCACGAGGTTGAGGTCCTCCGGCGTCGCGCCCTTCGCGAAACTGCGTACCAGCAGCCCGTGATAGCCGGCCTCGACAAGTTCGCGCGCAAACGCCTGCGTGCGCGCCTCTCCCCTAATCCGCATCTGGTCGCGCCAGGTCGTATCGGCGAGACCCACGGCATCCATGCCGAAAACATCAAGTGCGTCGTCGTCGCGGCTGTCGAAGACGTTGCCGATGTCGGCGTCGTAGGAGACGAGCGTTGTCGGTTGCAGGCTGCCGGCCTGGTTGGCCTCGCGCAGCGCGGTCATGATGCTCAGCGAGAGGTAGAGGGCGGGCGTGCCCTTGCGGTTGAAGCGTCCGCCATACAGTTCAGCGCCTCGGCCGGACAGCGGCTCGCGCGCGTAGACGGGATTGATCGCCCGGTAGAGGGTGCCTTGATAACGCAAGGGGCGGCTCAGGCGTGAACGCCGGCGTCGACGGCGTCGATATAGTCGAGCACCTCGTTGGCACGTCCCTCGCGCACCACCTGCATTGCCGTGAGGCCGGAGAAGCCGGGCAGGGGCTCGGAGCGGTACCACGCATAGGCCATCAGGGCCGACCCGAAGCGCGGCTCGACCTTGTTGATGATCTCGGTCACCTCGCGCAGGCGCCGCTGGGTCTTGTCCGAGCGCAGCCGGTCCTTGCGCTGGATGGCGTCCTTGCCGAGGCCCGCGCTGCGGGCGATCTCCTCGCTGGTCGTGCGCAGCACTTCCGCGATCTTGCGCGGCGAAAAGATGCCGTCATCTGCGTATTGTGCCAGGCCCATGGAATCACCTCATGAAAAATGCCGCTGTTTCTGACGAAATATAGCGTCAGAAACAGCGGCATTCAAGGAATGAGCTGAGCGGAGGTCGTGGCACCGCGTCGTTGTCAGATCCGCAGACCCGTCGCGGCGTCAAAAATGTGCGCCATGCCGGGTTGGACGGCGAGCGGCAGCACGTCGCCGTCCTTCACGCGGACGCTTCCGGGCAGGCGCGCGATCAGCGGCTCTGACCTGCCGTTGCTCGACAGTGGATAGCCATGCGCGAGCGTATCGGCGCCCAGCGTTTCGACTGCCGTCACCTTGAGTTCGAGGTCGGCGGCGGTGGCATCGTTCACCAGCGTCATGTGCTCGGGGCGGATGCCGAGCAGCACGTCTCGGCCGGGAGCAGGCAGTGCGGTTTCCTTCGGGTTCACCGTGCCGCCGGCGGCCAGCGCCAGACCGTTTTGGGTACCTTTGGCGGGCAGAAGGTTCATGGCCGGCGAGCCGATGAAGCCGGCGACAAAAATGCTCGCAGGGCGCTCATAGACCGCAAGCGGCGTGTCGATCTGCTCGGCGCGGCCCTGGTTCATGACCACCAGAGTATCGGCGAGCGTCATGGCCTCGACCTGGTCGTGGGTCACGTACACGCTGGTGACGCCCAGCGACTTCTGCAGGTTCTTGATCTCGATGCGCATCTGCCCGCGCAGCTTGGCGTCGAGGTTTGACAGCGGCTCGTCGAACAGGAACGCCTTGGGGCTACGCACGATGGCGCGGCCCATCGCAACACGCTGGCGCTGGCCGCCCGAGAGCTCGCGCGGCTTGCGCTCGAGGAAATCGGCAAGTCCGAGTGTCGCTGCTGCCTCGCGCACGCGCCGGTCTATTTCGGCCTTGTCCATGCCGCGGTTGCGCAGGCCATAGGCCATGTTGTCGTAGACCTTCATGTGCGGATAGAGCGCGTAGTTCTGGAACACCATGGCGATGTCGCGCTCTGCAGGGCCTCTTGTATTCACGACTTCGCCGCCGATCGAGACGGTACCCTCGGTGATTTCCTCCAACCCCGCGATCATGCGAAGCAGGGTGGACTTGCCGCAGCCTGAGGGGCCGACGAGGACGCACATCGCGCCATCCGGGATCGAGATCGACACGCCTTTCACAGCCTCGACACGGCCGGCATAGACCTTGCGGACATCCTTCAGTTCAACTGTTGCCATAAGCTGCGTTTCTCACTTCTCAGTTTCGACCAGGCCCTTCACGAACCAGCGCTGCATCAGCACCACCACCAGGATCGGCGGCAGGATAGCGAGCACGCAGGTGACCATGACGAGGTGCCACTGGGTGTCGGCATCGGCAAAGGAGATCATTTTCCTCAGCGCGATGACGATGGTGTTCATGTCGTTGCGGTTGGTGACCAGCAGGGGCCACAGGTACTGCGTCCAGCCGTAGATGAAGAGGATCACGAACAACGCCGCGATGTTGGTCTTCGACAGCGGGAGCAAAATGTCCTTGAAGAACCGCCAAGGTCCGGCGCCATCGACGCGTGCGGCCTCGACCAGTTCGCCGGGGATGGTGAGGAAGAACTGCCGGAACAGAAGCGTGGCCGTCGCCGAGGCCATCAGCGGCAGGGTCAGGCCCGTATAGGTGTCGATCAGGCCGAGATCGACCATCACCTTGTAGGTCGGCAGGATGCGCACTTCCACCGGCAGCATCAGTGTGACGAAGATCACCCAGAAGAAGAACATCCGCAGCGGGAAGCGGAAGAACACGATTGCGAAGGCAGACAGGATCGAGATGACAATCTTGCCGATTGCGATGGCCAGCGCCACGACCGTGGTGTTGAAGAGCAGGGTGCTGACGTCGACGCCGCCGATGCGGCCAATGCCGCCGAACAGAGCCGTCGTGTAGTTCTCCCAGAAGCGGCCGCCCGGCAGCAGCGGCAGCGGCGGACGCAGGATCGTCTGCAGCGAGTGCGTCGAGGCGACGAAGGTGTAGTAGATCGGAAAGGCGACAATCAGCAGGCCGATGATCAGGATCGCATGGGCCGTGTAGCGCGAGCCGCGGCTGATGCCGAGCATCCCGCCCTGTTCCTTGCGGCCGAGCGCGACGGCGCGGGTGGCCGGTTGTGCGAGATCAGCCATAGTGCACCTTCCTTTCCACGTAGCGGAACTGGAAAGCGGTCAGCAGGATCACGATGATCATCAGGATGACCGACTGAGCGGCGGAGTCGCCGAAGTTCAGGTTCACGAAGCCATCGTTGTAGACCTTGTAGACCAGCGTTTCGGTCGCCTTGCCGGGGCCGCCACCGGTGACAGCATGGATGATGCCGAAGGTGTCGAAGAAGGCGTAGGTCGTGTTGATGACGAGCAGGAAGAACGTGGTTGGCGCCAGCAGCGGGAAGATGATCGTCCAAAAACGCTTGGTCTCTCCCGCGCCATCGATGGCGGCTGCTTCGATCAGCGTCTTAGGGATGGCCTGCAGCCCGGCGACGAAGAACAGGAAGTTGTAGCTGATCTGCTTCCATGCCGCTGCCGCGATGACCAAAGCCATCGCCTGGGGACCATTCAGCAATGGATCCCATTGAATACCGGCGGAGCGCAGCATGTAGGCAAAGCTGCCCATGGTCGGGTTGAACATGAACAGCCACAACATGCCCGCGATTGCCGGAGCAACCGCATAGGGCCAGATCATCAGCGTGCGGTAGAAGCCGCGGCCTCGAATGATCTTGTCGGCCATGACGGCGAGCAGCAGCGCGATGACCATGGCGATGAAGGCCACGGAGACCGAAAAGATTGCCGTGGTCTGGACGCTGTCGATGTAGCTCGGCTGGCTCAGCACCCGGCGGAAATTCGCAAAGCCGACAAAGGTGCTCTTGAGACCGAACGGGTCTTCTCGCAGCACCGACTGGTAAAGCGCCTGGCTTGCGGGCCAGTAGAAGAACACAATGGTGATAGCGAGCTGCGGCAGGAGCAGCAGGTAGGGCAGCACCTTGTTAGGAAAGACGACGCGTGGGGACAAGGGGTCTCCTCAAGCTGGCGTGGACAGCATCGGACACCCGCGCACGCGGCGCGGGTGTCCATTAATCAGCAAAGCTGGCTTTAGTTGCCGAGGGCCTGCTGAATTGCCGCGTTGCCGCGCTCGACGGCCTTGTCGAGAGCCTGCTGGGCAGTCTGCTCGCCGGCGAGCATCTTCTCGAACTCTTCGTTCTGGATGTCGCGGACTTGCGGCAGGTTGACGAGGCGCACGCCCTTCGAGTTCGGGGTCGGCTCCTTGCCCATCATCTGCTGGATCGGGATCTCACGGCCCGGGTTCTTGTCGTAGAAGCCGGAAGCCTTGGTGGCCTCGTAAGCTGCCAGCGTCACGGGCAGGTAGCCAGATACTTCGTGCAGGCGCTGCTGGATTTCCGTCTGCGACAGGAAGTTGAAGAAGGCTGCGACTGCCTTGTACTCTTCGTCGCTTTTGTTGCCGAACACCCAGAGGCTGGCGCCGCCCGGGATCGTGTTCTGCGGAGCGCCTTCGAGATCCGGATAGTATGGCAGCTGGCCGAGGCCGTAGTTCATGCCCGACTTGATCACGTCGCCGAGACCGCCCGAGGACTCGGTCATGATCGCGCATTCGCCCGACAGGAACAGCTGCTTGGCCTCGGACGTGCGGCCGCCATAGCGGAACGTGTCATCCTTGGCAAGGTCGGCAATGTTCTGGAAGTGACGGACGAACGGCTCGGTATTGACGGTGAGCTCCACGTCAGTTGCGCCAAGGCCGTTCTCATGCGTCGCGTACTGGAGGTTATTCCAGGCAGCGAAGTTCTCGAGACCGATCCAGGTCAGCCAGGTCGAGGTCAGGCCGCACTGAGCCGCGCCGCTCGACTTGATCTTCTTGGCTGCCTCGAAGACTTCCGGCCAGGTTTTTGGCGGGTTTTCCGCGTCCAGACCGGCTTTCTGGAAGATGTCCTTGTTGTAGTACAGAATCGGCGAGGAGGAGTTGTACGGGAACGACAGCATCGTGCCGTCGGGCTTCGAGTAGTAGGCAACAATGCCGGGCAGGTACTGGCTCTTGTCGAACTGTGAACCGCCCATCGAGATGACGTCGGCGACCGGCTTCACGGCGCCCTCGGCGGCCATCATCACGCCGGTACCGACGTCGAACACCTGGATGATGTGCGGAGCCTGGCCGGCGCGGAAGGCGGCGATGCCTGCGTTGAGGGTCTCGGGATAGGTGCCCTTGAAGACGGGCGTCACCTTGTATTCGCTCTGGCTCTCGTTGAATTCCTTCGAAAGCGTCTCGACGACCTCATTGTTGGCACCGGTCATCGCATGCCACCACGAAATCTCGGTGACTGCGAAAGCAGTCGACGTCGAGAGAATGGTGAAAGTTGCGGCGATGCCCGCCGCGAAGCCCTGAATTTTCATATTTGTCTCGCTCCCAATTAGTTGGCGAAGGCCGGGCCGCAGCAATGCTTTGGCGATGCTTCGGCGCCGGTTCCGCAGACGGTAGTATTGTCTCTATGTGACAGTTTCACAACCGTTTTGATTTTCTTTGTGCTGTTTCACTTTTAGGGCAGTGCGAAGCAAAAGCGAAACCAAGCGAAACAAAGACTGGCGCGCCCCCCCCCCAGGCGCCGCTCAGGCTGTGGAAGCGCAGCCTGCGTCAGGGCCAAAGGTGGGAAAAGCCTATGAGCGAAAGTTTGTAATGTTGCCGCTTGCAGGGGACGCGAATCCCCTTCCGTCAGCTTTCGGCGACAGCCTTGCCGTCGACCACCTTGATCTGCCGCTTGCACGCTGCAGCGATCTTTTCGTCGTGGGTGGAGATGAGAAAGGTCGTCTTCTCAGTCTCGTTGATCTCGCGGATCAGCTCCATGACCTGCCCTGCAGACTCGCGGTCGAGGTTGCCGGTCGGCTCGTCGGCGAGCACCAGCTCCGGCTGGTTCATCAGCGCCCGCGCTATTGCCACGCGCTGCTTTTGTCCGCCCGAGAGTTGCGTCGCGCGAAAGTGGATGCGGTTGCCCAGCCCTACCCGGCGCAACAGCTCCTCGCCGCGCTCGCGTGCCTCGCGCGTCTCGCGTCCCTTACTGACGGCAGTGGGGAAGACCACGTTCTCGAGCGCCGTGAAATCTGGCAGCAGGTGATGAAACTGGAAGACGAAGCCGATGTGACGGTTGCGGAATTCGGTCAGCGCCGCATCGCTCGCACTCGTCATGTCCTCCCCGAGCATCGCATGGCTGCCGGATGTCGGCCGCATCAGCGTGCCGAGGATGGTGAGCAGCGTGCTCTTCCCGGACCCTGAAGGGCCAAGCAGGGCGGCGAGATCGCCCTCGACGAGCGTGAGGTCGAGGCCGCGCAGCACGCGCGTTGCCGTCTCGCCTTCGCCGAAGGTCTTGACCAGATCGCGGATCTCGACCAGCGCCGTCATTGGCCAATTACCTCGACAGGATCGACCCGGGCGGCGGCGCGCGCGGGCAAGATCGATGCGACCATGGCGCCGAGGACAGTTAGGAGAACGGCCACAAGGTAGTCGCCCTGGCGCACGTCGATCGGCAACGAGCCCGACTGCGCCTGTTCCGGGACCGGAAACGGCGACATGACAACGTAACCCAGCCCTGCGCCGAGCACGCCGCCGATCAGGCCGACGAGGATGCCCTGGATCACGAAAACGACGACGACGAAGAAGCGGCTTGCACCAAAGGCGCGCATGATGCCGATCTCCGGGCGGCGGCGATAGGTGGACAGCAGCAGCGCGCTTGCCACTCCAATGACGATAGTGACCAGCGAGAAGGCCTTGATCAGGTCGCCGGAGTTTTTCTGGGCGCGAAGGCCATCAAGGAGCTGCGCGTTGTTTTCGGTCCAGGGCGTTGCCTTGAGTCCCGTCATTGCGGCAATGCGCTGGGCGTAGCTTTCGGCTGCATTGAGGTCGTCGAGCTTGATCTCGATGCGGCTGACGCCCTGGTCAAGGTCGAACAATGAGCGCGCCGCCGCGAGGCTGACGAAGGCAGTGCGCGAGTCGAGGGTCTCGACGCCAACGGAGAAGATGCCGGCGATGATCAGCGCGCGCTCGACATTGCGATCTGATTGCAGGTTGATGACCTGGCCGACGCGCAGGCCAAGGTCAGAAGCGAGCGTTGCACCGATGATGATGCTCGAATTGGTCGTCCGGGCCGAGCCGGCAATGAGATGGCCGTCGATGTCGGAGATGGCCGAAACCTTGTCGGCCTCGACGCCCTTGACGTAGACCGGCGCGCGCGACTGACCCCGCAGAATGAAGCCGTTCCCGACGATCTGCTGCGAGGTCGCACGGATGCCGTCCATCGCCTCGAGCATAGGCAGGAAAGCATCGGCCGTGCGCAGCACTTCGCGCTGTCCGACTGCCTTTTGGTAGACGGTTGCTGCTGTATCGGGCCTTGCCGAAATCAGGGTCGCATCGCGGCTTGGCGCCTCGATGGTGACATGTGAGATGTCGCCGACGGTTCGGTCAACGAGGAACATGCCGAGGCCGCCGATCAGGGCGCTGATGAACACGAAGACGAACACGCCGATGGCAACGCCCAGCACCAGAAGTCCCGTCTGCAGCTTGCTGGAGCCGAGATAGCGCAGGGCGAATTTCAGCGCATAGAGCATGTCTAGCCCGCCGCGACCTTCGCGCCAGGCTTCACCGAGCCGGGGTCGAGGATCACTACATCTCCTTCGGTAAGACCTTCGGTGACAATGACACGCTCGGCCGGCCAGTCGGCAAATTTGACCTCGCGCTTCGACGCGACGCCATCGCTGATGACAAGAACGTGGCTCTGGGTACCTTCGGTGATGATCGCTTTGCGCGGCAGCGACAGGGCGCTGTCGAATTCCCTGACAATCACGTTGGCGTTAACCGTAAGGCCGATTGGCAGCGATCCGTCGCTGTCGAGTGAGATCTTGACCTTGCGTCCGCCTGTCGACGGATCGACCTTGGGCGCCGCGAAGGTGATGGTGCCCTCCTGAGCGACGCTCGCGCCCACTGGTTGCAGCAGCGCCTTCAGCCCCTCGCGGATGTGGGAGGAATAAAGTTCGTCGATGTCGGCCTCCACCACCAGTTCGCTGGTGTCGGCGATGACGAACAGCTCACTCTGCGTGTCGACGAGCTGGCCGAGGTCCACGCCTCGGGTGAGGATCACACCGGAGATCGGCGCGCGGATCAGGTATTGCGAAGCCTGTTCCCTGATCTGCTCGAGCACCGCCGCGAGGCGCTGCGTCTCCTTGACGGCGCTAGCCAGCGAAAGCTCGGCATCTTCCAGCGCAGAGCGGGGGCTGTTTACTCCGAGCGCCTTGGCGCGTGCGACTGTCACTTCGGCCTGGCGCTCCTTGCTGCGCTGGCCTTCGAGGGCGGCGGTAGCCTCATCGACCTGCGCCTTGACGAGTGCGGTGTCCAGCGTAACGAGCAGGTCACCCGCCTTCACCCTGTCGCCTTCATCGGCATGCAGCTCTATTGCCTTGGCTGAAACCGCCGCGCGGACCGTCACGCTATGCCGGGCCGCAACGCGGCCGTTGACCGCCAGCACCTGCGAAACGGGTCCGGCGCTAACTGTTTCGGTTGCAACGGCGATGGGCTTTTCCTCCCACGGTCGGGCATAGCCCGCCCAGGCTGCGGCAACTGCAAGGACAGCAACAACAAGGACCCAACGCTTTCTCAAATCGTGCCGCCTCGAACCCGCCAGCTGATGCTCATTGAAAATCCCGCCCCGATGGCGCGATCAACCCGCCAGCCGTCGTTCAGGTTCCCGGCAATATAATGACGCGGAAGGGCCCGACAATCCGCCGGGATTGCATTTCATCCATGCGGGAACCGTGCTCTCAGAGGGGGCCAAGGATGAATTGCGGGGGCGTTAGGAGCCGCGTGCCATGTCCAGTGCGAAAGCATTGAGCTTTTCTGCTCGGGCGCTTGAATCGGATTCGGTGTAGCAGCGAAGTTCGGGTGCATTTCCCGACGGACGAAAGTGAATGATGTCGCCGCTGGCGAAGGTCATGCGGACGCCATCAGTTTGATCGACGCTGAGGAGGTCTCCGCAGTGGCTGTACAACCGCTTGAAGAGCGGGCTCCTCTGCGGATCTGCCGCGTTGATAGCTAATTGCTTCACAATTTCCAGACTGTTCTCATTGGAAAAATCCCGCAGCCGGTCGCTGTATGTAAAGCGTTGGGGAAGCTCAGCGCACAGTTCTGATACTGTTCGTCCTCTTAATGTGGTCAGGACACTAAGAAGCGGCAGCATTGCATCGCGGGTCAACAGCGCCGTAAGGACCCGGCCATTTCGCTCGATCGTGCTGCCGAGGACGAAACCGCCGTTGGCCTCGTAGCCGCAGACGATGCCGCTGCGCCTCTCCCGCTCTGCAAGCATGGCGGAGATGAGGTAGGGGGAGCCGATCCGGGTTCGTATGATGCGTGAGAAACGGCTGCTGCGCTCAAGCGCGGTGCTGCTGCTGATGGGGGTCACAACGCACTCTGCGCCGAGTTCCCGCGCGCATAATAGGCCAATAGTGTCTCCGCGCAGCCACTCCCCGGTCTGATCCGCGAGCATCGGCCGGTCGGAGTCACCGTCGGTCGAGACAATCGCGTCCAGCCTGTGTTCCTTCACCCATGCTTTTGCCTGTAGGCGAAGGTCCGGAGGTATTGCCTCAGTATCGACAGGCACGAAGCTTTCGCTGCGTCCCAACGGAACGACCACGGCGCCCAGTTCACGAAGTGTCCGTATGAGCATATCCCGCCCGACGGCCGAATGCTGCCAAACGCCGATCTTCAGGCCTTGGAGCGTGGAAGAACCGAAGAAATCGAGATATCGGCTGACATACAGATCTGCGATAAGGTCTGCCTCGGGATGTCGAGCAACCGCCTCCAGCGTTTCGCCAGCGGTGAAGCGGAAACGCTCCACGGGCACCGGCTGGCGCAGGATCGCTGCTTCGTCATCCTTGAGGATTTCGCGGCTGGAACGGTGGAACTTGATGCCGTTTCGCTCCGCCGGGATGTGACTGCCCGTCACCATGATAGCGGGAATGCCTCGTGCGAAAGCGTAGTAAGCAAGGGCGGGCGTAGGGATCAAGCCGCAGAAGACAGGCTGACCGCCAGCGTCCCGAATTGCTCTCGCACAGGCCTGCAGCAGCCTCGGCGTGCTCTCCCTCAGGTCGCCAGCGACAGCTACAGGGCCGGAATGAAACTCGCCCTCTTGCCGGAGAAACTCAAGGAAGCCTGTCACAGCACCCCAAACGATGCTGTTCGTCAGGCTCGTCGCCAGCCCACGCAGCCCGCTGGTCCCAAATGCGGCCCCACTTCCTGCGATAAGTTCATCGACGGTCAGCAATGTCCCCTCCACAGCGCGACGGTAGGATTGTGAGCGGGGCCAGTCAATCATATGACAGAGGCCTCATCGGGAGGAACGGGATCAGGCAATGCCTGGTCTGTTTTCGCATGGATTGCTGCGAGTACGGGGCTCTGCGAAGGCCGCGGACTTCTGCGTCGGTGAGTAAGCAGAAGAATGGGCTGTGAAGTTGCAGCCTCCTACTTCCCTCAGTCTGTTCGCTACCTCCAAAGAACAGGTTTAGCTCGCCTGGGCTAGGCGCCTAAGTTCAGCGATCAGGTGATCGCGATGCCCAACCCTCAGACTCTTGCAATGACAGCCAGCGCGCAGGCAGATGCGATGACCATCCCCGCCCCGCCGTTGTCGAAGCGGCCGCGTCGTGCAGGACCATTCGGAAGGAGCCATGGGCGCACCATGGGCGAGGCAAGGACCGACAGGAAGCCCTTCCCGCTTCCATTGTTCCTGCTGCTGTTTTCCCTGCAGATCCCCTGGATCATACCGCTAGGGCCGGTGCGCCTGACCCCATATCGCATCGTACTTCTGCTGCTGGTACCCTTGTTGCTCTACCGTTGGTGGTCCGGCGGCGCCGGGCGGAAGCGGATGACGGATATTGCGCTGCTTCTCCTTTGCATCTGGGCCGGCGTGGCGATGGTGGCCGTGCACGGCGTAGATTTCTCGGTCGAACCGGTCGGCATTTTTTTCATCGAAGCGATGGGCGGCTTCCTTGTCGCGCGTTGCTATATCCGCGATGAGGACACCTTCTACCGGACGGTCCGGATGCTCTTCATCATCACCGTCATTCTGCTGCCTTTTGCGCTCATCGAGTCGGTCACGGGACGCAACCTGATCATGCAGGCCTTTCGGATGGTTCTGCCGACCTATGGTGATGCAGGCATGCCGCTGCGCTGGGGGCTGAACCGCGCGCAAGTCAATCTTCTTCATCCGATTCATTTTGGCCTGACCATCGGCTGCACCCTCACGCTGACGTGGCTGGTCCTCGGGTATGGGAAGCCACTTTTCAACCGCCTCATGAAGGCAGGGCTTGTCTTCTTCACGTCATTCCTCTCGCTGTCGTCAGGTCCGCTGACGTCCGTCGTCGCACAGATCGGCTTGATGGTATGGAACCGGGTTTTCGCGCGAGTCCCGATGAAGTGGGGACTGATGGCTGCGGGTGGCGTGACGCTCTTCATTCTCACGGAGCTGTTCGCGAACAGGTCGCTAGCCGTCATTCTGATTTCGCTGTTCGCGTTTGATGAGCACTCCGCGTACATCAGGACGCTCACATGGCAGTACGGGACCGAGTCGATCCTCAACCATCCCTTATGGGGAACGGGGTTGGGCATGTGGGAGAAGCCGGACTGGCTTACCGAAAGCATCGACATGTACTGGATCATCAATGCCGTTCGGCACGGCATTCTGGGAGGTGTTCTCACCTTCGCGGCGTTCATTCCTGCTCTGTATCAGATCGGTCGAAAACCGCTTTCCGATGAGAAGCTGAAGGCCTATCGAGCCGCCTATATGTACACCATGGCCAGCTTTTTCATCGCGGGATGGGCCGTCCACTATTGGGAATCGACGTATATCCTGTTCGTTTTTCTCCTCGGCAGCGGATTCTGGATCCTGGATTGCGAGGAACCACCTGCGGTGGACAAGCGGAGGGCGCGCAACAGGCCTCGACGCCCTTCAAGAAGTACCACGAACAGCTAGATGCCGCTCCAGCGCGAACAGCGCGTCGTGGATGAGGATCGCCATCACGGCGACGACCAGAGCCCCCTGGAGGACGAAGGCGAGGTTGTTGGACTGAAGCCCGGCGATAATGACTTCGCCGAGGGTCGGCGCGGCGACCGTCGAGCCGATCGTCGCGGTTGACAGGCTGATGACGGCGGCAACGCGAACGCCGGCTAGGATCAATGGCAGACAGAGTGGGAGCTCGACCGAAAAGAGGCGCTGCCAGCCCGTCATACCGACGCCCCTGGCCGCTTCCTGCACGTCGCGGGGGAGATTGGTGAGACCCGTTAGCGTGTTTTCGAAGATTGGCAGCATCGCATAGAGGAAAAGGGCGAGGAAGGTCGGCACCACGCCAAAGCCGGTCGCGGGTACGGCCAGCGCCAGCACCGCCACGGGCGGAAAGGTCTGGCCGATGTTGACGACGCTGCGGGCGAAGGGCAGCAGCTCGGTGCCGAACCTGCGGGTGACAAGAATGGCCAAAGCGATAGCCAGAACGCCGGCAGCAACCGTCGCGACAAAAACGAGCGCCAAATGCTGCGCCGCCAGCATGAGCAGGCTGGCGCGGTCGTAGATCGCGGGAGCGGTGCCCTGCGCCAGGCCGGAAAAGAGCGGAGCGAACGAACGGGGCGTCACCAGAAATGCGGCCAGAAGCCAAAAGGCGAGGGCGCGGAGCAGCGTCGGCAGCCACTTCATCCCGGTCCCGCCCCGTTCCGTGTCAGTGCCTCGAGGGTGATGCGCCCGAGCAGGTCGCCGTTCCCGTCAGCGACGGGAAGGCTGGAAGCCCCATGCCACAGCATCTCGGCAAGGGCGTCACGCAGCGACAAATCGCTGCAAACGGCCGGGCCCTCCGCAGGGCCGGCTTCCATGATGTCGGCGACGCGGCTGAAGGAGAGCAGCCGGAACGGCCGCTCGGCCTTGCCGACAAGGGATTCGACGAAAGCGCTCGCAGGATACCGCAGAACTTCCGCGGGATCGGCGTACTGGATCAGCTTGCCCGCATCCATGACTGCGATGCGGTTGCCCAGCGCAAGTGCCTCCTCCATGTCGTGCGTCACCATGACAATCGTGGTGCCGAGCCGCTTCTGGATCGCCAGAAGGTCTTCCCGCGCCTTATTGCGGATGATCGGGTCGAGGGCGCCGAAGGGCTCGTCCATCAGGAGAATGTTGGGTTGCGCGGCAAGAGCGCGGCCGACACCCACGCGCTGCTGCTGGCCGCCTGAGAGCTCGTGCGGATAGCGCGGGCCGTAGACTTCGGGCTCAAGCTGAAACAGCAACAGCAGTTCATCGACGCGTGCCTTGATGCGTCGACGGTCCCAGCCGAGCAGACGGGGCACCGTGGCGATATTTTCCGCGACCGTGCGGTGAGGAAACAGGCCATGCTGTTGGATCACGTAGCCCATCGAGCGGCGCAGCTCCGGCCCCGGTACGTTTCTGTTGTCGACGCCATCGATGCGGATCGTGCCGCGATCGAGCTCGACCAGCCGGTTGATCATACGAAGGAGCGTCGTCTTGCCCGAGCCCGACATGCCGACGATGGTCACGAACTCGTGGGCGTTGATCGTCATGGTGATGTCGTCGACGGCGGTAAGGCCGTTGAAGCTTTTGCCGACGCCCTCGATCTCGATCATCGCGCGCTGCCCCCTGATGGTGGCGGTGAGGCAAGCTCGATCAGCACGTCGAGAATGACGGCCGCGGAGAAGGCCAACAACACCGTCGGCAGTGCGCCGAGCAGGACGAGATCAGCCGCCATCTGGCCGAGGCCCTGGAAGACGAAAACGCCGAAGCCGCCGCCGCCAATCAGCGCGGCGATGGTGACGAGGCCGATGTTCTGGACGAGGACAATGCGCACCCCGGTCAGGATCGTTGGCAACGCGAGCGGGAACTCGATCTTCATCAGCCGCTGCAGCGATGTCATGCCCGTGCCGCGAGCGGCCTCGCGGACGTCTGGTGCTACACCCGCGAGACCGGCGATCGTGTTCGCGACCACCGGAAGCAGCGAATAGAGGTAGAGCGCAAGGAAGGCAGGGGCGGCGCCGATGCCGCGAATGCCGAGGGCGCTGGCGCCAGGAACGTTCGCTGCCACCCAGCCGAGCGGGGCAATCAGCAGAGCAAACATTGCCATCGAGGGGATGGTCTGGATCGTGTTGAGGACGTTGAGCACAGCGCCGCGCAATGACGGCGCGCGATGGCAAAAGATGCCAATCGGCACCCCGGTAAGGATTGCCGCGGCCACTGAGCCGACTGCCAGCAGAAGATGGCTTCGCCCTTCGTTCCAGAAGCTCGCAGCGCGGTTGGCGTACTCCTTCATCAGGGAGAGATCATCCCAAAGACCGATCGTCAGCCCCCCGCCGAGCAAAAGGTAGAAGCCTGCGAGAAGCAGCAACCGGATGAGCGGACCGGCCGCGAGACGGGAGAGAGCGTCCGTCACCAGAAGGCCGAACGCAAAGACAAGCAGCCAAAAGCCGGAGGCGGGTGAAACTCGCGCGAGGCGGTCGCCTTCGGGCGTAAGGTGGGTGCCGCTGAGGCCGATCAGCACGAACAGGAACGCCAAAATGCCGGCGCCTATTGCCAGACGGGGGAGCGGGTGGCTTCTGACGAGGCTGAGGGCCGCGACTACGGCGATGACGAGCGTGGCCACGATCGCAAGCGAATGGGGCACGGCGTTCCAGAGCGCTACCGCGTCGCCAGGTACGATGCGGTTGGCGCGAAACGTCGCGAACGGCAGGAAGACCAGCGCAACGAGCGCCAGCCCTGCAACGAGAAGACCGGGTTTGTCGATGTGCAGGGCTGGTTGCTTGGTGGCACTTGCGGCAGTGGTCGCCACCGCGGCGCCTATTTCAGGAGGTCGTTCGTCTTGAGGAAGTCTTCCGCGACTGCGTTCGCGGCTTCACCGCCCACCTGCACGCGGCCGTTGAGTTCCTGCAGGGTTTCGAGGTCGAGCCTTTCGAACACAGGCTTCAGTAGTTCCTCGATCTGCGGGTACTCCTTCAGAACATCCTCGCGCACAATCGGAGCTGGCTGGTAGACCGGCTGCACGTTCTTGTCGTCCTCGAGCACCACGAGCCCGGACGAGGCGATGCCTCCATCCGTGCCATAGACCATGGCCGCATTCGCGCCGCTGGTCTGGTTCGCCGCGGCGGCAATGGTAGCTGCCGTGTCGCCGCCGGATAGGGTGATCAGCTGGCCGGACTTCAGTTCAAAACCATAGGTGCTCTGGAAGGCGGGCAGCGCGGCAGCCGAGTTCACGAATTCGGAAGAGGCCGCGAGCACGACCTTGCCGCCGTCGCTGACAAATTTTCCGAAGTCTGACAGCGTCTTGAGGTGGTTTTCCTGGGCGAGTTCCTGCCTGACCGCGATGCCCCAGGTGTTGTTGGCGGGCGAGGCTGTCAACCAGACGATCTGGTTTGCCTCGTAGTCCAGCTTGCGCGCTTCCTCGTAGGCTTTCTGAGCGTCCTTCCAGATCGGCTCGTCTGCCTTATCGAAGAAGTAGGCGGCATTGCCAGTATATTCAGGGTAGATGTGGATCTCTCCGGCGATGATCGCGTTCCTCACGACCGGAGTTGCGCCGAGCTGGATCCGGTCGGTTGTAGAAATGCCACCATGCTCGAGGACCAACCGGATGATGTTGCCGAGGACGCCGCCCTCCGTGTCGATCTTGGAACTGACGACCACCTGCGCCTGCGCCGGCGTCAACGAAACGAACAGCGCAAGCGCCGCCCCTGCAAAGGATTTCACTGCCAGCATGGACCCTCTCCCAACGGACACATTTTGGAGCGCAACGCACGAGCGAGCATCTGGTTGCATTCCGCATGGAGATTGGTGCTAAGAACCGCCCACGACAAAGATTCGGACCCCCACCGTGAACCCTCCCGTACATCGCCAGTCCAACAACCGCGTCGGCATGCTCTACATGACGGCGGCCTGCCTGATCTTCGCGATCCAGGACGGCATCTCTCGCCATCTGGCGGAAGACATCAGCGTCTACATGATCGTCATGGTGCGCTTCTGGGTCTATGCGGCACTGGCGCTGATCTGGGCGGCGCGCAGGCCGGGAGGCTTCCGTACCGCGGTGGCGAGCGCGTATCCGGTGATGCAGATCCTGCGCGCAGTGTTCATGATTGCCGAGATCGTCGTGATCATGTTCTCGTTCGTGAAGCTGGGGCTGATCGCCACCCACGCTGTGTTCGTGAGCTACCCGCTGATCATCGCCGCGCTTTCGGTGCCCATCCTCGGCGAGAAAGTCGGCTGGCGCCGCTGGCTGGCGATCTTCGTCGGCTTCATCGGCGTCCTGGTGATCATCAATCCGAATGAGGCGGTACTTAGCCTGTGGACCCTCGTGCCGCTCGCAGCCGCCACCCTGTTCGCCATCTACAGCGTGTTGACGCGCTATGTGGCCGCGGGTGACAGCGCTGCGGTAAGCTTCTTCTGGACCGGCGTGTTCGGCGCCGTGATCATCACACCAATCGCTGCACTACACTGGGAGCCCATTGCGGTGCGTGAGGCAGGGTGGCTGGCGCTTCTCTGCGTGCTGGCGATGGTCGGTCACTGGATGCTGATCAAGGCCTACGACGCAGCGGACGCTTCGAGCGTTCAGCCATTCGCCTACCTCCAGTTCCCGTTCGTTTCGATTGTCGGCCTTGTGGTGTTCGGAGAGGCGCTCGCCACCAACGTTATCATCGGAGCGCTGATAGTGGTCGGCGCAGGTCTGTTCACCTTCTGGCGCGAGCGCGTGCGGCGGCGCGCTGCGCTGGCGCAACAGGCACAGGAGCATAACGCCGGCTAAACTAGCCAGCGTCCTTTTCTTCCGTTTGAATATCGGGCTCGAGAACGCCGTAATCCCCCGACTTGGCTCCTGGCTTGGCCGGGAGTTTGCCCTCCGCGGCAAGACCGCGGCGCAGAAGTTCGCGCACCGCCGCTGCTCTGCTCGGCATGCGTCGTTCAAAACGCCAGTCTTCAAGCGCCGCCAGTTCTTCGGCAGTCAGCATGATCTGAAGGCGTTCCTGGCGTTCAATTTCAGCCAACGAATCCCCCTGAACGGGATGAGTAAGTGATGCTAATTGCACAAAGTTAGGAACCGCCGGAACCAGCGTCAAGTATAGCTTGGTCTAAAGGCCTGCAATGGACGCAAGAGGGCCAGATAAAGCAGTTGGTGCATATTGCTAACTTATTGAAAATAAATAACAAATATCAGATATTACCCTTGCATTTCCGGTCAGTCCCAGTCATGCTTCGGTCATGCACAGAAAGGAGCCGTCAATGATGAAAAGGCTCGACATGCCTGAACTCAACGCCGATCTTGCGGAACTGGTTCGGCAAGCGATGGCGACCAATCGGGTCGTGAACGTCCCCGTCGTTGCGGAACAGCTCAGGCGCAAGCATGAGCATCTAAATATCGCGCTTGAAGATCTCGAAGAGCTCGTCCTGCAGTCGGCCAGCCAGCTGCCATACCCGATCGAGTTCGACACCAACGGCGACGACGCAAAGCTATAGATAGCCGGATCTGTAAAGCTGAATGCAATTGGATGGCGCTCAATCGAGCGCCATCGTTCGTCTTGAGGGCGCGATCAGTGATTGTCGCGCGGCAAGCCCTTGGTCTGGGCAATCTGCTGGTAGTCGACGGCCGGCTTGAGCACGCCTCCGTTGCCGAGCTGGTCGACCATCGAGCGCTGGATCTCCTGCCACGGCGTCTGGTGAGCGGGGTACTTGTAGCCGCCATTGGCGGTGAGGTCGGCACGCCGACGTTCCAGCTCTTCCTCAGGCACCAGCATGTTTGCTTCGCCCTTGCGCAGGTCGATGCGGACGCGGTCGCCCGTGCGCAGGATGGCAAGCCCACCGCCCGCGGCCGCTTCCGGCGACGCGTTGAGGATCGAGGGCGAGCCTGACGTGCCCGACTGGCGCCCGTCGCCGATGCAGGCGAGCGAGTGGATGCCCTTCTTGATGAGGTAGCTCGGCGGACGCATGTTCACGACCTCCGCCGCACCCGGATAGCCGATCGGCCCGGTGCCGCGCATGAAGAGCAGGCAGTGCTCGTCGATTTCGAGTGACGGATCGTCGATGCGGGCGTGGTAGTCCTCTGGCCCGTCGAAAACCACCGCACGGCCTTCGAAGGCATCGGGGTCGTCCGGGTTCGACAGGTAACGCTCGCGGAACTCCTTGCTGATCACGCTCGTCTTCATGATGGCGTTGTCGAACAGGTTGCCTCTCAAGACGAGGAAGCCTGCCTGCTCAACCAGCGGGTTGTCGAAGCTGCGGATGACATTCGGGTTTTCGCTCACGGCATTGCGGCAGTTCTCGCCAATGGTCTTGCCGTTCACCGTCAACGCATCCTCGTGGATGAGGTTGTGGCGGATCAGTTCACCGATCACCGCCGGCACGCCGCCGGCGCGGTAGTAGTCCTCGGCAAGATATTCGCCGGCCGGCTGCAGGTTGACGAGGAGCGGCACGTCGTGGCCGATCGTTTGCCAGTCCTGCAGCGGCAGGTCGACGCCCATGTGGCGCGCAATCGCGCCAATATGGATCGGTGCGTTGGTGGAGCCGCCGATTGCCGAGTTGACGACGATTGCGTTCTCGAAAGCCTTGCGGGTCAAGATGTCGGACGGCTTCAGGTCCTCATGCACCATCTGGACCATGCGCTTGCCGGTGCGCCAGGCCATCTCAGCACGGTCGCGGTGCGGGGCGGGGATCGCGGCCGAGCCTGGGAGCTGCATGCCAAGCGCTTCGGCCAGCGAGTTCATGGTCGAGGCGGTGCCCATCGTGTTGCAGTAGCCGACGGAGGGAGCCGAACTCGCGACGAGGTCGATGAACTCCTCGTAGCCGATTTCGCCAGCCGCCATCAGCTGCCGCGCCTTCCAGATGATAGTGCCGGAGCCGGTGCGCTCGCCGCGGTGCCAGCCGTTGAGCATCGGCCCCACCGAGAAGGCGATCGCCGGAATGTTCACGGTTGCGGCGGCCATCAGCAGGGCGGGGGTGGTCTTGTCGCAGCCAATGGTGAGCACCACGCCATCGAGCGGGTAGCCGTACAGAACCTCCACAAGCCCAAGATAGGCGAGGTTGCGGTCGAGGCTCGCCGTCGGGCGCTTGCCGGTCTCCTGGATCGGATGAACCGGAAACTCGAAGGCGATGCCGCCGGCCTCGCGAATGCCCTCGCGGATGCGCTGGGCCAAGACTACGTGATGGCGATTGCAGGGCGAAAGGTCCGATCCAGTCTGCGCAATGCCGATGATCGGCTTGCCCGACTGAAGTTCTTCACGCGAGATGCCGTAGTTCATGTAGCGCTCGAGGTAGAGCGCTGTCATGTCGGGATTGCCCGGCGTATCGAACCAGGCGCGAGAGCGCAGCTTCTTCATGGAATGTCTCCGGAAATGGTATCGGCAACAACGCTATTGGAGCGCTGCTGCTTGCGTTCACGAATGTAAATGACGAGACCCGAGAGGGTGATGATGGCAGCGCCAATCAGCATCACCGGTCGCGGCAGGTCATCGAAGAATAGCCAGCCGAGGATGATGCCCCACGGCAGCATGGTGTACTGGAACGGCGCGATGATCGCAGCGTCCGCCAGCTTCACGGCACGGTTCACGCAGATATGTGCGAACATAGCGACCACACCGAGCGCGCCGAGCAGGATGAAGTCAGGCGCCGTCGGCGTGACCCAGCCGAATGGTGAAAGTACGAGCCCCGCCGCGAGCGAGCCAAGCAGCTGGAAGGTCACCAACGTCTTGTCGGGCGTGCCGCGCAAGGTGCGGCCAGTGACGACCATCAGCGCGAAGGCGAGGGTGCCGACTATCGCAGCGCCGATCGCAAGCGGTTCAACCGTGCCGGACGGCGTCAGCGCGATGACAACGCCAATGAAGCCGATGGCAATGGCGGTCCAGCGGATCGGGCCGACGCGCTCGCCGAGCAGGAAGGGGGACATTGCTGCGACGTAGATCGGAGCCGCCAGCCAATAGGTGACGACGTCCGCGAGTGGCAGATACGACACCGAATAGTAGAAGCAGAACACCTCGACGGTCGAACAAACAACACGGGCAAGCTGCTGCCAGGGCCGTTCGACGCAGACGAGAGAAGAAAGCCCTGCGCGCCAGACGAAGGGTGCCAGGATGGCGAGCGCAAATGCGGAGCGGATCAACAGCACCTGGCCGACGGTGTAGGTAGAGACCAGCCATTTGCCCATCGCGTCGTTGAGCGAAAACAGGAACATGGCAAGCAGCATGACCAGCATGCCGCGTGCCGCGGGAGACAGGCCTGCTTGCGAGCGCGCAGCAGCCGCGGCGGTCATGGGCGAAACTTTCTTGCCGAATTGTCGCCCAAGCTGCTTGCGGGGACAGTTTTAGATCCGGAACCAGGGCTCAAGGGCGACATGACTCGACTTCTCAAAGTGATGGCGAGGCATTCTGCCTCACCATCAGAACTTCATATTACTGCTTGCGCAGTTCCGCGAGGGCAGCCTGCATTCGTTCCACGACTTCCTTGCCGATGCTCTCGGCATGCTTGGCGTAGACCGACTGTGCCTTCTCAACCATGCGCTGGTATTCTTCCGGCGCGACCTCGTTCACCTTGAGGCCCGCCTGCTTCACGTTCTCCAGCGACTTATCGGAGAGGGCGCGGCTGGCGCGGCGCTGCTCGTCGCGGCCGACAATAGCGCATTCCTGGAGAGCAGCCTTCTCGTCATCGGCGAGAGTGTCCCAGATCGGCTTTGAGAAAAGGACGAGGAACGGCGTGTAGGCGTGGCGGGTGACCGAAAGGTACTCCTGCACTTCGTAGAATTTCGAGGTGTCGATGGTGACGAACGGGTTTTCCTGTGCGTCGATCGTCTTGGTCTCGAGTGCCGAGTAGACCTCGCCGAAGCTCATCGGCATCGCATTCGCGCCCATGTTGGCGAAAGTGTCGAGGAAGATGTTGTTCTGCATGACGCGCACGCGCATGCCTTCGAGATCTTCCCACTTCTCAACCGGGCGCTTCGAATTGGTCAGGTTGCGGAAGCCGTTTTCCCAATAGGCGAGGTTAATGACGCCGAACTCCGGCAGCATGTCGGAGATGTACTTGCCGAATTCGCCGTCGAGGATGGCGTCGGCCTCCTGCTCGTTGGCGAACAGGAAGGGCAGGTCAAAGACGCCGAGCGCCGGGATGATGCCGACGAGCGGTGAGGACGAGGTCACCACCATTTCCTGCGTGCCAGAGCGCAGCGCCTGCGTGGCCTGTAGGTCACCACCGAGAGCACCGCCCCAGAAGTCGGCAATCTTCATCTTGCCGCCGGATTTTTCATTCAGGCAGGCGCGCATCGCTTCGACGCCGTTGCCAACTGGGTGGTCCTGGTTGACGCCGTTCGAGAGGCGAAGCGTCCGGTCGGCAAATTCCGCGCGAGCGGGCAGGGTGCTCGAAATGGCGATCGCGGCTGCGACCGTGCCCATCAGTATCGATCTCAATTTCATTGCAGTCTCCTCCACTGGTTGTTTTCGTTATCGAAAGGCGATCCTATCGCAGCCATGCGAGCGGGACGGTCACAAGCTGAGGGAAGAACACGAGCAGGAACATCACGATCGAGTGCGCGAGCAGGAACGGCAGCACGCCGATGATGACGCGCCCCATGGGCACGCGGGCGACGCCGCTGACCACGTTGAGGACGACGCCGACAGGCGGGGTGATCAGGCCGATGCAGTTGTTCATGATGAACAGCACGCCGAAATAGACCGGATCAATGCCCGCCTGGCGGATGATCGGCATCAGCACCGGCGTCATGATAAGAATGGTCGGGGTCAGGTCGAGCGCGGTGCCGACGATGAACACCACGACCATGATCGCGATGAGCAGCAGCGTTGGGTGGCCCATCAGCGGCTTCAGGATGCCGCTGATCTCTCCCGGGATGTTCGCGCTGGTAATGAGCCAGGCCGAGACAAGCGCGGATGCAACCAGGAACAGCACGACGGCTGTCGTTTTTGCAGCGCGCAGCAGCACGCCGTAGAGCTGGCTGAACTTAAGTTCGCGGTAGACGAAAAGGCCGATGAAAAGGGCATAGACGGCGGCGACGACACCAGCTTCGGTAGGCGTGAAGATGCCGAAGCGAATGCCGCCCAGAATGATTACCGGCATGAGCAGCGCCCAGCCCGCGCGGGTGGTTGCACGGCGGCGTTCGGCCCAGCTCTGCTTGGGAAGAACCGCGACATTGTCGCGCCGAACGACGATCTGCCACGCGATCAGCAGGCCGATGCCCATCATCAGGCCCGGTACAATGCCTGCGAGGAATAGTTGGGTAATCGAGACGTTGGCTGCGACGCCGAAGACGATGAACGCAACCGACGGCGGAATGACCGGGGCGATAATACCGCCAGCCGAGATAAGGCCGGCCGAGCGCGGAACGTCATAGCCGGCGGTCCGCATCATCGGGATGAGGATGGCGGCAAGCGCCGCCGTGTCGGCTGCGGCTGAGCCCGAGAGCGACGCCATGATGAGCGCGGCGATGACCGCGACGACGCCCAGGCCGCCCCGGCGGTGGCCGACCATGGCAATCGCGAAGTCAATGATGCGTTTGGATAGTCCGCCCGCATTCATCAACTCACCGGCGAGAATGAAGAAGGGGATGGCGAGCAGGATGAAGCTGTTCGCGCCCTCGATCATGTTCTGCGCCACGATCTGCGTGTTGAAGATGCCCATATAGGTCATCAGTGCGACGCCACAGAACATCAGCGCGAAGGCGATCGGAGCGCCAATGGCCATGGCGCCGAGGAGCGAGACGAGGAATACGATGATTGTCATTCGCCGCGTCCCGTCAGAGCTTCGATGTCGTCATAGTCGCCGACGAAAGCAGCGATCTCTGCTTCCGTGACCCTGCCGGTCAGGATGCGGATTAGGCGCGCAAGGGCGATCAGGCCAATGCCGACTGAGGTGAAGAAGGCGACGCCGAACACGGCGATCATCGGCATGCCACTCACCGGCGCATGCATCGACGCATTGATCGGCATCTGCAGCCAGGTGCCCCAGAACAGGATGGCACAGCAGAAGATGATGAGGATGTTGGTCAGCGCCATGCAGATGACGCGACCCTGCCGCCCGAACATGCGAACCATCGTCTCGACGCCGAGATGGCCGTTCTCGTGGAAGGTGACGACGGCACCGATGAAGGTCAGCCAAATGAAGAAGAACCGCGCCATCTCCTCGGAGATGGCGATGCCGGAGTTGAAGCCGTAGCGCAGCACGACGTTGACGAAGACCATCAGCGCCATGCCTGCGAGCAGCGCCACCATGACGAGCTCGATGATGCGCGTGGCAGCACCCGTCGCCCTATGCACGGACAAGCTCCGCCGGTTTCAGGAGCGGTTTCCTGCAAATCACGGTCATTTTCCTCCCTAGGGGCGTCCGTTGAAGTAAACGGCCGATCCTCTCCCCGAGCCGGCTGAGTAATCGAAGTCCCGGCTAGACAAACGGTTAAATGACAGCGTATGTCATTGTCAACATCCGCGGGAGATCAGAGGAGCGGATCGGGGTAGGTATTGAAGAAAAATAAGAACACTTACAAGGCGATAACATTGAAAGATGTTGCGGAGGCTGCTGATGTGAGCGTTATCACCGCATCACGAGCTTTGCGCACGCCCCACATTGTTTCGGAGAAGGTGCGCAAACGTGTGGCCGATGCGGTGGAACGGCTCGGCTATGCCCCTAACCAGGCTGCGAGGGCGCTTGCCTCGGCAACGACGCCGATCATCGGTGTCATCATCCCTTCGGTCACCAATCAGGTCTTCTCCGACGTGCTACGCGGCATCTACGACGCGATCGAGGGCTCACCCTATCAGGTCCAGCTTGGCAATACGCGCTACACCTCGCGCAAGGAGGAGGAGTTGCTGAAGGTGTTTGGCTCGCAGCGCCCTGCAGGGCTGATCGTCTCCGGCGTCGACCAGACACCGGCTGCCCGCGCGCTCCTGGCGGGCATTGGCTGCCCCGTGGTCCAGATCATGGACTACAACGACGACCCGATCGACATGATGATCGGCTTCGACCATCGCGAAGGGGGGCGAGCTGCCGCGCGCCACCTTATCGAGCAGGGCTATCGCCGCATTGGTTTCATCGGCGCGCGGATGGACCCGCGCGCGCGACGGCGTCTTGAGGGCTACGAGCAGGTGATGCACGACGCGGGGCTCTATGACGAGCGGCTGATCCTGACGACGCCAATGCCGTCCTCGGTGACGCTCGGCAGCCAGATCTTTGCCGACTTCCTCGCCATGGTGCCCGACGCCGACGCGGTGTTCTGCAACAATGACGATATGGCGCTCGGCGCACTGTTCGAGTGCCAGCGGCGGCGCATCCGCGTGCCCGACCAGTTCGGCATCATGGGTTACAATGACCTCGAATATTCCGCCACGAGCGTGCCCTCGATCTCCTCGATCCGCACCCACCGCTACGACGTAGGTCGTCGCGCGATCGAGATGGTGATCGCCGCCGCACGCGGCGAGCGGCCGAGCCCGGCTGCTGTCGACATCGGTTACGAATTGAAGGTGCGGCAAAGCACCGACAGGGGAGGTGCTCGGACATGAACATCCTGATCATCGGCGCGGCGGGCATGCTCGGCCGCAAGCTGACACACTCGCTCGTTGCCGACGGCGAGCTCGGCGGCAAGGCGATCTCGCGCATGAAGCTGGCAGATGTGGTTGCGCCGGAAAAGCCAGGCGGAAGCAGCATCGGCTTCGACATCGCGGCCGTAGACATTTCTGATCCGGCGGTGGCGGCGCGGCTTATCGCCGACCGGCCTGACATCATCTTTCACCTTGCCGCGATCGTTTCCGGCGAAGCCGAACTCGACTTCGACAAGGGATATGCCATCAACCTCGATGGCACGCGATATCTTCTCGAGGCGATCCGCCAGGCAAGTGCAAAAGAGCCTTACTGTCCGCGGTTGGTCTTCACCTCGTCGATTGCGGTGTTCGGTGCACCGTTCCCGGACAAGATCAGCGACGAGTTTTTCACGACGCCACGCACCAGCTACGGCACGCAGAAAGCGATCGGCGAGCTGCTGCTCGCTGACTATTCGCGCCGTGGCTTCGTCGATGGCGTCGGCATCCGCATGCCGACCGTCTGCATTCGCCCCGGCAAGCCGAATAAGGCGGCATCCGGCTTCTTCTCCTCGATCCTGCGCGAGCCGCTGGTCGGCCAGGAGGCGGTGCTGCCGGTCGATGAGAACGTGCGCCACTGGCACGTCAGCCCCCGCAGCGCGGTCAGATTCCTGAAGCAGGCGGCGGCGATGGATACGGCGGTGCTTGGCAGTCGCCGCAATCTCAACATGCCGGGCCTTTCCGCCACGGTCGGCGAACAAATCGAGGCGCTGCGGCGCGCTGCCGGAGAGAAGGCCGTGAAGCTGATCCGGCGTGAGCCGGACCCGCTGATCATCGAAATGGTTGACGGCTGGGCGAAGGATTTTGACGCTAGCCGAGCAAAGACGCTCGGTTTTGCCGCCGAGAGCTCGTTCGATGAGATCATTCGCGTGCATATCGAGGACGAGCTCAGCGGGCGAATCGGCGTCTGACGGCGCAGGCAAGTGGGAGGAAGAGTGATGGATGCTTTCAACGAGGGTGTTTTTCTCGGCCGTGCAAAGGTGCCGGACACCCCCCATCCCTGTGTCGTCACCATCCGCGACGGGCAGCTTGTCGACATCACTTCGCGGGCGGCGCCCACCGTGCGCGACATCTGCGAGATGGAAGAACCTGTGGCCTATGTGCGTTATGCCGAAGGCCGGGCGGTAGGCCGTGTGGATGATGCGCTCGCCAACAGCCTCGAGCAGCGCGACGCGGGGAAGCCGCTGCTCCTGTCGCCCATCGATTTGCAGGCGGTAAAAGCATCAGGCGTGACCTTCGTCGTCAGCCTCCTGGAGCGCGTCATCGAGGAACAGGCGAAGGGCGACCCCGCCCGAGCCGACGATTTGCGCGGCGACATTCTCGAACTGATCGGCGAGGACCTTTCGGCACTCGTTCCCGGTTCCGAAATGGCGGTGGCGGTCAAGCAGCGCCTGATCGAGCGCGGCGTCTGGAGCCAATATCTTGAAGTCGGCATTGGACCGGACCCGGAGATCTTCACCAAGTGCCAGCCAATGGCGAGCGTCGGTTACGGCGCAGATGTCGGGCTGCACCCGGTCTCCAGCTGGAACAATCCGGAGCCGGAGGTGGCGGTTGTCGTGTCATCAGGAGGGCGCATCGTCGGCGCGACACTCGGCAACGACGTCAATCTGCGTGATGTCGAGGGCCGCTCGGCACTGCTTCTGGGCAAGGCGAAGGACAACAACGCCTCGGCAGCACTCGGGCCGTTCATCCGCCTATTCGACGACAGCTTCTCGCTGAACACGGTAAAAACAATGGAGATCGGGCTCGAGGTGCGCGGCGAGGACGGCTTCGTCCTGGAAGGCTCTTCATCGATGAGCCGGATTTCGCGCACACCTGAGTCGCTCGTTGCGGCCGCGATCGGCGACCACCACCAGTATCCGGACGGCCTGGTGCTCTATCTCGGCACCATGTTCGCGCCGATCCAGGATCGTGACGGGGCGGGAAAGGGATTTACCCATCACCTCAACGACATCGTCACCATCTCCACGCCCTCTCTGGGCGCGCTCGTGAACCGGGTGCGGCTAAGCAACGAGTGCTCGCGCTGGACCTACGGCGCTAGCCACCTGATGCGCGACCTCGCTTCCGCTGGTCTGCTTTGAGCTACCGCCGCGCCTTTATCGCTGCGAACCAGAAACCGGCGCAAAGGCAGAGCGATCCGAGGAACATGGCGGCTAGTACCGCGTCATAGCTGCCGGTCGCTTCCCAAAGGAAGGCGGCGCCGAGCGGTACCAGCGCCGTAGTCATGTTCATCGGCCCAACTAGCGAGCCGTTGATCGCGCCGTAGTGGGTGTTGGAGATCATCTCCGGCACAGAGGTGCCGCGCACGATTGTCGCTATCCCGTTCGCGGCGCCGTAGACGGCAGCTACCGCGCTCAACATCAGCACTTCGGGCGGTGCAAACGCGAAGCACAGGATGGCGAGCGGAAAGACGATCACGGTGAACGAGCCGACGATGCGAATTGGTGCGCGCCCAGCAAAAGCCACGACGACAACGCGCCCGGCAACTTGCGCCGGGCCGATGACGCTGAGCACCGCGACCGCACCGGCTGAACTCAGTCCGCGTTCGATCAGCAGCGGGAAGAAGTGGTAGGTCAGCGTCGAAATCGCGATGGCGTAGGAAATCCAGGCAACCATTAGTCCCCAGTAGGAGGGAAGGCGCATCGCTGCCCGCACGGCACCGCGTCCTGTGTTGCTCGCGGTCGCTCCCGACTGCAGCAGGTGCACCGTCTCGTCGCGCTTCGGATTGATGACGAGGAAGTAGAGCCCGCCGCAGATGAAAAAGTTGACAGCTGCCATCAGCAGCAAGGCACTGCGCCAGCCATAGATGTCGATCGTGAACTGGATAAGCGGGATGAAGACGGTGCTGGCAAACCCGCCCCACAGCGTGAGGGTGGTGATGCCGCTTCGAGCCCTGGCCGGGCCGAACCGCCGGGCGATTACCGCGAACGCGGGATCATAGAGAGTCGCGGCCTGCATGAGTCCCAGCACTGCCAGTACAAGGTAGAACGGTACGACGGTGTCGACCTGCGACCAGATGACATAGAGGAGCGCCGCCACCACGGATGCTCCCGACATCAGGTAGCGACCGAGGCCCCGGTCGATTGCCGTGCCGACAGGATAAGCGGCGAGTCCGCCAAGTAGCATGCCGATGGTCGCCGCGCCGTAGAGTGTCGGCTTCGACCAGCCGAGGTCGGCCTGCATCGCCGCCGCGATCAACGGAAATCCGTAGAACAACGTGCCCCAGGAGCAGATCTGCGCGAGGCCCATCGCACTGGTGAACCAGAGGGAATGTTCCTTTGAATCCAAGGACTTCATTCCGTTCGTCCATGTGGACGCCTGGGTGTGGGGAAGCCCGGAAATGCGCTGCAGGCAGACTCCCGGTAGATATTGATCGACATCGGCTGCGCAGGGCCCCAATCTGTTCGCGTCAGTGCCGATAGAACAGGAGGCATGCGGCATTCGCAACAGCGAACATCGCCTGAAATCACCAACAGTTCCGAGTGGCATAATCCGCATTATGGAACCGAATAAACGGGCGAAACGAACAGGTTATCCACTCCTGACTTTAGGTCACCTGTCCATTCGTTGACGCGAAATCAGGCGCCGGATAGTTTGCCGGCGAAACGAGACAGGCCGGCCAAAAGCCGGCCCGAACCCTATTGGGAGGTTAAAATGAAGTTTCCCTTGACCCAGATCATCGCCGCTTCGTTCGCTACCCTGATGGCCGCAAGCTCGGCAAACGCGCTTGTCATCTATACCAGCGTTGACGAGGAGAACGCGACCAAGATCCTTGATGCGTTCAAAGCCGATACCGGCGTTAACGTCGAGATGGTCTTCCTGTCGTCCGGCCCTGCGCTGTCTCGCATCGAGGCCGAGGCGAGCCGCCCGCAGGCCGACGTCTGGTTTGGTGCGCCGAGCGAGAACCACATTCTCGCCAAGGAGCGCGGCCTGACCCAGCCTTACGTTTCGGCCAATTCGGGCGACCTCGCCGAGAACTTCAAGGACGCCGAGGGATACTGGCATGCGATCTACACCAACCCGCTGGCGGTTGGCGTGCGCACCGACATCCTCGAGAGCCGCGGCGCGCCGATTCCGTCCTCGTGGGAAGACCTCACCAATGAGGCTTATCGCGGCCTGATCCAGATGCCGTCGCCCCAGTCGTCGGGCACTGCCTACGCGGTCATCCTGACGCTCAACGAGCTGTGGGGCGAGGACAAGGCCTTTGAATACATGAAGGCGCTGAACCCGAACGTCCAGACCTACACCCAGAGCGGCACCGCTCCGTCGGGCGCTCTGGGCGTTGGCGAGACGCCGATCGCGCTGCAGTTCTCGCCGGGCTTCCTGAAGCTCCTTGATGAGGGTTTCCCGGTCAAGGTCGTGTTCCCGAGCGAGGGCGTTGGCTACGAAGTCGCTGCCATGTCGATCCTCAAGGACGCGCCGAATGTCGACGACGCCAAGAAGCTGGTCGACTGGATGACTTCGGCTGCGGGCCAGGCGAAGCTTTCCGAAAACAAGACCTACTTCCTGCCGATCCGCAGCGATGTCTCGGCCGGTGAAGGTATCCCGACACTCAGCGACATCAAGCTGGTGCCGTACGAGGCCAAGTTCGCTTCCGAGAACCGTCAGCGGCTGGTTGACCGCTGGGTCGAAGAAGTTCTGGGTCAGTAACTAGAGCGAGTTGACACCGTGCTGACGAACGCAAGATCGCAGCTCCGCATCCTGGCGCGAGATCCCATTCTTCTCGCGCTGGTCGGGGTCATCTTTGTCTCGATTCTCGTGTTCGTCGTCTATCCGCTGGCGATGGTCTTCATCGCCAGCTTCCAGGAGCGCGGGGTCTGGACTCTTGACCACTACGGATTGCTGGCGGAGCGCAAGCTTTACCGCAACGCGCTCGCCAACAGTCTTTCTGTAGGCGCGCTCGTCGGCCTGTTCGGCGTTGTCATCGGCTATGTTGCAGCCTTCGTGCTGACGCGTCTCGACGTGCCGTTCAAGAAGCTGCTGCACCTCATCACGATCCTGCCGATCATCTCGCCGCCCTTCGTGTCGGCGGTGTCGATCCTGTTCCTGTTCGGCTTCAACGGCCTGATCACAAAGCAGCTGATGGGCTTGCAGGACTTCAGCATCTACGGCTTTCACGGCGTGGTGCTGTCGCAGGTCTTCACCTTCGCGCCGATCGCCTATCTCTCGCTGCGGGGCGTGCTTGCTTCTATCTCTCCCACCCTTGAGGACGCAGCGCTGAATATTGGCGCGAGCCGCTGGCAGACCTTCTGGAAGGTCACCTTCCCGCTAACTCTGCCGGGTATTGCCAGCGCGTTCCTCATCGTCTTCATCGAGTCGCTCGCAGACTTCGGCAATCCGCTGGTGCTGGCGGGCGCTGCCTTCCCGATGCTGGCGCCGCAGGCCTATCTGGAGATCACCGGCTCGTTCAACTTGCCGCGGGGCGCGATGCTTGCCGTTATCCTGATCATCCCGTCGATCACGGCATTCGCTATCCAGCGCTACTGGCTCTCCAAGCGGCAGTACGTGACCGTCACCGGTAAGCCGACCGCTTCGACGTCGAAAATCGTCAGCGACCCGGTCAAGTGGCTGCTTTATGCCTTCGTGCTGCTGTTCGCGCTGATCGTCGTGGCATTCTACACGGTCATTGTTGTCGGCGCGATTACCAAGGTCTGGGGGTTCGACTACACGCTGACGCTGGCGCACTTCGCCTATGTCTTCAACGTCGGCTTCAAGACCGTCACCGACACGCTGATCATCGCGCTGATCACTACTCCGATCAGCGGTCTCTTCGGCATGCTGGTCGCCTTCCTCGTCGTGCGCCGCAACTTCCCGGGCAAGAGCGCGATGGAGTTTGGCTCGATCCTGTCCTACGCAGTGCCGGGCACCGTGGTCGGCATCGGCTACATCCTTGCGTTCAACAGCTATCCGCTGATCCTGACCGGCACGCTGACGATCCTGGTGCTCTGCTTCCTGTTCCGCTACGTGCCGGTGGGCATCCAGTCGGGCATCGCAGTGCTGCGCCAGATCGATCCGTCGATCGAGGAAGCTGCGCAGAACCTCGGCGCGAGCTCGCTGACGACGTTCCGCAAGGTGACGCTGCCGCTGATCGCGCCGGCATTTTTCTCCGGTCTCGTCTACGCCTTTGTACGTGCCATGACCGCGATCAGCGCCGCGATCTTCCTCGTTTCCGCGAACTGGAACCTGATGACGGTGCAGATCCTCAATCAGGTTGGCTCCGGTCGTCTCGGCGTCGCCGCGGCCTACTCGATCCTGGTGATTCTGATCGTGCTGGTCGCAATCGGCGTCATCAACGCCTTCGTCAATCGCATGACGAGACATACGAACATGGTGAGGTTCTGATGGCTGAGGCTGTCGTCATCCGCGAGCTGAACAAGCAGTTCGCAAGCCCTGATGCACCGGAAAGGACCGTCCATGCGGTTCGAAGCGTCAACCTGACGGTTGAACCCGGCCAGCTCGTCACGCTGCTCGGCCCCTCAGGCTGCGGCAAGACCACGCTCCTGCGTATGATCGCCGGCTTCGAGGAACCGACCTCGGGCGACATCATGTTCGGCGAGCGTCGCATGAACAATGTCGCGCCGAACCGCCGTGATGCGGCGATGGTTTTCCAGTCCTACGCGATCTTCCCGCACCTGTCGGTCTACGAGAACGTCGTCTTCGGCCTGCGGCTGAAGGGTCTTTCTGCATCCGAGATCAAGGCCAAGGCCGACCGCATCCTCGAGATCACCGGCCTGACCGCGATGCAGAAGCGCTCGCCGAACCAGCTCTCGGGCGGCCAGCAGCAGCGCGTCGCGCTTGCCCGCGCGATCGTCATGGAGCCGCGCGTGCTCCTGTTCGATGAACCGCTGTCGAACCTCGATGCGAAGCTGCGCGAGACGATGCGCGTCGAAATCCGCGAACTGCAGCAGCGCCTCGGCATCACCTCGCTCTACGTGACGCACGACCAGATCGAGGCGATGAGCATTTCCGACCAGATCGTCGTGATGAATGGAGGTGTGGTCGAGCAAATCGGCTCGCCGCGCGAGGTCTACGCGCGCCCGGCCAGCCGCTTCGTTGCCGACTTCATTGGAAAGGCGAACTTCGTCAAGGGCAAGGTCGTACCCGGCGGCGTCGAGATCTCCGGCAAGCACTTCACCCTGGCGAACCCGACCACCAAGCCGGACGGCACGAACGTCGAACTGGTGCTGCGTCCGGAAGCAATTTCGCTTTCGGACGAGAGCGGCATCTTCGCTGCTACGGTGAAGCGCGCCATGTTCCTCGGCAACGTGGCCGAGTATCTGCTTGATGTCGAAGGTCTCGGCGAGTGGCTGGTCGACGTTTCCAACCCCGGCGAACGCGGCCTGTTCCAGCAGGGTTCGCGGGTCTTCGCCTCGCCGTCGCAGGCTTCGCTGCACGTTCTGCCATAAGGCTTCGGCCGAACATTTTTCCTTCTCCGGCGTTCGGATGACGAAGCTGGAGAAGGAGATGTGTCATGCCAGCCAAATCAAAGGCGCAGCAGAAAGCCGCCGGCGCGGCACTCTCTGCCAAGCGCGGCGACGCGAAGAAGAGCGACCTCAAGGGCGCGTCCCGCGACATGTACGAGTCGATGAGCGAGAAGCAGCTCGACGAGTTGGCCTCCACCAAGCGCAAGGGCAAGCCCGAGCACGTCGACAATGACAAGTAAATTCCCGAATGGAATGAGAAAGGGCGGCCGGAGTGCCGCCCTTTGTATTGATGCCTATTTCTTCTTGTTGAAGGCTGCGGCGAGAGCGGCTCCCAGCGCTCCCTGCCCTGCCCCGCCCTCACGAGAACGATCGTTGCGGCCACTACCCCTGGCGTGCTGCGGCATATTTTGTCGTCCGCCGCTTGCGGGACGTTCATTGGAGCGCCCGCCGCCGGCACCAGCATCCTTGCGCATCGACAGCCCGATGCGATTGCGCTTGATGTCGACCTCTGTGACGGTGACCTTCACCACGTCGCCTGCCTTCACCACCTCATGCGGATCCTTGATGAAGCGATCGGCCAGCTGCGACACGTGCACCAGGCCGTCTTGGTGGACGCCGATGTCAACGAAGGCGCCGAAGGCGGCGACGTTGGTCACCGTCCCTTCAAGCACCATGCCGGGCTTGAGGTCCTTGATGTCATCGATGCCTTCCGCGAAGGTTGCGGTCTTGAAGGCCGGGCGCGGGTCGCGGCCGGGCTTTTCCAACTCGGCAATTATGTCCTTGACCGTCGGAAGGCCGAAGCGTTCGTCAACGAAGACCCGCGGATCGAGCGCCTTGAGGGCGGCAGCGTCACCCATCAACGCGCGCACGTCACGGCCGCAGGCCTGGACGATCTTTCGGGCAACGCCATAGGCTTCCGGGTGCACCGCTGAAGCATCGAGCGGCTCGTCACCGTCGCGGATGCGCAGGAAGCCCGCGCTCTGCTCAAAGGTGCGCTGGCCAAGCCGCGCAACGTTCAGCAGTTCCTTTCGGCTCCTGAACGGGCCGTTGGCATTTCGATGCGCCACAATGGCTTCGGCGAGAGAGGAGCCGAGGCCCGACACGCGCGCGAGCAGCGAAGCGGAAGCCGTGTTGAGGTCGACGCCGACCGCGTTCACCGCGTCCTCGACCACCGCGTCCAGCGCGCGTGCGAGGCGATACTGGTCGACGTCGTGCTGGTACTGGCCGACGCCGATTGACTTCGGCTCGATCTTCACGAGCTCGGCGAGCGGGTCCTGCAGGCGGCGGGCAATCGAGACCGCGCCGCGCAGCGACACGTCGAGGTCGGGAAATTCGGCCGCAGCGGTTTCGGATGCGGAATAGACGGAGGCGCCCGCTTCCGAAACGATCACCTTGATCGGCTTCGGCGGCGGCATGTCGGAGATCATCTCGGCGACCAGTTTTTCGGTCTCGCGGCTACCGGTGCCATTGCCGATAGCGATCAGCTCGACATTGTGCTTGCGGATCAGCGAGGCGAGTTCGGCCTGCGTGCCACGCACGTCGTTCTTCGGCGGGAACGGGTATACCGTCGTCGTCGCGAGCACCTTGCCCGTCCCGTCGACAACCGCCACCTTCACGCCGGTACGGATGCCGGGGTCGAGGCCCATGGTCGGACGCGAGCCGGCGGGCGCGGCCAGCAGCAGGTCCTTGAGGTTGCGGGCAAAGACGTTGATCGCCTCTTCGTCAGCACGCTCGCGCATGTCGCGCATGAGGTCGAGCGAGAGTGACAACGACAGCTTCACGCGCCAGGTCCAGCCAGCGACGTCGAGCAACCAAGCATCGCCCGGCAGCGTCGAGCCGATGTCGTAGGCGTTGGCGATCATCCGCACCACCGGCTTTATCGGCGACGGATCGTCGGCATCGACCTCTATGTCGAGCGCCAGCACGTCCTCGTTGCGTCCGCGCAACATGGCGAGCGCGCGGTGGCTCGGTACCGTCGCCCAGCGTTCGACGTGGTCGAAATAGTCTGAGAACTTGGCACCGGCTTCTTGCTTACCCTCGATCACGCGGGAGCGCAGGAAGGCGTGCTCCTTCATGTAGTTGCGCAGCTTGCCGATCAGTTCAGCATTTTCCGAGACCCGCTCGGCGATAATGTCGCGCGCACCTTCCAGCGCCGACTTCACGTCCGGCACTTCGTCGGTGATGTAGCCGGCTGCCAGCTCGCCCGGCAGTGAAGCACGATTGGCAAGGATTGCCTCGGCCAGTGGCAGCAGGCCGCGCTCGATCGCGATCTGCGCCTTGGTGCGGCGCTTCGGCTTGTAGGGAAGGTAAAGGTCCTCAAGGTCCGCCTTGGTAGCAGCCGCCGCGATGCCGGCTTCCAGCGCCGGGGTCAGCTTGCCCTGCTCGCGGATCGAGTTGAGGATCGTCTCGCGCCGCGCTTCCAGTTCGCGCAGGTAGATCAGCCGTTCAGAGAGAAGACGAAGCTGCGTGTCATCCAGCCCGCCGGTGACTTCCTTGCGGTAGCGGGCGATGAACGGGACGGTCGCTCCCTCGTCCAGCAGCCCGATCGCTGCCTCGGCCTGTTGCGGTCGTGCTCCGATCTCGTCGGCGATACGGGCGGCAAGCTTTTTGATGTCTGTAGCCATAACTCACACGGAATCAGAAGAACGGGGCACCATACCCACGCACGGAGGTGATTTCTAACCTTTGTGAGGTGCGACATCCGGCGCAGGGCTTCTGCTGTCTATAGCGCCTGCTAACGCCTTGAAAACGCCGAAAAAATCCCCACATTGAAGTTATGTGCATGAAAACGTTCATCAGAATGACGAGGCTTGCCGGCGAAGCGCGGACTTCGGCCCGGAGCGTCGTTCTTCATCCTGAACGCCGCACCTGACCAGGACGCTCCGGGCACAGCCTCAAGAACATAGCGGCTTTTGCGATGCTAACGGCATCGCCAAGCTGGAGCGTGCCAATGTACCATTTCTGGAACCGCCCGATCTGTCCTTCCTGCCGTCGAACCCTTCCGCGAGCCGCCTGGCGCTGCCCGTGGTGCAAGGTGCCCGCCCCGATCCATCCACGTGACGGCATGGGAGGGCTGCGTTGACCGCGATCATCGAACAGGTTGAAACCCACCCGCGTCCTGCAGTTCTCGAAGCGTCCGCCCGGCAATACGGTGTTCTGCCGTGGCGGCTCTCCGGTAATGGCGAGTTGCAGATCTTGCTCATCACGTCCTTGAAGCGGCGGCGCTGGGTCGTGCCAAAGGGCTGGCCCGCCAGCGGACAGGCGCCGTTCATGGCCGCTGCCATTGAGGCCTTCGAGGAGGCCGGCGTCATTGGTGACATCGGCCCCAACATCGTTGCCGAATACAGCTGCATGAGCGATCGGGAGGTCGGCCCCCCCCTGCCCTGCCGGGTTGCCCTCTTCGGCTTCCGGGTGCGGGGGACGCTGACGCATTGGCAGGATGCGGGTAGGCGGAAGCGGCGCTGGTTTAACGTCAGTGAAGCTGCGAAGCTGATCGACGAACCTGAGCTTGCCGAGTTCCTTGCGCGCCTCGCCGAGGAACCGGAAATCCTCACCAGACAGCCACGGCGGCGTATACTACCCGCTTCGTGAGGCGCGTTATCGCCAACGCAAGTTTAACGGGAGAAACTGAAGCGGCGGCCAATGAAATTATTGATCGCCGCTCCATTGGTGCTATAAGGCCCGCCTGCTTATGATGCAGCTTCATCTACTGGTTGGAGAGGACGCCATGATGTGCGACGCCCTCTTCCAATTGGGGATGGGCCCAGTCGTACTGGAAGCCACCCAAACGGAAGAACCTTCGAGCATGCCGCTCATGAGAGCGTGCGATGCCAGTCTCCGTGATACCTTCGCCGGTATGACGCCCCAGTTGCGCCTGCCATTCAGGCCGAATTTTCCGTACCCACGCCGAGGTAACAGCGCGAAAGCGCTTATTACTTCGGCATAGGCGATGCCTGCCAACCTCGGCGAGGCTGGCAGCTGAGCATTAACTTCCCACGCGGCTGGCACACCGCTGCGTGATCCATCTCCCGTTATTCCGGCAAATGCCGGCAAGAATTAGCAGGTCTGCCCATGTCCGCTTCGAGCGAGCCGCGTACGCCTTACTACCTGATCGACAAGTCCAAGCTTCTGGCGAACATGCAGAAGATCGACCGCGTGCGCGAGCAGTCGGGCGCGAAGGCGCTGCTGGCGTTGAAGTGCTTTGCCACCTGGTCGGTGTTCGACCTGATGCGCGAGCACATGGACGGCACGACCTCGTCGTCGCTCAACGAGGTGCGCCTTGGCCGCCAGCGCTTCGGCGGCGAGACGCACGCCTATTCGGTGGCGTGGGCTGACCATGAGATCGATGAGGCCGTGTCCTACTCGGACAAGATCATCTTCAACTCGATCCAGCAGCTGGAGCGCTTTGCGGGTAATGCTGCGGGCATCGTGCGCGGCCTTCGCCTCAACCCCGGCGTATCGTCCTCGTCCTTTGACCTTGCCGATCCGGCGCGTCCGTTCTCGCGCCTGGGCGAGTGGGACCAGGAGAAGGTGCTGCCGGTTATGGACAAGATCACCGGCTTCATGATCCACAACAACTGCGAGAATAGCGACTTCGGCCTGTTCTCCCGCATGCTTGACCAGATCGAGGAGCGGTTCGGCGAGCTCCTGAAGCGCGCCGAGTGGGTCAGCCTTGGCGGCGGCATCCACTTCACCGGCGAAGGCTACCCAATCGACGACTTCTGCGCGCGCCTCAAGGCCTTCTCGCAGAAGTTCGGCGTGCAGGTCTATCTCGAGCCGGGTGAGGCTTCGATCACCAAGTCGACGACTCTTGAGGTGACCGTGCTCGACACGCTGTTCAACGGCAAGCACCTCGCCGTGGTCGACTCATCGATCGAGGCGCATATGCTCGACCTGTTGATCTACCGCGAGAACGCGAAGATCGCGCCGAACCAGGGCGACCACGAGATCATGATCTGCGGCAAGTCGTGCCTGGCTGGCGACATCTTCGGCACGTTCCGCTTCCCAGAGCCCCTGAAGGTCGGCGACCGCATTTCGGTGCAGGACGCCGCCGGCTACACGATGGTCAAGAAGAACTGGTTCAACGGCGTGGCCATGCCCGCTATCGCAATCCGCGAGCTGGACGGATCGATCCGCACCGTTCGCGAGTTTGGCTACGACGACTACGAGTCGAGCCTCTCCTGAGTTAACCTCCCCTGTTGCATGGAGTTCACGCACGGAATGAAAAAGAACGTCCTCATCATCGGTGCCGGAGGCGTGGCGCAGGTCGTCGCGCACAAGTGTGCCCAGAACAACGATGTGCTTGGCGACATCCATATCGCTTCGCGCACGCTGGCCAAGTGCGAGGCCATCGTGGCTTCCGTTCGCGAGAAGAATGCTCTCAAGACCGACGGCAAGCTGGAAGCCCACGCGCTGAACGCGCTGGATGTGGACGCCACGAAGGCGCTGATCGAGAAGACCGGCGCCCAGATCGTCATTAACGTGGGCTCCGCCTTCCTGAACATGTCGGTCATGTCGGCCTGCATCGCCACCGGTGCTGCCTACATCGACACGGCTATCCACGAGGATCCGCTGAAGATCTGCGAGACCCCGCCGTGGTACGCGAACTACGAGTGGAAGCGTCGCGAGGAGTGTGAGAAGGCCGGTGTGACGGCTATTCTTGGCGCAGGTTTCGATCCGGGCGTCGTCAACGCCTATGCCAAGCTCGCCCTTGATGAGTACTTCGACAAGGTCGACTCCATCGACATCGTCGACATCAACGCCGGCAGCCACGGCCGCTGGTTCGCGACCAACTTCGACCCGGAGATCAACTTCCGCGAATTCACCGGCCAGGTCTGGTCGTGGCAGAACGGTCAGTGGGTCTCGAACAAGATGTTCGAGATCGGCAAGGAGTGGGACCTGCCCGTCGTCGGCAAGCAGAAGGCCTACATGACCGGCCACGACGAGGTCCACTCGCTGTCGCAAAACCTGGGCGTCCCGAACGTCCGCTTCTGGATGGGCTTCTCGGACCACTACATCAACGTCTTCACGGTGCTGAAGAACCTCGGCCTGCTTTCCGAGCAGCCGATCAAGACCGCCGAGGGCCTCGAGGTGGTTCCGCTGAAGGTGGTGAAGGCCGTGCTGCCCGATCCGAGCTCGCTCGCGCCCGACTACACCGGCAAGACTTGCATTGGTGACCTCGTCAAGGGCACCAAGGATGGCAAGGAGCGAGAGGTCTTCATCTACAACGTCGCGGACCACAAGGAAGCCTACGAGGAAGTCGGCAGCCAGGGCATCTCCTACACCGCCGGCGTTCCGGCCGTCGCCGCGGCGATGTTGATCGCCACCGGCGAGTGGGACGTGAAGAAGATGGCGAATGTCGAGGACCTGCCGCCGCAGCCGTTCCTCGGCCTCCTAAACAAGATCGGCCTGCCGACCCGGATCAAGGACGAGAACGGCGACCGCGATCTCACCTTCTGATGAAATCAGCACGGCCTGGAGCACTCGCCCGGGCCGTTCTTTTTCAAGCCGCTGTGGATGACTGCGGTTGCGGGGGAACGAAGTCGAAGCAGCGGCATTTGCAGGACAAATGCCAGACCCTTCGCACAACTCTCCGCCACCCATCCTGTCGCCTAGAGGGACCGCCTTCTTCCTCGACCTCGACGGGACTCTTGCCGAAATAGTCTCCGATCCGCTCGAAGCGCGGGTGGCACAGGAGACGCTCGACGTTCTTGCGCGCCTGCAGGACGCGACACGCGGCGCCGTTGCCGTCGTGTCGGGGCGCAGCCTCGTCCAGCTTGAAACGATGCTCCATCCGTTGCGACTGCCGATGGCCGGGGTGCATGGAGCAGAACTGCGCAACGGCGAGGGCGTGGTCCGACGTGCGGAGGTCGACTCCGATCTCCTCGCAGACATCGTCTCTGCTGTCGTTGAGTTTACATCGCTACAGCGCGGCCTGCTGGCAGAGGCAAAGTCCGGCGCGGTTGCCCTGCATTATCGCAAGCGTCCGGAGCTCGAAACGATCTGCCGAGACTTTGCACGCGAGCTTGCCAAGCGCGACCGGCGCATCCGCCTGCTGCCGGGCAAGATGGTGATCGAGCTGACACTGGCGCAGCTCACCAAGGGCGATGCGATCGCCGAGTTCATGGCGCAGCCCCCTTTTGCCGGGCGCCTGCCCTTTTTCGCCGGTGACGACGTGACCGATGAGGCAGGGTTCGGGATCGTCAACGGGATGCTTGGCGTCACGGTCAAGGTTGGGGCGGGAGCGACTTCAGCGAACTACCGCCTCGCCTCCGTGCGCGACGTGACCCGCTACCTCGCACAAGTGCTGGACGACCGGGCCGCGGGACAGGGAACAGGGTGAACGTTGAGATTGTTGGCGCTGATGAAGAAGGGTCCGGTCTCGCTTCGATGATCGCAGGCCCGCGGGGATAGCTGAAATAATGAGCAGGCTTGTCATCGTATCCAATCGCGTTGCTGACCTTCGGGCAGGTGCCCATTCCGGCGGGCTCGCGGTCGGGCTTGCCGATGCGCTGAAGGAGCGCGGAGGCATCTGGTTCGGCTGGGATGGCGAGGAAGACGGAACGACCGGGGCAGAGCCGCAGGTAGAGACCATCGGCAAGGTTGAACGCATTGCTGCTTCGCTGTCTGCCGAGGACCTCGCCAACTACTACCTCGGCTACGCCAACAGCGTCCTATGGCCGATGTTTCACTACCGGCTCGACCTCGTCGGCTACCAGACGGAATTTTCGGAGAGCTACTGGCGCGTTAACGAGACCTTCGCGCGGCAGCTCATGCGGTTCCTGAACCCCGACGACCTCATTTGGGTGCACGACTACCATCTCATCCCGCTCGCCGGATTTTTGCGTCAGCTCGGCTGCCGGCAGAAGATCGGTTTCTTCCTGCACATCCCCTTCCCGCCGAGCGACCTGCTTTCGGCCGCGCCGGAACACACGCGGCTGGTGGATGCGTTGCTCAACTACGACCTGATCGGCTTCCAGACACAGACCGACGTCAACAATCTCAGGCACTACCTGGTCGAAAGTGCCACCGCGGAGCAGCTGGATGAAAACACGTTCAGCTTCGGCGACCGGATCCTGCGTATCGACCGGTTCCCGATAGGGATCGACGCGGCGGGTTTTGCCGACATGGCGATTGAAGCCGATGATGAAGTTGTGATGGATCAGATGCGGCGCAGGATCCTGGGCCGCCGGCAGATCATCGGCGTCGACCGGCTCGACTATTCCAAGGGCCTGCCGGAACGGTTCAAAGCATTCGGGCGGCTGCTCGAACAGCATCCGGAGCTTTCGAAGAAGGTCAGCTTTCTGCAGGTCGCCTCCCCTACTCGCGAGGCGGTTGATGCCTATGCGGACATCCGCATCGAACTCGAAACTCTCACCGGTTCGATCAACGGCCGCTTCGCCGACTTCAACTGGACGCCGCTGCGCTACATCAATCGCGCCATCCCGCGTGAGGTTCTGGCGCCGCTCTATCGCGGCAGCCAGGTGGGTTTTGTCACGCCGCTACGTGACGGCATGAACCTGGTCGCCAAGGAATATGTCGCCGCGCAGAAGCCGAGCGACCCGGGCGTTCTGGTCTTGTCACAGTTCGCTGGCGCGGCGGAAGAGCTAACCGAGGCCCTTATCGTCAACCCGTACGACATCGACGAGATGGCGCGCCAGCTGCATCGTGCCCTCGAAATGCCGTTGGACGAGCGGCGCGAGCGCCACGCAGCGCTGCGCCAAAAAGTGTTCCAGCAGGACGCGCGCGCCTGGCTGAATTCGTTCCTGAACGTGCTCGAAGGGGCTGGTGCTGCTCCGGCCAAAGACCTCGCCGATCAGGTCCTTCCGGGCGAGCGCACCGCGCAAAGCAGCTAGAGTACGTCTTCCCAGCGCCGCGACAGGTGCATCGCCGCGTAGATCAGGCCGACCATCGAATAGGTCTGCGGGAAGTTGCCCCACAACTCGCCTGTGTCCACGTGCAGGCCCTCCGATAAGAGGCCAAGGTGGTTGCGGCGCGAGAGGACGTCTTCGAAGATCTGCCGCGCGTCGGCGTGGCGCCCGGCGCGTGCAAGAGCGTCGATCAGCCAGAATGTACAGGCGGTGAACGCCGTTTCCGGCTCGCCAAAATCGTCGGGCGTGCGGTAGCGATAAAGGTGGTTGCCGAAGCGCAGGTGCTGCTCGCACGCATGCAGGGTTGCGAGGAAGCGCGGATCGTGCGCCGGCAGGAAGCCAAGCTCCGCAATCATCAGCAGGCTTGCATCGAGGTCCTTGCCGCCGAAACTCGAGACGAAGCTTTGCAATTCTTCGTTCCATGCCTGCTCTAGGATGCCGGTATGAATGCGATCGGCGTGACCGCGCCAGTATGCTGTGCGTTTGGTGAGGCCGAGCCGGGCTCCGATCTTGGCGAGCCGGTCGCACGCTGCCCAGCACATGATTGCCGAATGGGTGTGGATCGCGCCGCGCGTGCGGAATTCCCACAGTCCGGCGTCCGTCTGGTTCCATCGGTTGGCTGCCTGCTCGCCAAGCCGCTCCAGCCGCTCGTAGAGGGCTAGCCCGCCCATGGTCGGCAGCCGCTCGTCAAAGAAACACTGGGTGATCGCCAGGATGACGGAACCGTAGCCGTCGTTCTGAACTTGCGTGTAGGCGGCATTGCCCCGGCGGACCGGGCCATACCCGCGATAACCTGGCAGCCCGTCAACAATCACCTCATCGACCCGCCGCTCCAGGCCGAGGCCAAACAGCGGTTGCAGGTAGCCGTCCGGTGAACTCGCGGCGATATTGGAGACATAGGCGAGATAGTCTTCCATCGTCTTGGTCGCGCCGAGCAGGTTCAGCGCCTTGACGGTAAAGTAGGAGTCACGCAGCCAGCAGAAGCGGTAGTCCCAGGTCCGGCCGCTCGCGCCGTATTCGGGAATCGAGGTCGTCAGTGCGGCGACGATGCCGCCGGTCTCCTCGTTCGAGCAGAGCTTCAGAGTTATCGCCGAGCGGATGACAACGTCCTGGTAGTCGATAGGCACAGAGAGGTAGCGGACCCATTCGAACCAGTAGTCCTGCGTCTCTTCCAGGAACCGGCGTGCGAGCTGGACAGGGCCCTCTGAAAGCCGCTCGTCGGGGCCGAGCAAGAACGCGTATGGGCGATCAACCAGAAAAGGGCGGCTGCGCTCGATGAACTCCACAGGCGCGTTCGTGGTCAGGCGAAGTACCTGATCGCCCAGCAGGTAGCGGATGTGGCTGGTGCCCCTCGTTGTGTCGGGCACCGCAGCGCCATAGTCCTGGAGCGGTCGCACGCGCATCGTCATGCGTGGTGAGCCCTCGATCGGCTCGACCAGCCGGACGATCATCTGCGGCCGGAAGATGCGACCGGCCGATTTGAAGCGCGGCGCGAAGTCGGTGATCCGCAGGCGGCTGCCATCGTCGTCCGTCAGGATGGTTTCGATAATGGCGGTGTTGCGCAGGTATCTCTGCTCGCTGTGGGCTAGCCGCTCCAGCGAGATCGTCCATGCGCCCTCCCCCTGATCCCCATTGCGCAGCAGGCTGCAGAAAACCGGATCACCGTCCATGCGTGGCGCGCACATCCAGACGATGCTGGCGTTGCGGTCTACCAGCGCAGCGGCCGCCGCGTTGCCGATCACGCCGAGATCGAGGGTGGAGGTTGCGGGACCTGCGGTCATGCCTTTTCCTTTCAGCTGGGGGCGCTGCAAAATCTGCGTGGAGAGGCTGGCGAAAGCTAGCCGAATTCTTAAGCTGGGCAGCTATTCGTGCTGCCCCAGCGGAAACGGCTTCGAAATGAAGCGGGAGCCGGCAAGACCGAACCGCCATGGCTGTTCGACGGCGCGCGAGATGCCGATGCGCGGACCGCAAGCGACAGGATGCGGTCGGGCAGGCAAGCGCAGCTGAAATGGAGCGCCCTGCAGTGACCGCCCGTTCAGCGAAATGTCGACGGCGAGCGCCTGGCATAACCGCCCCGGGCCCGCAGCCAGCAGGCGCAATTTCTCCATGCCGCGGCGCACCTGCATGTGCTCGATACCGGAAGTCGGCTCCAGCGCGCGCAGGAGCACGGCACTGCCCGGTTCACACACCACATTGAGACACCAGTGGATGCCGTAGGAGCGATAGACGTAAGCGGTCCCGGGATCGCCGAACATCGCGGCGTTGCGCGCAGTCTTGCCGCTAAAACTATGTGACGCCGGATCATCCGGCGTATAGGCTTCCGTCTCGACGATGATGCCCCCTACTCCGTCTACGAGAAGTTGGAAGCCGATCAGCTCCCGTGCCACCGACACGGCGTCGCGAGCGAAGAAGTCGGCGGGAGGAGCAAGCGAGGGAAGTTCTGTCATGGAAGGCAAAGCGCTGAATCCGCTCCTCAACCTGTTTGCTGTGGGATCGTTCCGCGCCCTCCCTTTCGCTAGTCCTGCTTCGCAGGCAGGGTTGCACCGAGGATGCAGCAGGCGACCATCACCGCAGCGGCGAGACCGTACACGCCCGTAAATGCATGGGCAAATTCGGCTGGACCCAGATCGGCTGCGGCAGCGCTGCCCTCCGAAGGCAGACGCTGGTTGAGTATCGAGCCATAGAGTGAGGTTGCGACCGCAGCACCCGCGATCCGGAACAGGCTCACCGCACCGGTCGTTGAGCCGAGGTCCTTCTTTGGGGCATGTAATTGTGCCAGCAGCGTCGGCACCTGCTGTCCAAGACCGCTGGTGAGGCCGAGGCCGGCGAAAAGAACTCCCAAAACCCAAAGCGGCTGGCCAGCCGGCAGGAAGGCAAGCAGCAGGAACATCACCGCGCATCCGGCAAGGCCAAGGCACATCACCTTGCGGTACTGGCCGGTGCGCGAGATCCAGCGGCCGCTGACCAGCGACCCAGCTGAAATGCCCAGCATCAGCACGATGAAGAAGGAGCCGGCCGCCGAGGGTGCCAGGCCGGTGGTCTTCTGCAGGTAGAGTGCGTGGAAGTTGGCAAGGCCAAGCGCAATCGAGCCGGCACCCACCGAAATGGCGAGCAGTTTCCAGATCACTCTATGCCTGAGGATCGACAGCGCGATGATTGGCTCTGGCGCGCGCCGCTCGGCCCAGACGAACACGAAAGAAAGGATGATCAGACCTACGAGCAGGGCAATGGCTGGCTGTGCGGTGAAGCTTCCGAACAGCTGCGGGCTGTCGGACCAGATGACGAGGCAGGTGACGAGTGCGGCGATCACCGTGCCGCCAAGATAGTCGATCTTCGGCTTGCGGCCCGTCGGCTGGTCTGGCAGCACCTTGATCAGCAGCACGAGCGCAACCCCGCCGAGCGGCAAGTTCGCGAGGAAGATCGAACGCCACCCCCAATACTCCGTCATCACGCCGCCCAGGACCGGGCCGACGGCAGCGGACAAGAGCAGGACCAAGCTCGAGAAGCTCTGGTACCTGGCTCGCTCGCGTGGCTCAAAGAGGTCACTGGTGACGGCGAAGACCGAGACAATGATGCCCCCTGCCCCGAGTCCCTGGAAAAGGCGCGCGGCGATCAAGCTGTTCATCGACGGAGCAACGCCGCAGGCAAGCGAGCCGAGCAGGAAAATCACCACTGCCGCGAGGAGCACCGTCTTGCGGCCAAACAGGTCGCCCAGCTTGCCGGAAATCGGCATCACAGCGCTGTGGGTGATCAGGTACGACGCCGCAACCCAGCTGTACTGCTCAATGCCGCCGAACTCCTGCACGATAGTTGGCAAGGCCGTCGCGACGATCTGGCTGTCGAGCATCGCAAGAAATGCGCAGCACATGAGGACGGCGAAGATGGTCCGCTTGGCCGAGGCGGAAAGTTCTTGGGGCATGGTCTTAGAAGATCGTGCTTGAAGTCTGAAAAGGTCTGAAAGGCGGAAATGGTGCGGCAGTAGCAGATGGGCCGGTCATGCGGACGTGATCACAGCCCTGTTGCCTAGGCTGTGAGCCTCGTCTATATGCATGACATGTCATCTATCGTCAAATCTCTCGACCGCCACTTCGGTGCGACGGGCCGTGACCGGCTCGGGCGTCTCTTCGGGGGCGTACTGCGGAGGTGGCGGCGCCATGTTGACGAGGTGTTCCGGGAGGAGGGGTTTACCGAAGGGACCCGGGCGCCGTTGATCCTGCTCTACGATCTTGATGAGCCCGTGCGGCAGAAACATCTCGCCGATGAACTCGGCCTCGATCCGACCGCGCTTGTCAGAGTCATCGGCGTCCTGTCGCGCCGCGGCCTGGTCGAGTGCATCGCCGACCCGGCGGACAGGCGCGGCAAACTGATTTCGCTCACGCAAGCCGGTAGGGAGTGCGCCCAGCGGCTGATTGGGCAGATCGTCGAGATCGAAAGGCGTCTGTTTTCAGACGTGACCGATGACGAACTCGCCGTCGTTCGGACAGTGTTTGCAAAGGTGATGGCGCGGCTTGCCAGCGGCTGAACACCTGCATGCCGGTTCGGCCGGCTCTTCCCGTTTTCAGTTTCCTCCTTTTCCTTCCTGGTACCATGTCCCAACCTGCTTCGCGTTCCGACGCACCTGTCCGCGTTTCGCTCGCCCTGCTCGTACTGATCGCCTTCAGCGGCACGCTCGCCATGCACATCTTCGTGCCGGCCCTGCCGCGCGCCGCCGAGGCGCTGGCGACGGACGGCCCGACCATCCAGCTCACCGTCACCATCTACATTCTCGGCCTTGCGATCGGCCAGCTGGTCTACGGCTCGCTTGCCGACGCCTTCGGGCGCCGCCGCGCGGTGCTAATCGGCCTCTCCGTCTTTCTCGCGGGCTCCGTCGGCTGCTTTCTTGCCCCGAGTGTCGAACTGCTGCTGGTCGCACGTCTCGTTCAGGCACTCGGCGGCGCGGGCGGGCTTTCGCTCACGCGCGTTATCGTTGCCGATACCAATAAGGGCGCGGCAGCAACGCGCAACATCGCTGTCCTGAACATGATCCTGCTGATCGGCCCGGGTGTCGCGCCGGTCGTTGGTGCCCAGATCGCCGAACTGCTCGGCTGGCGCACGACCTTCATCTTCCTGTCGCTGATGGGGCTTACCGCGATTGCTCTTTCGGCCGTCGGGCTGCCCGAGACAGGCAATCCGACCGGCACATTCAGCCTCGGTCGCATGGCCGCCGACTTTGTCGGGCTCGTCCGCAACCGCAATTATCTGCAGTCGGCTGTTGGCGGCGCGCTGGGCTCGACGGCCTGCTACGCTTACTTCGTCTCTGCGCCCTTCATCCTGCACAGCGAGATGGGGCTCAGCATTCAGGCTGTCGGCTACAGCGTCGGGGGCACGCTCGGCGCGGCTGCGCTGGGGACGATGCTCACGCGCTCGATCGTCGGGAAGTTCAGCAACAAAATGATTTCTCTGACCTTCTCCATGATCGGCGTTGCCGCCGGCCTTATTTTCCTCGCCGGTGCGATCGGGGATTTCCTTAATCCGGTGCTGGTAATCACCTTGAGCTGCATCGTGCTGTTTTCCGCCGGCGCGCTTGGGCCGGTTTCGGTCGGCATGACCCTGAGCGACGCGGGGCCAATGGTCGCCGCCGCCTCAGGTGTTTATGGCTGCTTCCAGATGACGGTCGGCGTGATCTGCAGCTTCCTCGCCGGACTGTTCATCGACCACGAACTCGGCTGCGGCGTGATCCTCACCGCGGCCTATGTGATCTGTTGGTTGCTGTTCTTCCTGCGCTACAGGCGGGGCTGAAAGCGGTCGGACCACATCGATGGTTGGGTCTTCCTTGAGGAGACTCAGTAGCTAGCAAGAGGAGTGCCCCGAGCTTCATGGTTCCCTCCCCTGCTCTCCCCTCCCCTACCCTGCCGGCGACTAATATTAGTGACGGCTAATGGAGAGGGTTTGCGTTGTTACTCGCCACTGCTGGATTGTTGGCAGCGTTCCGGCCTGGATCCTCGGGTCGAGCCCGAGGATGACGAGGTGGGGACGTAATCGTTAAGTCAAAAAGGCCTGGCGGCTGAACGCTTCTGGCAGGCACCTGCGCCACTGCAGAGTTCTTTCTCGTCAATCCAATCGTCATCCTCGGGCTCGACCCGAGGATCCAGGCCCGAACGGTGGAGCCGCACCGCGGTGACTGTCTGGTGACGGTATAGATGCGCTGCCGCGCGCGGTAGCCAGAAAAAGCAGCGCCGCGCGGGTGGTGCGCGGCGCTGTGATGCTTGATGGCTAGCGAGGCTTCGCCTCAGGCCCTTTTGTTCTGCCGGTTCTCGATCAGATCGGTGACGACGGCGGGGTCGGCAAGCGTTGAGGTGTCGCCGAGCGACTCGAAGTCGTCCTCGGCAATCTTGCGCAGGATGCGGCGCATGATCTTGCCTGAGCGCGTCTTCGGCAGGCCCGGCGAGAACTGGATCAGGTCCGGCGAGGCGATCGGGCCGATCTCCTTGCGCACATGCGCAATCAGCTCCTTGCGCAGCTCATCCGAGCCCTCCTCGCCCGCCATCAGCGTCACGTAGCAATAGATGCCCTGACCTTTGATCGGGTGCGGATAGCCGACCACGGCTGCCTCCGAGACCTTTTCATGGGAGACAAGCGCGGATTCGACTTCCGCCGTGCCCATGCGGTGGCCCGAGACGTTGATGACGTCGTCGACGCGGCCGGTGATCCAGTAATAGCCGTCCTCGTCGCGGCGGCAGCCGTCGCCGGTAAAGTACTTGCCCTTGTAGGTGGAAAAATAGGTCTGGATGAAGCGCTCGTGGTCGCCATAGACGGTGCGCATCTGTCCCGGCCACGAGGCGATGATGCACAGATTGCCGTCGGCGGCACCTTCCAGAACATTGCCGTCATTGTCGACCAGCTGCGGCTGGACGCCGAAGAACGGCCGCGTGGCGGAGCCGGGCTTCAGGTCCGTTGCTCCGGGAAGCGGCGT
>NZ_JAGL01000014.1 GCF_000526635.1 Aminobacter sp. J41
GCGTCTGCGTCCGCATCAGCATCAGCGTCTGCATCCGCGTCCGCATCCGCATCTGCGTCCGCGTCAGCATCCGCGTCGGCATCGGCGTCAGCGTCGGCATCAGCGTCCGCGTCAGCATCCGAGTCTGCATCGGCGTCAGCGTCGGCATCAGCGTCAGCGTCGGCATCAGCGTCAGCGTCGGCATCTGCATCAGCATCAGCATCGGCGTCAGCGTCGGCATCAGCGTCAGCGTCGGCATCGGCGTCTGCATCCGCATCTGCATCGGCGTCAGCATCGGCATCAGCGTCGGCGTCGGCATCGGCATCGGCGTCAGCGTCTGCATCCGCATCTGCATCCGCGTCGGCATCCGCATCAGCGTCGGCATCCGCATCTGCGTCTGCATCCGCATCAGCGTCGGCATCGGCGTCAGCATCTGCATCGGCGTCGGCGTCGGCGTCAGCGTCTGCATCCGCATCGGCATCGGCATCGGCATCGGCGTCCGCATCAGCATCGGCATCCGCATCTGCGTCCGCGTCCGCGTCAGCGTCGGCGTCGGCATCGGCATCCGCGTCGGCATCGGCGTCAGCGTCGGCATCAGCATCCGCGTCCGCATCGGCGTCGGCATCCGCATCGGCGTCCGCGTCAGCATCGGCATCCGCATCGGCGTCAGCGTCCGCGTCAGCATCGGCGTCAGCGTCGGCATCAGCATCCGCGTCCGCATCGGCGTCGGCATCCGCATCGGCGTCTGCGTCTGCATCGGCGTCTGCGTCTGCGTCTGCGTCGGCGTCAGCATCAGCGTCGGCGTCTGCATCAGCGTCTGCGTCGGCATCAGCATCCGCGTCCGCATCGGCGTCGGCATCCGCATCGGCGTCCGCGTCAGCGTCGCTGTCCGCATCTGCGTCGGCGTCAGCATCCGCATCGGCGTCCGCGTCAGCATCTGCGTCGCTGTCTGCATCAGCGTCGGAATCGTCAGGTGTGCCGGCGTGGCTGCCCCCGGCGCCGATGCCGGCCAGGCCGCCAAGGCCCGCCAGGGCAAGCAGGGCGCCGGCGAGACCGTCATCGCCCGCAAGCTGGTCGACGTCGGTTATTTCGGCAAAGTCGAATTCGGTGCCGTCGCCCTCGTAGAGCCAGAGGCGACCATCGTCATCCTCAAGGACGAGTTCGTTCTCCACGCCGTCTTCGGGATAAAAATTGCGGATGCGGATTTTCTTGCCGTCCTTCGTCTCGACGACGAGGCCGTGGCCGTCGCGGGTAATGGCTGCAACGTTGCGCGGCGACAGGCGCAGCGTGACGACGCTGGCTTCGGAAAGTTCGATATGATCCAGCGGGGCCTGAGAGACCTGGCCGCTCTGCTTGGTCGTGATTGTCGCTGGCATGTGCCTTGCTCCGTTACAGACTTCACCGTCCGTCGCGGAGGACACCTACGGGTGGGCGAGGATGCGCAAAACGCAACCGCGGCAACTGCCCCAGAAGCCGCGCGGATCCGTCTTGCTGTGTACATTGGAGAGTCCGGACGTTCCCACCCCAGTCCAAACCCGTGCCCGTTATGTATACAGTTGGTGTATCGCCTGCTTTATTCCGTAAGTTGCGCCCCGAAGATCGTCCCGTGAAGAGATTTACCCAAACACACCTTGTCCGAGTTTTCTGTCACAGAGCAGATCGTGCAGTCTTGTTTATTGGCGCGCAGTTTTGATCAATTCCGTGAGCGCACCCTAATGTGAACATCACCGTTGATCGGAAGTTAAGAGCGGCTGCAATTTTTGCGATAAGCGGCGGGTGTCGTGCCGACTATCCGGCGAAACGCGCGGGTGAGGTGCACCTGGTCGGCAAAGCCGCATTCCTGCGCGATCTCGATGATCGGCATGCCGGTTTCCTCGAGGAGATGACGCGCGCGATCGACCCGGCAGCGGATGATGAACTGGTAAAGCGTCACCCCCGAGCACTGCTTGAAAACGCGGCCGAAATGGTCGGCGCTGAGGCCGAATTCGTGGGCGACCTGCGCCAGCGCCAGGCGCTCGCCCAGCCGCGCGTCGATGAACTCGCGGATGTGGCGCAGCTGCCGCTCGGTGAGTTTCCCCGCAGGCGCGGCCTCCGGCCGCTCGCCGGCGTGGTTCTTGACGAGGTAAGCCGCGACCGCCTTGACGAGAAAGTTCACATAGAAAGTGGATACGTCCGGATCGTCGAGCGTCTTGCGCACGGCGTTGCACAGCTGCTCGAGGACGGGGTCGAATGTCGTGGTAAAGCGGATCGGCGGCGCCGGGCAGTCATCGCCAAAGATCGACTGCGCCACCTCGTCAAGGAGACGGCGGCGGATGTAGAAATGCGTCGAGCTGATGGTGGACTCCATCGATACGTCAAACGCCACTTTGTCCGGAACGATGGTGACGCTGCCGGGACCGCCATCCAGCGAATGCTTGCGCCCGTTGACGGTAATACTGCCCCGCAGGTAACCGCAATTGACAATGCAGATAAGTACATCGCTGCTCGGAGGAAAGGAACGCTTGTAGGGCGCTTCTTCCTGCACCGACATGAACGCCAGGCGCCAGCCGAGTCCGGCGCTGGTCTTGCGAAGTGCGAAATTCTCTTCCTTCTCGAAACTGTGCGTTTCGGCGATCGAGAACTCGCGGTTTAACAGCCGCTCCAATGTCTGACCTACCCCCTGCTCCTGACGGCGGCGGAAACGCCAAGACGCGACCGCTGATGCGGACTTCCGCGCTCCTCAACACCCGCCCCTCAGGCAGGCAAGGTTACGCAGTGATGGCTGTGCGTCTTTTCTATTTCCGGGACGCGATAGGACATTTCCGTGATGCAAGCGACCGCACGATACACGCATTCGTTCGCACTTGCGAAATCACAAAATATTGCCGGGTAGAATCAATTACTTAAATTGATGTTGCAGCGCGCGCATAACGTGTGAGCGGCTGTAAAAAAGTGGCGTTTGCGATGTTACGCAACGGCAATTTTTGGTTGAAAACGGACCTTCAGCTTGCCGCAGAGGTTTCATTAGCAACTGTTAGTATGCGTATTGGGTCCCAAGTGACGGATGGTGCCGCAGCGGAACATAATCTGGTCCAGTCAGCCAAGGCGGCTGCCGGGGAACGACTCGATCCGGTGCGCCTGGTCCTGCTCCCATGATGCGTCGGGCGTCGTTTCGCCCAGCTCTTCCAGCAACCGAAGCCGGGCGCGGTTGAGCCGGCTCTTGATGGTGCCGATCGCGCACTGGCAGATGTCGGCCGCCTCCTCGTAGGATACGCCCAGCACGCCGATCAGCATGATCACCTCGCGCTGCTGCTCGGGCAGCCGGTCGATCGCTTCGGCGATCTCGCGCCCGCGAGCGGACCATTCCTGGGTCGCGTTGGTGGCGGGACGGGAGGAGGCGCAGTCGGCCGCGCCCGGCGCCTCGCGGCTTTCGATCTTGATTCTTGTGTAGAAGGCATTGCGCATGATCGTGAACAGCCACGATTTCATCGCCGTGCCGGGACGGAACTGGTGGATGCTGGCCAGCGCCCGCATCAGCGTTTCCTGGACTAGATCGTCGGCGGCTGACGGGTCCTTGTAGAAGGTACGGGCAAATGCTCGCAGGGCCGGTATCAAGTCGACGATCTCCGACCTCGCGGTCGCAGTCGCGTGATCAGTCTCTCCGGCCACGGTTTTCTCCCTGTGCGCGTGTGGACTGCCCCTCTGCCCCATGTCGCGCAATGCATGGGAGCCTGCGAAGTTCCGCCGAGCGGATCAATGTGATCAGAAAAGAAGAAGCGGGGCTGAATACAGGTAGAAGAAGAAGCAGCGCGCTCGCCGGCGGCGCAGTATACAATCGCACATCATGTGCCGCGCGACCGTCTCGCATAGTCTTTTTCCGTTGCGCATAAGCCTTTTCGCCGCCACCTTCATTGACGGAAGGAACGCTGCGGCTATCGTTCGCGCGCTTTCAGGGAGGAGCCGGCCATGGAGCTATGGGACTTCACGAGCGGCAGCTGCGCCGTCTCGCATGACTTCGACCTCGCCCGCCGCGCCGACTTCCGCAACCGCTCGCTCTCGGCCTTCATGGAAGAGATCCCGGTGATGCCGGGCATTTTCGTCTATCGCGTGCGCGCAAGCGGCCGAGGCTCATTCTCGCTCGCGAAGACGCCGCCCTTTGCCGGCGGGCGCATCATCCTCGGCTGCCTCGTCGGCGGGCGTGGCTCGTGGCGGCTGGAGGCTGCCCAAACCCAGGACTGGCGCGACGGGGGCCGCGCCTATTCGATGACGCCGGTCGACCGGTCCGTCACCTACGAGGTTCACGCCGACGACGAGTGGACCTGCGTTGCGCTGCGCCTCGAGGCGGAGGCGATCGAGACGATCGGCCGCGACATGAAGCTGCCGCCGCTCGTCAGGGCCGGGCTCGAGGGTCGGTTGCGCGACCATGCGCTGTCGCTGCCGATCACGACGGAGCTGAGGCGCCTGACCGCCGAGCTGATGCGCCCTGCCTATGGCGGAGCGATGCAGGCGCTCTACCGGCAGGCAAAGGCGCTGGAATTTGCCGCGCATCACCTCGACCTGCTGGCAGGGCCGGACCGCGGCGAAGGAGAACCCTCCTCGCGCGAAATGGTTCGGGTGCGGCGGGCGCGCGACCGGCTGATCGAAGAGCTGCGCGATCCGCCGACGCTCGACGAGCTCGCCGCATCGGTCGGCCTGTCGCCGCGCCGGCTCAATGCCGGCTTTCGCGCGCTCTATGGCACGACCGTGTTCGATTTCCTGCGCGACGCGCGGCTCGACCTTGCCCGCCGCATGCTCGACGAAGGCCTCGACGTGCCGCTCAAGCAGCTTGCCTGGAGCGTCGGCTACGGCCAGGCCACCAATTTCGTCACCGCCTTCCGCCGCCGCTTCGGTGTCACCCCCGGCCACTACCGGCGAAGGGCTGCCGAGGACGCGTAAACTCTACTCGCTCCCGGTGAGCCGCTTGTTCCAGCTCTCGACCTTGCGGGTGGCGAGCCTTCGCTCGGCATAGACGCGCTGCTTTTCCGGCAGATGCGGCGCGGCAATGAGCGCGGCGAGTTCGTCGAGGTTCATCGTGTCGACAAACAGTGCGCGCCACAGCCGCTCGATGGTCCATAGCGGCTCGACCCGGTCGATGAGCAAGAGCTCGTCGCCAGCCTCCACTTGGCCGGCCTCCAGCACGCGATAGTACCAGCCGGTCATGCCGCTCTGCTGCACCTGCATCGACATGTCAGGAACGCCGAAGCGGTAGTTGAGCTTCCAGCATGGCTGGCGGCCCTGGCTCACCTGCAGCACGGTGCTGCCAAGCCGAAACGTGTCGCCAACGGCGACGTCCTTTTCGGTCAGGCCGAGCGAGGAGAAATTCTCGCCGAAGGCGCCCGGCTGTTGCAGCAGCGGATTGTCGCCGATCCGCGCGCGCCAGGCGGCATAATGGTCGAAGGCGTAGTGGTGGATTGCCTTCTCAGGTCCGCCATGGACCTTGCGGTCGCCCTGCGCGTCGCATTCGAGGCCCTCAGGGCCGACGCGGACCTTTCCCCTCACCGGCACCTTGGCAATCGCGCTTGGCGCCTGGCGCTCGCCGAGCGGCTCGACCTTGCCGGCAAGGATCTCCGTCACGCGCATCATGCTTCTCCTTCGTCGACTCGGTGACCTTCCCGCCATAGCACGTTCCCGCCGGAATGAGTTTGCGCGGTTCCCCGCAAATTTCGCGCCGCCATCACCTGTGATCGTCCCGCGCTGGAACATTCGACCGGGGACCATGTTCGGAGGGTCCACGCAATTCGAAGACCAACAACAATTCACAACAGGAAGGAAACGACCATGATCAGCAAGCTCATGACTGCAACCGCCATCGTCCTGGTCTCCGGCGGCCTCGCCGTTGCGCAGACCGCGTCCGGCACGACCGGGACGACGACGGGCGCGGCTGGCAGCAGCTCGGAAGCCGCGGGCTTCCAGTGGGATCAGTCCTCTCAGGACGCCTTCTTCAATGACGGCTCGCTGCGCAGCGACGAGGAGCTTCGCGCCGCGTTCGACGCAATGGACTCCGAGAAGCAGGCCGCACTGCGCGCCGACTGCCAGCAGTTCGCCAGCGCCGGCAGCGCAACAGGCGGCGCCACGGGCGGTGCAACCGGCTCGTCGGATATGGCAGCAGGCTCAGACACCTCCAGCAACACCAGCGGCGGTGCAACCGGCTCCAGCTCCGACATGGCAGCTTCGGGCTCCGGCTCTGGCAGCACAACGGGCAGCGCGACCAGCGGCTCGTCCGACATGGCAGCTTCGGGCTCGGGGTCGAGCACGACCGGCGGCGCAACGTCCGGTTCGACTGATACGGCGGCAAGCGCTGACACCTCGAGCAACACCAGCGGCGGCGCAACCGGCTCCAGCTCCGATATGGCAGCGGGTTCGGGCGCGGCTGGCACCGACAGCACCGCTACCTCCAGCACCACCGGCGGCACCGGCTCGGCTGGCAGCACGGCTGGCGATACTTCCGCAACCGCCGCGCCGGACATGGCCAGCATGGAGCAGCTCTGCTCGAAGGTTCAGTCCTACTAACGGCCACTTCGGGCTTCAGCCCGACACGGCTCGGATGCGCGCGGCCCTGCGCATCCAGCCACCAGAGGCGGAGCGGCAACGCTCCGCCTCATTTCTTAAGCCTGGGCGTTCCTCATCCGGCGCAGCCCAGCACCTTTCCAACGCCACCGCGCACTCTGTAGCTTCTCGGCCCCATCGATGTTACCTTGCGGCAGGCGTGGGCAGCGATGATCGGAAACGGCGATGATCCGGCTCGGCCAGACCTACCAGCATCTCGTCCATGGCTCCGGCTGTGGCTGCTCCAGCCCCGCGCTCTCTATCGCCACCGCGCGGCTCGAACGACAGTCGCGGCGCGGGTTTCTGGCCGGGCTCGGGGCGGCGGCCATGGCGACGACTCTGCCGGCGCGCGGCCTGGCGCAAAGCCCGCCGCCAAAAATCCTTTTCACCAATGTCCGGCTGTTCGACGGCAAGGCCGAAAACCTTACCGACGGCGCGAGCGTGTTGGTCGAGGGCGAGCGCATCACCGCGGTCGACACCTCGAACAACCCGCCGCCCGAAGGTGCCGATGTGATCGACGGGGGCGGACGCGTGCTGATGCCGGGCCTGATCGATGCGCACTGGCACGCCATCTTCGCGGCGCTGCCGCTGCAGGTGCTGCTTACGGCCGATCCCGGCATCATCTTCGCCGCCGCCACCGCCGAGGCCAGCCGCACCCTGCTGCGCGGCTTCACCACCGTGCGCGACCTTGGCGGGCCGACCTTTTCCTTCAAGCAGGCGATCGACGGCGGCCTCATCCCCGGCCCGCGCATCTTCCCGTCCGGCGCGATGATCACCACCTCCGGCGGCCATGGCGACCTGCGCCTGCCAACCGAAATCCCGCGCGATGGCCACCGGCTGAGCTCCGGCGAGCTGTTCGGCGCGGGCGCAATCGCCGACTCCGTCGGCGACTTGAAGATGCGCATTCGCGAGCAGTTCCTGCAAGGCGCCTCGCAGGTGAAGATCACGGCGGGCGGCGGCGTGTCGTCGCCGCGCAGCCCGCTCGACATGCTGACCTACAGCGAGGAGGAACTGCGCGCCGCAGCCGAGGTCGCGCGGGACTGGAACTCCTACCTCACCGTCCACGCCTACATGCCGAAGACGGTGCAGCGGGCGGTGGCGGCCGGGGTGCCCTGCGTCGAGCACGGCCATCTGATCGACGAGGAGACCGCGCGGCTTCTTGCTGAAAAGGAGGTTTGGCTGAGCACCCAGCCCTTCATGGGCATGGAGGATTCGTCTGCCACTGAAGGCGTCGGTGCCGAACGCGCGCAGCGCGTGTTCGAGGGTACGCGCCGGCTCTACGAGTGGATCGCAAAATACGGCATCAGGACCGCCTGGGGCTCGGACATGCTGTTTTCGGCAAGGCTCGCCGAGCGCCAGAGCCAGATGCTGACGCATCTTGGCAATTTCTACAGCAACGCCGCGGCGCTGAAGATGGCGACCTCGACCAATGCCGAGCTGCTGGCGCTGTCAAACGAGCGCAAGCCCTATCCCCACAAGCTCGGCGTGATCGAGCCAGATGCCTATGCCGACCTCCTGCTCGTCGACGGCAACCCGCTTGAGGACCTCCACCTCCTCGACCGGCCAGCCGAGACGCTGGCGGTGATCATGAAAGGCGGGGTCGCGGTGAAGAGGGAGATTTAGAAAGATGAAGAATGCAGGCTGCTCAGATGCCTAAGCAGAGGCGCCCATTGCGGGTGCCTCCCCGCTTTCTCCCGCCGGTGTCTATCCGACCACCTAGGCCTTATCCGTCAGCGTATTCTCGATGGCGGCGATGTTCAGCTCAAGCTGTGCCACGCGCTGCAGCGTACTCTGGGCTGGTAGATCACCATTCTTTGCCGCAGCCAGCAGAAGTGCCCGCTGCTCCGCCTTCAATCGTTCCGACAGTCCCTTAAGCAGATCGTGCTCATCTACTTCGCTCATATTAAGGCCCCCAAAATGCCAAATCACCCAATTGGTGTGCTCCATAGACATATTTATGCCAGACGCAATCGGTTATGTTCACACCTGCGTGCTCGCAATGCCCTGAGCCAGTGATCCGTTATGTTTACATCAAAACGGGCTATTGCTGATCGCGTGAATGAACAATAAATAACAACTGATTGCTGCAGATGTTCCTGCCAATCACAGACAAAGAAATACGCAATTCTTGACGTTCGAGACTACCAATGACGGATGTTGAACATGAGGGCCATGAGATGGAAGAGAACGACAGCGTTATCTTGAGCCGAACTGAGGAAGTTACGCTTACCGCTAATATTGTTTCCGCCTATGTCTCGAACAATCCGGTCCCCGCGCAGAATCTGGGGGAACTGATCCAGTCGGTTCACGAATCACTCAAGCGTTTGGGAAGTACCGTTGCGGCAACTGAAGAAGAACACGCCCGTCCGGCAGTAAATCCAAAGCGCTCGATCCATAGAGACCACCTTGTTTGTCTTGAAGACGGCAAGAAGTTCAAGTCGCTGAAGCGCCACCTCATGTCCCACCATGGCATGACGCCGCAGCAGTACCGCGAGAAGTGGGGCCTGCCGGCCGACTATCCGATGGTTGCCCCAGCCTATTCGGCGCAACGTTCGGATCTCGCCCGCAAGGTCGGTCTGGGCAAGCGCGAAGACGAAGCAGAGCCGGAGCCCGAGGCTCCCAAGCGTGGCCGCAAGAAGAAGTCGGCCGCCTGATCCGGCGAGCCGGCAGACACAGGCCTGGGCGGATCTCCCGCCTGGGATTTCCCTGGGATTTCGTTGGGCGGCCAGGCGCATCTTGGGCTGGGAGCGCTTGATTCAGGCATCGCCGCTGTGCGTCACCCGCCTGCGGGAGCGCAACCGGCAGTCTGAAGCCCGGTGTCGGTGTGGCTTAGGCGTGCGCGCAGCGGCAGACGAGGTCCGTCGGCTGGCGCGCAACTCCTCGAACTGGCGCCTCTTCGAGCGCGCTTAAGAGTCCGGGCGATATGTTGCGGACGCGGCTTGGCGCCTGTTCATGCGCCAACCCTGATCCATTCCCTACTCGATCGCAATGATCTCGAGTTCGTGCTGGCCGGCGCGAACGACATCGCCAACGCTTTTGCCCAGCAGGGCGATCGCCACGGGGGAGCCATACGAGATGGTGCCCGCGGCCGGGTTGGCCTCGTCCTCTCCGACGATGCGGTAGGTCTGCACGCGGCCGTCGTCGCGCTCGAACGTCACCTTGTGCCCGAAGGCCACCACGTCGTTTGACGCGGGCGCGGGCATCAGCTGCGCGGTGCGCACGCGTTCGGCAAAATACTGCGCGTCGCGATAGGGCACGGCCGACTGGCGCCGGCGCTCATTGATATCCTCGATCCGGCCTGCCTCCTCCAGCGCCTGCTGCGCGCGGGCAAGCTCGTCCTGCAGCAGCTTCAGCCCAGCCTCGGTGACGAGATTGGGCCGGCCGGAAATCGGCCGCGCGGGCAGCACCGTTTCCGATGCCGCCTCGGCGCTCTCTTCCTTCACGAATGCGACGCTCACGTCGAAGCCTCCTGTCGAAACTGAAGTTCGCGAATAAACCAAAGCGGCGGAAAAAGCTCCATGGGGTTTCAACCGGAAGATAAGCGGGGGCGTGCGTGCCGAGGTGCCTATGCCGGGGGGATAAGGAGCTCGCCAGCCTCACCGCTCTTGGATATCCCAAAGATCTTAAGCTGCGAGCGGTCCACGTCCGCATCCTGAAGCGGGCAAACGATGGAAAAGCCACTCAGGACTGCATCCGGAGACTCAAAGTGCCTCGCAACATCGGGCCGAGTACCCGATGGATTGGTCGCGCAAACGAACTCTTCGCCGGAGAAGATCGCGACCGTGTCGGTCGACTTCTTCCTTATGGAGTCCACAGACCATCCACTCACCGCCAGCGAACCACCTTCCAGGCGCAGCATGTCAACATAACCGAAGCTCTCCTTCGGAAGGATCGGATATTCCTGGCCCGCCGAGGAGGTAACCACCGACCGGCCGGCATCAACTTGAAACGTAGTTGTCTCTATGTCCACGGGGATCAGCCGGCGCTCACCGCTCTCATCAACGACCAGGAAGACTTCCAGCTTGTTGAAGCCATCAAGAAAGAGCTTTTCCGGCAGAAGGGCGCTTACATGCTGCCCATCTTCATCCTGCGCATAGACTTGGGAGACGGACGCCACTTTTCCGTTAAGTGCAAACAGAACCCAGCTTCCTGGCTGAACCTCTCCGGTGATTTGACTGTCAATGACAGCGGGCAGGAAGCCTGTACCGAAGTCAACCGACGTGAACGAGTGCAGATTTTGCAGCAGTCGCACGTCTGATCCCGACGGAGATATTTCCGCAGACAACGTCGCAATATCATGACCGATCAGGTCCGAGTAGCGATGGCTCACCTGCAGGTCGTCGAGGGGATGCCGGGGCGGAAAAGTACGTAACTGCCAGTCCAATAGCGGCAGACGAACGACCTCATCCCATGGGAACTCAAACTCCTCGCCATAAACGCTGAGGGCTATCCGCTCGCGTTCCGGAAAATCACTCGAGAACAAGCCCGCTCCGTCCAGATCCCACACATGCTCAATCCCGAGTTCGTCGGCGATGGTAGGCAGGATGTCTAGGGTCGAAACGGAAGCGTCGCTCACCCGCCCCTCCTTCTGGCCGGGCCGCTTGACGATGAGCGGGACATGCAGAAGCTCCGCGTTCTCCGTGGTCATTTTCCGGATGAAGTGTTTTCGGGAGAAGGTGCGGCTGTGATCGGCAGTGACGATGATAAGCGCATCGTCGTACATTTCCTTTTCCTTCAGGCGGTCGATCAACTCACCGATTTTCCGATCTAACAGCCCCACCTGCAGCATATATCTCTGGTAATCCAGACTAATTAGATCCTGATTGTCCCCCCACACATCCATATCGCTCCCAAAGCCATAGCGGGTGGAGTTGTACATCATTCCACTAGGGAAGAATTCATAAGGCGCGTGCGGCAGCAATACGTGAAGAAAATTCAGATGATCTTCTCCTCCGACCGTATCAATGAAATCGTCGATGAAGCGCGGTTTCGTTTTCTTCTTAAGCTTCCCGCCCATCGCCCGCTGGATATCAAGAAACTGTTGATCGAACGCCGAATCCTGACGGGCGCCAAAGCCATGCCACCCTCCTGCAAGGCTCGGCAGATGTTCTGAAGCGATTTCCTGAGGCAGCAAGCTATGACCCAGAATGACCAACACATCGGATCCGAAGCGCCCTGAACTGAATTCCTTCTTGTCGTTCTCGCAGATCGTGCCTGGACAGAGGGAAGTCAGCAACTCATGCACGTTCATCCGGTAATTCTCCCCCAACATCGTGAACAGGTTGCGGGGATGATCGGCGAAGGTAGGCAGACGTTGTTCGGCACCTGGTCGCTTGCCGGTTAGAATGGCAGGCACCGCGGCCGTCGTCAGATGGTAAGGCGATGTTGCGCGAGGGAACCACCACGAGTCCTTCGCCAGCGCCGCGAAATTTGGATAGCGGACTTCGTCGATCTGCTTGTTCTCATCCAGCAGAACCGTTGGGTTGAACTCGTCGAAGACAATGAACACGATCGGCGGGGTCTTTTTCGGCGGGCTTACTTCGCCAAAAACGTCGCCGCCCTTGCTGAGCACCAGCCTCGACGCCGGCGAAACGAACAGGAAGTTCAGCGGCAGGAGAAGCGCGCCGATCGCGGCGATGGAAACCATGCGGCTCACCGTCGCCGAGCGCCAGTAGAAGAGGCTCGCAAGCACCGCGAGGAGCAAGGAAAGGCCGAGGAGAAGCTTCACGTCGAGGTCGAGGAAGCGGTCGAGCACCTGCTGCGCGATGATACCAAGCAAAACAAGGACTACGAGACCGTGCAGAACCTTGCCGGCCGGCCGGTAGATCCTGCTCACCAGCCACTCAACCGCGATGATCGCCAGCGGCGCGATGAGCGCCAGGCCCACCGCGAAGGCGACGATCACCAGCGGCGTTGCGTTGTGCGCCACCAAGAATTCCGGCGCCTCGCCGATCGTGCTGAACACCGGCTGCGCGATTGCGAGCGCGAAAAGCGCAAGCGTATGCAGCGCCTCGACCCGGAATGGCCGGACGCTGCCCCTTCTCCCATCCCTGGCAATCTGGTTAGTGGGTGTCGAGTGTATCATGTTGGGCCCAAACTCTGTGCGTCTCGGTTAGCAGCCAGGTGTCGCCGCTACGCAGGTGGAGGTGGGATGTGAAGCTCACCCGCTCCACCATTCGGCGAAATGCCGTAGATTTTCAGCTTCGTGAGGCTCAAGGTTGAGTTCGGCGCCTTGAGATACGGCGCCACGTTGGGGCGCTCGAACGTCACCTTGTGCCCGAAGGCCACCACGTTGTTCGACGCGGGCGCCGGCTTCACCTGCGCGGTGCGCACGCGCTCGGCAAGATACTGCGCATCGCGATAGGGCACGGCCGACTGGTGCCGGCGCTCATCGATATCCTCGATCCGGCTTGCCTCCTCCAGCGCCTCGTGCGCGCGGGCAAGATCGTCCTGCAGCATCTTCAGCCCCGCCTTGGTGACAAGATTGGGCCGGCGGGAAATGGGCCGCGGGGGCAGCACCGTTTCCAATGCCGCCTTGGCGCTATTTTCCGTTACGACGCCGACGCTCAACTGACCCTCCCACTATTTCAGGACCGGCTCGCGAACACGAACTATCCGCGCACAACAAGTGACCTGCGGTCTCCGTGTGAATCCTGAGCATTGTATATTCAATGGGTCAGGATCTCTGATGGCATCCGCAGTGGTGCGGCAATACCTGAGTCATCGACCGCAAAGGCTTTAAGTTCGGAGCCGTCAAAACCGTCCTCAGGAAGCGGACACTGAGTAGCAAACCCGCTGTACCTAGTTGTTTCCTTCCCGAAGCCGGCGACAAGGTCAGGCCGCTCGATGTACACGGCAGCACCGCAAATAAATCGCTCGCCACTGAAAAGAGCTACGCTCTTTGCTGGCAGGAAATTCGTACGATTGAACGACCAGCCTCGCATCAACACGCTCTTCCCGCGAATTTCAAGGGAATCTACGTATCCGTGCTCAACGTCGCGACGAATAGTGAATACCTCCCCAGTCGAAGCGGTAATAGTGTCGGCAGTTGCATTCAAGGAATAGATTTCTTCGGATCCAGATACGGGGACAAGATATGGATATTCTTCATCCCGCATCATTATCAGATATAGGGCGACGTCATTTGCCCCATCCTTAAAGTATTTATCCGAAACAAGAGATGCTATCTGACCATTACCGCGCTCGTTGCGAGATGTCGGTACCACATCCGCAACCATGCCGTTTGCCACCACAGCTACTGAAAGGCCCTCCCCGAACCCGCGTCCTGTCAGTTCCGCGTGAAGCAGCGACGGAACAGTCCCGCTGGACAATTCGATGTCGGCGAACTGGCGCAGAGACCCAAGCAACCTAACATCCTCCCGGCCGTCGGGAACAGTCACATCGAAACTCTCGATGTTCCTGCCGATCAAATCGGAGTGACGACGAATGATGTGCGTATCCGCAAGCGGAATACCGCTCCCAAAGGTCGCTTGCTGCCACGACAGCAACGGGAGCGATGTGATTTCGGCCGTCTTAAACGTGTAAGGCTTGCCTCGAGCAACAATGTTGATCTCGGCGAGATGTTCACGTTCCTTTGCAAACAGAGAAACGCCGTCAAACTTCCAGTCGGTATTAATCGCGAGCTGCTCGACGATAGTCGGGACTATGTCGAGGGTTGAGACCGTTTCATCACTGATCTCTCCTGTAGTCTGGCCCGGCAATTTCACAAAGAGAGGCACGTGCAGGACATCGCCGTTCTCCTGCGCCAGTTCCCTTACCGGCAATCCTGGCTTGAACGCCCGTCCGTGATCAGCCGTCACGATTAGGAGAGTCTGATCGTAGACCCCTTTGCGTTTCAAGCTGCGAATGAGCTCGCTGACTTTTCGGTCGACCAGCCCAAGCTGCATCATATAGCGGAGATAGGCGTGATTGATCAGCTGCTGGTCATCCGACCAAGATCGATCTTTCATACCGAGTTGAGTGGTGGTGCCGAAATATCTGTTTCCACTCGGGAGAAACTCGTAAGGCGAGTGCGGAAGGAGAACGTGCAGAAGATCAAGCCGTCCTTCCTCCGCTCCGCTCTCTTCGATGAAGCGATCGAATAAATCGACGCGCGATACCGATATTTGTTTGTTGAAGCGCTGCACGAAGTCACGTTCGATTTGCCGCTTTTCATCGGCATCCGTCGCACCATCCTTGAAGCCTCGCCAGCCCTGGGTAAGCGGGGGCAACAACGCAGCAGCGGAACGTCGCGGCAATAGTGCATGGGCTGCCACGACCCCAAGATCTGACAGGAACTGGTGGGGCTGGAATTGGCGATCTGAGGAGCTGCAGTAAGTCTGGGGGCACAGTGATGTGAGCGCCTCACGGACATTTAGCTCGTAGTGTTCGCCCAGCATCGTAAAGAGGTTACGCGGGTGGTCCGAATGGGACGGGACCGCCTTCTCCGGGTCGGGCAGCTTGCCGGTCAGGATTGCGGGCACGGCGAACTGCGTTTGGTGATAGGGGCTTACGGCCTTGCGAAACCACCAAGATTCCGCTGCCAGTTCACCGAAACCCGGAAATCTCGCGCTGTCCAAATTCCCATCAGCGTCAAACAGCGGTGTGACGTTGAACTCGTCCAGGATGAGCATAACCACCGGCGTGCGCTTCTGCGGCGCCGACGACCCTGATCCCATATCATCCCGGCCACTCGCTACCAGCCTCGATGCCGGCGAGACGAACAGAAAGTTCAGCGGCAGGAGAAGCGCGCCGATGGCGGCGATGGAGACCATGCGGCTCACGGTCGCCGAGCGCCAGTAGAGGAGGCTCGCAAGCACCGCGAGGAGCAAGGAAAGGCCGAGGAGAAGCTTCACGTCGAGGTCGAGGAAGCGGTCGAGCACCTGCTGAGCAATGATGCCAAGCAGTACAAGGACTACGAGACCGTGCAGGACCTTGCCGGCCGGCCGGTAGATCCTGCTCACCAGCCACTCGACCGCGATGATCGCCAGCGGCGCGATGAGCGCCAGGCCCACCGCGAAAGCGACGATCACCAGCGGCGTTGCGTTGTGCGCCACCAGAAATTCCGGCGCCTCGCCGATCGTGCTGAACACCGGCTGCGCGACCGCCAGTGCAAACAGCGCAAGCGTATGCAGCGCCTCGACCCGGAATGGCCGGACGCTCGTCATCTTCTCGTCCATGGTCAGCCCCTCAGCGCCTGTCGGTCCGGTCATACTGGAACAGGGTGCGGCCAGATGCCGAGATCACCTTCTTCCCAACGATCGCCGCCCGCCGCGCGAGTGCCGCCTCGAAGACTTCCTCGGTGTAGTCCGGGAAAATATCCTCGCGCAGCGCCAGCATCTTCTGCACGGTGCTGTCGTTCTTCGGCACGAACTCGATGATGCCGACGGGCGCGATGCCGACCAGCCAGTCGACCACGTCGTCGAGCGGCACGTTGCGGCCGATCGCGAGGTGATGCTCGAAGGCAAGCGCGATCAGCGCATCGGCCTTCGCGCGGCTGGCAAAGCCCGAGCGTTCGCCCTGCTTCCAGCCTTGGTCGGGGCTTGGATTGGCGGCGTCGAGCCACAGCGGCAGGTAGTTGAGCTTCTGTTCGCGGGCGCGCGAATAGGCAAGGTCGACCGCGCGCTGGTCGAAGTCGAAGCCGATCACCGACTGCGCGCCGCCCTCAAGTGCAGCCACCGAATAGTCGCCGGTGTTGCAGCCAAGGTCGATGAGCCGCGCGGGCTTCACCGCGGCGGCGAACTGCTGGATCGCGGCCTTCTTGGCGCGCGCTTCTTCGTCGGTATAGGTGTGGGTGTGGGCGTATTCGCCCCACACGGTCTTGCCGGTGTCTGCCGGCTCCATGCGGGCGATCCAGTTGCGCAGCTGCACGAGGAAGCCGTTATAGGCGGTGCGCGACAGGCGCGTGTTGGACTTTGCCTTCTCGATCGACTCGTCGGGGGCGTTGAGCGCGCGCTGCTCGAGCTTGGCCGGCATCACAACCTGGCTCAGCATGTTCCAGGACAGGCGCTTGCGAAGCGGCAGCATGTTGGCGAGATGCAGCGTCGGTATGCCTTCTAGGCTCCCGCGGAACCAGGCATTGTGCGGCACGCCCAGCACCGAGCGCAGGATGAGCGGGTTCAAAAACTGCTCGCAGAACTGGCGATGACCCTGCCAGAACTCGCCCTCGCGATAGGGCCTGAGCGACAGAAGGTCGATGAAGACCGGGTCGGGACCGACGAACTGGACGTTGTAGGCGGTCGCGTCCGAGAGGACGACGTCGCGCTTCAAGAGGTCGATCTGCAAGTCGAGATGATGCAGCGCCGCGGCCTTCAGCTCCGAGAACGACCACTCGTAAGGGTATGAGATGAACGGCACGCGGTCGTGCTCGATCAGGTATGCGGCGCTTGGAAATTCGAACGGCCATTCGCTGCGCGGCACCTCGCGGCTGCCGACGATGCGACCCTCCGAAGTAAATTCCCCTATTACTCCGGCGTCGCGCACTTTCTCATAAGCTTCGCGCGCGACTTCATTCACCGTGCGAAAGATACGTGAACCAAGAGTATAAACACTTCCCGACGGATCTCGAAAGGATCCAAGATTTCTCCCCGTCTCGAGCACTATTTCTTTTCCTCGCCATCTTTCTTGCGAAACATGGAAAGGACAGCGTACTTGAAACGCTGGTAATTGAGCGAGATGACCGCACCTGCCGCGGCGATACCGCCAATAATTCCCTGCAGCAACATGCTTGCCGTGCCCGGGTCAAGATAAGCAAATGCCGGACGCATCAATGTCAGGCTGCAGATAATCATGAGAAGTAGACTAGTAATCGCTTTACGCATGGTGCCGTTCTCTCGTGTCTATTTTAACACTGGATTAGGTCACACCCTGTATTGCTGCAGTACGTTTCGCCGCACACTCGCTAGGATGCAAAGTACATGGCAGTTATTCATGCCAAACAAGGCCATAATATTGTTAGCCGGCAATTTCTGGACTGGCATGCCATTCAAATAATGTGGCAAGCTGCAACAATCTGACCTTAGGGAAGGGAAACGCTGTGTGACAGTATGCACTTAGCGGTGCGCCTTCCTCCAAAAGGATGAGCCTGAAAAGCAAGAGCCGGGGCCAGTTTTCGCTGACCCCGGCTCTAAAAATTCCGGCGAATCTGGCTGGCTTTTCGCCTCACCCTCTCCAGCTGAGGAAGTGCTTTTCGATCAGCCCGATGATCCAGTTGGTGATGAGGCCCATGATCGACAGGATCGTCACGCCCGCGAACAGCCGCTCGAGGTCATAGAGCGAACCCGCCTCGAGGATGTAGGAGCCAACGCCGAATTCGGCGCCGAGCATTTCGGCCGCGACAAGCAGGATAATGGCGATCGAGATCGACACGCGCAGGCCCGACAGGATCGCCGGGAACGCGCCGGGCATGACGATCTTGCGCACGATCGACCACCAGGACAGGCCAAAGCTCTGGCCCATGCGGATCAGGCTGCGGTCGACATTGTCGACGGCGCCATAGGTCGCCACCACCGTCGGCGTGAAGGTGCCGAAGGCGATGAGCGCGTATTTCGAGGCTTCATCAATGCCGAACCAGATCACGAACAGCGGCAAAAGCGCGATCTTCGGTATCGGGAACAGCGCCGCGACCAGCGGCACAAGGCCCGCGCGCACATAGCTGAAGAGGCCGATCATCACGCCGAGCGACACGCCGACGGCAATGCCGATGGCGGCCCCCACGAACAGGCGCTGCAGCGAGGGAATGAGGTGCTTCCAGAGCAGCCCCGTCGTGTAGAGCTGGACGAAGGTGTCGAGCACGGCCGACGGGCGCGGCAGCGTCAGTGCCGAAATGACGCCGGTGCGGGTGCCGATTTCTGCGAGCGCGATCAGCACCACGAAGACGATGACGCCGATGCCGCGAATGTGCCTTGGCGCGAAGCCGCGGCCGCGGAAGGCGACGGGGCGAACGACGGCGTCAGACATCCTGCAGCTCCTGGTCGGCGGCGGCTGCCTCCTCATGCATCAGGTCCCACAGCACCTTCTGCTTGGCGGCAAGTTCCGGATTGGTGATGTCGCGCTCGGAAAGCGGCGTGTCGATCTCGACGATCTCGCGTATGCGTCCCGGCCGGCGCGACAGAACGACGATGCGGTGGCCAAGGCGCACAGCCTCGGCAAGATTGTGGGTGACGTAGACGGCCGTGAATGGCTGGCGCTCCCACAGCTGGACGAGGTCGTCCATCAGAAGTTCGCGCGTCTGGCTGTCGAGCGCCGACAGCGGCTCGTCCATGAGGAGCACCGCGGGGCGCACGGCGAGCGCGCGGGCAATCGCCACGCGCTGCTTCATGCCGCCCGAAAGCTGCTTGGGCAGCGCCTTGCGGAAGTCGGTGAGGCGCGTGCGCGCCAGCACGTCGGAAATGATCGCCTCGCGCTCGGCAGCCGACAGCTTGTGCTCTTCGAGGGGAAGCGAGATGTTGCCTTCGACCGTGCGCCAGGGCAGCAGCGCAAAGTGCTGGAACACGTAGGTCAGCGGATTGAGCGAATCGGCCGGGGGGCTGCCGACCTGCAGGACCGCCCCCTTCTCCGGCTGCTCGAGGCCGCCGAGGAAACGCAGCAGCGTCGACTTTCCGCAGCCGGACGGCCCGATCACGCAGACGATCTGGCCCTGGGGAATGTTCAGCGTGATGTCGTGCAACACTTCGAACTTGCCGTAAGTGTGGCTGACGTTTTCGATCCGCAAATCCATGCAGGTCTCCAGCGGAGGCCCTGAACGGGCCTCCGTTTCCCGGTTGATGCGAGAAAGGCTTTAGATGACGTCGACGTAGGAGGTGTCGAACAGCATCTCCGGCGTGATGTTCGCCTTGACCATGCCTTCCGCCTTGAACCACTCGAGCTGCTCGGTCACCGAGTTGACCGACAGAGCGAGGTTCTTGTTGATGCGCATCGAGCCCTCGACGAGGTTGTACTTCGCCTGCTCGAACGGGGAGTCGGACTCGACATATTTGTGGCAGATCTTCGCGACCGCATCGACCTCTTCCGCGCTCGCCGTCTTGTCGACGAAGGCGGCGTTGTAGTCGTCCACGGCGCGCGAATAGGCTTTCAGGAAAGCCTGCGTCTTCTCGCGCTCATTGGCGGCGTTAGCTGTCGAGGTGAACACGGTCGTCACCTGGTAGTCCGGCGCGTAGTCGGAGACGAGGCCGATCTGCTTGGCAGCGTTTTCGGCGAGCATCTTCTTGGCGACGGAGGCCTGGATCGCCCAGGCGTCGATCTGGCTGGTCGACAGCGCGCCGACGACCGCGCCGAGCTTCTGCAGCGGGCGCAGCGAGATCTCCGACATCGGGATGTTGTTGGCCTTGGCGATCTTGTAGGCCATGAAGTGGAAGGAGGAACCCGCCGTCGTGATGCCGAAGGTGTGGCCGCCGAGCTTGGACGGCTCCGTCAGGCCGGCGTCGAAGGCCTTGTTCGAGGCGAGGATGATCGCGCCGACCGTGCCCTTCTCCTCGGCGAGCGCGCCGCCGATGACCTTCACCGCTTCCTTCTCGGCAAGGCTGATCAGGCCGCCGCTCATGGCGGTTACGCCATAGTCGGCATCGCCCGATGCGATCGCCACCGCCATCGGCTGAGCGGCCTCGAAGAACTTCAGTTCGACGTCAAGGCCGGCTTCCTTGTAGTAGCCGCGCTCGTAGGCAATGAAGCTCGGCGCGTGGCTGGCAAGGCGGATGACGCCGACATTGACCTTGGTGCTGGCGCGCGCGGGAAGGCCGAAACCGGCCAGGGCGGACGCAGCGGTAAGGCCCATCAGGGTCTGGCGGCGGTTAAGCGAGAAAGTCATCAGGTCGTCTCCTTCCCAAGAGTGTTGGACTGCTCGTTGCGGGGATCGGCGCGTCCTAGCACGAATGTTGCGCGCATATCACGGCGCTTTCGTCGCACCCGTGCGCAATTTTTTCCCTTGTGCGGCGAGAAAGCTGTGGGTTTTGCAGCAGTTTACGCAAGGTAACGGCCCGCGGGGCGACTGTTTCAAGCCCGTGCCCCAGCCGCAGCAACTGCTCGACGGGCACACTTTTCTGGGTTTGGGAGTGTTGAATGTTTGCCCCCTGCCCGGCAGAAGGCGAAATAATCTGCTTTGCATCCACAAGCTGCGCTCTTGTGCGAAGGGGAAGGGACAACTCCCCCGGCAGCACCCCATGAGCAGCGCTAGTGGCTTTGCTGGCATAAGCGGCATGTGAGACCCGCCACGCCAGGCGTCAGCGTTCAGGCATGGATCGTCGGGTCAAGCCCGACGATGACGATGGAAAGACGGGCAAAGGAAATCGCGCACGCCGCGTTTTCCGCGCCCCTCGCCTTCGCCCGTGTTCTCCCCGCCTCTCCGCTTCGTCATGCCACGGCTTGACCGTGGCATCCAGGCCGGAACGCGGCGGCCATCTGCGGCGAGGGAATGAAGGTGATGGGTAAGGCAGCAGCGCCCGAGGCACGATACGCCATGTGGGGACGCACGCGACCCGTGAAGAACCCACCACACCACGCCGTGGCGAGGTCGCTTTCACTATCCGGCAACAAAAACCCCGCCACGGCGTGACGGGGTTTTTCAGCTTCAATGCTCTTGGCGGTTCGGGCAGAGGGCGGCGCCGGAGGCGCCGCGTGGTCCCCGCACCGGGGAGGGCGTCCCCGCTGGTGGCCCGGCAAAAGATCAGCCGCGCAGGAACTCGAGGCTGAGCTTGTTGAAGGTCTCCGGGTCTTCCCACTGCGGCCAGTGGCCGACGCCTTCCATCTCGACATAGCGCGCGTTCGGCATCAGCTTCGAGACGACCTGGGCGGTGCGCAGGTACTCGTCGGCGTCGGCGAGCGAGCCGACCACGAGGGCCTCTGCGCTGATCGCGCGCCAGTCCTCGTCCTTGAGAAGGTTGCGCTCGCGGATGTCCGGATCCTGCAGCGCGAGGATGTTGAGCATGCCCTGCTTCATCTCCGGCATGCGGTAGATTGCCTGGCGGTGCGCGACGAGATCGTCGATGCGGCTCTTTTCCTCGGCGAGCAGCTTGTTGAAGATCGCCTTGATGTTCTCCCAGGACGGATCGTCGACCGCCTTGGTGCGCTGGGAGATGATGCGGCCGCGGTTTTCGGCGCTCGAGAAGTAGCCCGAAGCCGACAGCAGGACGAGCTTCAGCACGCGCTCGGGATGGTTGCGCGCGATCGCCGCCGAAATCCAGGCGCCGAGGGAGCAGCCCATGAAGTTCGCCTTTTCGATGCCCATGACATCACAGAAGGCGAGCACATGGCCCATATAGTCCTTGATCTCGAGCGGATGGTTCGGCTTGTCGGTGAAGCCGCAGCCGATCATGTCGAGGGCGAAGATGTCGAAGTCGGCGCTGTGCGCCTTGAAGTTCGACGAGAACGCTTCCCAGTGGCCGGCGGTGCCGTGCAGCATCACCAGCGCCGGCTTGCCGCGGGTGCCCGAGCGGGCATAGCGGGTGTTGAGGCCGTTGACGCTGACAAAACCCTGCTCGAACGTGGTGTCGCGCAGGCCAGTCCAGATCGAACGGTAGTCGTGGGTCTGTTCGCTCATTGAAGCCGGTCCCTTTTCTCAGTTGTCCTGCGGCACGCAGATGCCGCCGCCGACGACGCCCATGCCGGTGATCCAGGTCGGGACCGGCTCGTAGCCGACGACCTTGATGTCGCGGCCCCAGGCGGCGGCGGCCGCGACCCAGCTGCGCAGCTCATGCGCGCCGTTGCCGGCGGCAGCCTCGATCTCGGCGTCGGTGCACTTGTGCAGCGGCTCGAGATTGTTGGTGGTGAGCATGTTCAGGAACCACTGGTCCCATTCCTCGGAGATCTTGCCGGTGCGGCCTTCCTTGCGGCGCTCCTTGGAGACGCGCTCCTTCTCGGCGTTGAACTCGCGCGAGCGCTCGCGGCCGTTGATGATGTAGTCGCGGGTCTCTTCCGGGGTTGCCTCGTCGTCAGCCGACATTTTCGGCAGGAAGTGCGACAGGCCGCCCGAGCCCATGACGATGACGTTGATGTCAGCCGGGAAGGCGCGGATCGCATCGCCGACGGCACGGCCGAAATCGGCCACGCGGCGGTAGCTCGGGCGCGGGCCGCCCTGGCAGTTGATCATGATCGGCACGACCGGAATGTCGAGCTCCGGGTTCACCGCGGCGTAGGGCTGGGTGTGGCCGTGGTCGAGGCACATGTTGAGCGAAACGGCCGGATCGAAACCGTTGTCCATCAGGTTGCCGAGGATGTGGCGGCCGAGCTCCTGCTGGACCGGCATCTGGCCCTTCGGGCTGTCGTAGTCGCCATAGCCCTCGAGCTTCTCGATGCCGATGCAGAACTGCGGCATCTGGTCATAGAAGAAGTTGCGGTAGTGGTCGGGCCCGAACAGGACGATGGCGTCGACCTTCTGACCGTTGAACTTGCGCAGGCGCTCGATCGCCGCGACGAACTCCTGGCCCGGACCCACCAGATCGCGGGACAGGTCCCAGGATGGAGAGTGGGACATTGCAGCGAGGCCGACGAGATTGGCCATGACAGATCCTCCAGTGTGTTGGGGTGGATAGGATGTGAAGCGGTTTGCGCGGCTATTCCTCGAACGCCTTCTCGCGCGACTTGCGCAGGCCAGGCAGCGCCATGACGAGGAGCAGCAGGACCGCGGCGCCCAGCAGCGTTGCCGAGATCGGACGGTGGATGAACACCGAGTAGTCGCCGCCTGAGACGGTGAGCGCGCGGCGCAGGTTTTCTTCCATCATCGGGCCGAGGATGAAGCCGAGGATCATCGGCGCCGGCTCGCAGCCGCAGCGCATCAAAAGGTAGCCGAGCAGCGTGAAGCCCGCGAGCAGGAACACCTGGAACGCGCTGCCGCCTTCCGAATAGACGCCGATCAGGCAAAACATCATGATCGCAGGGAAGAGCATGCGGTAGGAGATGGTCAGCAGGCGCACCCACAGGCCCACCAGCGGCAGGTTGAGCACGACGAGCAACAGGTTGCCGATCCACATCGAGGCGATCAGGCCCCAGAACAGGTCCGGACGCTCGGAGATGACGGCCGTGCCCGGCGCAATGCCGTGGATCATCATCGCGCCCATCAGGAGCGCCATGATCGGGTTCGACGGCAGGCCGAGGGTGAGCAGCGGAATGAAGCTAGTCTGCGCGCCGGCATTGTTGGCGGCCTCAGGCGCGGCGACGCCCGCAGGCGCACCGTTGCCGAAGGCCTGCGGCGTCTTCGACAGCTTCTTTTCAAGCGTGTAGCTCGCGAACGACGCCAGCACCGCGCCGCCGCCCGGCAGGATGCCGAGCACCGAGCCGATCAGCGTGCCGCGCACGGCGGCAGGCGCCGCGTCCCGCGCTTCTTCCCTGGTCGGGTAGAGGTCGCGCATGCGCATCTTCGGGTTTTCGCCGCGCTCTTCCGGGTGCTCGAGGTTGCGCACCACCTCGACGAGGCCGAACAGGCCGATCGAGATCGCAAGGAAGCTCACGCCCTCATAGAGGTCGGGAATGTTGAAGGTGAAGCGCTGTGCGCCCGAATTGAGGTCGAGACCGCAAAGACCGAACAGGAAGCCGATCAGCATCACGGTGATCGCCTTGAAGATCGAGCCCTGTGCGAGCACGATCGACATGGTAAGGCCCAGCACCATCAGCGAGAAATAGTCGGCCGAGTGGAACTGCATGGCAACGTCAGCGAGCGACGAGCCGAAAGCGGCGATCAGCAGCGTGGCGACCGTGCCGGCAAAGAACGAGGCGAGCGCGGCGATCGACAGGGCCGCGCCGCCGCGGCCCTTGCGGGCCATTTCGTAGCCGTCGAGCGCGGTGACGATCGAGCCTGCCTCGCCCGGCATGCGCACGAGGATCGCGGCGGTCGAGCCGCCATACTGCGCGCCATAATAGATGCCGGCGAGCATGATCAGGCCCGAGAGCGGGTCGATGCCGAAGGTCAGCGGCAGGAGCATCGCCACGGTCGGGACGACGCCGATGCCCGGCAGCACGCCGACGAGCGTGCCGAGCAGGCAGCCGACGAAGGCGTAGCCGATGTTCTGGATGGTTGCGGCGCCCGAAAAGCCGAGCACAAGGTTGTCGATCAGCAGATCCATGTTCAGAACCACCACAGATCAAACGGCAGGCCGAGGCCGACGATAAACACAAGCGCGAGCGCCGCCGGCAGGACGACGATCATGCCGATGACGTAGAGGAGCGAGGCGCCGGGCATTGCGAACAGGGCAATGAGGATCGCGGCGGCGCTGGCGACGATGAAGCCGGCCCAGTCGACGAGGTAGGCGAAGGCTCCGCAGGCGGCGAGAATGAGGATGATCGGGCGCAGGGCGATGGTGCCCACCTTCGGGCTCTTCAGCCACAGCGCCCGCAGGCAGGTGAAGACGCCCATGGCGCCGATGATCCAGGCGAGCGCGCGCGGCATGTAGCCGGGGCCCATCTCTGCGGATGTCCCGGCGTCGAGGTCGGCGCCGAACCAGAGGGCCACCGCCGCGATTGCCATGAAAATGACGCCTGCGAGCATATCTTGTGACATGCGGATACTGAGCACAGTTTCCTCCTGCACACGTTGAGGTCAGGCGGGGGGCAGAGCCCGTCACGCACGGCGTCTGACGACGAAAGTGGCACTCCCCCTCCAGGGTGGGGGACGCTCTAACGCGCCGTTTGATCATTATCAATATTAAAAAAAGGCCGTACCAAAATTCGACAACAGGTTATCCAAAGCTGCCGCTGCGGCAGAAAATTGCCGAAAGACGGGCACCTCTTCCAAGGGAGAAAGCGGAATCAGGGGGTTAGGTGCATAGGGGATTAGGGGAGTAGGCGGCTAAGGGATTATGGCCTCCGCGCCCCCTGCGGCATTACGACGTTAAGCAGTTTGGGTGCGGGGCGGCGCCGCAAGTGCCGAAACGACCGCTGCGAGGGTCCCCACCGGCAAGCGGAATCCCTACTTGCCTATTCACCTACTCCCCTACTCCCCTACCCGCTTACCCCCACTTGACACTACGTCACCCGTGCATAGTCTCGGTGCTGCGGTTGAGATGAAGTTGCGATGCGCCGTGTGCGCTCCGGCTATCCGTCAGCAGACCTTCGTTCCGAAGCCGTATTCCCGTTCATCCGTCATCGGGAGATGACATGCATTGCTTCGACGAAGCAGGTCGGCCGGATCTGCCCGCATCTTGTTTCCATTTCATCTTTGGCCGCGCCGGGCGCGCGAGCGCTGCTTTTTCAGGTAACAACCGGAGTGCCCTGCCCGTCGCCGGAGGGCGCGCATGAGTTCGCCTGCGCCTGCCCCGTCGAGCCATGCCCGGTTCTATGCGCTGCGGCTCAAGCCCGGCGAGGACATCGTGCTCGAACTGCGCAAATTCGTGCGCATGCACGAACTACAGGCCGTTTCGATCGTCACCTGCGTCGGCAGCCTGACCGAAGCGCAACTGCGCTACGCCAATGTCAGCGAATGGGCCAATATTACCGGTCATTTCGAGATCGTCTCGCTTGTTGGCACCGTCGATGCGGAGGGGGAGCATCTGCACATTTCGCTGTCGGACGGGACCGGGCGCATGATCGGCGCGCATTTCGGCCCGGGCTCGGCGGTCTACACGACGGCGGAGATCGTTCTCGCCGAGCTGACCGATCTCATTTTCACGCGTGAGCCCTGCCAGCTTTCGGGCTGGGACGAGCTCACGATCCGCAGGAGGACATGAGGCCGGCCCGCGTCCGGCTCATGAAACAGGAGGGGGAAACATCATGGCAAGCAGCACGACCAGGCTTTTTGAAACGCGCGTTCTTTCGCTGATCGCGGTCGCGATCGTCATCAACATCGTCGGCAACCAGATCAACGATCTTGTCCGGCTGCCGATCTTCCTCGACTCGATCGGCACGGTACTTGTCGGCGTGCTGGCGGGCCCGCTCGCCGGCGGCGTGACGGGGCTGCTCACCAACCTGATTCTCGGGCTGATCGTGTCGCCGGTGGCGGCCGCATTCGCCCCGGTCGCCATCGTCATCGGCGTGGTCGCCGGCCTGATGGCCCGCGCCGGCTGGTTCCGCACCTGGTGGCAGGCGGCGGTTACCGGCGTCGTGATCGCCGCGGCGCTGACGCTGGTTGCCGTGCCGATCCGCATCTACATGTTCGGCGGCGTGACCGGCTCTGGCGCCGACTTCATCGTCGGCTACCTGTCGAGCGTCGGCCAGACGCTGTTCAGCTCGGTCGCGCTCACCGTGTTCGGGACCAACGTCGCCGACAAGGTGATAACCGCGCTCATCGTCTGGGCGCTGGTGCGGCAGCTGCCCCAACGGCTCACCGCCGGCTATGGGCACCTGCAGTACAGCCGGGCCTAGATGCGGTCCTGGTCGATCCACCGGCCTGGCTCGAGCGCGCTGCACCGCGCCAATCCGCTGACGAAGCTCGCCGCATTGCTTCTGCTTGCGGCGCTGCTTTTCGTGCTGCCGTGGCCGGGTGCGTGGGCCGGCACCCTGCTTCTCTTGACGGCGGCCTTCGGCTTGCACATCGGCGGCGTGGTGCTGCGGCGCTACCTCGTGCTCGCGACACCGTTCCTCATCGCCGTCTTCATCTTCCACGGCCTGATCGTCGACCGGCCGGACCGCATGCCGCTCGCCGCCTTCCTGTCATACAGCCAGGAGGGCCTGACCTATGCGGCGGTGCTTGGCGGGCGGATCTCGCTGATGCTGGCGGGCTCGCTCCTGTTCGTTGCCACGACGCATCCGGCGGCGCTGCTGCGCTCGCTCGACGTCGCCCGTATGCCGCCGGGGCTTTCCTTCCTGCTGGCGAGCCCACTGCTGCTGATCGACGAGTTCACCAAGCGCGCCGGCGCGATCCGCGATGCACAGCAGGCGCGCGGCATGCGCGTCAACACGTTTTCCGACCGGCTACGCGCGCTCCGGCTGCTCACCCTGCCGCTGGTCACGCTCGCGCTGGCCGATGCGCAGGAACGGTCCGGCGTGCTCAACGCGCGCGCGTTCCGTGCCTTTCCGCGCCGCGCCGTCCTGTCGCCGCCGCCGGATACGGCGCTTGAGCGGCGCCTGCGCCACGCGCTGGTTGCCGCATCGGTGCTTCTCGTGGGTTGCGCGCTTTGGCTGCGATAGCCGTCTCTGACCTCACCTTTGCCTTTGGCGACAAGCGGGTGCTCGAGAATGTCAGCCTCGAGGTGCGGGCAGGTGCGCGCCTTGCAATTCTCGGCGGTAATGGCAGCGGCAAGACGACGCTCGCGCATTTCCTCGCCGGCTGGCTGCCGGACGGGCGGCCGCATCAGGGCACGGTGACCTGCGACGGCAGGCCATGGGCCGAATGGAGCCTTGCCGAGCGCGCCTGCGCGGTGCAGCTGGGCGGGCAGGTGCCGGTCCGGCATCTTTCCGGGCGCGCCTTCACCGTGCGCGAGGAGATTGCCTTTGGACCCGAAAACCTCAACCTGCCGCTCGCCGAAATCCGGGAGCGCACCGAAAGGGCGCTGGCGCAGTGCCGGCTCGAACAGCTGGCCGAGCGCGATCCGTTCACGCTGTCCGGCGGCGAGCAGCAGCGGCTGGTCATCGCCGCCGCGCTTGCGCTGGAACCGCGTTTTCTCATCCTCGACGAGCCGCTGACGAACCTCGATCCCGAAGCGCGCGAGCATGTGCTTTCGCTGCTTCTGTCGCTGCCGAGGGACCGGGCCGTGGTGCTGTTCGAGACGAGCCCCGACGCCGCGCTCGCCTTTGCCGAGGAATTCGTGCTCCTCGACAGCGGCAGGATCGCCGCTCATGGCAGCGCGCGCGACGTTCTTCTGCATGGCGATGCCGTCCGCACGCTCGGCCTGCCCTCGATCCCCCGAGCCTGCCGGGAACTTGGCCTGTTTGGCGAACTTGCCGACAGCGAGCTGCCACTGTCGCTCGACGAGGCAAAAGGGCTCATCAGGGGAGCGGCGGATGCTCGTCGTTGAAGATGTTTCCTTTGCCTATCCGGGCTCACCGCCCCTGTTCGAGCATCTTTCGCTCAGGGCCGGCGCAGGCGAAATCATCGCCGTGGTTGGCCGAAACGGCGCGGGCAAGAGCACCTTCCTGCGGCTCCTCAACGGCTTGCTGCGCCCGGACCGCGGCGCGATCTTCGCGGCCGGCACGCCGACGGCAAAGCTGAAGATCAACGAGATCGCCGCGCTGGTGGGTACGCTGTTCCAGACGCCGGAGCAGCAGCTTTTCGCCGGCACCGCGCAGGAAGAAGTGCGCTTCGGGCCGCTCCAGTTCGGGCTGGACAAGGACGTAGCGGAACGCCGCGTCGAAGCCGCGCTGCGTCGCTGCGGGCTTGAGGGGAGCGGCTCGGTGCATCCGCTCGACCTCGGCTATGCCGAGCGTCGCTTCGTCGCGCTCGCATCGGTGCTGGTCAACCAGCCGCGGATCCTGCTGCTCGACGAGCCGCAGCGCGGCCTCGACCGGATCTGGCTCGGTCGGCTCGAAACGATCATCCGCGAGGAGCGGGAGGCTGGCCGGGCGATCATCCTCGTCTGTCACGATATGGACTTCGTGCTGCGCAATGCGTCGGCTGTCCTTGCCCTCGGCGCCGGCCACCCGCGCCTCATGGAGACCGGCGCCTTCTTCCGCGACAGAGATCTTGTCGCGCAAGCGAGCGTCACCATGCCCGCGCGATTGCAGCTGGAGGCGTTGCTGGCGGACCGTCCCTGACCGCGCTCTTCGCCGCCCTCCCCTACCCCGGCAGCTTCGGCAATTGCGCAAACGGATCGACGCACCGCGCTCCCAGGGGTGCGAAGTGGCGAAGGTTGCGGGTGAGGACCACAAGATCGTGCGCGCGGGCGGTGGCGGCAATTGCGATATCCTCGAAGCCCGGCTGGTGCGCGCGGGCATGGTCGATGATCGCGCCGGCCTCTGCCGCGCATTTCAGGTCGAACGGCAGGATGCGCTCGCCATAAATGTACTCGATCGCCGACCACCAGTCGGCGAGCCGCGCGGCCTTCGTCGTTGCACCCTCGCGCTCGGCCTTGGCGATCCCGGCGCGCACTTCCGCCGCCGTGATGACCGAGAGATAGAGCCACGGACTCGCCCGGTCGAGCCACTCGACCAACTCCGGCGCCCCCTCGCGCTTTGACGGCGCAAGCGCAGAAATCACATTCGTATCAACAAGATACATCTTTTCACCTGGCCGTCAGGAGGAGTTGGTTGGTGGGTGGTAGGGCGACGTGTTTTCAGGGGGTGATCGTACTGCAAGAGCCGTCCGGAGCCCCCTCTCTCGACCAATTCGGCCAATGCCTCGGGTCTCTCTAGACCTCAACGGTTCGCCTCAAATGGCGTGGCACGGCTTCCTCGCGCCGGTCCGGGCATCGCGAAAGCGGATGAGAAACGCGCGGGCTTTCGTGGCAATTTTTGGCGACCGATGGACAGCGAAGCCTGGAGCCGAAAGCATGAGCCGAGGTCAGCCTCGCCCGCCTAAAACTCGCTTTCCCGCGTGCCGCGTCCGCGATCCGGCAACTCGTCGCCCTCGCCGGGGAAGGCGGCAAGCAGCCGGCCGAGGCTCGGCAGCTGCGACAGCTTCTGATACTCCTCGAACGAAAGCACCACGGCCTCCTTGCGGCCATGGCGGGTGATGATCGCCGGATTGCCGCGCACCGCCTGGTCGACGACGGCCGAGAACGTCGCCTTGGCTTCCTTGAGCTGGATCTCGCGCATGGCGCGCCTCCTTGTGACTACTGTGGTCATATATAGCGCACGTGGTGCGCGCTCACAAGCCGATGCATCAGCGGCCTGAATCGGTCGCGCCCGACTGATTCATCCTTTGCGTTGGACGAGGCGCGCTTCGCCGCGCAACCTTGCGCGCATGACCATCCCCTCCCCTCTCCTCCTCTACCGTGAGGACGCCGCGCGCAACATGGCGCGGTTCTATCACCTGTCGATCGAGCCGACGCTGTTCGGCGAGGTCGCGCTCGTCCGCGCCTGGGGCCGGATCGGCACGCGCGGGCGCCAGATGCTCGAATTTCACGACGGCGAAGCCGAAGCCCGCCGCGCCTTCGAAAAATGGGCGCGCCGCAAGCGCCAAAGGGGCTATTCGATGCATTTTCGACAAGAGGAAGAAGAACACGGTTAATGAGTTGATATTCTTTCCATTTTTCTCCCGATCGTGGCCATTTTCTCGGCAAAACACGCGCTCTCTCGTCGAGCAAATTTTTGCGTGCCGTATCGCTGGACGTTCTGCTCGACGACAGACGCGGTTTTTGAGGGGCAGTTTTGGACCTTAAACTGTCTTGATGAGGTGAAGTCTGCGCGCCCCCGCCACCGTTTTGTCCGGGCGAAACGTTCAGGCATGGACCCTCGGGTCAAGCCCGAGGGTGACGAAGGGGGAGACGTGAGTGTCAACCTTGATGCGTCAGCACGCTCTGCTGACCAGGGTGATGTCCGCGCGGATGGAGCCTCATCGAGGATCCTCCCCTGCGAAGCGGGGGAGGTGTCGCCGAAGGCGACGGAGGGGGCGTCGTAAAGCGCGGGCGCCGACGTTCGACCCCAACCGTCCTAAGCCGCCCGGTCCTCTGAGCCGTTCTTGCGGTGCCTTTGACAGGCCTCATCCGCCCCCTTCGGCGACCACTGGCAACGGTCCGCCCTGCCGTATCTGGCGCTGATTTTTCCATCTTCGTCACCCTCGGGCTTGACCAGAGGGTCCATGCCGGAACCTTGCCGCCCCACCGACGGTGGGAGACTGAAAGACCTGACACCCTCTGCCCGATCGCGCGTTCGCCCACGCCTCGCTCCATGAGCCCCCTCCACCACCTTCGGTGGTCCCCCTCCCCCATAAATGGGGGAGGATCCGGGTGTGCCGGGGTGGATGAGCAGCGCCACGTCTCACACTTAGCCTCCTTGGCAAGGTGGCACACACGCTAATGACGCCACCTGCAGAGGATCCTCCCCTGCGAAGCGGGGGAGGTGTCGCCGAAGGCGACGAAGGGGGCGTCGTAGAGCGCGAGCGGCAACAACATTTCTCCCTTCGTCACCCTCGGGCTTGACCCGAGGGTCCATGCCGGAACCTTGCCGCCCACGCCGGCGGCGGAAGACTGGAAGACCTGACGCCTCCTGCCCGATTGCGCGCGTTCGCCCACGCCTCGCTCCATGAGCCCCCTCCACCACCTTCGGTGGTTCCCCTCCCCCATAAATGGGGGATCCGGGGGGAGCGGACTGCAAGGACGGTCAAGGGCCTCTGGAGAAGCCTCTGGCAATGGCCTGGCGCTGTCGCCTCGCAATGCCGGCTACACCACCACACCGCGCGTCTCACTCCCCCCCCCCGCCTTCGAGGGCCGCGAGCATCGGCTTGACCGAGAACTTGCCCTGTTCGGCGCGTTCGGTGAGCGCCCGCAGATAGCCGCCTGGCGAGCGGATGTGCTCGGCGCGTTCGAGGATCGCCGCGACGGTTGCGGCGGCGGCTGGCGCGCCCATGGCCTCGCAGGCCCTGCGCCATGCGTCCGGCGAAATGCCCAGCATCGAGCGCACCAGCCCCGCCGTCGTGATCACGTCGCGCCAGCCGGAAATGCCGTCCTTTGCGTAGGTGACGAGCGTCGGGCAGACGCCGAGCAGATAGGCCAGCGGCACCGGCTCGCCCTTGGTTTCAGGTGCGACGCGGGTTTCGGGCGCTGCAGCGGAAACGGATGACGCGACGAACCGGGCGGAAACGTCGAGTATGTCCCGTGGACCGGCGCCGGTGCCGCCGCCAGCAGCCGACGCGAGGCCAGTCGGCACCCCGGCTCCGCTGGTTTCACCCGCAGATCGAGCCTCCACGTGGCTTACTGGGTAAGCACCCTCGGAAGGGCGATCCCCGCTGCCTTCGTCGGTCGGCGCATCATCGTTCGCGTCGGCATCCATCCCGCGACGGGCATCAATCTCAATGCTCAAGCCGTGGGTCATCCCCTCGCGGCCCGACGCAGACCTCGCGCCCCCGCCAGCTTCGCGATCTTTCTCGCTTCCACCACTGGTTGCGCCATCCCGGCCCGCATTCCTTTCCGCCGTTCCAGCGGTTTTCCCGCCTGCTGCGTGCTTCAGCTCTGTTTCGGAGCCTTTTTCAAAAAGATGGTGTGTGTTTGAATTCTGATAGTGCCGCTCGAAACCGGCGTCACTGCCGCTCATTTCTTCATCATCGAGAGCGTCGAGCCATGCCTTTTCGACCCGGGCGCGCAGCGCAACGAGGTCGTCACGGCGCCGTTCAAGCACGGAACGCTCGGCCTGGCGCGACAGGCGGCGGGCAAGCGGCTGCAGCTCGATGAGAAAGCCCTGCCAGTCGCCGGTACGCTTTTCGGCGAGCCCCGCCTCGATCAGCTTGCCGGTGTCGCGGAGGTGGATGGAAATTTCGACGCGCAGCTTTTGCAGCGCTCGCTGCTCCTCGCGTACGGCGTCCGCCGCCGCACAGATCTCGCTGGCGGCGAGCGCCAGCGGCGAGAGATCAAAGCCATAGGCGTCCTCGATCTGGCCGCGGTCGTCGCGGCGGCAATAGCGCTTGCCGTTGGGGCTGTCGCGGCGCAGGATCAGCCCCGCCTCGACCAGCGCGGCGATGTGCCGGCGCAAGGTCGCGTCCGCCATGCCGCGGCTGCGCAGCGAAAGCTCCGCATTCGACGGGAACACGACGATCGGCTGCGAGCCATCGAGCTCGCGCGGCGTGTGGAAGCTCAAGAGCGCGTCGAGCACCACCAGGGTGCGGTCGGACAGGCCGAAGGCCGCGCGTGCTTCGGAAAGCGCGCGCATCAGCTGCCACTTGTCGGCGCGGCCGGTGTCGTTGCCGCCTTGCTTGAGGGCATTGCGCTTGCGTTCGACGTCTTCTCGCCGCCGAAAATCGGCCGCAGAAACCCGCCCGCCGCCGAATGGCGTCGTTGCAAAATGCTCCGTCATCTGAATTCACCTCATTCCGAGGCACAGAAATCCGTGGCCGGAACGCACCGACGCCTTGACAGCGAGTCGCGGAAGTGATTCTTTCAGATCGCTACATCGAAAAGGGGCTTCCGGGATGGTGACGTTCTGGGGGCCTTTTTTCTTGCCTGTTTCTCCGTTCGTAGTTTCGTCCTAACGCGGTTCACACTGCCGGGAAGGCGGCGAGCCTGCCCGGGAAATCCTTCACTCCTCCTTCGAGCCGGCCACGAAGGCCGCATGCAGCTCCGGCAGCCGGGCCGCGACATAGTCGGCAAAGCCCTGGCCTGCGGAAGCGGGAATCGTCAGGCGCGCGTTCTTGCCCGCGCGCGCAAGCTCGGCGATGGCAATGCCCGCCTCGCCCTTGATGGTCTTCGGCTTCTCCGCCTTCGGCTTTGCGCCGCGGCCCTGGGCCGAGCGCTGCAGCCGGTCGAACAGGCGCTGGAAGCGCGTGTCGCTGTCGGCGGCGGCAAAGTCTTCCGAAGCGATTTCCTGCGCGGCGAGCCCGGCCTTGTCCTTTTCGAGGAGTTCGCCGAGTTCCAGCCAGCGCGGCCGGCCCGCCTTGGGTGCCGGGCCGATCGCGCGCACGATTGCCGGCGGGATCGCTTCCGCCACCTGGATCAGGCGCGACATTTCCGACTTGTGCACCGAAAGCGCCGCCATCGCGGTTGCGCGATCAAAGCCGTGGTCAACGAGCGTCTTGGCGAAGAAGGCGCGCTCGATGAAGGAGAGGTCACGACGCTCGGCGTTTTCCTTGCCCTGCGCGAGCGCAAGCGCCGCATCGTCGAGCTGGCGCACCACGGCGCGGATTTTCAGGCCAAGCTCGCGCGCCGCCTGGGCGCGGCGGTGGCCATAGGCAAGCTGGTAGTGACCGCTGGCGGCCTTCGCCGGATCTGGATGCGGACGCACCAGCACCGGCACCTGCTGGCCGTGCTCGCGCAGGCTTTCTTTCAGCTCGAGGAATTCGGGGTCATTGACCGCGCCGTCGCTGAGGCGGTCGGCAAAGGGCGAGCGCTCGAGCATGTTGGGGTCGAGCTCGACCACCTGCTCGCCGGCCGCCAGCGCCTCGCGCAGCCGCTTTGCCTCTTCCGCCTCCTGAGACAGCGAGCCGAGCGACAGGCCCATCGCCCGCACCGCAGCCGAGGGCGTGCGCTTGACGGCATCGGCCGCTGGCAGCGGAGCCACCGCTTCCGGGGTCGCCTCCGGCACCTCGCCGGCGAAGAGTGATTTCAGCCTGTCCTTGCGCGCGTTCATAGCAAACCTCCTGCGAGGTCATGATCGCGCAGGCGCGCGACGGGTGGATAAGTCCCCCCGAACTTTTCTGAGCGCACCGCCCGGTTGACAGCTGTCAACTTCGATCCGGTCATGACTTGCGCCCCCAGCTTTGCAGCAGAAGCGCCTCGATCTCGGCGTTCACCGCATTCAGTGCCTCATAGGCGCGGTCGTAGGTGGCGCGGTTGAAATTCTCGCGACCGACCTCGTAGAGCGTCTGCTTGGACAGGCCCGCATCGGAAATCGCCGTCGACTTCAGCATCGGCGCCGTCAGGACCCGCTCGCCGAACTGCGTGCGCAGGAAGCCGGCGATCTGCGTCTGCGGCCCGTCATTCGGCTCATAGCGGGTGATCAAATAGCGCAGGAAGTCGAAGTTGAGCTCGCCGCCCGCCTCACGCACCACCGACAGAAGGTCGGACGTCATGAACAGGAACTGGCTCATCGAGGCGACGTCGAGCATCTGCGGATGCACGGTGACGATGACGGACGTCGCCGCGCACAGCGCCGAGAGCGTCAGGTAACCCAGCTGCGGCGGACAGTCGATGACGACGACGTCGTAGTTTTCCTCGACCGACTGGATGGCCTGCTGTACGCGGGCGAAGAATAGCCCGCCGCCGTCGTCCTCGGTGCGCCGCGCCAGATGCTGCGGCGTGGTGTGCTCGAACTCCTGCAGCTCGAGATTGCCGGGCACGATGTCGAGCCCGTCGAAATAGGTCTTGCGCACGATCGAGGCGAGCGGCACGCGCTCGCCGTCATAGCGGATCGCGCCATAGAGCGTGTCGTTGCCGGTGAGGTCCAGCTCCGGCTGGTAGCCGAACAGCGCCGACAGAGATGCCTGCGGGTCGAGGTCGATCGCAAGCGTGCGATAGCCCTGCAGCGCGAAATACTGCGCAAGATGCGCCGAGGTCGTGGTCTTGCCCGAGCCGCCCTTGAAGTTGGTGATGGCGATCACCTGCAGGTGCTCGCCGGGCTGGCGCCACTTGAGATAGTGCCGCGCCTTGGCCGGCCCCTGGGCGGCGAGATACTGGCGCAGCGCGTTGACGTCGGCGAGCGTGTAGAGGCGGCGCCCGCCGGCGGTCACCTCCGGCACGGGCCCCTCCCCCGAGATCGAGAGCTGGCGCAGGTACCCATCGCTGACGCCGATCAGCCTGGCCGCCTCACCGCTGGTGAAGGGCCGCAGCGTCTTCATGGCGCTCGGCGGAAACAGCCGGCCGCGCAAGGCGGCAAGCTGGGCCGACAGCAATTCCGCATCTGCGGCGATCTGCCGGTCGGCTGGTTGTACCTGAGGTTGAGCGATCGTCATCAACACCGTTCTGCCTGCATGTGCGCGGGTAGCCGAGAATCGCATCGCGACTCGCCCGACGTGATCAATTCTACGCGAAGTTACCAAAACTGACAGCCTGGGGCGCGAGTAACGGAAAAGCCGTGCGATTCACCCGCAATCCGTAGGTACGTTGCGGCAAGCGTCGATTCCCGTCAAGCAATTTAGGGTTAACGGAAATTAACCGGTCTGCAACCGGCGAAGGCGGTTGGGCGGGCGGAGGCGGCGAGCAGGAGGGAGGGAATAGGTGAAGTAGGGGGCTAGGGGCTAGGGGGTGTGAACTTGGGAGCTTGGAAGTTGGGGGCTTGGTCGGCTACGTGCCCAGGGGGGCTGGTGTAATACTCCAAATAGAGTGTCCCCCGGGCCTGCGGTATTGGAAGCAACAGGCGGCGGTGGTGCCGGATGTGAGACCTGCCAACTGTAGGGGGCCCTAGGGATCCGCCACCTTGGCGAGGGATTTAAGGAGCTTCGGGCCGGTCCGGCCCTGTGAAAATTCCGGATGGATCTAACTTTGCGTTGGCTCTCCGCCCCCTTACCCGGCTTGGGCGTCAGAAGCTTCGGCACAGCGCGCGCGTTGGAAGGGCCTTGGGACGTTGGCGACTGCCTGGACGTCGTGTCCCAGCCGCATCACGCTGCGGAGCGGGTTCGGGCGGACACTTTCGCCACCGTCGCACAAGACGCCCCCTCCCCCATGCTTCGCATGGGCCCCTCCCCCGCGTTGCGTGGGAGGATCCTCCGCCGCGTGTGCCATCCACGGCAAGACAGACCGGCCGCGCCGCTGGCGGCAAGCAGTCCGGTTTTTCTTCCCACTGGCACTTCACGCCCCAGCGCGCGGGGCCAAACAGAGCCAGGTCCCGGGGCTGCCGCACGCCCCCTTCTCCGCATCGCAGGGAGGATCCTTTGCCGCATTTGTCATCCGCGTAGAACAGTTCGGCTTCGCCACTGGCGGCGACGCTTCGGGATTCGTTCGAGCATGTTACGCCCTCGCGTGCCGGACCAAGCGGATCGGGTCCGGGGACTGTGCCATACTGCAACGAGAGAGCGAGACGACCATGCCAACGCCTGGACCAAGGACAAGGCCACCGAGAAGGAGAAGGAGGAATCCTTTACCGCGGGAGGCTTCACCAACCGGTGCAGGACCGTCCAAAAATTCGCGCCTTGGATCCTCCCCCATCTATGGGGGAGGGGGACCATGCGAAGCATGGTGGAGGGGGCTCATAGAGCGTGGCCATTTAGATGGGCAAATCGAGAGGTGTCGCCGCCGGGTACGGAACGATTGCCTTCCAGCCGCCCTGCCCGCGCCTTCCCCGCTACGATGTCTACTAGGCGAGGGAGGCAGATACGGGGCTCGACATTTCCGTGTTCGTCATGCCCCGGCTTGACCGGGGCATCCACGCCTGAACGCCTCAGCGCGGCCAGCGTCCGGAGTCTTGGCTCCGAACGCGCGGCGCCGGCTTCGGCCCCGCACTCACCTCTGAGTTGACAGCTGTCAACTCGCCGACCATCCATCAGCTGCAGGTGGAGAGGAGATGTTCAGGCATGGATGCCACGGTCGGGCCGTGGCATGACGAAGAAGGAGAGGCGGTGCCGCGTACATTGGGCGCTCGTCACGTTTGTTCGCGTTGCCGGGGCCGGCGATGCAGGGCAGGCAGGTCGGTCCTGCATGCGTGCCGATACGTCTCCCGCTCCTGTTGCCGCCGGCGGCGCTGACGCCGAGCCGAAGTTGACAGCTGTCAACTTCGCCGGATTGGCTTTTTTTCTCCCCGGCGACGTAGCCTGCGGCCGGCGCTTCCCGTTCCCATAGCTGCCGCAGACTTCCCTGCGACCTTCACGCCAACCCCTCCATCCCTTTTTGTGCACCTCGCCGCCCCGGCGAAAGTTGACAGCTGTCAACTTTTCCCTCGCTCTCTCGCGCCGCGCCGCTGATGTGTCCAGCCGGATAGATATGCCCGACCGCGCAAAACCGAGCAAAGATCGCAGCGGCTTGCACCGCTGCGGTCGCGTCCCCCTGCCTGATCTCGTGTCGTAAAAACCTCAGTCCCCGATCGGATTGATGTCGTTCACGAAGCGCAGCATGTCGACCATCGTGAATTTGCCGGGCTCGGCAGACGGCAGCGTCGGCTTCCAGTTTCTCTCCTGCCACAGGAACGAATTGTGGTCGCCGTGGATCAGGCCGACGAACACTTCCGAGACGATGATGGACCCGACCGGGCCGAGCCGCTTGCCGCCGTGGCGCACCTTGGCCTCCTTGAGGATGTAGTACCAGAGCGGCGTCTTCGTATGCAGGCCCTGCGACTTCGCCGCCGCGCCGTCGGTCGAGCCGTTGCTGTCGGAGGCAACCTCGTCCGGCGTCAGCGGGTCCCTGATCCGCATGCGGGTTGCGACGTCCTGGCCCGAGGGCAGGCCGAGCTTGACGCCGCGCTGGAGGTTGCGCAGGGCAAGGTTGCCGCCGCCGCCCGGCAGGGTGTGCAAAACTTTGGCCAGATGCGGGTCAATGGTGCGCGACGGCGTGGCCTTCATCGGAACGCCCCCGCTGGCGCCAAGGTCGTAGAAGCGGCGCCAGTCGATGATCCAGTTGCTCGGCAGCTTCGCCACCGGGGTTGGGTCCGTCGGCGGGTTGGGCGCAAGGTCGCCGAGAATGCCGCCGGAGAGACCCGAGAAGTCGAACAGCAGCTCGAAGTCCGCGTCGGGAAATACCTTGTTGTGCGGGTACCTCGAACGCACCATGCTGTGCCCGAGCCGGTAGGCGGCCGCCGAAAATTCGATCGGCATGTAGGGCACTTTCCGGAACCGGTAGAACTTGCGCCCGTCATGCAGGATCTTCGCGACCGTGCCCGGCCCCGTCAGCCGCTCCACCCAGTCGTGCAGCACGATCCACTGGTAGTGCCAGGTAACGATCCGCCGCGCCTCCTTGAAAATCTCGCGGGGAGGGGAGGCCGACGTCGCCAGCATGTCGCAGACCGCATTGTGGAACTTCAGGAAGGCGAGATGCGTCTGCGCAACCAGCAGGTTCTCGTCGTTGCGGTGGTCGCCGATCAGCGCGAAGCCTTCCGGGCTGCGCGGCAGGTCGTTATGGAAGTCGCCGGTGATGCCGCCGAACTGCACGTTGATGTTCTTGCCGATCAGCATCTTTGGGCCCGGCTTGTGGCCGTTGTTCGGGTCGCGCGCATAAAGGTGCGGGCTGCCGTCGGGTCCGAGCCCGTAGAGGCAGTCGAGGTCGACCGCGGGCGTGCGGAAATTCTCGATGCCGAGCGGGTCCTTCTCCTTGTCGCCCAGCGAAGTGAGGTCGAGGCTGATGTCGTGATCGACGAACTGGCCGAAATAGGTGAAGCCGGCGGGGATCTTGTCGTTGTCGCCAAGCTCGTTCGCGGCGTTGTCCTCCATCGCCGCGGCCAGCACCTGCAGTTTGGCATCGGGAACGACGAGCGGATCGAGCCGGAACATGCGCCCGAACATGCCGGGATCGCGGTTCCCCGAAAGCGCATCGAGCAGTTCGCGGGTGGGATGCCGGCCAGCTTCACCGTGGCCGGGCGTGACCTTGATGGCATTCGAGGCGGCGGCGGGCCTTGCTTCGAGGCTGGCGACCGTTTTGGCGAACGTCGTGGCCGCCGCCGCGGACTTGGGCTTGAGGGACATGCATGTGACTCCTCTCCGTGCATCGAGCGCGCGCTCGACACGTTAGGCCTCCCGCCGTGTCTGGTCGTGGATATGCTCTGCCGGCCTTCTCGGCTCAGCTCTTTCAGGATGTTCGGTGCGACAGAACATGCTGCCCGGGCCAGAGCATAAATCGAAGAGGCATCCCCCCGCGACCCGAGCGAACGATCTAGGGCAATAGATCGAAGGATTGGCTAGGGAAATAGATCGAAGGGTTGGGGCGGAATGTTTAGCGGGCGCACCACTGCCGCTCTCCGATCAGGCCCAGCCAGCTTCGCGCCCTACAAGCCCCCTCGGGCGCTTCGCGCCACCTCCCCCGCACTGCGGGGGAGGATCCGCGTCGGCGCAGAGGGAAATGAAGCGCTCCAACGGCCACCGGTTACGTGCCGCAACGAATACCCCGGCTCGCGGATGCCCTGCCGAGACGACCCGTCTCAAACCGCCGAAGGGTGGACGGGGCATTGCAGCAGGCACGGCCTCAGGATCCTCCCCCACGGAGTGGGGGAGGGGGACCATGCGAAGCATGGTGGAGGGGGCTGACGGAGTGCGACGGGTGAGGTTTGTGCTGAAGGGTGGCCTGACTGAGTTGGAAGCGCCACGTCACGGTTACATCGTTCCGTCCAAATCCATGGCCCACAAGGACGATCTTCCCGCTCTCAAACCAGGCCCGGAACCCTACCCGCTCTACGAGCCCCCTCCGGCGCTTCGCGCCACCTCCCCCGCGCTGCGGGGGAGGATCCGAGTCGGCGCAGAAGGAAATGGCGGGCTCCACCGGCAAAAGGTGTCGACGCCGAGGGTGAGATGGTGCATTTCCACCTCGTCATGCCCGTGCTCGCCACGGGCATCCATGCCTGAACGGTGAAGCCGACGCGACCGCGCAGAACCGCCGTCTTGCCAGTATCGGTTCACCACCGCCGCCGGTCCCTTGCAGACGTTCCGGCATGGATCCCCAGCTCGCGCCCGCTTCGCGGGCTTGGCGGGGATGACGATGGAGACACCGCAAATTCACGACGGGTCCGCGTATCCGCGACCAGGTCCAGCGTTAGGGTAGCTCCGGGTCCGACTGGATCCAAACCCCAACCGTTCCGGCCCCCGCGCTAGTCGCGGTTGCGGACCATGTGGCTGATCGCGGAGACGTTGTCGGCGTCGACGCAGCTCGGGAGGACCTGGTTGCCTTCCCTGCGCTGGTTCTCCTGAAGGGTCAGGAGGAAGCGGCCGCACTTGACGCAGAAGTGGGTAGTCGTGTCGATCTCATGCTCGAAGAAATGGTATGTCATCACGTCCTGCTTTCGCCGGCCGCCGGGTCCTCCAACCGCGCGCCGGATGCTCCTACCGAAACGCGATTTACAGGAACGCGTTCCCCCGCGCACGGCGTCGTGATGTCCCACACCAGAAAGTGGCAGGGGATGCTGAAGCTGCGGGTTAGGGGGCGGAGCTCAGGCGACAACTCCCGGCATGGCGTAGCTCTAGCCGGTTATGGGCACGGCAGGGCAGGGCAGGGGAGGGGAGGGGAGGTGCTGACCGGCAAGAAAGGTGCCAGGCAGGGAGCAGATCAGCAGCCGGCGCTGCAAGTCATCGGTTTGCTCCGCCTGCTCGGCGGCTGCATCCGAAAACACTTTCAGCGTCGCCAGCCTCCAACCCTCTCAGCGGCTTTTTCTCCCGTTTCATCCCGCGTCCGTAGCTCGATTTCTCGTCCACCATCCCAGTTGACTCCTAAAATATGAATACGTCTTCATATGTCATTCATATGGAGCTTCCCGATGGCGCACGAGCACGCCCACCATTCGCATCACGATCATTCCCACGCCCCTGAAGTCTCGGCCGCGAACGAACGCAAGGTGCTGATCTCACTCGTCCTGATCGCGACCTTCATGGTGGTCGAGGTCGCGGGCGGGCTGATTTCCGGCTCGCTGGCGCTGATTGCCGATGCCGGGCACATGCTGACCGACGCCGCGGCGCTCGCGCTCGCCTATGTCGCGTTCCGGCTTGGCCGCCGCGCCGCTGACCAGCGCCGCACCTTCGGCTATGCGCGGCTCGAGGTCGTCGCAGGCTTCGTCAACGCGCTGACGCTGTTCGCGATCATCTTCTGGATCCTCTACGAGGCGTGGCAGCGCTTTCAGGAGCCCTACGAAATCCTCGCCGGACCGATGCTGGGTGTGGCGGTCGCGGGGCTCGCGGTCAATCTGCTCGTCATCTGGATTCTGACGCGGGGCGACGCCGAGCACGTCAACATCCGCGGCGCGCTGCTGCACGCGATCGGCGACCTGCTCGGCTCGGTCGGCGCCGTCGGCGCGGCGATCGTGATCGCCTACACCGGCTGGACGCCGATCGACCCGATCCTGTCGGTGCTGGTCGCGCTGCTGATCCTGCGCAGCGCCTGGAAGCTGATGAAGGCCTCGCTCCACATCCTGCTCGAGGGCGCGCCGGAGGGCGTGAGCGCCGAGGCGATCACGGCCGAACTCGGCGCGCTGCCTGGCGTTGCCGGCGTGCGCCACGTCCATGTCTGGTCGCTCACCTCCGGCCGGGCGCTGGCGACGCTCCACGTCGCGCCGCAGAACGAAGCAGAGGCGCGGCAGGTGCAGGCGGCGGTCGAGGACGCGCTGCGCGACCACTTCGGCATCGACCACGCCACCGTCGCGATCGACTGGGGGAGGGGAGGGGACTGCCCGCTGGCGGATGGCGAGGCGCATGGGCATGAGCATCATGGGCATGATCATGCCCGACATGCCGGTTGCGGCCACGACCACGACGCCGGGCGTCCGCACGCGCACGACGGGCCCGCCAGGGCAGAACATGCCCACGACCACGATACCGCCGACCACGTGGCGGAGCATCCCACTGTTTCCCGGAACTCCAACGGCGGAGAGACGCGATGACCGCCGAAAACAGTCTGTCGATTCAGGAAGTCGGCATCCTCGCCGAAACCTTCCGGCTGCTGGGCGATCCCACGCGTCTGCGTATTCTCTTTTATTGTCTCGGCGGACCGAAGGCGGTTGGCGACATCGCCGAGAGCCTCGGACTATCGCAGACGCTGGTTAGCCATCACCTCAGGCTCCTGCGCGCCGCGCGGCTTGTAAAGGGCGAACGGCAATCCAAGCACGTCTTCTACCAGCTCGCCGACAGCCACGTCAGCGACATGCTGACCGACATGGCAACCCACCTGCGCGAGGAAGAGCATGAGCATGGGGAGTAGGGGAGGAGCTTAGGGGCTTAGGGGCTTAAGGGCTTAAGGGCTTAAGGGCTTAAGGGCTTAAGGATACTATTCGAGCAGGAGAGGGGAGCTATGTCATTGCTCCTGTTTTTGTTTTTTGATGCCTCCTCATGTTCCCCGAAGCCTCAGCACGTAAAGCGTGCGCTTTCGGTGATCAATTGTCTCAATATGCGCCAGCAAAGCCCGACTGGCTTCATGCACGATAATGTTGCCTTATCGGGCCTTGTGTCATGGACGCGATTTTCGCGGGCCCGCGCGAGTTATCGGCCGCACACGTCGGTTCTTCACGGGAAGCGCGAGCAGGCGCGCCGGAAAGGCTACAGGCGCAGTTGAGAGTCCCGAGTTGGCTGCGCCCCTAAAGGGGCCCCATCAAATGCTCGGCGACGACGAGGCTGACGAAGGGAGAGGGGAGAGGGGAGAGGGGAGAGGGGAGAGGAAGGGGAAGCGGGAGGAAAAGTACAGCCGCATCAGACGCTGATCCGGCTCCGCCGGCCCGCGCCCACCATGGCTCGATCCAGTCTCCACCGCAGCCAAACAAAAACCGGCGAGGAGCCATTCCTCGCCGGTATTGGACCGTTCGCCCTTCGTGCAGACAGCGCTGATTGCCTTGCGCCGCAACGCCAGGGACGTTGCACGGACAGAGCCGGGAGCCATGCGCTGATAGCGCTCGCAACCCTCGGCTCACAGCGCCGGGATCATTGCGCTAACAGCGTGGGGAGCTTCTTGCAGAGAGCGCGGGGAGGTCGTTTCCCCGCGCCCGAGAGGAAACCCTAGTTCAGCCCCAGCACCCAGCGCGGCAGGGTGAGCGAGAGTTCCGGGATGAAGGTAACCAGCAGCACAACCGGCAGGTAGGCGCCGAGGACGAAGACCAGCGCGGGCTTCATCATGTAGCCGACGGGTGCCTTGCCGATCAGCGCCGCGAAGTAGAGGATCGGCGCCGTCGGCGGGGTGATCAGGCCCATGCCGAGATTGACGGCGATGATCGCCGCGAACTGGATCGGATCGACGCCCACCTTCAGCATCAGCGGCATCAGCAACGGCGAGGCAAGCAGGATGCCGCTCGCGTCGTCCATGAACATGCCGACGATCGCCAGGAACACGTTCGCCATGAGCAGCAGGATGATCGGGTTTTCGCTGACCGACAGGAACACCGACAGCATCTGCTGCGGCACGTTCTCCATCGTCCAGATGCGGGCAAGCATCGAGGCAAAGAAGATCATCAGCAAAAGCACGCCGGTGATCTGGCCTGCGCGCCAGATCACATTGCCGAGCTCGCGCCAGTTGAGATCCTTGTAGACGAACAGGCCGATGGGGATAGCGTAGAGCACGGCCACGGCCGCGGCTTCCGTCGGCGTGGTCACGCCACCATAGATGCAGCCGAGAATGACCACGGGCATCAGGAGCGCCAGCGTCGCGTGGCGCACGCGGCCGAAAAACTCGACGGCCACCTGCTTCAGCGGTGCGGGCTCCGGACGGATGATCGGCATGTTGCGCGTCAGCACGATGTTCCAAAACGCCATCAGGGCGATCAGCAGCAGCGCCGGAACGATCGGTGCGAGGAAGCAGGCAAGGATCGAGGTTCCCGTCACCCAGCCGAACAGGATCATCGAGGCGCTCGGCGGAATGAGCAGCGCGAGCACCGCCGACACGGCGACCAGCGTCGAGGCATAAGCGCGATCATAGCCGCGCTCGACCATGCGCGGCACCATGATGGTGCCGATCGCGGCAACGGCGGACGAGGCCATGCCGGAGATCGCGCCGAAGATCGCCGTCGTCACGATGACGACGCCGCCGAGCCCGAGCCTGGTGCGGCCGAACAGGGAGTCGGCGACGGCGACAAGGCGCTGCGCGATGCCGCCACGGCTCATCAGGCCGCCGGCAAGGATGAAGAGCGGAATGGCGACGATGACCAGGGAGCTGACCTTGGCGTAGCCGGTGCCGATCAGGAAGGCCGGAGCGCCGTAGTCGCCGAAGGTCATCAGCACGAGCACCGCGCCGGCAAAGCAGAGCGGAACGGGCACGCCGATCATCAGGAGCACGGTGAGAAGGAGCGCATCCAGCGCGACGAGCGTGCTCATTTGTCTTCTTCTCCGGAAAACAGGCTGCGGATCGTGCCGAAGGCTTCAACGGTCCAGTAAAGGGTCATCAGGGCGAGCGTGATCGGCATGATCACGTGCACCCAGGCAAGGACGATGCCGGTGTCCGGCGACGTGCTGCCGCGCCTGAGCGAAAAATTGAAGTAGTCCCACGCCCAGACCGTCATCCAGCCGGCGATGACGACCGTGAGCACCGACGCCAGCACCTTCATGAAGCGGTTGACGGGACCGCGCGGTGCAAACAGCTCGACGAGGCTCGCCGAGATGTGGCCGCGTTCCCACGCGCCATGGGCCGAGCCGATGAAATACATCCACACGGCGGAGAAGCAGGCGATCTCCTCGATGCCGAGGATGCTGATGCCCATCACGTAGCGGGTGAAGACCTGCAGGCAGATGAGCAGTGTCAGCGCGACACCGCACACGACCAGAAGGATGCGCTGCAACTGGAGCGTCGCGTTCCAGACGGAAAGAGCCGGACCGCCAAGCCAGCGCGGCGTGTTGACCTGCTCGGTTTCTTCTTGCTCGGACATGAAAAGCCCCGGCTGCTCGGACGAATGCACGCGGCAAGCGCGTCGGAGAAATGCGGCTGCCCCCGCGCCAGGCGGAGGCAGCCGGTTTGCCTCAGAAAGGCTTATTCGAGGCCGAGGCCAGCCTTCAGCTGTGCGTAGCCCTCATCGCCGAGCTCGCCGGCGATCTTCGGCCAGACGTCCTTGCGCACCACGTCGGCGAACCTCTCGAGCGTTGCGTCGTCGAAGGTGATGACGTTGGCGCCGAGCTTGCGGAACTCTTCGAGCGCCGCCTCGTCAGCCTGCTTCACCTCGACCCAGCGCTTGGCCGAAAGCTCCTGCACGACTTCGCGCAGGGTGTTCTGGTCTTCCTCGGAAAGCTTTGCAAGGCTGTCGTCGGAGATCAGGAACCAGTTCGCCTCGAAGTGGTCGTTGTACTGCACCCAGGTCTTGGTGATGTCCTTGAAGCTCTCGAGCGCCATCGCCGCGGTGCCGCCGACCTGACCGTCGACGATGCCGGTCTGCATGCCGGTGTAGAGCTCGGCCCACGGCAGCGTGCCGGTCGCAAAGCCGAGACGCTCGAGCAGCGCCTGGTGCGTCGCACCGCCCGGCCAGACGCGAACCTTCAGGTCGTGCTTGGCATCCGGGTTGCCCGCGTCGTTGACGTCCTTGGTAAAGCCCGCGCCGCCCATGCCCTCCCCATAGACGCCGAGCACGGTGACGTTCATTTCCCTGGTCGCGCCGTTGATGATCTCGAACACGGCGCCGCCCGGCTTGTGCATTTCCTCGGCGCTCTCGTAGTTGGAGAACGCGTACGGGAACCAGGTGATGGCGACGCGCTTGTCGTCGAGCGCCGGCACCGGCTGCAGCGCCATGTCGACGACGCCCTGCATCAGCTGCTCATAGACCTCGGTGTAGTCGCCGAGCTGGTCGGACGGATAAACCTTGATGGTGACGCGGCCTTCGGTGCGCGCCTCGACTTCCTTCGCCAGCTCCTGGGCGGCGAGCTCACCCGGCGAGCCGGGGTGCTTCAGCGTCGAAAGACGAAGGGTTTCCGCATGTGCGGCAGAGCACAGCAGGGTTGCCAAGGCGGCAGTGGCCAGAACCTTGCGAGTAAAAGACATGGCGATCTCCAGCAGGAAGTAAGGAACTACACTGAAGCGGCCCCCCGGTTCCTCCCGTTTGGCCACCCTGAGGAGATTGAATGCCCACATGGTCAGTCAAGTCAACCGAATAAGTGGTTCTTGACCGTTTCGACCGGCGTGCTCCACAATTACCCTTGGGGAACCCAGAAGGTCGGACGGCAACATGGAACAACAGACTTCGGCGGAACGGGCATCGGTGAGGGCGCGGCAGCTGGCAATCCTGGAGAGGCTGTCGAGAGAAGGGAAGGTCACCGTCGTCGAACTCGCCGACTGGCTCGGCACGTCGCGCGAGACGGTACGCCGCGATCTTACCGCCCTTGCCGAACACGGCCTGTTGCGAAAGGTGCATGGCGGCGCGGTGCCGCTGCAATCGGCGCAGGAAGACCCTTTCCACTCGCGGCTTGAGCTCAACCGGGACGCCAAGCGCCGCATCGGCGAGCGCGCCGCCGAGCTATTCAACAGCGGCGACAGCCTCCTGGTGGATTCCGGCTCGACGACGATCCTGTTTGCCGAGGCGCTGTCCCGCAAGAGCGGCCTGACCATCATCACCAACTCGCAGCACGTCGCCCACGCCGCCAGCAAGGGCCCGGGCGAAAACAACGTGTTTCTGCTGGGCGGACACTATTATCCGGAAGGCGCGGAAACGCTCGGGCCGATCACCAACGACCAGATTCAGGCACTCAGCGCCGACCATGCGGTCCTCACCGTTGGCGCGGTGGATAATATCGGCCGCTTCATGGACTTCATGGCCGAGGCTGCTTACACAGCACGCGCGATGATCGCCCGCGCCCGCCAGGTCACGGTGCTGATCGACAGCTCCAAGATTGAAAAGGCTGCGCTTTTTCAGGTTTGCGCGGCCGACCAGGTGTCGCGCGTCGTCACCGACGCGCCGCTTCCCGCCGCGGTGATGACCAGCTTGGCCAGCGCGGGGGTCGAGTTCATCGTCGCCGAGAAGTGAATGCGGCATTCCCCGGTGTGAAGTTGGGGATTGACACCCTGACCGTTCAGTCATTGATAGTGGGCTCAAGCGACCGTTCGGTCATCAGCACGAGCTCACACCATGGCATCACAAATTCGCACTGAAACGGCAATCATCGGCGCCGGCATCGTCGGCCTGTCCTGCGCCCTCCGCCTTGCCGAGGCAGGCCACGACGTCACGATGATCGACCCGGCCGCGCCCGGCTCCGGCGCGTCCTACGGCAACGCATCGTCGATTTCGCCGCATGCCATCGGCCCGGTGGGTTCGCCCGCGGTGCTGAAGAACCTGCCGAACCTGCTCTTCAATCGCGAGAGCCCGCTGTCGATCCGGCTGCCCTACCTGCCGCTGCTGGCGCCCTGGCTGCTGCGCTTTACCGCCCAGTGCCTGCCGCAGGCCTATGAGCGCAATCTGCGCGCGATGGCCGAGCTGCAGACCCAGTCGAAGGCGGCCTGGTACGACCTGGCCGAGCGAGCGCCGCTGCGCGACCTCTTCATCGAGCGCGGCGTTCTTTATGCTTATGCCAACCAGGCAGCGTTCAGCGCCGCGCAAAAGGACGTCGCCCTGCGCCGCAGCTATGGCATCGAACAGAACGTGCTGACCCCGACGGAAGTGAAGGAGCTGGAGCCGAACCTTCCGGCCTGCGCCGGCGCCGTGCATCACGCAGGCAGCATCCATCTGAGCGATCCGGGCCTCGCCACCCAGCGCCTTGCGATTGCCGCCACCGAGCGCGGCGCGCGGCTCTTGACCGCCCGCGTCGACGGGCTTGTCCGCGAGAAGGACGGCGTTCGCCTTCACGCGCAGGACACCGTGATTCACGCCCGCCGCGTCATCATTGCCGCCGGCGCGCATTCGGCGGCGCTGGCGCGCCAGGCCGGAGATCGCATCCCGCTCGTTGCCCATCGCGGCTACCATGTCGAGTTCGACATGGAGGAGCTGCCAATCTCGCGCCCCGTCCACCGCACCCATCTCGGCTACTACATGACGCCGCTGGAAGGGCGGCTGCGCGCAGCGGGCACCGTCGAGCTTGCCTCGAACGAGGCCCCGCCATCGCAGCACCGCTTTGACCAGATCGAGCGCGGCACCCGCGAGACCTTTCCCGGCCTGCCGCCGGTTTCGCGGCGGTGGATGGGCCTGCGCCCGGCGCTGCCGGATTCGCTGCCGGTCATCGGCCCGTCGAGCGGCGGCGCCGACGTCATCTACGCCTTCGGCCACGGCCATGTCGGCATGACGCTCGGGCCAATCACGGCCCAGCTCATCATGGGGCTCATCCAGGGCAATACGGAGCCGGAAGTCCTGCGCCACTTCAGGCCCACTCGCTTCTAACCCGCCGGAGAACAGCGCCGCCGACGCATGAGGCTGCGGCGGCGTTTCAAGCCGTCATCGGCCTCCGCCTGCCGCCAGCGTTCTCGCGAAAAGCTCAGGGTCCACGTTGCCTCCGCTGGCAACGACGATGACGCTGTCGCCGGAGAGCTCTTGCCTGCGAAAGAGGGCGGCGGCGAGTGCGACGGCACCGCCGGGCTCGATCACCAGCTTGAGGTGGTTCGCGGCAAGCGCCATGGCCGCACGGACTTCGTCTTCCGTCACGGCAAAGCCTGTGCCGCACAGGCGCTTCATCACCGGGAAGGTGAGCTCGCCGGGCTTGGGTGTCACGATCGCGTCGCAGATGGTCGGCGCGTGGCCTTCGATGGCGAGGCGTTCGCCAGCTGCCAGCGAGCGTGCCGCGTCGTCATAATTTTGCGGCTCGCAAGTGTGGACGACGAAGCCCGGCGCCTTCTGCTCGAGCGCCAGCGCAATGCCCGCGGTGAGCCCGCCGCCGCCGCACGGCACCAGTACGTCGCACGCAAAAATGCCTTCTTCGCGCGCCTGCTCGGCGATCTCGAGGCCGACTGTGCCCTGGCCCGAAATCACCTGCTCGTCGTCGAACGGGCGGATCAGCGTCAGCCCGCGCTCGCGCGACAGCTTTTCGCCGATCGCATCGCGATCCTCGGTGTAGCGGTCATAGGTCACGATCTCGGCGCCATAGGCCCTGGTGTTTTCGAGCTTCGGCAGCGGCGCATCGCTCGGCATGACGATGAGCGCCGGGATGCCGTGCATCTTCGCCGCGAGCGCCACGCCCTGCGCGTGATTGCCGGAGGAAAAGGCGATCACGCCGCGCCGGCGCTGTTCCTCGGGAAGCGCGGAGATCGCCGACCAGCCGCCGCGGAACTTGAACGAACCGGTAAGCTGCAGGCACTCGGCCTTGACGTAGACGCGCCGTCCCGCGAGCGCGTCGAGCAGTGGCGCGCGCAACAGCGGCGTCCGCCGCGCCTTCCCGGCGAGCCTTCCCGCCGCTGCCTCAATCATCGAAAAATCAACCATTGTGGTTCCCCGGGTGCGACAGACCTGTTCATCTTTCGGGGGGACCTTACACGGTTTGGCGCGGGGCTGCTCCATCAACCCGGAGCCGGCCGGACGTTGCGCACAGCCCGAAAAGCGACAGGCGATGGCCGCTCGGCTGCATGTGCCTGCCTGGCATATATTAGTATCCACTTGTGGACTATGACGTGAGGGCAGGTGGCGGCTAGAAGCGCGGGGCTCAGGCAACGGGAGAGTGGGAATGGCATTAGCCTTTCCTGCTCGACCTGTCCTGCAGGAATGTCTGCCCCTGGAATCCTGTGCGGACTCTGCGCGCCCTACCGCCCGCTGCGGATGCCCATTGCGCGGTTCATCCGCGCCTCGATCTTCACCGTGATGAACTGCAGCACGATCACCAGCACCACGTAGACCAGCGCCGCGAGCACATAGGCGTCTAGGTTGCGGAAGGTGGAGGAGGCGATCATCTGCGCGTTGCGCATCAACTCCGTCACGCCGATCACCGAGGCGAGCGACGTGCCCTTCAGGATGATGATGAACTCGCTGCAGAGCGGCGGGAAGGCGATGCGAAAGGCCTGCGGCAGGATGATCCGGCGCATTGCTTTCGGATAGGTCATGCCGATCGAGCGCGCGGCCTCCATCTGGTCGGCTGGCAGCGACAGGATCGAGGCGCGGATGATTTCCGCGACATAGGCGCCGGCATTGACGGCAAGTGCGAGCGTCGCGGCAATGAAGCGGTTGTCGAGCGGCGAGAACAGCGCGATCAGCGCCGGGCTCTCGCTCGCCATCGCCCAGGCCGGAATGCCGAAATAGACGATGTAGAGCAGCACCAGCGGCGGCACCGCGCGGAACACCGCGACATAGGCGAGCGTCAGATATTTCAGCACCGGGTTCGACGACAGCCGGCCGATCGCGACGAGCACGCCGATCACCAGCGCCCCGGCCATGGCGGCGGCGGTCAGCCCGAGCCCGACGAGCGCGCCCTGCAGGTAGAGCGGCAGATACTGGATCGCGAACTCGATCATTTGCCGAGGCTCGCTTCCAGAAACGCCGCAATGCGCGGGGAGGGGGGAGCGGTGAAAAACTGTTCGGTCGGAAGGTCGGCGTGGATGCGCCCGCCCTCCATGAAGACGATGCGGTCGGCCGCCTCGCGCGCAAAACGCAGCTCATGGGTGACCACCACCATCGTCCGGTCCTCGTCGGCAAGCTTTCGCATGACGGCAAGCACCTCCCCGACGAGCTCGGGATCGAGCGCCGAGGTGGCCTCATCGAACAGGAGCAGGATCGGCTCCATGCACAATGCGCGCGCGATGCCGACGCGCTGCTGCTGGCCGCCGGAAAGCTCGGCCGGATAGCAGCTGGCCTTGTCCGCAAGGCCGACGGATTCAAGAACGCGCAGCGCCAGCTCTTCAGCGGCGCCGCGCGTTCGGGCGAGAACCTGCACCTGGCCCTCGGTCAGGTTCTCTATTACGGTTTTGTGGGGAAAGAGGGCAAAGCGCTGGAACACCATGCCGATGCGCTGGCGCATCCGGGAAAGCTCGCGGTCGGACTGCATCTTCCGCCCGGAGGGTGCCTCGCGATAGCCGATCAGTTCCCCATCGACCCGGACCTCGCCCCGGTCGTACGGGACGAGGAAATTGATGCAGCGAAGAAGGGTCGTCTTGCCCGAGCCGCTCGGCCCGACGACGGCGACGGTCTCGCCACGGCGGACGGTGAGGCTGATGCCGGACAGCACCTCATTGGCGCCGAAGGACTTGTGAAGCCCGGCGATCTGAAGAACGGGTATGCCATCCGTCTCGGCCAATGAGGGACCCTTCCTGCCGGTCCCGTCTTACTGCGGGATCGCGCTGGCGTTGCCGAACCACTTGACGGCAATCGCATTCAGCGTGCCGTCGGCCTTCATGGCGGCGATCGCCTCGTTGATCTGCTTGAGGCCCTCGGTGTCTGCCTGGCGCAGCGCGACGCCGTTGAGCTTCACGTCCTCGGTCAGCGGCTTCTCGACCACTTCGAGCTTGCCGGCGAACTGGTTGGCGGCAATGTACTGGCCGTTGACGCTTTCGACCACGACCACGTCGATGCGGCCGAGCATCAGATCGTTGTAGGCATCGACGACGGTGTTGTAGGTGGCAACGTTGGCGCCCTCGACGCCCTCGACCACGGTCGCGGCGGAGGTGGCTCCCTGAACGCCGACGCGGAGCGTCTTCAGGTCGTCAAGCGTGACGTCCTTCTTCTCGGCGCCGGCCTTCACGACCGCCATGATCGTCTGCTGCATGATCGGATCGGAGAAGGCGACGACCTTCTTGCGCTCGTCGGTGATCACCATGTTGGTGACGGCGTCGATCTTCTTTGCCTGCAGCGCCGGGATGATGCCGTCCCAGGCCATGCCCTCGTACTTGACCGGGATGTCGAGGTGCTTGCCGAGCTCCTCGACGAAGTCGACGTCGAAGCCGACCAGCTTGCCGCTCTCGTCCTGGAACGAGATCGGGCGGAAATGCGGGTCGGCGCCGGCGGTGAAAGACGTGAACTTTTCCTGCGCGTGCGCCGGCGCGGCCATTGCGGCGGCGATCAGGCAGGCGCCGGCAAGTCCGGCCAGTTTACGAAGTACCGAGTTCATGTCTTTCGTTCCCATTGATAGTGTTGTGCACCGGCGCGGCCAGCGTGACCATGATGGCCCGCGAGCCTGCCAGAACCTCGATTTCGTCGGCCGGCCCCACCACCGTTACCGAGTCGAACTGTTCGATGACCAGCGGCCCGGTCGCCTTCCAGCCGGACGGAAGATCCTCACGGCTGTAGACCGGGCATTCGGTCTCATTGTGTTCATCCAGCCATATTTTTCGCGTCGCGACCGGACGCGGCTCACTGTTCGACGCAGCTTCCTTAAGGGAAGCGAATTCAGCGCGTTGGCGGCTGATCTTGAGGCGCAGATTGACGAGTTCGACGGGCGCCGTGTCGGAGGCATGGCCGTAGCGCTTGCGGTGCTCGGCAATGAAGCGCAGGCGGGCGTCCTCGAGACCTGCAAGGTCGGCGCGGCCAAGCGGCACGGTGATCGTGTGCGACTGGCCGACATAGCGAAGATCGACCTGCCAGCGCGAGGCAAGTTCATCTTCGGCAAAGCCATCGGCGACGATGCGCCCGATGAGCTGGCCGGAGAGCTCGCCGGTAATGCCCGCGAATTCGTCGGCGGGGATCGTGCCGATCTGCTTCAGCCAGGTGCGCTGGGCGTCATAGGCGATGTCGACGCTGGCGATGCCATGCGCGGAGAAGACGCCGCAATAATAGGGGACCAGCACCTGCGGGATCGACAGCGCGCGGGCGACATCCAGCGCATGCAGCGCGCCGGCGCCGCCGAAGGCGACGAGCAGCATCTTTCTCGGGTCATCGCCGCGCTCGGTCGAGATCGCGCGCACGGCGCGAACTATATTGGCGGCGGTGACGCGCAGCACGCCGTGGGCGGCGCGCTGCCAGTTGGTGCCGAGCGGCCCGGCGAGTTCCTTCTCGATCGCGGCAATCGCGGCGGCGCGGTCGAGCGGAAATTGCCCGCCCAGCATGCTGCGCTCGCCGATGCGGCCAAGCGCGATGTGCGCGTCGGACACGGTCGGCTGCGTGCCGCCATTGCCATAGGCGACGGGACCGGGCTCCGAGCCTGCGCTGCGCGGGCCGACCTTGAGCAGACCGGTGGCATCGATATGCGCGATCGAGCCGCCGCCAGCACCGATCGTCTCAATCTCGGCAGAGGCAATCGCTACCGGATAGCCGCCGATGACGCGCTCGTCGGTGACGGTGATCTCGCAGTCGTGCAGCACGGCGAGATCCGAGCTGGTGCCGCCGACGTCGAGCGTCAGTACCGACTTGAAGCCGTGCTCAAGCGCGAGCTCGCGCGTGCCGACGACGCCGCCAGCCGGGCCGGACATGGCGCACTTGATCGGGAAACGGCCGGCTTCCTCGAAGGTCAGGCAGCCTCCGGCCGAACCCATGATATAGGTTTTTGCGATGCCGCCGTCATTGACCTGCTTCAGGCCATCGAGGAAGCGGGACATCACCGGAATGGAAGCGGCGTTGAGCGCCGTCGCCGCGGTGCGCTCGTATTCGCGGAAGACGGGCAGAACTTCCGAGGAGATCGACACCGGCACGCCAAGGCTTTCGAGGCGCTCGCGCGCGGCCTTTTCATGGGCGGCGTCGACATAGGAATAGAGGAAGCTGACCGCGACCGCCTCGACGTTCTCGGCGCGCAACGTTTCCACCACGCGGTCGACCGCCTCGATGTCGAGCGGCTTCAGCACCTCGCCGGTGTGGTCGAGACGCTCGGGAATGTCGAAGCGCAGATTGCGCGGCGAGACGACCGGCGCGCGGCGCTTGTGCAGGTCATAGGAGGAGGGGCGCGTCATGCGCGCGATTTCCAGCACGTCGCGGAAACCTTCGGTGGTCAGCACCGCGGTGCGCGCGAGCTGGCCCTCGAGCAGGGCGTTGGTGACGACGGTGGTGCCGACGACCAGCGACTGGATGTCGGAGAGCGTTGCGCCCATTTCGCCGGCGAGCGAGCGGAGAGCCGCGAAGATGTCCTCGCCCTGGCGGCCCTTGCGGTGCAGCACCTTGGAGATGCGGGTTTCGCCCGAAACGGGATTGGCGAGCACGATGTCGATGAAGGTGCCGCCGACGTCGGCTGCTGCGAGAAGGTGTGCCATGCTCACGCCCTCCCGGCGGCCGCGCGCCGCATGCCATAGCCGAACAGTTCGTCCTCGGCCGTGAGGGCAGGGGAGCGTTCCGCCGCCTTGCCATAGCCGCCGCCGCCCGCCGTTTCGATGGTGACGAGCGAGTTGGCGTCGACCGAGGCTGCGGTAAAGCGCTTCACGTCCTGAACGCGGCCATCGGCGTGCTCAATGGTTGCGTGGGTCGGGCGGCCCGGCTCGCCGCCATAAAGGCCGCTCGGGCCGTTCGACGGCATGCTGATCTGGAACGAGCAGCGCACGGGCGCGAGCATGCGGAAGGCGCGGCGCAGGCCGAAGCCGCCGCGGAATTTGCCATCGCCGGCCGAGCCCTCGACCAGCTCATAACGTTCGATGCGTACGGGAAGGCTGGTTTCCAGCACCTCGACCGGCGTGTCGTGCAGGTTCGCGACCGGCGGGATCATGCCGCTTTCGCCATCGGCCACGGCACTGGCGCCCGAGCCGCCGCCAAGCGCCTCACCATAGGCGAACAGCCGGTCCGTGCGCGGGTGAAAGCCGCCGAAGGAAAAGACGCCGCCGCCGCCGGTGCCAGCCAGCACCAGCTCCGGCACGATGTCGGCCAGCGCCGTCATCATCGCGTCAAAGGTGTGGTAGGAGACCTGCGTTGCCGCCGAGATCGCGCAAGGATAGCGCGGATTGACGATGGTGCCTTCCGGCGCCACCACGTCGATCAGCCGGTAGAGGCCGGCATTGGCCGCAATTCCTTCCGCAATCGAGATGCGGACTGCCATGTAGACGCTGGCGAGCGTGTTGGAAAAGCACGAATTGAACGGGCTCGGCGTGTGGCCGCCGGTGCCGGTGAAGTCGACGACGAGGCGGTCGTCCTTCTTCGAGACGGCAACGCGGATCGGAATGCCCTCGCCGCCAAAATCGGCATGAGCGAGACCTTCCCAGACGCGCTCGGGCAGGGCTTCGAGCCGCTTGCGGAACGCCTTTTCGGAGAGGCCGATGATCTGCGCGATCGCGAAGTGGAGGTCGGTGGCGCTGTGCTTTTGCGCCATTTCGTCGATGCGGTTCTGCGCGACGGTGACGGAGGCGATCTGCGCGCCGAGGTCGGCGCGGCGCTCTTCCGGCAGGCGGGAATTGGCGCAGATGATGCGTTCGATGCCTGCATTGAGCACGCCGCGGTCGACCAGCTTCACCGGCGGAATGCGCAGGCCTTCCTGAAAGATCTCGGTGGCATCCGCCGGCATCGAGCGCGGCGCCATGCCGCCGACGTCGGTGTGATGCGCCATCGAGGCGGCAAAGCCGACCAGTTCGCCGCCGACGAACAGCGGCCCCGCGACGATGAAGTCCGGCAGGTGGTTGGCGCCATGATACGGATCGTTCGCCAGGAACACGTCGCCCGGCTGCATCTGTGCAACGTCGAACTCGCGCAGGATGTGCAGCATCGCCTCAGCCATGACGCCGAGATGGATCGGAATGTGCTCGGCCTGCACCGCCATCTCGCCGTCGCGGCTGTAGAGGCAGCAGGAGCAGTCGCGCCGCTCCTTGATGTTGGGCGACTGGCTCGACCGGATCAGCCCCTCGGCCATTTCCTCGCAAACCGACTGCAGGCCGCTGCGGATCAATTCGATCTCGATAGCGTCCAGCGGGCTGGATGCTTCCTGCGCACGTGCTACAAGGTCGAGATCAGCGGTTCGCATGGTTAGTGCTGGCTTCCGGAGGCTGTAACCAGCATTAGGCCCGCTGCGACGCCACTTCAATGCAGGAATGGTTCACATATATGGACGCACAAGTCAAAAGCGCGGTCCGCATCCTCGAAATTCTTGAGCTGCTCGGGCGCGCAACGCGCCCGTTATCGCTGAAAAACATCATGGATGAGCTGGGATATCCGAAAAGCAGCACGCATCTGCTCATGCAGACGCTGGTGGAGCGCGGCTATGCCGTTCGCGATGATGAACACCGCTTTTCGCTGAACCCCGACCATCGCAACGGGCCGGGTTGGGTCACTGGCCCGCATGCGCGCCTGCTGCAGGTCGCCGCCCCGATCATCGAGAGCCTGCGCAACGCCACCGGCGAGACGATCATGCTTGGCGTTCTCAATCGTGACCTTCGCATGCAGACGATCAAGATCGCCGTCGGCCCGCAGGCAATCCGCTACGATTCGCCGCTTTCGGGCGGCAGCGTCCCGTCCTACTGCTCGGCGATGGGCCGGATGCTTTTGTCGGCGCGCCCGCAGCGCGACGTCGACCGCTATCTGTCGAGCGAGCGCATCATTTCCTACACGCCCTATACGGTGATCGACCGCGCGGCGATCCGCCAGCTGATCGCGCAGGCGGCGAAGGACGGCTACTCGATCTCCGACCAGGAGCTCGACATCGGCGGCTCGGGAATCTCCGCCCCTGTCTTCAATGCCGCCGGCGAAGTCTTCGCCGCGCTCAACGTCGCCGCCGTTTCCAGCCGCTTCGTCTTCAACCGCGACAGCTACATCGAGGAAGTCGTCGCCCACGCGAAGGAACTGAGCGACCGCCTCGCCCAGCCGCTGGCCGGGTGAGCCGCAGAGAAGGCAAGGGCAGGGCGGTCCCTCTCCTGTCCTTCACCGCATCGTCCGCCGCCTCCACCACGCGCCACCCTCCCGTAGTTGACTAGTATGGCAGTGTGCTTCATGGTTTGATCCGAGGAGCGCGAGATGCACGACGTGATGCGAAGGGGATGGACGCTTGACCAGGGGGCGCCGCTGGCGCCGCAGCTCTACCGCATCCTGCGCCAGCGCATCATTTCTGCTGACCTCACCCCTGGCTCGCGCATCTCCGAAGCCGAAATCGCCGCAACCTATGCGCTGAGCCGCCAGCCGGTGCGCGAGGCCTTCATCAAGCTCGCCGAGGACGGCCTGCTGGAAGTGCGCCCGCAGCGTGGCACTTACGTCCGCAAGATCTCGACCGCCGCCGTCAAGGACGTGCGCTTCGTGCGCGAGGCGATCGAGGCTGACATCGTCGCCCTTCTGGCCGACAATCCCGACCCCGCGCTGGTGCGCGAGCTGGAAAGCCAGCTGCGCGAGCAAAAGGAAGTCGCCGAGAGCGAGGCGAGCCGCTTCATCGTGCTTGACGAACGTTTCCACCGCACGCTCGCCGAAGCTGCCGGCAAGGCCTACGCCTGGAAGGTGATCGAACAGGTGAAGGGCCAGATGGACCGGGTGCGGTATCTGAGCGCCCTGCAGTTCCCGATGCGCGACCTCGTCGCCCAGCACTCCGACATCGTCCGCGCCATCGCCCGCGGCGATCCGGGCGCAGCGTCAGCCGCCATGCGCGTGCATTTGCGAAAGATCCTCACCGATCTTCCGGCAGTCGCCGCGGCGCGGCCGGACTTCTTCGATACCGGCACCTGAAACTGCCGAAACCTGAAATGTCACAACCCCAGGGAGGAAAGGTAATGCGACACTTCAGCAGACTGACGAAAGTGATGATCGCCGGCGTCGCCGGCCTGATGCTCGCGGGCCAGGCGATGGCACAGGAGCTGACGCTCAAGCTCGGCCACCTCGCCAACGAGCAGAACTCCTGGCACAAGGCCTCGCTCAAGTTCGGCGAGGAGCTGAAGACCCTCACCAATGGCCGCATCGCTGTCGAGGTCTATCCCAACGACTCGCTCGGCCGCGAGATGGACCTCATCAACGGCATGCAGCTCGGCACCGTCGAAATGACGATCACCGGCGAGAGCCTGCAGAACTGGGCGCCGATGGCAGCGCTGCTGGCGCTGCCCTACGCCTACAAGTCGCTCGAGGACATGGACGCGATCGCCGGAGGAGAGCTCGGCAAGAAGATCGAGGCCGAGATCATTGAAAAGGCGCAGGTTCGCCCGATCGCCTACTTCGCCCGTGGCCCGCGCAACCTGACGTCCAATCGCGCGATCACGTCGCCGGCTGAGCTCAACCGCCTGCGCATGCGCGTGCCGAACGTGCCGCTGTTTGTCGACGTGTGGACCGCGCTCGGCGCGCAGCCGACGCCGATGGCGTTCTCGGAAGTGTTCACCGCCCTGCAGAACGGCACCATCGAGGGCCAGGAGAACCCGCTGGCGCTGATCCAGTCGGCCTCGTTCAACGAGGTGCAGAGCCACGTGAACCTCACCGAGCACGTCCGCTCATGGATCTACCTCACCATCGCCGAGCAGGTCTGGCAGAAGCTGTCCGAGGAGGACAAGGGCCACGTGATGGAGGCGGCCAAGCGCGCGCAGGAATTCGAGCGCCAGCAGTTCCTGCAGGATGAGGACGCAATCCGCGCCGACCTCGAAAAGAAGGGCATGACCTTCGTCGAGGTCGACCAGATGGCCTTCGCCGATGCCGCGCGCCAGCCGGTGATCGACAGCGTCTCCGAGGAGCTGCGCCCGATCGTCGAGGAAATCTTCAACCGCTGACGGCGGCACAAAACCGCTCCAGCTGAAACCTGCGGCGGCGCAGCCCGTGCTGCGCCGCGCCAGCGATGAAGGGCACCACCTGCCATGCGCGCACTGGCCTTGTTTACCAGGCTCATCTCTTCGCTCAGCCGGCTCGGCGTCGGGCTCGCGTTTTCGCTGCTGATCGTCGTCGTGACGATCCAGATCGTGACGCGCAGCTTCGGCTTCCACTCGCCGGTCTGGACCGAGGAGGCCTCCCGCTACCTGCTGCTCTACATGACCGCCTTCGGCGTCGGCCTGTCGCTGCTGACGGGCGAGTTCGTCAATGTGGACCTGTTGCAGGAATCCTTGTCGGAGCGCACATCGTGGTGGATGCGGCTCTTTGCCAACATCCTCACGGCAGTGATGGGTGCCGTGATGATCTTACCCGCCTGGCGCTTCACCGCGATTGGCGCCATGCAACGCTCGCCCAGCCTGCGCTGGTCGATGGACTACATCCACGCCAGCGTTCTCGTCCTGGCGATCCTGCTGTTCCTGTTCGCCATGACCCGCGTCATCGGCATGCTTGCCGGTCTTGATGACGGCCGCCCTCGGCCGACGGAGGAAAACTAACCGATGGATCTCTTCCTTCTCGTCGTCACCTTCGCTGCCACCCTCGCGCTCGGCGCGCCGGTCGCGGTGTGCCTGGGGCTGTCGTCGCTTGCCTACATCCTCGCCGCGGGCCTGCCGGTCGTCATCATCCCGCAGCGCATGTATGCGGGCATGGACGTCTTCGTGCTCCTGTGCATTCCCGGCTTCATTCTCGCCGGTAACCTGATGAATTTCGGCGGTGTCACCGAGCGCATCATCCGCTTCGCCAATGCGCTGGTCGGCTGGATGCGCGGCGGGCTCGCCATGGCGAACGTCGCCGACTCGATGATGTTCGGCGGCATTTCCGGCACCGCCGTCGCCGACGTCGCCGCCACCGGCTCGGTGATGATCCCCGGCATGAAGAAGTCGGGCTATCCGGCCGACTTCTCCGCCGCCATCACCGCCGCCTCATCGACCGTCGGGCCTATGATCCCGCCGAGCGTGCCGATGATCATCGTCGGCGCGCTCTCCGGCATGTCGGTCGGCCAGCTGTTTCTCGCCGGTGCCGTGCCCGGCGTGCTGATGGGCATCGGCATGGGCATCACCTGCTATGTGCTCGCCGTGCGCCGCAACTATCCGCGTCAGCCCTGGCAGGGGGTAAGCGAGCTGATCGCCTCGTTCTTCTCCGCCTTCTGGGCGCTCGCCATGATTGGCCTCATCATCGGCGGCCTGATGTCGGGCATCGCCACACCCACCGAGACCGCGATCGTCGCCTGCATCTACGCCTTCATCGTCGGCGCCTTCGTCTACCGCGAACTGCCGATCCGCGCCGTGCCGAAAATCATCGTCAACAGCGCGGTCTCGTCCGCCGGCATCCTCGCCCTCGTCGGCTTTGCCAACGTGTTCGGCTCGATCCTTGCCTCCGAGCGCATCCCGCAGATGCTGGTGAACGCGGTGCTGTCGGTCACCGACAACAAGTACCTCGTCATCCTGCTCGTCAACTGCCTGCTGCTCATCGTCGGCATGTTCATGGAGACGATTGCGGCGCTCATAATCCTGTTCGTGCCGCTGCTGACGCTGGCGACCAGCGTCGGCATCGACCCGCTTCATTTCGCGACCTTCGCGGTGCTGAACCTGATGATCGGCCTGTGCACGCCGCCGATCGGCGTGTGCCTGTTCGTGGCGGCCAATATCGCGCGCATTCCGCTGATGCCGGTGATCCGGGCGGTACTCCCGTTCCTGATTTCCAACATCATCGTGCTGTTGCTGGTATCCTACTATCCGCCCTTCGCCACATGGCTGCCGACGACGCTGATGGGAAACTAAGGAGGAGCCGATGAAGACCCGTGTCTGCAGGCTCTATGGCCAGCGCGAGCTGCGCGTCGAGGAAATGGACGTGGCCGCGCCGGGGCCCGGCGAGGTGCTGGTCGCGATCGGGGCAGGGGGGATCTGCGGCTCGGACCTTCACTATTTCCAGGACGGCGGCTTCGGGCCGATCCGGGTGCGCGAGCCGATCATTTTGGGCCACGAGATCGCCGGCACGGTGCAGGCGGTGGGGGAGGGCGTCGATCGCGTCTTCCCGGGCGACCGCGTAGCGGTAAACCCGTCGCGGCCCTGCAACGACTGCCGCTTCTGCCGCGAGGGGCTGCGCCAGCATTGCCTCAACATGCGCTTCTTCGGCTCCGCGCTGCGCTTCCCGCACGAGCAGGGCGGGTTTCGCGATCTCCTGGTCGCGCAAGACTTTCAGTGCGAAAGGATCGGGCCGCGGACGAGCCTGGCGGAAGCCGCGGTCGCCGAGCCGTTTGCCGTTTGCCTGCATGCCCGCAGCCGCGCCGGCGACCTGTCGGGCAAGAGCGTGCTGGTGACCGGCGCCGGGCCGATCGGCGCGCTGGTGACGGCAGCCGCCGCGCATGCGGGGGCTGCCGAGATCGTCGTCACCGACCTGCAGGACGCAGCGCTCGCAATCGCCTCGCGCATGGGCGCGACCACGACCGTCAATGTCGCGGCCAACCCCGACCTCCTCGATCGGTACAAGGCCGAAAAGGGCCAGTTCGACCTGGCTTTCGAATGTTCGGCGGCGGCACCCGCGGTGCACACGGCAATCGAATGCGTGCGCCCGCAAGGCACGATCGTTCAGCTTGGCGTGGCCGGAGACCTGCCGGTACCCGTCAACATGCTGGTCGGCAAGGAGATCAACCTGATCGGCTCGCACCGCTTCGACGCGGAGTTTGGCGAGGCAGTTCGGCTGATCGACAGCGGCGCGATCGACGTGAAGCCGATCATCACGGCGAGCTATCCGCTCGAAGATGCGCTCGCCGCCTTCGAGATCGCCGGCGACCGCTCCCGCGCCGTCAAGGTGCAGCTCACATTTGCGGAAACTGCCGCGTAAAGAATCGGCCGGGGCAGGCAGCCCGCCCCGGCCAAAGCTCACTTATTCAACGCATTTGAAGCTCGAGGCCGCGTTGACGTCGCCCGACTGGTATTGCGGCCAGGTCGGGTAGAGGCAGAGCGGGCGGGTGACCTCGCCGCTCTTCGACTGGTTGACGAGCTCGCCCGGCGCCTCGCCATTCTCGACCCACTTTTCCAGCGCGCTGAACAGGTCGGACTGGTTCGGCATGCCTTCCGGCCCGACGCCCGCATGGTTGATCGACGGGAAGATGTAGAAGCGGGCGAAGCTGTCGACCTTGTCCTTGCCGAGCTTCTCGTTAACGCGCTTCCAATAGGCGGCAACCTCGGCCGGCGGCACTTCCGAGGCACCGCCCGCATAGAGGATCATCTTCGCGCCCTTATCCGCGAGCGCCGACAGGTCAGGGTTGGTCGCATCAAGGATCTTCGACACCTCGAGGATGCGATCGCGCAGCGCCGGATCGTTGGGGTCGAAATCGAGCGAGTTGGCGTTGACGTCCTGCCGGATCATGAAGCGGTGGTAGCCGTCGCCGAGGCTGTAGACGTAACTGTCATTGCCGCCATTGTTGGGCGCCGGCACCGACGGCTGCGGCCGCGAGCCAGCGAAGCTGCCGTGCCACGAGACGTTGCCCCACGGATAGCCGGCATGCCCCGTCAGGCCGTTGGAGAGCTCATAGTCGAGCTTCACTGGCCGGGCGACATTATTAACAGCTTCGAGCTGCGCCTCGGTGAGGCAGCCTTCTTTTTTGTCGTCCGTGCACAAGAGCGTCGACAGGTCCGGCTGGCAGCCCTCGAAATTGGCGATCCAGTTGTCCTCCAGCCCGTCGAGCGGATCGCACTGGCGGTAGACTTCCTTCGTCACCACCTCGGCAAGTTCGGGCGAGACCCAGCCGGCGCCGCCATTCTTGTAGAAACCAGTCGACGACTGCAGGTGCGCCATCTTGAGGCCGGTGAGCGCCGCGACCGGATCGCCGACCAGGATGCCGTCATAGTCCTGCGGATGGTCCTGCGCGGCGACCATCGCCTCCTTGCCGCCCTGCGAGAAGCCGACGAAATATTTCAGCTTGGGCGCCGAGCCATAGTGCGTTTCGATGATCTTCATCGCCGCGACATAGGTCTCGTTGACCGAATAGCGGGCGTAGCGCTCGAAGGCCTCCTTGTTGAGCGCGAACGAGGCGCGGCGCGGGTCGAGATCAGGCCCGTAGGGCAGGTCGCTCGCATCGTGGCCGGAATCGCCCGAGAAGGTCGCATAGCCCTTGTGTGGAAATTCCTTTGCCGCCAGCTCGGTCTGCCAGCGCCCGCCCACCTGCGGCGGGATCACGCCGTTGAAGCCGCCGCCGCCGAACTGCACCGACTTGCCGTTCCACTCGACGGGAAGCACCACACGCATCTTGATCGGCCAGCCATCGGTTGTCTTCGGCGGCACTTCGGCCATCACCTCGCAATGGGCGGGCGCCGCCTCACTTGCCTCATTGAGCGAGGCCGACACGACCTTCACGCCGTCGAGCGTGGCCGACGGCAGTGCCTCGCACGCAACCTCCGCCGCGGCCGGAAACGCGGTCCCAGCCATGAGGACCCCGAGCAGCGTCACATAACGCGCTTTCATCAATCACTCTCCCTTTCCCTCCGTCGCCCCGCCTCCACGGGGATCGACTCAACCGGCACTGCCGGAAAGAGAAGGATAGGACTGATAAATAACATGTTCAACAGACGGACAAGTGATCCACACCTGCGCTGAGTCGGCCGTTTGCGAGCCCGGATTGATCTGCTCTCATGATGTGCCGCTCGCGGCGCCCCTCTGCACCATCCCCAGCTTTGCTGCCCCGATAACGCTGCGTCATGCTTCGCCGCCGAACTGCCATGCTTGACAAAATGCTCTGTAAGATATCACATGGAATATATAACACGCCGAGACACAAGAGCGTGGACGAGAACGAGGGGCACGAATGGAGAATCCGGGACAGAACCCGCAGCCTCCGCCGAAGCCGCTGCCGCGACTGGGCGAAGAGCATTTGACCTGACGAACCGCACCAGCCTGCCGGGCGTGCGCGCCAGCACCAGTGACTTCGCCGGTTGCGCGCCGCGCGACGCGCTGGCTTCCGGCGGCGGGTCCTGAGATTTCCGTGCAGGCGAGCGGCCAGGCGCATCCGGCCTGATGCCCACGCAGTGCCGTCCAACTCCGTCCAGCGCTGACCAAAAGATTCCGCGGCCCGTATCGGGACGCGGCGATACCTGAAGCTTTGAATAACAAGGGGAATAACATGAAGATGATTTTGACCGGCGCGCTCGCTGCGCTGATGAGCACGTCGGCAATGGCCGGCCCGCTGATGAGCACGTCGGCAATGGCCGGCCCGCTGATGAGCGAAGGCAAGATCGGCTTCGCAGCTGACTTTGCCGCCGCGCCCAACCAGTTCATCCGCACCGACGGCACGATGGACGGCCTCAACGTCGACATGTGCGGCGAGATCGGCAAGCGCCTCAACCTCGAGGTCGAGTGGACCAACCTCGCCTTCCCCGGCCTCGTTCCGGGCCTGCAGGCCGGGCGTTTCGACAGCCTCTGCACCGCGATCTTCATCAACCCCGAGCGCCTGCAGATCATGAACATGATCTCCTACGTGCAGTGGGGCGAGGGCCTGATGGTGTCGAATGGCAACCCGGCCGGCATCTCCTGCGAGGCGAAGATCGGCGTGCCCGAATCCTATGAGGCCTGCTTCGACGGCCTTGCCGGCAAGGCCGTGTCGGTCGCCGCTGGCGGCACCACCAACAAGAACCTCGTCGCCCAGAGCGAGCGCATGGTCGCCGCTGGCCTTGCCGCCATCGACATCCGCGCCTTCGACTCCAACTCCGAGGCAATTCAGGCCGCCGTCGCCGGCCAGGTCGACGCCGCTTACCTGAACGACCCGCAGGCCGCCTACTACATCAAGACCAGCAATGCGCCGTTCGAGATGGCCTTCACCGGCAACGCGGCCAACAAGCTCGCCATCACCACGATGAAGGACAATGTCGAGCTCGCCGAGATGATCGTGAAGGCGCTCGAGGAGATGAAGGCTGACGGCACCTACCTGCAGATCATCGAGAAGTGGGGCGTTGCCCCGGTCGACTCCTTCGTCCTCAACCCGAACTGAGCCTAAGCGGCATCGATGCATTTCTCGCTAGAGACATTCCTCCACTATCTGGTGCAGCCACGGTTTGCGACCGTGGCTGGCGTCACCCTGCTGGTTGCGATCGCCGCGCAGGCGATCGACACGGTGATCGGCCTGGGTCTGGCCCTGTGCGCGCTGTCGCGCTTTCGCGTGCTTCGCGCCTTCTCGGCCGCGTGGGTCTGGCTCTGGCGAGGAACGCCGCCGCTGGTGCAGCTTTTCCTGCTGTATTTCGGCCTGCCGCAGCTCGGCATTCGCCTCGGCGTGCTGGAGGCAGGCCTTATCGGCCTTGGCTGCTATTCCGGCGCCTACATGTCGGAGATCATCCGCGGCGCATTGCAGAGCGTGCCGTCGGACCAGATGCAGGCCGCCCGCGCCATGGGCATGAGCTGGCTCGGCGCCATGCTGCACGTGATGCTGCCGCAGTCGATCCGGCTGATACTGCCTGCCTTCGGCAACGAATTTTCGTCGATGATGCGCACGACCTCGATCCTGTCGGTGATCTCGTTCGGCGAGCTTTTGCGCGTCACCCGCCTTGCCATCAACGAAACCTACGCTGTCATCGAGCTCTACGCCGTGGCCGCCGTCTGGTACCTGCTGATGTATTCCGCATGGATCGTCGTGCAGCGCCAGCTCGAGCGCTACGCCGCCACCGGCAGCGTCAAACGCAATCTCACCGCCGACCCGGCGGGGAAGACGACCTGAACCAGCGACCACCGCGGAGACTTTCATGAAAACCGTAATTCTTTTCGGCGTCGGAGCCATGGGCGGCCGCTTGCTGCGCGTGCTCGAGAACGACTATCCGGGCATCGAGATCGTCGCCGCGGTCGACAACGATGCGGCCAAGACGGGCAAGACCCTCGCCGAGGTGACCGGCTTTGCGCGTTTCGGCGGCGTCAAGATCGCGGCCGACCTCGACAGCGCGCTGGCGGGTCTTGCTGCCAAGCCGGACGTTCTGGTCCACATGACCGAGTCCAAGCCGCACCTCATCAAGGAGCAGCTGCTCGCCGCGCTCAACGCCGGCCTCAACGTCGTCTCGGCCGCCGAGTCGATGTTCTATCCGGGCCTGCGCTATGCGGAGTTCACCGCCGAGCTCGACGCAGCCGCGAAGGCGAACGGCGTTTCGATCACCGGCACCGGCATCAACCCCGGCTTCTCCTATGACGTTCTGCCGCTGATCCTCGCGCGCGGCACCAGCGCCGTTACCCATGTCGAGATCTACCGCTGCATCGACGTCACCGGCACCGGCCCCGGCGACATCGAGCATGTCGGCTATGGCCTGACGCCCGAGGAGTTCAACAAGCGCATCGAAGACGGACGCGTCGAAGGCCATATGGGCGCGCCGGAGTCGCTGACCCGTCTTGCCGACTACCTCAACCTCGAGATCGACGAGATCACCGAGGCCTGGGACCTCGAGACCGCCGACTTCGACGTCGACAGCGGCGATCCGACCCTCGGCATCCTGCCCCCCGGCCGCGTCATCGGCATCACCCAGCGCGCCCGCGCGCTGTGCAAGGGCCAGGAAGTCATGCGCACGTCGCTGGCGATGTACTACCAGCCGGAAAAATTCAATCTCGTTGAGGAAGACCGCATCGAGATCGAAGGCGCGATGCCGGTGAAGATGTCGATCAAGCCGGCCATGCAGTCGCTGTTCGGCGCGGCCAACATCGTCGCCAACACGATCGTCCCGGTCGCCGACGCAGCGCCGGGCCTTCTGTCGCCGCTCGACCTGCCGACCGGCGGCACCGAGCGCGCAGCTTCCCGCTATGTCGTCGACAAGTCGCGCACGGCAAAGCCGGGCTACCTGCCTGTGACACGAAAGGGCTGATTTCGTGGCCTTCGACGCGGACGTATTCCTCAGCATCCTGCAGTCGCCTCTGCTGCTGAAGGCTGCATGGGTTACGGTGTGGGTGGCGGTTGTCGCCCAGGCCGTGGGCACGATCCTTGGCTTCGTGCTGGCGGGAATGCTCGCCGCGCCGAAGGTTTTGCGCTGGCCGGCGCTGGTTTACATCTGGGTGTTCAAGGGCACGCCCCTTCTCGCCCAGATCCTCTTCTTCTACTCGGCCCTGCCGCAGATGGGCATCACGCTCAGCCTGGTGGCAACGGGCCTGCTGGCGATGGGCCTCAATGAGGGCGCGCGCATGGCCGACATCGTGCGCGGCGGCCTGATGGCCGTCTCGCGCGACCAGCGCGAGGCCGGGCTTGCGCTCGGCCTCTACCCGTCGCAGATCTTCCGCAAGGTGGTGCTGCCGCAGGCGATGCGGGCGATCATCCCGCCGCACGGCAACAATTTCAGCTATATGATCAAGGCGACGTCGCTCTTGTCGGCGATCTCGTTCGCCGAACTGCTGCGCGTCTCGCAGCAGCTGGCCCAGTCGACCACGCGCGCGCTGGAAGTCTATCTCGTCGCCGCGATCTGGTACCTCGTCATCCTTACGATCTGGAACGTCATCCAGGGCCGCATCGAAAAGGCAGTGGCGCTGAAGACGTCGAGCGCCGTCACCGCCCCGCCCCCCATTGTCGAGCGCGAGGTCGTGCGCGCCGTGCCCGCTCCGGATGCGCCGTCCGTCCGCGAGCCGGTGATCGTCGCGAAGAACCTGAACCGCAGCTTCGGTCCGGTGAAGGGCCTCGACAATGTCTCGCTCGCCATCGGCAAGGGCGAGGTGGTCGTCATCCTCGGTCCGTCCGGCTCGGGCAAGAGCACGCTTCTGCGCGCGCTCAACTGGATCGAGCCGGCCGACACCGGCGACGTTCTGATCAACGGCGAGAGCCTGCCGTGGAAGGATGCCTCAGCACGCATTCGCCGCTCCGAGCGCGAACTGGACAAGCGCCGCCGCCGCCTCGGCATGGTGTTCCAGAGCTTTGCGCTGTTCCCGACCATGACGGCGCGCGGCAATGTCTCCTTCGGTCCCCGCAAGCTGCTTGGCGTGGCGAAGGCTGAAGCAAACCGCACCGCCGACGAACTGCTCGCCAAGGTTGGCCTCGCCGACAAGGCGAATTCCTATCCGATCGAGCTTTCGGGCGGCCAGCGCCAGCGCGTCGCGATTGCCCGCGCGCTCGCCATGAACCCCGACGCGCTTCTGTTCGACGAGCCGACTTCGGCGCTCGATCCGGAATCGATCGGCGGCGTGCTTGCCGTGATGGCCGACCTTGCAGGCCGCGGCATGACCATGGTGATCGTCACGCACGAGATCGGCTTTGCCAGCCGCATTGCCGACCGCATCGTCTACATGGAGCGTGGCCGCCTGCTGATGGATCTGCCGCGCGAAGAAGCCTTCAGCGACAGGGCGCCGGATTACTTCCGCGCCTTCATCGCCCGGTCTTAAGATTGGCGACGCCGAGGAGCCTGACATGAACTCCCAGAACGCACACCTCACCGCCATCGAGATCGAGGGCCTGTCGAAGTCCTACGGCAGTTTCGAGGTGCTCAAAAACATCAGCCTGTCCGTGAAGAAGGGCGAGAAGATCGTCATCTGCGGCCCGTCGGGCTCCGGCAAGTCGACGCTGATCCGCTGCATCAACCAGCTTGAAAGCCACGACCGCGGCCGCGTCGTCGTGCTCGGCACCGAGCTCGGCCACAAGCGCTCGCAGACCTACCAGATGCGCCGCAAGGTCGGCATGGTGTTCCAGCACTTCAACCTGTTCCCGCACCTGTCGGTGCTGGAAAACTGCACGATGGCGCCGATGCTGACGCACAAGGTGCCGAAGGCGGAGGCGGAAGAGACGGCGCGGAAATACCTCGACAAGGTCCGCATCCTCGAACAGGCGAGCAAGTATCCCGGCCAGCTTTCGGGCGGCCAGCAGCAGCGCGTCGCCATCGCCCGCGCGCTGTGCATGCGCCCGGAAGTGCTTCTATTCGACGAGCCGACCTCGGCGCTCGATCCCGAGATGGTCGGCGAGGTGCTGGACGTGATGGTGAACCTTGCCTCCGAAGGCATCACCATGCTGGTCGTCACCCACGAGATGGGATTTGCCCGCCGCGTTGCCGACCGCATCGTCTTCATGGACAAGGGTCAGATCGTCGAGGAAGCGGCGCCGGACAGCTTCTTCAGCAATCCGGCCAGCGATCGCGCGAAGAAATTCCTCGCCGAGATCCTCGACCACGCGGCGTGAGGATGGGCTACTTCTCCGTAAAGGCCCGCGACATGCTGTCGGTGATCGGCTTGACGAGGTAGCTGAAGAAGGTGCGCTCGGCGGTCTGGATCATGATCTCCGCCGGCATGCCGGGCATCGGCGAGAAGCCGGGGATTTTTGACAGTTCCTCGCCCGGCAGGCTGATGCGCGCGACATAGACTTCGCCGGGGCCGTTGGCGCGCTCGTCCTGCAGCGCATCGGCCGAGACATAGAACACCTCGCCTTCAAGCACCGGCGTCGTGCGCTGGTTGAGGGCGGTGAGCCGCACCGTCGCCTTCTGGCCGGTCGACACGCTGTCGATGTCGTTGCGTGGAATGTGCGCCTCGATGATCAGCGGCACGCCCGCCGGCAGGATTTCCATGATGCCCTTGCCGCTTTCGATGACGCCGCCCGGCGTGTGGTAGTGTAGGCGGATCACCGTGCCGGACACCGGGGCGTGGATGGTCGAGCGGCGCAGCACGCTTTCGGCCTCGCGCGACTGCTCACGCACCACCTCAAGCTCGCCCTGGATGTTCTGCAGCTGGTCGAGCGCGTCTTCCTTGTAGCGGTCCTGCGTGCCGATGATCTCCTGCTGCGCCTTCGCAAGCTGCGCGCCGGTCTCGGCGATCTCCGCCTCGAGCCGGCCGATCTCGCCTTGCGCCTCGGCGATCGCGCGCTGGATCGCGTTGACCTCGGTGGCGCGCAACAGGCCCTTGTCGAGCAGGACCTTCTTGCCCTTGTGCTCGTCGCGCAGGAGGGTGAGCTGTTCGATCATCGCCTCGCGCAGCCGCACATAACCCTGCATGCGGAACTCGAGCGACTTCACGTTCTGCTCCAGCAGCGACAGCTCGCTGCGGCGCTTCACGCGCGCGGCCTCGAAGTGCAGCTTCTGGCTCTCGTACATCGACGCGATGTCGGGATCGCCGGTCTGGATGTAGGGCCTGACGCCGAGGGGGATCTCGATCTCCTCGGCCTCGCGATACTGCGAGGTGAGCCGTGCCGAGATGATCTCCAGGCGGATGCGGCGCAGGAACAGCTCGCGCTCCTTGGCAAGCGCCGCCGTCTCGTCGAGCTTCACCAGCGGCTGGCCTTCCGTCACCTGGTCGCCTTCGTTGACCATCAGTTCCTTGATGATGCCGCCCTCGAAATGCTGGACGATCTTGTTCTGGCCGGTGGCGACGAACGAGCCTTGCGAGATCACGGCGGCGACGAGCGGCGCGGTCGCCGCCCAGACGCCGAAGCCGCCGAAGCTGAGGCCCAAGAGCGCCAGGCCAAAGATCGTGTGCGTGCGGATCGAGCGCGGCACCTCCCCGTACCACTGCAGGTCCTGGATCTTCGCAATGTCGGTCGACATGGGCAGTCTCCTACTGCAGCTGGTGGCCGAACGAGCCGCTCTCGATGCTGATGCCGCGCGAGGCAAGCGCGTTGAGCACGTCCTGCCTGCGCCCGAACAGCGCGACCGTGCCGTTGACGAGAAGCAGGATCTTGTCGACGCAGGCGAGCAGCGACGGGCGCTGGGTGATGGTGGCAACGGTGATGTTGTTGGCCTTGGCGTGCGCGAGCGCCCGCATCAGCGCCGCGTCACCCGCGCTGTCGAGGTTGGAGTTCGGCTCGTCGAGGATGACCATGCGCGGATTGCCGAAGAAGGCACGGGCGAGCGCGATGCGCTGCTTCTGGCCGCCGGAGAGCGGCGAGCCGTCGGCGGCAACCATCGTCTCGTAGCCGTGCGGCAGGTTCGCGATCATCTCGTGCACGTCCGCCAGCATCGCCGCCTCGTAGATCTGCTCGTCGGTCGCGTCCTCGCGCATGCGGGCGATGTTGGCCTTGATGGTGCCGGGGAAGAGCTGCACGTCCTGCGGCAGATAGCCGATGTTCTCGCCGAACTGGCGCTGGTCCCAGTTGCGCAGGTCCATGAGGTCGAGGCGCACGCTGCCCGAGGTCGGCAGGATGGAGCCCACCAGCATCTTGCCGAGCGTCGTCTTGCCGGCGCCGGAATTGCCGATGATCGCCAGCGAGTCGCCCGGCTGCAGCGAGAAGGAGATGCCGTTGAGCACGACGCGCTTGGTGCCCTGCGGCACGTAGAGCAGGCGCTCGACGTCGAGCCGGCCTTCCGGACGCGGAAGCTGCAGCCGCTCGAAATTGAGCGGCGAAGTCTTCAGGAGCGCCGTGATGCGGCCATAGGCGGCGCGCGACTGGATGAACTGGTTCCAGCCTTCGATCGCGCCCTCGATCGGCGCCAGCGCGCGGCCGGCGATGATCGAGGCGGCGATCACCATGCCGCCGGTCATCTGCCCTTCGATGGCGAGATACGCGCCCCAGCCGAGCATCGCCACCTGGCAGAGCAGGCGCGCGCCCTTGGACATCGCGGTGAAGATGATGTTGCGATCCTGCGCGATAACCTGCGCCTTGAGCGAGCCGGCGGTGTCCTTGCCCCAGATCTGCACGGCTTCGGGGATCATCGCCAGCGCGTTGATGATCTGCGAGTTGCGCGACATGGAGTCGAGGTGAAGGTTCGCCTTCGACTGGAACACGTTCGCATCGCCGAAGGGCGCCGCCGTCGCGCGCTGGTTGATCAGCGTGATGACCAGCAGCGCAAGGCCGGTCACCACGACCAGCCAGCCGAGATGCGGGTGGATCAGGAACACGGCGAGGACGAAGATCGGCGCGATCGGCGCGTCGAGGAACGACAGCAGCGTGCGCGAGACCAGGAAGGAGCGGACCTGCTGCAGGTCGCCGAGCGTCTGGTATTCGCGGCCGTTGCTGTGCAGCGAAGCCCGGGCGGCGGCGCTGAGGATCGGCGCGCCGAGCTGCGCCGCGACCTCGACCGCCGTGCGCATCAGGATGAAGCGGCGCACCGCGTCGAATACCGACTGCAGGATCACCGCGCCGACGATGACGATGGTGAGCATGATCAGCGTGTCGAGCGAGCGGCTGGTCAGCACGCGGTCGGATATCTGGAACAGATAGATCGGGATCGCCAGCACCAGCGCATTCGACGCCACGGTGAAGATCATGACGATCAGCAGGTTCTTGCGCACCGCGTCGAGCCCGGCGCGCAGGCTCGCGTTGAAGTCGATCGGGCCGAGGCGCTTGTGGAAGGTGCCCTTGCCGCCGCCCGATCCGCCGCCACCGCTGTTGGCCGGCGCATTGTCGCCGGGCCGCTGGGTGCTGGCCATGATTGGCCCGACCTCGGCATCGATGGTCTTCATACCTTGCGGCGCGCGCGACGGCGAAGGCTGCGGCGCCTCGCTTTTCATCTCGATGTCGGCTTTTGCAGCCTCCTGCCCGTTCCCGGCCGCTTCCACCGGACCAACGGGTTCCGCTGCCGCGGAAGGTGCAGCCGCCGCGGCTATCTCCGGCTGTGCCGCCGATGGAGTTTCGCTGGCATTCGCCGCCGCGGCGGGCGTCTGGGAGGACGCCGCCTCGTCAGCAGTACCGCCGACGGCGGCAGCCATCGCAGCAGGCTGGCCCGCCTGAACGCTGTCCGCCGTCGCCGTTTCCGCCTTCGAGGGTTTTCTGCCTTCGATTTCCGCGATCACCTCTTCGATGATGTCTTCTTCGTCCGGCTCTTCCGGCTCCTGCCTGCGCGTCAGCGAGGCCGCCTTGAAGCACTCGTCGACCGCGTGGTCGATGCTGCGGAACGATTTACGGATAGCCGCCTGCCGCGCCTTCAGGAGACTGGCGAGCTGGCGCACGTCATGGTGCAGGTGGCGGCGGCGCGGCGCCGGCTCGTGAGCAGGCGGATTGTCCTCCGCACAAGGCTCAATGTGATGAACCGGATCTGCCGGGTCGGTGCGATCCTCGGACATGGCTGTTTCCTCCGGGCTCGCTAGCCGAGCATGGCCTGCAATCCGTCGCCGCCAGGCGCCTCATTGTCGGGCTGGTAGTAGGCCGGGATGTCATCGGGTCCGTCGTCGATGGAATCGTCGAGGAAGGCCACCGCCTCGTTGACCAGCGCGTCGGGATCCTGCGCCCAGAATTCCGGCTTGTCGGAGATCAGCTCGGCCTGCACCAGCATCGCCTGCGAATACTGCTCGCCGCCGACATGGATGTTGCCGAGCGAGTCGAGGTCGACGATCGCGGCGTGGTTGAGAAGCGCGTTGCCGCCGGTGGTGATGGTCCACTCGGCATCGGCGCGCGGGGTGAATTCGTTCATCGCCAGCGCGATCTGGTCGCTGTCGCCGACGATACTGGTCTGCCTGATGTAGTTGAGGTTGATGAGGTCGCCCTCGATGTAGAGGACGCGCAGCGCCTCGTTGCCGGCCAGCGCCGGATCGCTGAGCACGCCGGAGGGAAGCACCTCCTTGCCCGCGGCAAGGTTGTCGGCCAGCTCCTGATAATGGGCCGGCATGTCGCCATAGTCGCCCGAGACGCTGTAGATCAGCGCCTCGTTCCACAACAGGTTGCCGCTCGTCGACACCGAGCCTTCGCCGGTGGTCTGGAAGCCGTTGACCGCGCCGATCAGGTCGTTGTCGTAGAGGACGTTGAGCTGCTGGATGATGTTGGCGTCGTACCACGAGCCGCCGATGACGATGATGTCGTAGGCATAGGCCAGCTCCATGATCGAGATGGTGTTCACGGCGAGGTTGTCGCCGGCAATGATCTCGGTGGTCACGCCCGAGGACGAGACGATGCCGACGTCGTTGTCGCTCTGGAAGATGTACTGGTCGAGCCAGTTGACGATCAGAAGATCGCCGGTGATCTCGGTGACGATCCAGTAGGACGGAAAGTCCGGCGAGCCGGACAAGTGCGCGCCGTCGTTGTTGTCGAGCGGATTGGTGTGCTTGAAGGTCGCGATGTTGAAGAACTGGTTGGTGGCGTCGTCCACCGACCAGTTGGTGATCGTCGGGCTCAGCGTATCCTCGTCGCAGATCGCGTTGATCTGGATGACCGCGTCGAGCTGAAAATAGTCGCCGGCGACCACGGTCACCGTGCCGCCGGTCCAGATGTTGGTCAGCACCGCATCGTTGACGACGGTGTTGCCGCCAGCCGAAATCGAGACCGACGCCTCGATCTGCATGTGCCCGTCATAGGTGATCTTCACATTCTTGATCGGCTTATGCTCGGGCGAGCCTTCCTCCGCCTCTTCCGGGTCGAAGCTGTGGTAGTCGTCGATGTTCGGCGCTTCCGTCACCAGCTTGCCGTTGACGTAGATGCCGTCGAGCGTCTTACCGCTGAAGACGTGGATCTCGGCGGGCCCGTCCGTGTCGGGCGTATAGTTCTCGAGCTCCTCGGCAACGCTGGTGATGAAGTCCTTGATCGCCTCCGCGCCACTCGGCATCTCATGGCTGCCGATCGGGGAAATGCTGAGCGCCTCAAGCGCCAGGTTGATGAGGTCGCCATTGTCGATCGGCTGCGGCGAGAATTTCAGCCCGTGGCCGCCAACGCCGAAGTAGTCGTTGTCCGAAAGATAGATGTTCTGGACGATGTAGCTGGCGACGGAGCCGGGGGGATCGATTTCAGGAAGGGTGATGTTGATGTTCATGCCGCTCCCGGGTTCCGGGGACGGCCCTTGCGGATGCCCGAAGGGGTATTGCCCGGGGGCCTGCATCTTGAAGTACTTGTACTTCAGCGGCAGCCACGGGGACACCTCTTCGAGCGACCAGCCAGGCGGGGCGTAGCGCATGCCGGGGTCGTAGCCCAGAAGGGTGTGCGGCGCGGCGAAATCTGAAGCTGGCGCCTCGGGAAGCTCAGGATTGGAAGGAACAGCGGGCAGGGGGTTGAACTCATGATAGGCATCGCGCAGGCGCGCCTGTTCCACCGTTATGTTGAACATGCCGATGAAGTGGGCGATCTCTTCCGAGATCCGGTCCATGCCGGTCATGATACGCAACCTCCCCGATCACTCGTTTGGTTACTCGACTTTCGCTGGAAGGGCTGCGCGGGGCCCGCGCAGCCCGGTACTGGAAGCGGCTTCGCCAGAGGCTAAACCGCGAAAAGTCCTGATCAGACGGTATCGTCGCCTGCGACGGTGCTCGTCAGGTCGCCGCCGACCACGGTCATGTCGACCGCGTTCTGCTGCAGGTTCGCGCCCATCACGATGTCCTGGTTGAAGGCGCTGGTATTGATGATGCCGTCTGCCGAGGCGGTGCTGGTTCCGGTTACGAAGCCGTCATCGCCATTGTTGGAGCCCCACGTTCCGCCGTCGCCGCCATAGCCGCCGGCACCGGTGTAGGCATAGCCGCCATTGCCGCCATTGCCGCCCGCGCCGCCATAGGCATCACCGGCGAAGCCGTCGCCGCCCGTGCCGTCGGCCCACGCGCCGCTCAGGGCTTCCCCGCCGGTCCCGCCTTCCGCCAATGCGGCACCGCCAGTGCCAGCGCCACCTGTTGCAGCGCCGCTGGTTGCCGCCCCGCCAGTACCCGCGCCGCCAGCAGCGCCTGCGCCGCCCGTGCCGGTACCTGTGCCGGAGCCGCTGCCGCTGCCGCTTGCGGACGCCGGCGCATAGCCACCGGTGCCGCCCGCGCCGCCGTCACCAGCTGCCCCGCCTGCGCCGCCCGCACCGCCAGCTCCACCGGTGCCGCCCATGCCGGCCGGAGCGTTGCCGCCATCGCCGCCGCGGCCGGAATTGCCGCCGGTCGCGGTGTCGGTCGTGGTCGGGTCGGACTGGTAGGCAAGAAGAGCTGCCGCGATACCGAGCGCGCCGGCATCGCCCGCATCACCGGAGCTTCCGCCCGCGCCGGCATCGCCGGAGCTGCCGCCGTTGGCGTCGCCGCCGTCATCGCCGCGCGCGCCGTCGCCGCCTGTCGGGCTGCCGCCGTCGCCGCCGCCAGCAGCAAACGCCGCCGCCGCGCCGAGACCGAAGCCGGCGCCAAGCCCAAGGCCGAAGCCATCGCCGCCGTTTCCGCCGCGACCGCCGTCGCCATAGCCGCCGTTTGCCGTGCCGGAGTCGCCGTAACCGCCGTCGCCATAACCGCCGGTCGCATCGCCACCTTCGCCGGTGCCGCCGGTCGCCGCGCTGCTGGCGCTGCCGCCATTGCCCTCACCGCCATACGCCTCGCCGCCCCAGGCGTTGCCGCCATCTGCGCCGTCGCCGCCATTGGCATCGGCATATCCGCCGCCGCCGCCACCGCCGCCGCCGGCCGCGATGCCGTCACCGGCCTTGGCGAAGCCGCCGCTGGCCGTCAGGTCCTGCGTGAACGGGCCGGTGTTCTCGACCGTCGCATTCTCCAGCGTGTCATTGTCCTGGAGATTGGCGTTCTGGCTGATGACGTTGCCGACATCATTGCCCTGGCCATTCAGCGAATTGCTGAGTACGTCGTTGAACTTGACGTTGAACATGCCGTTGATTTCGCTGTCGGTCATGTCGATGTCGGCGAAATCGTCGTCGGAGGGCTCGTAGCCCTCGAGGCCGACGTCAACATTCACGTCCACCGTCGTGGCGTTCAGGTTGGCGTTGAAATTGGCATTGCCGTTGAAGTTGGCGTTGCCATTGCCGTTCAGGTTACCGTTTCCATTGAGGTTACCGTTGAGGTTCTCGCTGTACTGGGCTTGTTCCTGGCCCTGTCCCTGCGCCTGCAGACCGAGCTGGGCCTGCCCCTGTCCCTGAAGCTGGGCCTGAAGTTCGGCCTGTGCCTGCGCCTGGTCCTGATCCTGACCCTGGTCCTGATTTTGGGTCTGGTTGCTGTTGTCGTTCGGGTCGTACCTGTCCTTGCCGTTCTTGCGTGACATGGTTCTGTCCTCGCTCTGGAACCGCACAGGCTTGACCGCCATTCATCTCCGTGGGGCCTTCACCGTGCGGATGTTGAACATCAAGAGGTGATGTGACGGGGTCTTGAGCGCGCAACGACGCGATCATCCACCCCTCATTCGGGCGTGGCTGCTGATGGATGTTCCTCCCTGATCTTTTTCTTTGCGGGCGGATTTCGACGGCGGGGGCTGTTTAAAAAGATTGCGACTGGAGGTCGTGCCAGGTGCCGTCTTACCCGTCCTGAGCGCCGTGCAGTGTGTCCCGGACGATGGAAACGGATAAGCCGACAGTTAGGTCTAGTAGCTTGGTAGCTGCCCGGACGATCAGGTCTTCAATCCAACGGTCAGGATCTTCTACCGCTCGTAGCCTAAATCAGGTCGGGAAGCCGAATTTCTCGGTGATCTGCCAGAACAGCCGGTTGATCCCGACGAGCTCGGCGATGCTGGCGCGGATGCGCGCGACCTCGTCATCGTCGAGCGCCTCGATCTTGCCGTAGCGGATTTCGTCCTTGGTATCGACGATGCGCAAGAGCTGGGTCATGCCCTTGCCGCTGTCGGGATCGAAGGAATAGATGCAATGGTTGAACTTGTTGCGCAGCTTGGCCTCTTCCGAGAGGCGGCGCGTGGCGTCCAGCACCGCCGCGCGGCAGTCTGCCGGCGTCGACTGCATCTTGGCCAGCCGCTCTACGAGGTCGATGCGCGCGCGCGGCGTGTTCAGCGTCAGGAAGATGACGACGGCCGTTTCCTTGTCCACCCGCGCCAGCCCGGCGATCATGTGAATGAGCAGGCTTTCGGTGTTGGTCCAGGTGTAATTGAGCTGGCCGACGAGGAGCAGGACGTCCTGGAACTTCGGCATGTGTGTCAGGCTGAAAGCGGCGGCGCGTCGCTGCCGCCGTCGAGCCGTGCCGCAATCGCACGCGCCGTGGCCCCGTTGGCGCGCTCGAGATAGAGCACGGCCGCCTCGGTGCGGTTGTGCACGCCGAGCTTGGTGATGATGTTGTGGATGTGCAGCTTCACCGTGTGCTCGGACAGGCCGAGATCGGCGGCGATGATCTTGTTCTGCTGGCCGCGCGCGACGCGGGATAAAATGCCGAGCTCGCGGACGGTAAGGTCGAGCATAGCCACCTCGTGCCCTGGCGGCGCATTGGGCATAGCCGGCGGTATGTTTGGCGCAGGTGCCGGATGCACCGCCGCCACCTCGTCAATACGAACGACGGGCCGCGCCGCCTTGAAAAGACTGCCCGGAAAGCATTCGCCGCCGCGCAAGAGGATGCGCAGGATCGACAACAGCACGTCGAGATTGACGTTGAGCGGCAGGATGCCCCGCACCATGCCGGTGTCGATCTCGTGCAGCTGGCTGGCGAGGTAGCGAACGTCCTCGTCGATCAGGATGGCGAAATGCGCGGCCGGATGATGGCGCGCGATCTCGGGATGCAGGGCGGTCAGCTCCGCCATCTGGCGGAAATCGACGACGATCAGCTGCGCCTCGGCATCGAAGCCGGCGAGAAGGAGCCGCAGATCCGGGACACACTGTACAGTGAGCCAGGAGAACTCGCGCTCGATGGCGGCTTCGACGGCACTGGAGATGACGCCATGGCTGGAGACGAAAATCAGGGTCCGCAAAGCGGTACCCGCGGCCGGCGTCATCCGCACCCCTGCGCTCTTTCCCGCCGCACTCTCTCTCCCTGAATAAGGCATCGCAGATATCTTTCTGCTTATGCTCTAGCTCGGCGTGATCAGCATCGCCGAAGCTATCCTCCTCATTTACCTTAAAAAATAAACGCTCCGACCGGAATAGAACGAACGATCTATGTAACGATAAGTGATCTAGTTGAAGTTGATGAGCGCAGAAGCCTTGTAGCTCCTTCGTTAGGTGGAAGCAGGTGCCGTCCCCCGCCTGAAGCCGCGCGTCGCCTGGATGAGTTCGCGGGTGTAGGGCGACTGCGGCTCGCCCCGGCGCAGCGTTTCGGCGTCGGTTAGCTCGATCATCTCGCCGTTGCGCATGACGAGAAGCCTTCGGCAAAGATGCGTGACCACTGCAAGATCGTGGCTGACCAGCACGTAGGTCAGCCCGCGTTCGGCGCGCAGGCGCTCGAGCAGGTTGAGGATTTCCGCCTGCACCGAGGCGTCGAGCGCGGAGGTCGGCTCGTCGAGAAGCACCACCTTCGGGTTCAGGATCAGCGCGCGGGCGATCGCGACGCGCTGGCGCTGGCCGCCCGACAGCTGGTGCGGATAGCGGAAGCGGTAGCCGGGACCAAGACCGACCTCCTCAAGCGCCGCGACGATGCGGCGGTCCTGGTCGCGCAGGCCATGGATCGACAGCGGCTCCGAGAGGATACGGTCGACGGTCTGGCGCGGATGGAGCGAACCGTACGGATCCTGGAACACCATCTGCACGGTCGCATAGAATTTCTGGTCGCGCGGCGTCTTCACGGGCGCGCCCGCAATCGCGATCGAGCCGCGTGCGACGGGCGCGAGGCCACAGATCGCCCGCAGCACCGTCGATTTGCCGGAGCCGGACTCGCCGACAAGGCCGAATGCCTCGCCTTCCTCGACCTCAAGCGAGAAATTCTTCACCGCCTCGACACGCAGGCGCCCGGTGCCGAAGACGATCGAAAGATCACGGATGTCGATCATCATTTCGCCCACTCCGGATCGCGCTCCAGCGTCGGCAGCGGGTGCGACGAGCCGCTGATCGACGGCAGGCAGTTCATCAGCCCGCGCGTGTAGGGATGCTGCGCGGAGGAAAGATCGCCCGAGGCGAGCTCCTCCATCACCTTGCCGCCATACATGACCAACACCCGGTCGCAGAAGGACGAGACGAGCCGCAGGTCATGGCTGATGAAGATCAGCCCCATGCCGCGCTCGGCGACCAGCCCGTCGAGGATGCGCAACACTTCCTGCTGTACGGTCACGTCCAGCGCCGAGGTCGGCTCGTCGGCGATGAGGAAATCGGGGTCGGTGATCAGCATCATCGCGATCATCACCCGCTGGCCCATGCCGCCCGACACCTCGTGCGGGTAGAGCGAAAACACGCGCTCGGGGTCGCGCAGCCGCACGGCCTCCAGCATGGCAAGCGCCTTTTCCCGCGCCTCCCTTTTGCCGGCGCGGGCGTGGGCGAGATAGGTTTCCACCATCTGCTTGCCGATCGTCATGACCGGATTGAGCGAGTATTTCGGGTCCTGCATCACCATCGCCATGCGCCCGCCGCGCAGCGAGCGCAGCGTGCGGCGCGAGGCTTTCAGCAGGTCGATGCCGTCGAAGGTGAGGCGCCTAGCAGTCACTTCGCCCGGCGGCGGGGTGAGGCCAAGCAGCGCGCGCGCCGTCTGCGACTTGCCGGAACCGGACTCGCCGACGATGCCGAGCCGCTCGCGCCCGAGCGAGAACGACACGCCCCGCACGGCCTCGACCGTGCCGGTGCGAAGATGGAAGCGGACCCTGAGGTCCTCGACTTCGAGAAGCGGCGCGCCGGTCATTTTTCCGCCTTCGGGTCGAGCACGTCGCGCAGGCCGTCGCCGAGCAGGTTGAAGCCGAGCGAGACGACGAAGATGGCGATGCCGGGCATGGTCGCAACCCACCAATAGTCGATGATGAACTGGCGGCCCGAGGCGATCATCGCGCCCCACTCCGGCGTCGGCGGCTGCGCGCCGAGGCCGAGGAAGCCGAGGCCGGCGGCCGTCAGGATGATGCCGGCCATGTCGAGCGTGACGCGAATGATCACCGAGGGCACGCAGAGCGGCATGATGTGGCGGGTGATGATGCGGAAAGGCGAGGCGCCCTGCAGGCGCACCGCCACCACGAAGTCGCTGTTGCGGATCGTCAGCGTCTCGGCGCGGGCAATGCGCGCGTAGGGCGGCCACGAGGTGATCGCGATCGCGATGATCGCGTTGACGATGCCGGGCCCGAGCGCGGCGACGAAGGCGAGCGCGAGGATCAGGCGCGGGAAGGCGAGGAAGATGTCGGTGATGCGCATCAGCACAGCGTCGATCCAGCCGCCCATGTAGCCGGAGACGGTCCCGATCAGGAGCCCGACGGGCATGGCGATAACCGTCACGAGCATCACGACCATCAGCGTGAGCCGCGAGCCGTGGACGAGGCGCGAGTAGATGTCGCGCGCCTGGTTGTCGGTGCCGAGCCAGTGCGCGGCGCTTGGCGGCTGCAGGCGCTCGGTGCGAAGGTCGCCACCGACCGTGGGCGAATGGGTGGCGAGCTGGTCGGCAAAGATCGCAACGATAATGAGAACGAGGACAATGAAGAGGCCGAACATCGCAAGCGGGTTGCGCGAGAACGCGACCCACGAGCGGTAGGCATTGCCAAGCCGCGCCTGTGCGCGCGAGCGCGGCTCGCTGGTGGTCAGCCATTCGCGCAGGCTGCTCTTGCCGGAAGGTGCCGCAAGCTCTGCCATCTCAGCGCGTCCTCGGGTCGAACAGGCGGTAGAGAAGGTCGGAGAAGGTGTTGACTGCAACGAAGACGATGCCGATTACCAGCGTGCCGCCGAGCACCGCATTCATGTCAGCATTCTGCAGCGAATTGGTGATGTAGCGGCCAAGGCCGGGCCAGGCGAACACCGTCTCGGTCAGCACCGAGCCCTCGAGCAGGTGGGCGTAGGAGAGCGCGATCACCGTGATCAGCGGCACGGCGGCATTGCGCAGCGCGTGGCCCCAGATGATGCGGGTTTCGGAAAGACCCTTCACGCGGGCGGTGGTGACGTACTCCTGCGACAGCTCGTTGAGCATGAAGGAGCGGGTCATGCGGCTGATATAGGCGAGCGAATAGTAGCCGAGCAGCGCCGACGGCAGCGCGATGTGCGAGATGGCGTTGCGGAAGACGGCCCAGTCGCCGGCAAGCGCCGCATCGACCAGCACCATGCCGGTCACGGGCGTCAGCATGTATTCGTAGGTGACGTCGAGGCGTCCCGGCCCCGCCACCCAGCCGAGCTTGGAATAAAACACCAGCAGGCCGAGAAGCCCGAGCCAGAAGATCGGCGCGGAGTAGCCGACAAGGCCGATGACGCGCACGAAATGGTCGGCGAACTTGCCGCGCTTGACCGCGGCGGCCACGCCGAGCGGAACGCCGAAGATGGTGCCGAGCAGGGTGCCGAGCGTCGCAAGCTCAAGCGTGGCCGGGAAGTAGCGCACGACATCCTCGACCACCGGGCGCGAGGTGAGGATCGAATTGCCGAAGTCGGCGCGGAAAACATTGCCGATATAGATCGCGAACTGGTGCCAGAGCGGCAGGTCCAGCCCCATTTCCTCGCGCACGCGGGCATAGACATGCGCCGGCGCGCGGTCGCCGACCACGGCAAGCACCGGATCGACTGGCACGATGCGGCCGATGAAGAAGGTGACTGCCAGCAGGCCGAACAGGGTGATCGCCAGCATCAGCAGGAATCGGCCGGCCGCAACCGCGAACGTCAGGAGAGCGCGTGAACGCTCTCCCGGCGTGGTGTCATTGACGGCATCGGTCATCAGGCGGGATCAGTCCTTTCGGGCCAGGCCGAACTGGTTGGCGTCAAAGGAAGGTCCGATGATGAAGCCGCTGACATTGTCGCGCATCGCCGCGACCTCGATTTCCTGGAACATGATCACGTAGGGACCGGTCTCCATGACCTCGCGCTGCATTTCCTCATACATTGCGGCGCGCTTTTCCGGATCCTGTTCGAGGACGGCGGCGCGGGTCTTCTTGGTCAGCTCCGGAATGTCCCAGGCGTTGCGCCAGGCGAGCGGCTTGGCGGACGCGCCGTCGGAGTTGTCAGGGTTCGCCGCGAACGCGTCGGCATTGGTGTTCGGGTCCTGATAGTCCGGGCCCCAGCGGCCAATGTAGATGTCATGCTCGCGGGCGCGGTACTTGGTCAGCGTCTGCGCGCCGTCGCCCGGGATCAGTTCGAGCTTGACGCCGGCCTGCGCGAAGGTCTGCTGGATCGCCTCGCCCATGCCGGTGATGTCCGGCGTATTGCGGGTATCCATCGTCACCGAGAAGCCATCCGGAAGGCCCGCCTTGGCAAGCAGCTCCTTGGCCTTCTCCGGATCGAGCTGGAACGGCGTGTCGTTGACCGCGCCGAGGAAGCCCTTCGGCAGGAACGCCTGGTGCACCTGCACCTGGCCGGCCATGATCGTGTCGGCAATCGCCTGGTAGTCGACCAGGTACTTGAGCGCCTGGCGCACTTCCGGCTTGGCGAGCGTCTCGTTCTTCTGGTTGAGCCCGAGATAGTAGATGCCGCCCTTGTCGCCGGTCTCGATCTTGATGCCCTGCGCTTCCTTCAGCGCCGCGATTTCCTCGGGGCCGAGATTTCGGGCAATGTCGATGTCGCCGCGCTCGAGCATCAGGCGCTGGGTCGAGCTTTCCGGCACGTGCTGGTAGATGACGCGCGCAAGCGGCGCCTTCTCGCCGGCGTAGTTCTCGTTGCGCTCCAGCACGACCGCCTCGTTCGGGCGCCACTGGCGCAGCGCGAACGGGCCGGAGCCGGCATAGTTGCGCTTCAGCCATTCATAGCCGAGGTCGCCGTTCGCCTCGTTCTCCAGCACCAGCTTCTTGTCGACGACGGACGCCACCGTCGAGGTCAGGCAGTAGAGCACGAAGGTCGGCGCATAGGCCTGGTCCATCTCGAAGGTGAACTCGTAGTCGCCGGTCTGGACGATCTTCTGTTCGACATTGTCGGCGGTGAAGCCGAACTGGGTGAGGATGAAGGCAGGCGACTTGTCGAGCTTGACCGCGCGCTGCAGCGAGAACACCACATCCTCGGCGGTGAGGTCGTTGCCGGAGGCAAACTTGCTGCCCTGGCGGATCTTGAAGGTGATGGTCTTGCCGTCCTGCGACACTTCCCAGGACTCGGCAACCACGCCGAACAGCTTCGAGACATCCTTGAGGTCATAGCCGATCAGGCGCTCGTAGGTGTTGCCCATCATCTCGGCGGCCGAGAATTCGAACACCTCCGCCGGATCGAGCGTGATGATGTCGTCGAACTGCCACGCCATCACAAGTGTATCTGGCGGAGTTTCTGCCTTGGCGGGAGCAAATGTCAGCGCGAACATTGCGCTGGCGGCAATAAGCGTCGCCACTCTCTTCATCATAAGTTCCCTCTGTTTTTAGTTATCTCTTGCCGGAGGCTGGGGTCAATCATGGCCTCACTTTTCAATGCTTGTCCAGCGGGTAGAAGGAACGCGGCCCCGACACATGCAGGATGCCCCGGGGCCGGGAGTGGCGACTATCGGAATGCGGCGGGTGCTAGTCCTCCGGAAGCCGGTTGCCGGCATGATCCTGGCGCTGCTCGTTGCGGATCTGCGCACCGTCCAGGCCCCGCTCGTCATTGTGCTGCGCCTTGTCGCGATTGGAGAGGATGTCGTTCTCGCCAACGAGGTCGCGCGGAAGCTCCGAGTTGGCGCCGCTGCCGTCGCCCTTGCCCTGCGCGCCCGCGCCGATCTTCTTCTTGCTTGCATTGGCCATGATGATCTCCTTCGCGCCGGTCAGCCGCCCTTCTGCCGCGGATTGTGGGTGTGGTGGCTGTCCTTCTCGCCTCCGCCGCCCGAAACTTTGCTGGTGCGGCGTTCGTCACTGTCGGCGGGTGGCTTGTTGATCTCGAGCGGCGCCTTGGCGTTTTCGTGCGAGGCGCCGGGGCCGCCCTGGCGGATGGTGTTGGGATGCTTGGTCGAGGTGGACATGTTCAACGATCCTGCTGATGGCCCTGATGGGTGGTGTTGACCTTCGAGTTGCCCTGCTGGCCCTGCCGGTCAGGGTTGTCGGCGCCGTGGGTGCCATGCTGCCGCGTATCGGCTGCAACAGTGCGGTGTTCGCCCGGGCCTTTCGTGCTCTGGTTCTTGCCGGGGACTGGCGGCATCTTGCTGGACATTGGAATCTCCCTTTCTGGTTGGAACCCAACCGTCCTGTCCGTGCGATGTTCCCGGAACAACGCAGTTCCACTGGGGTTCGGCAGCAGTGTTGATCGTGCGGGAGTGAGCATGAAGATCCTGGTGAACGGCGCCGCGGGCCTGATCGGCAGCGCGGTCTGCGCGCGGCTGGCGCGCGACGGCCACGACGTCGTCGCGGCGGTGAGACATGAAGGCGACCGCCGGCCGCCGGGCTCAACCGCCGTCGTCGTCGCCGAGATGGGCAGCACTCTGGCGGGCCGCTGGGCCGAGCTGCTTCAGGGCGTGGACGTCGTCGTCAATTGCGCCGGCACTTTTCAGGACAGCGCCCGCGACAGCACCAGCGCCGTACACGTCACAGGCGCCGACCAGCTGTTTTCGGCCTGCGAAGACGTCGGCGTGCGGCGCGTCATCCATTTCTCCGCGATCGGCGTCGACAGGGAAACACCATCCGCATTTTCCGCGACCAAGCGGGAGGGCGACGAGAACCTCAAGCGGCGCAATCTCGACTGGGTGATCCTGCGGCCATCGGTGGTGCTCGGCCGCGGCGTTTACGGCGCGAGCGCGCTGTTTCGCGGCCTTGCCGCCCTGCCGCGGCTGCCCTTGATGCAGGGCACCGGCGAGCTGCAGGTCGTGCAGCTCGATGACGTCGCCGAAACCGTGGCGCGGCTGGTGGCGCAGGACGCACCGGCGAAGCAGGAAATCGAACTCGTCGGGCCGGAGCGCCTGTCTTTCGCAGGCGTCATAGCCGAATACCGCCGCTGGCTCGGCTGGAAGCCGGCCAGAACCTTCGCCGCGCCGCGCTTTCTCGAAACCTTGCTCTACAAGCTGGGCGATGCGGCTGGCTGGCTCGGCTGGCGTCCGGCGGTGCGCTCGACCGCTTCGCGCGAGATTGGCCGCGGCGCCGTCGGCGACGGCACTGCCTGGCGCAACGCAACCGGCATTGAACCCGTTTCGCTGCGCGCGGCGCTCGCCGCCCAGCCTGCGACGGTGCAGGAGCGCTGGTTCGCGCGGCTCTTCCTGCTCAAGCCCGTCATCTTCGTGGTGCTCGCGGCGTTCTGGCTGGCAACCGGCATCATCTCGCTCACGGTGGGCTACGACATCGGCGTCGGGCTGATGCTGGCGGGCGGCGCCGGGATCCTTGCCGGCCCGAGCGTCGTTGCCGGCGCGCTTGCCGACATCGTCATCGGGCTATCGATCAGTTTCAGGCGCACGACGCGGCTTGGCCTTTGGGGGGCAATCCTTCTGTCGCTGTTCTACGCGGTCGCCGGTACGCTCATCCTGCCGGAGCTTTGGAAGGAACCGCTCGGACCGCTCCTCAAGATCTGGCCGATCCTCGTGCTCCATTTCGTGGCACTCGGGATTCTGGAGGAGCGCTGATGCTTTATTTCTTCCTGAAATTCCTGCACATCATCGGCGCCGCGGTGCTGCTCGGCACCGGGGCGGGTATTGCCTTCTTCATGCTGGTCGCCCACCGCACGGGCAATCCGCCGGTCATTGCCGGTGTTGCCCGTATCGTCGTGATCGCCGACTTCCTGTTTACGGCCACGGCCGTGGTCGTTCAGCCGATCACCGGCCTCCTCCTCGTCTGGCACCTCGGCTACTGGCTCACCGACCACTGGATCATCCTGTCGATCGCCCTCTACATCATCACCGGCATGTTCTGGCTGCCGGTGGTCTGGATGCAGATGGAGATGCGGCGCCTGGCGGAAGCTGCCGTCGCCTCGGGCTCCCCGCTTCCCGAGCGCTACCATTTCCTGTTCAGGCTGTGGTTTGCCTTCGGCTTCCCCGCCTTCGCCGCCGTGCTGGGCATCTTCTGGCTGATGATCCAGCGCCCGGCGGAGATCTGGTGAGGGCTAGCGGCTAGTCCCTGCCGCCGCACCGGCCAGATAGCCAAGGGCGATGGCGGTGAGGAGGCCGTTGCCGGAGAGGTAGCCGGAGACGTCCGGGCCCGAGACGCCGCAGGCGGCACCGCCGGTGGCGAAGAGGTTGGGGAAGGGGAAAGCGTCGAGGTCGAGGACGCGGGCGGTTTCGTCGACGACGAGGCCACCTTGCGTGTGGAACAGCGCGCCGGTGACCTTCACCGCGTAGAAGGGAGCGACAAGGGCCGCTTTGGTGGTGAAGTCGCGGCCGAAGGGGTCGGCAGTCGCCCCGCATTGCATCTCGCCAACGGCAGAAAGGGCGGCTTCCAGCTTGTCGGGGTGGACCGAGATGGCAGAGGCCAGCGCGCGGGCGTCCGGCGCGGTGCGGATCGCGCCCGCCTCAAACGCTTCGCGATAATCCGGGAAGTTGAGCGCGAAGTCGTGGATACGCCGGTCGTAGACGTTCCAGGCAAAGCCGCCGGGCTGGGCGAGCACGTTCACCGCCTGCTCGGAATAGCCGCCATGCTCGTTGGAGAAGCGCTCGCCACTGGCGTTCACCTGAATGCCGCCCTCCATCATCACCGCCCAGGTGATGAGGATCTGCTGGGGAAAGGCGAGCGAACCGTGGCCCTGATAGCCGGAGAGGTGGCGCAGCTCCGCCCCCAGCTGCTCACCCCACAGCACCGCGTCGCCCCGGTTGCCGGCATGGCCGTGATAGACGGCATTCGCCATTTCCGGGATATGCTGCTTCACGAGGTCCGGATTGCCGCCATAGCCATTGCAGGCAAGCACCAGCGCCTTGCAGGCAAGGTGTTCCTCGCCGCCATCGGCGCGGGCAATCCGGCAGCCGACGATCTTTTTGTCGTCGGCGAACAGACCGGTCACATGCGCGCCCGTGGCGACCATGATGTCGGCGGCATCCGCCGCCGCGGCAAGCCGCTGCAGCAGCGCGGCACCCGTACGCTCAGGCACGGCATGCATGCGGTGGCGGCTGTGACCGGGGTAGAGAAAATCGTCGAGCACCAGCCATTCGAGGCCGTGGCTGTCGGCGAGCCATTCGAGCGCCGGGCCGATTGCCTTGCTCACCGTTGCCGCGAGCGCAGCATCGCCGGTTCCGTGGTTCTTGGCGGCGATGTCGGCGGCAAAAAGCTCCGGCGTGTCGTCAGCGATACCGATCGCGCGCTGGAAGCGCGTAGCGGGCGCCGGCACGAAGCCGGACGACATCGAGGTCGAGCCGGTCGGCTTTGCGTCACGCTCCAGCACCAGCACCTCGGCGCCGGTTTCAGCCGCGCGCAGGGCCGCGACCAGCCCGGCCGCACCCGCGCCGATGATGGCGACGTCGATCTCGACGTCGGCGCGCATCGCGGAAGCCGGCAGGATCTCGCTCATGCTGCAACCATTCCGATCGCGTCGGCGATGGTGACGACTTTGGTAATCGACGACAGGTCCTGCAGCGCCGCCTCATGCGTGCGGTGCGAGAAGGCGGCGCAGCCATCCTCCAGCACGAAGGTCCTGAAGTCGCGCACATGCGCGTCGCGCACGGTCGAGGCGACACCCCCATTGGTGACGATGCCGCAGACGAACAACGTCTCGATCCCCGCCTTCTTCAGCACGAATTCGAGCCGCGACTGGAAGAAGGCCGAATAGGCGACTTTTTCGACGTAGAAGTCGGCGGGTTGCAAAAGGTCTACCAGCTGGTGGCCCCAGGCGCCGGGCTGGAAGTCGCCCTTTTTGAGGAACGGCCGCAGCTCTTTCAGATGCGGCGAGATCAGCGGCTCGCCGCCGCGCCCCGGCACCAGCGTGAACTGGGTCGAGACGACATAGCCCCCCTTTGCCCTGAGGGCGTCAGCCAGCGGCTTCACCTTCTGCGGCAGCGCGGCAATCGCCTCCGCCGTCTGGCCGGCACGGCCATAGGCGCCCTTGGGGTCGAGAAAATCGTTCTGCAGGTCGACGATCAGCAGCGCGGTTTTCATGGGGTCGATGGCGGCGTGGCTCATGCGGCGCTCCGCGAGATGATGAGATTGCCGAAGGCATCGACGCGCCCCTCAAGGCCCGGATCGACGAAGATGGTGGTGTCTGCCTGTTCGAGGATTGCCGGGCCCTTCACCGTGGCGCCGACGCCGAGTTCGAGGCGGTCGTAAATTGGCGTGTCGTGCCACTTGCCGTCGGCAAAGACCTTTCGCGTGCCGGTCTGGCATTCGTCAGCGGTCTTGCTCGTGCCTGGCGCGAACGAGCTCATGTCGAACTGCGGCCGGCGGCCGACCACGGCCACGCGATAGTTCATCACGCGCATCGGGATGCCGTCGAGCAGGCGGCCAAAGGCTTCGAGATAGGCCGCGTTGAAGGCCGCGCGGATCGCGTCGGTGGTGAGGCCGCCCTCGCCGATCTCCAGCGGCACCGAGACCGTGTGCGTCTGGCCGAGATAGAGCATGTCGAGCTCGTAGATACGGTCGACGCGCTCGAAGGCGACGCCCGCCTGGTCGAGCAACGCCGCCGTCTCGCCGGCAACGCGCACCATCTCCTCGCCAAGCGAGGCGGCATCGATGCCATCGAGCAGGCGGTTGACCGTCTGCACGCGGTCGTGGCGCATGTCGGCGACCACGCAGCCGAGCGCCGAGGTTACGCCCGGGAAGCGCGGCACCAGCGCGGATTTGAGGCCGACTTCCTTGATGAGCGCGCCGGTGTGCAGCGCGCCGCCGCCGCCGAACGGCATGGCCGCGAAGGTTGCCGGATCATGGCCGCGCTCGATGGAGACGAGGCGAATGGCGCCCGCCATCTTGGCGTTGGCGATCTTGAGAATGGCTTCCGCCGCATCCTCGACGCTGAGGCCGAGCGGGTCGGCGATATGCCTTGCGACAGCCGCGCGCGCTGCCTCGACATCGAGGCGCGCGAGCTTGCCGCCGATCGGGCGCTCTGCGTTGATGCGGCCAAGCACGACATTGGCGTCGGTGACGGTCGGGCGGTCATTGCCGAGGCCGTAGCACACGGGGCCCGGATCGGAGCCGGCGGATTCGGGTCCGACCTGCAGGATGCCGCCATTGTCGATGCGGGCGATCGAGCCGCCGCCCGCGCCGATGGTGGAGATCTCGATCATCGGCGTGCGCACGACGAGGCCGAAGTCGATCGCCGTCTGCGCGGCGAGCGCGCTTTCGCCGTTCGCCACCAGCGAGACGTCGAACGAGGTGCCGCCCATGTCGCAGGTGATGATGTTGGGAAAGCCGGCGGCCTTGGCGATCGCCTGGCCAGCCATCACGCCGGCGGCAGGGCCGGAGAGCGCGGTGCGGACCGGGAAGCGCTTGGCGGTGTCGATCGACATGACGCCGCCATTCGACTGCACGATGAGGATATCGCCCGCAAAGCCGCGCTCCTTCAGCGTCTTTTCGAGCCGGTCGAGATAGGAGGAGACGACGGGCTGCAGATAGGCGTTGAGGGCCGCGGTCGAAAGCCGTTCGAACTCGCGGATTTCCGGCACGATCTCGGTTGCGGCAGTGACATAGCCATTCGGCCAGACGGCGCGCACCGTCTCGACCGCGCGGCGCTCGTTGGCGTCGTTGGCGTAGCCGTTGACGAAGAAGACGCAGACGGACTCGCAGCCGGCCGCCAGCAGCTGCTCGGCCTGGACGCGTACCTCATCGTCATTGACGGCAACGCGCACCGTGCCGTCGGCCAGCACGCGCTCATCGACCTCCAGCCGGTGCTCGCGGCTGATGACGGGCGTGTACTGGCCCCACAGGCCCCAGGTCGTCGGGCGGTCGCGCCGGCGCATCTCGATCACGTCGCGAAAACCCTTCGTCGTGATGATGCCGGTACGCGAGCCCTTGCGCTCGAGCAGCGCGTTGGTGCCGACCGTGGTGCCGTGCACGACGGTGGCGATTTCGGAAAAGTCGGGGACGATGCGGGCGATGCCCTCGGCAAAGCCCTTCGACTGGTCGCCGCGGGTGGAGGGGATCTTGGTCGTCTGAACCTTACGGTCGATCTGGTCGTAGACGAAGATGTCGGTGAACGTTCCGCCGACATCCACGCCGATCACATAGCGCTTCGCAGCCATCACGCGGCATCCTTGCTGCTGGTCTTGACGGGGTGGTTGTAGGTCTCGGCCGCGGCCTCGGGCGTGACGAAGCCGAGCGCGACGTCGCGTTCGATCAGCGCCGGATCGCGCTCATCGACGTTGCCATAGCCGCCGCCACCGGGGGTTTCGAGCCGCACGCGCTGGCCGCGCTTCAGCTTGATTCCGACCATTTTCGACGCCATCGGCGGGCTGTGTTCGCCATCGTCCTGCTGGTAGGTGAAGCGGTTGAGGACGGCATCCTTGCCGCCGGCGACGCCCTTGGGCGCGAAGCGGCCGCGCTCGCCGAACAGGAAGACGTCCGCTTCCTCTTCCAGAAGCTCGATCTCGTAGATCGCGCCAAGGCCGCCACGGTGGCGTCCCGCGCCGCCGCTGTCAGGCCGCAGCGCCCACTGCGTGAACATGACCGGGTAGGCGGCCTCGAGGATTTCCAGCGGCGGGATGGTCGCGGTCGAGATCGGAGCGTTGCCGTGATTGAGGCCGTCGCCCTCCGGATGCCCGCCATGGCCGCCGCCGAAGAAGGAGAACATCACCCAGCGCTTGCGGTCCGGACCGCGATAGCCGGCCAGCGACAGCGCGTTGATGGTCCCGTACGCGCAGCCATTGGCGCGCTCGGGCGCGATCTTGGCGATCGCCTGGAAGACGACGTCGATCAGGCGCAGGATCGTTTCGGTATAGCCGCCCACCGGCTTCGGCGCGGTGACGGAGAGAAGACTGTCCTCAGGGATGATGAACTCGACCGGTTCGAGCACGCCGGCATTGGCCGGCACGTCGCCGAAGACGTGTTTCAGCGCGACGTAGCAGGAGGCGATGGTCGTCGCCCGCGAAATGTTGACCGGACCGGCGCAGGCGGGCGAGGAGCGCGAAAAGTCCATCACCATGCGCCCGTTCTCGATGGTGAGGTCGAGCGCGATGGTGAGCGGCTGGTCGACCACGCCGTCATTGTCGAGATAATCCTCCGCCGAGACGGTGCCCTTGGGCAGCCGCTCGATCTCGGCGCGCATCAGCATCGCCGCGCGGTCCTTGAGCTCGCCAAGCGCAGCCGCGACCGTCTCGTCGCCATAGTCGGCGAGCAGCTCGTTCATGCGCTTGACGCCAAGGTCAAGCGCGTTGATCTGGCCGTTGAGGTCGCCGAACAGCGAGTTCGGCAGGCGCGAGTTGGCGGAGAGAATGTCGATGACGTCCTGGCGCAGCTCGCCCCGGTCGAACAGCTTCACCGGCGGGATCAGCATGCCTTCCTGGAAGGACTCGGTCGCGACCGGGTTGTAGTTGCCGGGGACGTTGCCGCCGACGTCGTGCCAGTGGCCGACAGAGACAAGGTAGCAGAACACCTTGCCGTCGCGGAACAGCGGCCGCACGAGGCGGAAGTCGGAAAGATGCGTGCCGCCGACATACGGATCGTTGAAGATCCAGACGTCGCCGTCCTTAGGCCCGCCGGACTTTGCAGCCTTCTCGATCACTGCCTTCACGGCAAAGGCCATCACGCCGACGAAGATCGGCAGGCCGGACTTGCCCTGCACCAGCGTGTCGCCGGTGACCGCGTCGTAGATGCCATGCGATGCGTCATGCGCCTCGGCGATGATCGGGTTGAAGGCGGAGCGGAACAGGGTCGCGTCCATCTCGTCGGCTATCTGTTCCAGACGGCCCTTGAGAATGGCGAGGAGGACGGGATCGATCATCGAGAGAACCTCTTCTCGTCGTAAGCGCTGCCGGTCTCAAGCAGCTCATTGGTGCCGACGATCTGGTTGATGCCGGCGAAGTCGAACATCTGGTTGCTGAAGGCCTGGTTGGAACCGGTCCGAAGCAGGCTTTCGAAATAGGCGCGGCTGGTATGGGCCACCGCGCGGGTGAGGCCGCCCGGGAAGATCACCAGCGAGTAGCCGATCTTTTCGAGGTCGCGCGCGTTCATCGGCGGGGTCTTGCCGCCCTCGACCATGTTGGCCATCAGCGGAACGGTCTTGCCCAGCGCGGCAACGATCTGTTCCATCTCCTCGACCGTGCGCGGCGCCTCGACGAACAGCATGTCCGCGCCAGCCTCGGCATAGGCGGCAGCGCGGTCGAGCGCGGCTTCAAAACCTTCGACGGCAATCGCGTCGGTGCGGGCGATGATGACGAAGTCGCCGCTGGCGCGGGCGTCGGTGGCGGCCTTGATCTTGCCGATCATCTCGCCGGTCGAAACCAGGTTCTTGCCGTTGAGATGGCCGCAGCGCTTCGGCATCGTCTGGTCTTCGAGCTGGATCGCGGCAGCGCCCATCCGCTCGAAGGTGCGCACGGTGCGCTGGACGTTGAGCGCGTTGCCGAAGCCGGTGTCGCCGTCGACGATCAGCGGCAGCGTGACCCGGTCGCAGATCGCCGCGATGGTGTCGGCGACTTCCGTTGCGGTGACGAGCCCGATGTCGGGACGGCCGAAGCGGGTGTAGGCGAGCGATGCGCCGGACAGGTAGATGGCTTCCGCGCCCGCCTGAGAGGCGATCAGCGCCGACAGGCCGTCATAGACGCCCGGTGCGACGACGATCTCCCCGTTGCCGAGGCGCGCTTTGAGGCGCGTCATTGTTTTTCTCCGTCATTGGCGCGTTGCCGCGCAAAACGCTTTTCGAGATGCGGCACGAGGCCGCCATCGGCGAGCATGGCGAGCAGGAAGTCGGGCAGGGGCTCGAGCTCGATCGGCCCCGCCTCGGTGATGAGCCGGCTGTTGGCCATGTCGAGCTCCACTGCGTCGCCCGGCTTCACCCGGTCGAGCTCCGCCCCGCCGACGAGGACCGGCAGGCCTAGATTGATCGCGTTGCGGTAGAAGATGCCCGCATAGGAGCGGGCAACGACGCCGGCGAGGCCAAGATGCTTCAGCGCCTGCGCCGCCTGTTCGCGTGAGGAGCCCATGCCGAAATTCTTGCCGGCGATGAGGACGTCGCCGGGCTTCACCTGCGAGGCGAAATCCGGATCGACGGTCTCGAGGCAGTGCGCCGCGATCTGCTCGATGCCGCCGCTCATGTACTGGCCGGGGGCGAGCGCATCGGTGTCGATGTCGTCGCCGTAGACGAATGCCTTGCTCATGCGCCGGCTCCAATCTCGCGCGGGTCGGCAATGCGCCCGGCAATCGCGGATGCGGCCACCGTGTAGGGCGAGCCGAGATAGACCTTTGACGACTTCGCGCCCATGCGGCCGCGGAAGTTGCGGGCGGTGGTGGAGATGCAGGTGACGTCTTCGCCAAGGCGCGCCGAGCCGTAGCCGGCGCAAATCCCGCAGGCGTTGGGCAGCACCTTCGCGCCCGCATCCTCCAGCACCTTCATGATGCCGTCGCGCGCGGCGCGCTCCTGGTCGCGCTTCGAGGAGGGGGCGACCAGCAGCTCGACGCCGGGCGCGAGCCTGCGGCCGCGGATGATCTCGGCGGCTGCCTTGAGATCGACATACTTCGCGCCGGTGCAGGCACCGATATACGCGACGTCGATACGCGTCGGCTCATAGTCGGTAACCGGCGCGGCATTGGCCGGCGAGTGCGGCGCCGCCACCTGCGGCGCCAGCTCATCGGCATTGAAGAAGTGGGTTTCGGCAACCGGCGCATCCGGATCGCCCTGCCAGTCGGCAGGATCGGGCAGGTCGGTCGCGCCGTGCTCGGCAAGCCAGTCGATCGTCGTCTTGTCGGGCGCGATCAGGCCGGCCTGCGCGCCGAGTTCCGCCGCCATGTTGGAGAGCGTCATCCGCTCCTGCATGGAAAGCGCCCGCACCGTCTCGCCGGCATATTCGATCGCCTGGTAGCGTCCGCCGTCCATGCCCAACCTGCCGCACATGGCGAGCACCATGTCCTTCGCCATCAGGTGCGCGCCGAGCTTGCCCGTCCATTCGATGCGGATGGTTTCCGGCACGCGCAGCCAGATCTCGCCGGTCGCGAGCACTCCGGCCATTTCGGTTGCGCCGACGCCGAACATGTAGGCGCCGAACGCGCCGCCGGTGGGCGAATGGCTGTCGCCGCCGACCACCAGCATGCCGGGTTTCAAGTGCCCGCGCTCGGGCAGGACGACGTGGCAGATGCCTTCGCCGTCATAGAAGGCGACCTTTTTCTCCTTCGCCCACTCGCGGGTGAGCGCGAGGATCGCCGCGCCTTCCTCGGTGTCGCCCGGCACGTAGTGGTCGGAGATCAGCACCACCTTGTCGCGGTCGAACAGGCCGACGCCGAGGCGCTTCAGGATCGGCTCCACGCGGCGCGGGCCGCCGGAATCGTGGATCATCGCGAGATCGACCTTCGTGGTCACAACCTCGCCGGGCGCGACGGACGCGCGCCCCGCCGCTTTGGCGATGATCTTTTCTGCAAGGGTCATGGGGGGCATGGGCATTCTCAAATCCCCAGATAGCTGCGTTGCAGGTCGGGGTTGGTCATCAACTCGGCGGCCGGGCCGGACAGGCTGATGGTGCCGTTTTCGAGCACGTAGCCGGTCGTCGCGATCTCCAGCGACTGGGCAACGTTCTGCTCGACGAGCAGGATCGTCAGGCCTTCCTCGTTGAGCCGCCGGATGAGGTTGAACATTTCCTCGACCAGCAGCGGCGAGAGGCCGAGCGAAGGCTCGTCGAGGATCAGAAGCTCAGGCTCGGCCATCATGCCGCGGCCAATCGCCAGCATCTGCTGCTCGCCACCGGAGAGAGTCCCAGCCTTCTGCTCGAAGCGCTCCTTGAGACGCGGGAAGATGGAAACGACCTTGTCGATGTTGGCCTCGCGGCGAGAACCAGCGCGGCGGTAGGCGCCAAGGATCAGGTTTTCCTTCACCGTGAGGTTCGGGAAGATCAGCCGGCCCTCCGGCACCAGCGAGAGCCCCGCATCGACCATGTGAACGGCATCGCACCCGGTCACGTCGGCGCCATTGAACTTCACCGTACCTGCCCACGGCCTGATGAGGCCGGACAGCACGGCGTTGAAGGTCGTCTTGCCGACGCCGTTGGAGCCGAGCAGGGCGACGATGTCGCCGCGCCGGATGGTGAGGTCGATGCCGCGCAGCACCTCGACCGCGCCGTAGCCCGCGCGCAGGCCTTTCACCTCGATGATGGTGTCGCGCTCGGTCACGATGCGGCCTCCGTCTGCTGGCTCTTGAGGCGCGCGGCCATGCCCGGCCCCAGATACGCCTCGATGACGGTCTGGTTGCTGGCGACGTCGCGCGGGACGCCCTCGGCGATCATCCGTTGTTGATTTCCGCCGAGAACTGACCCGGGATTGGGCGGTTTTTCCATTGAGAAGTGACCCATGTTTGAACCCACCCCTGCTGGTTGATCGCAGGGGATTTTGGAGTGATAGACATGGCGTTACTGAGCGTTATCCGACGCTGGCATCTGCGGGATGGACATTCGATCCGGGAGATTGCACGGCGCACGGGACTGTCGCGGAACACGATCCGCAAATACCTGCGATCCGACGAGGTGGAGCCCCGCTTCCAGGTGCCGGATCGGCCGAGCAAGCTTGATGCCTATGCCGAGCGGCTGTCGGCCTGGCTGAGGA